>CAWDOW010000006.1:0-126635 GCA_963804015.1 uncultured Pseudomonadota bacterium
CCATTGGAATACATCAGACAACACGCCCTGAAGGTGCTTCCGCGCATTCTTGATGAAATCGAGTTTGCAGGCGGCGTCTTGCTCGGGCACAGCGACGGCGCCTCTATGGTTGCCGCCTATGCAGGAACAATTGACGATCCGCGCGTCGGCGGCCTGGTTTTGATCGCGCCACATTTCTGCGTCGAGGACGAAACCCTGGCTGAGATCAGAAATGCCAGAGTGGCATTCGAAAGCGGCGATTTGCGCCAGCGACTTTCGCGCTATCACGCCGACGTCGATGCGGCGTTTCTGAGATGGAATAATGTCTGGCTCGATCCACAATTTCCAGAGTTCAATTTGAATGCCGAGCTGGCCAATATTCGCGTTTCCACGTTGGTCATTCGCGGTGACGACGACAGGTATGGCACGCATCGCCAGGTGCGCATGGCCGAGCAGTTGCATCGCAGCGACTTGAAAACCTTGCTGATGCAGAATTGCGGCCACGTTCCCCACCGCGAAAATGCGGCGCAAACGGTTGAGATGATCGCCGCCTTCTGCGCGCCGCTGCTTCGGCTGCAATCCGGAGTGCGTTCCCGCTGATCAATGCGACCGAGGTCTGACCGCTTCGTCCGTCACACTTTCTCGACCGCCTCACCGATCGCCAGCAGCTTCCGGTCCTGGTGGTCGAAACTGGCAAGCATCAGTCCGACGGGCGCCGTACCGGCATCGTGGCAAGGAATACTGAGCGCGCATCCGTCAAGAAAATTAATGAAAGTGGGGTTGCGCAACATCAGAAGGTTGCTGGTGTGATATCGATCCTCGTCGGCGTCGAGATCGGCGATCGCCGAGGCGATCGAGGGAACGGTCGGCATAACTAAAGCATCAAATCCTTCCGTGCGATTGCGGATCGACCGGATCAGCTTCGTGCGCTCTTTGAGCAGCCACAGATAATCCGCCGCACTGATCGCTGCTCCGCGCGCAATTCGGACGGAAACACGCGGATCGTACCGATCCCTGGCGCGTGACAGTAACTCACGGTGCCAGGCAAACGCCTCCGCAGCAGGAAACGTTGCCGTACTCGCAGCGCTGATGATTTCAGAAAATTCGGGAACGGCAATGTCGCTGACCCGCGCACCCGCCTTTTTGAGCTTATCCAAAGCCCGTTCGAACGCGTGCGCCACGTGGGGATCGACATCGTCCAATGCTTTCGTCGTTGGAACCGCAAGACGCAACCCGTCAATCGACGCTGCCGACCACGCATCGCTGACATCGCCGCTCAGCACCGCGTCAAGGATGCGACAGCAGCGGACGCTCGCAGCCAGCGGACCGATCGAATCGAGTGATGTCGAGAGCGGCAGCGTGCCGAATTGCGAAATTCGTCGCGCCGTCGGCTTAAATCCCGCCAATCCGCAGAGCGCCGCCGGGATACGGACCGATCCCCCCGTGTCGGTGCCGATGGCACCGAGCGCCATGCCGTCGGTGACGGAAACAGCCGCGCCCGATGAGGAGCCACCGGGGATTCGACGCATTTTTCGGTCGAACGGATTAGCGGGCGTTCCGTAATGGGGGTTTAACCCCAATCCGGAAAACGCGAACTCAGTCATGTTCGTTCGTCCGACGATAACCGCACCGGCAGCTCGAAGGCGGTCAACGACCCCTGCATCTGCGGAAGCTGGTTCCGCATCCGACAGCACTACCGATCCGGCTGTCGTCGGAAGACCGCGTATGTCAAACAGGTCTTTGACCGAAATTGGAATGCCGCCGAGCGCCCCGGTCCAAACACCGGCCTTGCGCCGGCGGTCGATCGCATCCGCCTCCGCGCGGGCGGCATCTGCAAACAGGTGGATGAAAACGCGAGCCCCCTCGCCCGCCGATGACGTTGCTCGTTCAAGGCACGCATCGACAAGAGCGCGGCTGCTGAGCTTGCCTTCTTCCAAAGCTCGCCGGATCGCTTCTATCCTATGCATTGAAACAACAAAGTGACCATTTGCGACGTCGACCGTCGACCAGGCTTTTCGTGAACGCCTGCAGTCCTTCCTCCGACAACGTTAGGTAAAGTAGTGAATTTCGAACAATACGCAGCCACCGACGGACTTGAACGGCCCATGATGCACGCCAGGCGGACGGCAGGCATACGTCAGCGGCTGGAATTTCTCACCGCCCTCGCCCTTCTCGTCATTGCCGACAACCAGATCGCCTCTGACCAGAAAGACTTCTTCCCAATAATCATGAACAAACGGCTCTGTGGTATACACGCCCGGTGCAAATCGAAGCAGGCGAGACCGGTTCCCGCTCTTGCCTTGCTCATCGAGAGATCCGGATAGTATTTTTTGCTGAATTCCCGAAGGATAGCCGGGCGGCGTTTCCCAGCCGACTTCCATATCGATGGCTCTAAACTCGTCGTGCAATTTCGGATTCTGCATGGACGCGACACCCTTTCACTCAAACCTGATGAGTAACATTGCGCTGAAACGCATTGATATGCTCACGCATAACGCTCTCAGCAACATCCGGCTTGCGACTGCGAAGAGCATCGACGATCGCACGATGCTGCATCAGCACCCTGCGATGATGATCCGGGTCACGCAGAGAGATGAACCAGAAGCGAAGAGACCGTTCGTGCAGATTCCGCAATGTATCCGCCAGCACCTTGTTCTTCGCGGCATTCGCCAAAGTTTCGTGGAATTCCCGATCAAAAAGCATCAGCCTTTCGACGTCTCGGGCCTCGGATGCCTTTTCAGATTCGTCGAGTATCGATTGTAGGCGTTGCAGCTCTGCGTCGTCGGCGCGCTCAGAGGCAAGGCGCGCGCATAATCCTTCAGTCACCAATCGCACGCTGATGATTTCCATCGCTTCATCGATACTGACCGGACGCACCATGACGCCTTTGCGCGGCAGGATGGACACGAGGTCATCCATCATCAGCCGGTGGATCGCCTGATGGATCGGTGTGCGGCCGATCTTTAGCTCGGCCGATATCGCGGCTTCGCTCAGCACCTCGCCCGGCCGGTAGCGGCAGGTGATGATGCGGTGCTTGATCTCATTGTAGGCCTTGTCGAGGAGCGATTCACCTCGTCGCGGGCTGGCCGACTTGCGATCGGCTGCGGCGGTACCACGCGCTGATGCTGATCGCTTTTTCATGGTCTTTCCTTCAGCCGACGACCGGAAGCGCGACGATGTCGTAGGAATGGGCGATTCTCCGGCCAAGCACGGGATCGGATAACTCAAAGGAGAAGCGGCTTGAAGGGCGAATGCCGCCTTTCGCGGCCAACGTTCCACAGAACATCGCTGCCCCCTCGTGCAGGGTGCCGCCCAACTCGAACCCGGCAATGATGGCTTGCGGCGCGAGCATGCTGGCGACCGAGCCCTCCTGATACAGTCGCAGTCCTCCATCCTCCTTGATCCAGGACCGCAGCTGCAGCGAATCCCAATGGGGAACGACCTCTTCGAAGTCCCACAATTCCGAGGCGATCGGCTTTTCGCAAAGCTGCTTGGAGACAGTGATGTTGTAGGTTTCCACCTTGCGGTCGGTGTGGTCTGAGCCAACGCCAAGCCAGAGCCTTCCGCCGTCGCGGATGAGGACGAACTCAACCTCACCGCTCGAATTCTCGCCGACCACCTCGATCTGATCGGCTGTCGTCAGGAGATTGCGGGAGACGCGATAATAAATTGGTGCGCTGGCCGGGCGCGCAACCCCGAGCGCCTCCAGTTCGGCGATATGCTTTTCTCGGGCCACGGGATCGCGCCCAGTCCATCCGGCAATGATCGCACAATCCAATGCGATCGAGCGATTTTCAACACGATTGCCGCGATAGGCACGGAAGATCAGGGAATGGGCAGCCATCAATCGTTCATCTCTTATTCTTCACTCGGGGACGAACTTGTTCGGATCTGTAACGCGCGGCAGACCCGCCGGCCCGACCCAAAAAACGGCGCAGCGGCGAGACGAACATCTCCGTAACGACCCCTTCGTACCACCGGCACGGCCCGCCTCCGAACGCCAACCTCGCGATCCAGGCATCGACCACGGGTCCTCCGCTTGACCGGCACGGCAGCAAATCCCTGACCACCCCGCAAGATCCCGCAGCCGCCGAAATCGCGCCAATTGATATAACGACACCATGAACCCTATCTTGATGTCAAGGTGATATTTCACTGACATCTAGACTTCCGAATCGCAGCGGCAGGAGTGCCAAGCCGGCATCCAGTTTCCGCCGCGGCCCATCGTCCTTTCGGCCGCTTTCCGCGAAAGCCGGAGGAAACTTCGCCGAAATGCATTCAAGGCCGGCCCGTTCGGATCGCGCTTCTTCCCGCAGGCGCATGTCGCCGCCCGATCTAAACGAAGAGCAAATCGAATTCGATCGGAAACGACGCCGGCTGCTTCGCGGGCGGTTTCACGGCTGCGAGGAGCCTTCCCGCTTTTTCGCCGTTTCCAGGATTGCGTCGACCATGCCGACATAGCCCGTGCAGCGGCAGATATGGCCGCTCAGCATCTCGCGCACCTCTGGCTCGGACGGCTGCTTGTTCCTCTCCAGATAGGCTTGCGCCGAAACAAGGATGCCCGGCGTGCAATAGCCGCACTGCAGGCCGTGGTGACGACGGAAGGATTCCTGCAGGTCGTTCAACTTACCGTCGCCGTCGCCAAGGCTGCGAACCGTGTTGACGACGCGCCCCGCCGCCTGGACCGCAAAGACCAGACAGCTTCGCGCCGGCCGGCCGTCGAGCATGATGGTGCAAGCGCCGCATACGCCCTGTTCACATCCGACATGGACTTCGGGGCGACCAAGCTCCTGGCGCAGAAAATCGCTCAGCAACAGTCTCGGTTCGGCGAAGCCGCGCACCTTTTCTCCGTCCAGCGTAAGCGTGATGGCGTGGCGCTCGCCATCTTTCAGTTCGAGCATCGTGCGGCCTCCTCAATCACCTTACGTCCAAGCCGGCGCACCAGTTCCCGCCGGTAAATGGCAGTCGCATGCAGGTCGTCGCTCGCTTCGAGATCCCATGCAAAATCGTTGAGTGCGTCTTCGATTTCATGCGTCGGCAGTTCCGGCCAGTCGCGTACCGTCGGCCGGCCGGCGACCCCGCCAACCCCGAGCCTGACCGATCTGCCGGAAACGACCGCGGCAACCGCGCAAATCGCAAAGTCGCCATGTCGCTGGGTCATTTCAGCGAAAGCATATCCGGCCCCTGGCTTTCGCGTCGGAAAGCGGACCGCAGCCACCATCTCGTCCGGCTGCCGGGCGGTGGCGAGCATACCGGTCTGGAATTCGCTCGCCGGCAGAACCCGTTTGGTCCGCGCCGATTTCAGCACGACGACCGCCGCCGAGCGTCGCCAGACAAAGCGGCAGCTCGGAGCTCGGATCGGAATGAGCGATGCTTCCGCAAACCGTGCCGCGGCTGCGGGTCTGGAAATGCCCGATATGAACCATCGCCGCGCTCAACAGCGGCGCGACTTCGGAAAGTTTCGGCCAAGCCAGCACGTCGCTTTGCGTCGTCGCCGCACCGATCTCGATCTCGCCGGCTTCCTCGCGAATATAGGCAAGCGAGGCCATGTTGGAGATGTCGATCAGCGCCTTCGCCTCGATCAGGCGAAAATTCATCATCGGCACCAGCGACAAACCGCCTGCGATGACGCGCGCGTCGTCGCGATAACGCGCCAGGGCCTGTAACGCCTCGTCGAGGTTGTCCGGACGCAGGTATGTAAACGATCTTGGTTTCATGCCTCAGAATCCGAGAGCTTTGAGGACGCGCCGCCACCAGGACAGCCTCGGACCATCGCCCGCACCCAATTCGGCGGTGAGGCGATGGAAGAATTGTCCGATCAGGACTTTGGTGGCGCCGTCGAGCATGCGCGATCCGATAGCTGCAACCTTGCCGCTGATCTCGACCGCATAGTCGTAATCGATGCGCGTGCCCTCGCCGTCCGGCGAGAAGCGCACCCGGCCGCCGCCCGCCGACACGCCGAGCGGACCTTCGAGCCCGCCGGACAGGGTCGCGGCCTTCGGCGGATCGAGATCGGACAGCTTCACCTGGGCGGTGAAACGCCCCTTGATGACGCCAACACCGAGCGAAACTTCGGCGCGATAGTCGTTGGGGGCCACCTGATCGAGCTTGTGACAACCGGGAATCGTGCGCGCCAGCACCTTCGGATCGAGCAGCGCGCGCCACACCACATCCTGCGCCACCGGTACCACGAGCGAGCCGGTGCCGGACAGCGTCTTGGCGCCCGGCCGCGCGGCCGAACCGGCGGGCGCCGATGCCGCCGTCGCCCGCGCCGTTCGCGGCGGCCGTTCAGTCTCGCCCATCAGCGCCTTGATGCGCGAGGGCGTCAGCGGGAGCTTGACGTCCTTGACGCCAAGCGCATCGGCCACGGCATTGGCAATGCACACCGGCGTGCTCATGCAATTGCCTTCGGCAATGCCTTTGGCGCCGAGCGGGCTCAAGGGCGAGGGGCTTTCCATGTGGAGAATTGTCGGCCGCGGCACTTCGCAGGCCGTCGGGCACAAATAATCGGCGAAGGTGCCGGACAGGAAACTGCCGTCCGGGCTGTAGACAAATTCCTCATAAAGCGCGCAACCGATGCCCCAGCCGAACGAGCCGAGGACCTGCCCTTCGGCAAGCAGCGGATTGAGCAACTTTCCGGAGTCGTGCATCGTTACGTACTTGTCGATCCGCACCGCGCCGGTATGGCGGTCCACCTCCACGCCGCAGAAATCGAAAACGAAGCCATAGGTGAGCGAGGTGTTGATCTGGTCGGCATCGTTCGGCGGTTCGAGTTCGGGCGCCGAATAGGAGGCGGTTTCGGAGATTCCGGGCGCCATACCGATCGGCAGCTCGCCGGGCGACCAATGCGCGGTGCCGGCAAGGCGCGAGAAACGGATGGCGTTGTCGGGATTGTTCCTGGCGAAAACCTTGCCGCCGCCGAAGGCGATTTCCTCTGACGCTACATTGAGAGATTGACTTGCAATCTGCGCGAGCTTGGCGCGGATTCGGGTCGCCGCAAGCTGCGCCGCGACAGCCGTCGATGACGAAAAGCGGCTCGAATAATTCCCGGTCGCGATCGACCAAGCATCGCGCTGGGTGTCGCGTTCCATGTTGCAGCGAATGTCATGCGGGTTGAGCCCGAGCTGCTCGGCGACGATCTGGCTCAGCACCGTGGCATGGCCCTGGCCTTGCGGCAAGCTGTCCGCAGTCACGCTCACCGTTCCGAGGCAGTCGACATGCACGGTTGCATAGGCGACGTTGCCGCCTTTCGGCCCGGCCTTTTTGCGTTCCTCGACGGGAATGATCGTGCTCAGATAACCCATATTCGATTGCGCCGGCTCGACCACCACCGCAAAGCCGATCCCGTAAAGCCGGCCTTGCGCGCGCGCCTCCTCGCGCTTGCGGCGCAGAACGTCCAACTGACCGTCCCGCTCGGCGATCGCGATCGCAGTCTGATAGTCGCCGGAATCGATCAGGGCCCCGGCCGGCGCCCGATAGGGGAAGGAGCCCGCGGGAATGAGATTCTTGCGGATGACATCGAGCGGATCGAGTCCGAGCTCGACCGCAACGCGTTGCATCAGGCGCTCGATCCCATAATAGATCTGCGGGCCGCCGAAGCCGCGCACCATTCCCGATGGAGTCTTGTTGGTCATCACCAGCTTGTTGGTGATGCTCATGTTCTTCACGCTGTAAGCGCCGGTCATGATGCCGTGCTGGCGGTAGAGCGGTCCCGGCATCGGCGGCCGCAAATAGGCGCCGTAATCGTCAAGCTGCTCGAATCGGAACGCGGTGACGGTGCCGTCCTTCTTGACCGCCGCTTGCGCGTGGATGATGCGATTGGGCGCGGCAATCGCCGCCGTCAGGTGCTCGAAGCGGTCTTCGACCCATTTGACCGGCCGGCCGATGCGCTTGGACGCGATGCACATTAGCACGACATATGGAAAGATTGCCTGCTTCACGCCGAAGCCGCCGCCGGAATAGGCGGGGGTCCGGATGCGCAATTGCGCGCCCTGGCACCGCAGCGCCTTCGACATCACCGGATGAACGGTGAACGGTCCCTGGAAATTGCAGAGCACGTCATAAACGCCTTCGCCCGCCTGATAGTCGGCAACCACGACATAACCTTCGAGCGGCGTCTGCGAATTGCGCGGATAATCGATGGTAATCGACACCACCTTGTCGGCCTCTGCGAAGCAGCGATCCGGCTCGCCATAGGTAAAATGACGGTCGGAAGGAACGTTCGAGCCGACCGCCGGATGAACAAGCGGAGCGTCCTTTGCCACCGCAGCCAGCGGATCGATTACCGCCGGCAACTTTCGATATTCGACCTTGATATCGTCGACGGCGTCTTCGGCGATGTAACGATCTTCGGCGACCACGATCGCAATCGCTTCGCCGACAAAGCGCACGCGGTCCACCGCCAGCGACCACTGATCCATCGGCTGTCGCAATACGATCAGGAATGGATCGGAATCTTCTTTGATCTCGCGGCCGGTCAGAACCGCCACAACGCCCGGGCGGGCCGCAGCCGCCGCGATGTCGATGCCGACGATCTCGGCGTGCGCGTGCGGCGAACGAAGGATCGCCGCATGCAAGGTCCCGGAGCGAACTGGCAAGTCATCGGTATAATAGCCTCGCCCGCGCAGTAGGGTCGCGTCTTCAATGCGCTCCACAGGGCGACCCACCCAGCGCATTTCGCTAGCAGGACCGGAACTTGGCGTCATCGTGGACATGCCTATTGCAACCTGTAAAACTATTGTGATATTTCTTGTATCCTCCACATTGGAGGGCATGTCAACGGCGATTTCAGGCGGAGCTGCCTGCCGGTCTTGGCAATCCGCCAGCCGAGAAGAACGGGACTACAGGATGACCACGGGCGAAAAAATTCACTGTGTCGATATCGACGAGAGCGTGGTCCCGAACAGGTTGAATTTCTCCCCCACCTTCAATGTTGCGGTCCCGTTCATCGACCGGCATGTCAGCGAAGGCCGCGGCCAATCCGTCGCGCTGCGTCACGCAGGCGGCGAAGTGACCTATGCCGAGCTCGCCGAGAATGTCGGCCGTGCCGGAAATGTGCTGCTCGACCTCGGAATAAAGGCCGGCGAGCGGCTGGTCATCGCTGCAGTCGACGATCCCATGTTCTTTTACGTTTTCTGGGGTGCCATCAAGGCCGGCATCGTTCCGGTGGCCGTGAGCACATTTCTGAAGGAGGACGAATACCGGTTCCTGCTCAAAGACTCCGAATGCGTCGCCTTCGTCTATTCGTCGACGCTTGCCGGCGAGACCGCCGCCGTGAAAGGCACGACGCCGCGACTGCGCGTGGTTTTTCCCGTCGACGGCGCCAACTCGCTCGCGGAGCGGATGGCGGCCGCCTCGCCACAGCTCGCACCGGCGCCAACCACAGCGATGACGGATTGCTTTTGGCTCTATTCGTCGGGATCCACGGGAAATCCCAAAGGCGTCGTTCATGTGCATCGCGACATGGTCGTGACCAGCGAGCGATACGGGCGGCGGATTGCGGGCCTTGTCGCCGACGACGTCGTCTTCTGCGCCAGCAAGCTGTTCTTCTCGTTTGGCTTCGGCGGCGGAATGACCTTTCCGCTTTGGGTCGGCGCGACGATCGTTCTGCTGCCGGAACGGACGACGGCGGCGCTGGCGATTGACTGTCTCGAAAATTCGCGCGCGACCGTCTTCTTTGGGGTTCCCACACTCTACGGCCAGATGGTGCATGCGCTCGAACAGACGCCCCGCAAGCTGTCGTCGCTGCGGCGCTGCCTGTCGGCGGGCGAGGCTCTGCCCGCGCCCATCTTCAACCGCTGGAAGGAACTGACCGGCGTACCGATCCTGGACGGCATCGGCTCGACGGAGGTTCTGCATATCTTCGTTTCGAACCGTATTGACGACATCCGGCCGGGGACGTCCGGCAGACCGGTTCCCGGCTACGAAGTCAAGATCATCGATGAAAGCGGGCAGCCGGCCAAGGACGGCGACGTCGGCACGCTCTGGGTCAAGGGCGAATCCAACGCACGCTGCTACTGGAACAACCCCGAAAAGACGGCCTCGACCATGGTCGGCGAATGGCTGAATACCGGCGACATGTATTACGTCGATGCCGACGGCTATTACGTCAATGCCGGCCGCGGTGACGACATGCTCAAGGTGGGCGCGATGTGGTGCTCGCCGATCGAAATCGAGTCGAAGCTGCTTGAGCATCCCAAGGTTCGCGAGGCGGCCGTCATCGGCCGCGCCGACGAAAAGGCGCTTATCAAGCCGGCCGCCTATCTCGTGCTGACCGATCCCAAGGACGAAAACAACGAAACCGTTGCCGAGCTGCAGAAGTTCTGCAAGCAGCATCTTGCAGGATTCAAGTATCCGCGTTGGTTTCATTTCGTTTCGGAATTGCCGAAGACCGCAACCGGCAAGATCCAGCGCTTCAAATTACGGCAATCGACACCCTGACCGAGTCGCGGAAATCGCCGCGCGATCTGGCGTCGGCCGCGACACGTCAGCAACCAGAAAACCTCGCAATATCAAAAAAGGAACCAGCAATGACTTTCGAAGCGCCGATTTCGCGATGGCGGGAGCCCGTTCTCCAGGAATGGCTCGATTACAACGGTCACATGAATGTCGCCTATTTCGTCCTGATTTTCGATCACGGGACAGACGCGTTTTATCCTCTGATTGGGTTGGGCAAGCCGTATCGTCAACGCACCGGCAAATCGACCTTCGCGGTCGAGACCCACATCACCTATCAGCGCGAATTGAGCGTGAACGAGGAGGTACTGGTCACCACCCAGTTGCTTGGCTTCGACGAGAAGCGCATCCATTATTTCCACCGGATGTGGCACGCCGAGAAGAACGTGCAGATGGCGACGCTCGAGCAGCTCGCGCTGCATGTCGATCTCACCACGCGCAAGGTCGAGGTGATGCCCGAGGAATCCCAGCGATTGCTGGCGGAGGTGTGGGAGACACACAAGGACCTGCCGCGCCCAAAAGAGATGGGCAGCGTGATGTCGGTTCAGTCCAAGCGGAAATAGCCGCGAACTCCGGCGCCGGCCACGCTTTCCGTAGTCTCACGACCGTTTTTCCGTCGTCATGCCCGCGCTTGCAGTCAAGCTTGCAAAGAGTGTGTAAGTTTGACTGCGCGGCGGGCGCTTGAGTGCGAAGACGCGCGGAGTTCGTCACTGGCGTTTAAGAAAGCCGCTTGACGGCATTAGGAAGCGCCGGAATCAGGCGGCCGCGCGCGCCAGCGGGCTGATTTCGCCGCGCTCGATCAAAAGCGAGTTGTCGACGATCTTGTCCAGGAGCCGCGGCGTCGATTCCGTGATCAGCAATCCGAGTTCCGGCCGGCTCTTGCGCAGCCGCACCAATGTGTCGGCATAAGAGAGCGCAAGCGCGGGCGCCAGGCCCTGGAACGGTTCATCGAGCAGGACATAGCGCGTGCCAGCCATGAGCGCGCGGCCGAGCGCAACCATCTTCCCCTGCCCGCCCGACAGCACTCCACCGGACCGCGCTCTGAGTCCGGCAACTTCCGGCAGCAGCGCAAAGATTTCGTCCAGCCGGCGCTTGCGTTCCACGGCTGCAAAGCGCAGGGCCACCGCCGGCAGCAGCAGATTGTCCTCCACGGAAAACTCCGGAATCAACCGGCGATCCTCCGGGGCATAGCCGATGCCGAGTCGCGCGCGGTCATGCGAGGGAACGCCGCTGATATCGAGGTCGTCGAGCAAGATCCGTCCGCCCACAAGCGGCAGGACGCCCATGATCGCGCGCAAGGTCGTTGTTTTTCCGGCACCGTTGCGGCCGATCAGGACCGTCGTTTGCGACGCCGGCACGTCCATATTGACGCCGCGCAGCACGACCTGGTCATGAAAGCGAACCCGAACCTGATCGAGACGAAGCATCAGCCGACTCCAATGACCCGTTCAAGCACGTCGGCGCTGCGCAGGATTTCGGCCGGAGCGCCGGCCGCAATGACGCGGCCGGAGTCCCACACCAAAACGCGGTCGGCGTAACGCTCGACCATGTCCATATCGTGCTCGACGAACAGCGCGGTGATATTCTCGGCGCGGAGCACAGACACGATCTTGTCCATCAGCGAAAATTTCTCCGCCGTGCTGACGCCGCTGGTCGGCTCGTCCAGCAGTAGAAGCCGCGGGTTCAGCGCCAACGCGATCGCGATATCGGCGAGCTTGCGGATACCCTCGGGCATGGTGTCGGTGGGGTGGTCGGCGGCCTCGTCCAGCGACAGCAGCCCAAGCGTGCGCCGTGCCTCCTCCAAATACGACGGTTGCGCCAGCGGACGCATCGCTTGCCAGATGCTGCGGCGCGCGGCGATTGCCAGCATCACATTCTCGATCAGCGAGTGTCCGGTAAAGAGCTGGGGAATCTGGAAGGCGCGCGCGATGCCGCGCCGCGTGATCTGGCGTGGAGACAGATCGGTTATCCTGTGACCCTCGAAGGTCACGCTGCCATGCGTCGGGCTGATATAGCCCGTGCAAAGATTCAAGAACGTCGTCTTTCCTGATCCGTTCGGCCCGATGACCGCAACCAGCTCATGCGGATAGATTTCCAGATTGACACCGTCGGCGGCCTTGACGCCGCCGAAGTTGATGTGAAGGTCCGAGACCGACAGGATTGGTGTCATATCGCCGCGCCCCGCTTCTTGCGGCGCTGGAACAGGCCGTAAAGTCCTTCCGGAAGGAAGAAGATTACGATGAGCAGCACGATACCGATGATCGCATTCCAGGCATCGGCGGCAAATCCGACCGCGAAGGTGCGAACCAGTTCCAAAAAGAAGGCGCCGATGAATGCGCCCGGCGTCCCGCCGATCCCGCCGAGCACGGCGATCAGAACCAGTTGTCCGGAAATCGTCCAGTATGACAGTTCGGGAACGATATGACCGACGGCGAGCGCCGTTACCGCGCCACCGAGTCCCGCCAGGCTCGCCGACGCCGTGTAGGCGATCAGGATGACGTGGCGCGCGGACACGCCGAGATACTCCAGGCGCACTTCGTTTGTGTGAACCGCACTGAGCGCCTCGCCCAGCGGACTCTTCAGGTAACGGTCGACGATCAGCGCGGTCGCGATCATCAGCAGCAGCGACCCGTACTGCAACATCGGATTGAATTGCGCCCGGCTGAGTTCAAATCCGAGCAGCGTCGGCGTTGCAACGCGCAGCCCGTCGGTGCCGCCGGTCAGGTGGTACATTTTTGACAACAAGGTGAAGAGCACCATCGAAACGGCGAGATTCAACATGGCGAAGAATATGGCGCGATAGCGCACCATGAAGGCACCGACGAACAGGCCGGCAAGGGTCGAAATCAATGTCGACAGCAGCAGCAGGAGCAGCAGGTCGTTGACGCCGCCGTTGCGCATGAGGAATGCCGTGGCATAGGCGCCGATCGCAAAATACATCGCGTGCCCGATGGAAATCAGTCCGCCGCGCAGCAGCATGGCGACGCCGAGCGCAGCGAGCCCTTTCCCAACCGCCAGCACGAAGACAAAGCCGAGCCAGGGCACGAACAACGGCAGCACGGCGGCAACGGCAGCGAGAGCGAGAATGTGACGAAGAACCATTTCAGATCCGCCTCAAGCCGACGGAGCCGAACAATCCATAGGGACGCACCAGAAGAACTGCGAGCATAACAAGGTAGGGCGCCACCGGTTGAAACTCGGGTGCGAAATAGATCGCCGCCGACCGCGTGAGCCCCACAAGGATCGCAGCAAGCGCGGCGCCCTCGATCTGACCCAGCCCGCCGATTGCGGCCACGGCAAATGCCAGCACGATCGTCTCGGAGCCCAGTCCGGGCGCGACCCCGACGGTCGGCGAGGCCAGGGCGCCACCGAGCGCGGCAAGAAACACGCCGATTGAAAATGCAAGGATGAACACTCGTGAGGAATTAATGCCGATCGTCTGCGCGAGTTCCTGATCGGAAACCACAGTCACGATCAGCTTGCCAATGCGCGTATGCTTGAGGATCAACCGCAATCCGACCGCCACGACGACCGCCATCGCGATCAGCAGGAGCTGATAATTGAGGTAGACGATCCCGCCGATCTGGCTGATGCCGAGAATCTGCATTGGCGCGTCGAACGAGTAGGGCTGTACGCCGAAAATCAGTTTCTGGGCGTCTTCCAGAATGAGGAAAAGCCCGAATGTGACGAGAATCTGCAATGCCTCCGATCGCCCGTAGGTCCAGCGCAGCAGTGTCCGCTCGATCAGCGGCCCGAGCAGCACCGCGATCAGAACGGGGCTGATCACGAGCGCGGCAAGGCTCAATGCATGCCCGCCGCGCCCGCTCAACCAAAGGCCGATGACAACACTGACATACGCCCCGAGCGCATAGAAACTTCCATGCGCAACGTTGAGTATCCGCATAACGCTAAAGACAAGCGTCAACCCAACCGCGACGAAAAAGATCAGTGCTGCATCCGCCAAACCGTCGACAATCAGAGGTATGTAAGCGGAGACCATCGCGTCTATTTATATGAGCCAGGCTTCGGCAAGGTCGTCAACATATCCGGCTTGAGCTTTGCAATCCATGCAATCGGATCGGTGCCGACCGGAGGGGTCACGAGGGTGGCCGGGTAGCGAACCATTTGCCCCATCACTGGGAACGGATAGGCCGGATCCTTCACCGTCACGCCGACGATTTGATCGACGAGGCCGTCATTGTCTTCGCGAAGCGAAAGACTGCCGGTCAAAGTTTCCGTCTTGAGGTTCTTGGCCGCGGCGATCAGGTCTTCACGGGTGGGCCAGCGGTCTTTATTGGCGGCGAGCGCCTTTTCATAGATCGCCTTCACCGCATACAGGGTGTTCGCCATCTTGAACGACGGGAAGACCGGATACTCGTTGTAGCGCTTGCGATAGCTCTCGACGAAGTCCTTGGTCTGAGGGTTGGCCTGCGCATGCGGCGACTTCCACCAGCCGTCGCCAATCACACCGACGATGACGCCGTCGGGAAGCATAGTTCCGACCCGTTGCAGCACCAATTCGCCGAGTGCCAGAATGACCTGACCGCGATTGAACAACTGGCGCGGCGCTGCCTGCCGGACGAAGTTCTCCAGGTCCGCACCCCACAGATTGGAGAAAATGACATCTGGCTGGGCCGCGGCAAGTCGGGAGATTTCCGTGTTGAAGCTCGGAGATCCGAGTTTCGTATAAAGTTCGGCGACGATTTCAACATTCGGCTTCAACGCTTTCAGCGTTTCCTTGAAAATCAGGCCAGCATCCCGGCCGAAGGCATAATCGGGGTTGATGATCGCTGCGGTCTTGATGTTCGGATTTGTGTTCAGCAGGTACAGCACGGATGCGATGAATTCCGGAATCGTGCTGCTGTTGGTGCGGTACACGTACTGATACTTGTCCTTCAGGAACAATTGGTGCGTGTCGCAATTCCACATGAAGGTCGGCATCTTGAGTTGTTCAGCGATTGGGGCCAGCGCCAGACAGTTGCCGCTTGACAGCGCGGCGATCATGGCCTGGTTGCCGCTGTCCGAAGCAAGCCGACGAAACTCCGCCACCACTCCGTCGGTGCCCTGGCCCTCGTCCACATAAATCGGCTTAATCTTTACGCCCCCGATGCCGCCAGCGGCGTTGAGCTTCTCAATGACCAGTTCCGCAGCATTGCGACCGGGCATTCCGTAGGCAGCCGCTGGGCCAGAGGTGAAGGTAAAGATACCCATTCCGATTTCGGAGGGTTTTCCAGATTGGGCGATCGCCGATGCTGAAGCCGCCAGGCTAGCAGCAAGGGCAACAGCAAGACTCAAGCTAAAGCGCTTCATTTTCAAACCTCCCTTATCTTTGGGTTCCTAAACACCCCTATCGCCAGTCTCAGCAAGCTGCCGCCCACTCAGACGCGACGAGATGCCGTAGTCGCGATTTCGTGTATTCTCGCTTGCTAAATCAGTGATGTCAAGGTGATATTTCAGTGCATTCAATTCCTAACGCGCGCGTCAAACTTACGTGCTAAGGTTTTTTCATTAGTACCGCTAAGTCTACGAGTTCAAGAACGCGCCGTAGAGTTCGCATGCCGCTTGCCTTCGAAAATTGCGATCATGCGACCGTCCTATTATGTGATCGCGCTGCATCGTGCTCTGAGCCGAATAAGCTGGATCGTATTGACTGGAGTCTTCGGCGCCGAGGCTAACTATCGCTCCAGCGCATCAAGGTTGAGGTCAATGGCAGAAAAATATCGCCAACGATCTGTGAGCGATTATCTTGAAGAAACCGAAAGACGATGCATCGCAGTTTCTGATCTTAGCAATATTCAGCAAGCTATTTGGCGCGACAAGCACTGATACGAGGCGCTAATAAACATCCAGGAGCGGCGAAGCCCTCTACACGCAAGCTGCGGATCGATTACCCAACCTGATGAGAGAGCAAATAAAAAAAAATCGCTCACTTTCCACCTCGGCATCATCCCCGATCGTCTCACACTGGCGAAAACGATGCTTTTTCATCGCCAACCCGACAGGATGCCGCTATCCCTGCAGGGACCATGATTCGCGTTGCCGGACGAACATCTTACAATTGGTGAGCAAGCGTGCCTCGGAATTCGTTCATCACCGCGGCAACAGCGCTCGCGTTACTAACTGGCTTTCTGGTCCTATTTGTCGGGGGCGGCGCGCGTTTTGCGATCGGCCTCACCTTCAAACCCATAGTCGACCACTTTGGCTGGGATCGCAGCGATCTAGGCTTGGCAGTTGCGGCGTTTCAGGTCGTCTCGGCGATCGCGATGTTGCTTGCGGGCTATTTCGCGGACCGTAAAGGTCCGCGATCGATTCTGGTGGCCGGAACGCTGATCAGTGCGGTGGGCATCGGATTCATGGGTGCTATCTCGGCACCCTGGCATGCGATTCTCCTGTACGGCATCATTTTTGCCATCGGCAACGGCGCGGCATCCGTTATCCCGGTCGGCGTCATGGTGACCCGGATGTTCCCCAATCGAACCGGAATGGCCAATTCCGTAGTAGTATCCGGCCTCAGCCTAGGCCAACTCACGATGATCGCGGCGCTGGCAGCGGTACTCGTCACAATGAGCTGGCAAACCGTGTTTGTACTGCTTGGTGTAGTCCATTTGGCGCTCGTCCCCCTCGTCCTCTGGGCAATCCCAAAAGCGCAAGTCGGTCCGACTCAAGCGCGACCATCCGGCGGCATGGGAATCCTAGAGGCAACCCGAACCTGGCAATTCTGGCTGCTCCTTGCCGTCTATGCGATTTGCGGCTTCGACGACTTTTTCGTGTCAACTCACGTTGTTGCATTTGCTCAGGACCGCGGGCTGGGCACTTTCGTTGCAGGCAATCTTCTGGCTGTGATGGGTCTGACGGCACTCGTGGGAGTCTTCGCGACAGGTGCAATCAGCGATCGTTTGGGTCCGGTGTGGCCAACGGCCGCCTCATTTGTCATACGCATACTCGCTTTCGGACTCCTAATGCTGGACCAATCGCCGATTTCCGTCGCGATATTTGCGCTTGCGTTCGGCGTCACATTTTTGGTGACAGCCCCTCTTACGATAATGTTTGTGTCGGAACACTTCGGGCTGCGTCATCTGGGCTCGCTTACCGGCCTGATTACATTGGTGCATCATATGTGCGGTGGCGCCGGCGCTTATCTCGGCTCCGCTATTTTCAACTCCACGAACAGCTATGATGTTGTCTTCCCCATCATGCTCGTCTCTTCAATGATTGCGTTTTTTTTGGTATTGCCTTTGCGACGATCACGGGCTTGAGTGTCAATTGACGTGGTGGCGAAAGGAACCGCCGCCATGTACGTCGCAACACTCGAAACCACGCTGAAAGCCCGCATTTCCGAGATTTGCGGTCGGTTCGAAGAGGCGGCCGAGACCCCAAAGCGGCTAGCGCCTGCGTCGATGCCGGCAACATCAGCAAAGCTATCGAGATTTCGCTTGATGTCGAGCAATTGATTTATGAGGTGCGCGCTTTCTTGAACGCTATGAGCTTGATGCGCCGCATTCACAAGACTTGATGCAATTCTCCGATCGAGCCGCCCTCCCCGCCAGCGCTTTTGCTTTTGGCCTCCGCGGGGTTTCGGTGGTGGTGGCATGGCGTCGCTAAGATCGAAGGGAGGATATGATGCAAACTGAAATCACATCATTCTGCCACACCTGCGACTGTGCCTAGCTGTGAGCTTTCAATAGGTTGTCCATCCGGTCCTCACCGAAGAAGCTGGAGTTGTCGAGGGGCGGCGAGCGTCGGCTGGACGCAATCGAATTTATCGAGGTTTCGAAGGCACCAGGACCCGATCCGATAAGATTGCTGCGCGGCATACTGGCGCAAGATCATCTATAACCATGCTGAGAAAGAAACTCCTACGTGATGTTCCTCGGCGAGCCGCCGATGAATGGTCGATCAAACCCATGTTGACAGTCACAGCGATCTTGCGAATTGTGAATGTGCAGACTGGGAGTCGCAACGTAATTTTGAGGTGTGTGTTTCCCTTTGACGTCTTCGGATACGAGACGCGCATTGCATGAGTCACTCTATACTGATCGATCAGCTTGAAACACGAGTTGCGCGAGCGTCATCTATTGCGGCTTTTGGCTTTGACTCACCTCCTCGTCCGCATTCCGCAGCACCACATAAATGGCGGGTATCACTAGAACAGTCAGCAATGTCGACGAGGCAAGACCAAAGAGCAACGAAATTGCAAGTCCTTGGAAGATTGGATCGAGGAGGATAGTCGCCGCGCCGATCATCGCGGCGAGCGCAGTCAAAACAATCGGCTTGAAACGGACAGCCCCGGCCTCGAGCAATATCTCACGCAAGGTCTGATTCCCGGCTTCACTGCTATGTCTGATAAAGTCGACCAGAAGGATCGAATTGCGCACGATAATGCCAGCAAGCGCAATAAAACCAATCATAGATGTGGCAGTGAATGGCGCGCCGAACAGCCAATGTCCGAGCACGATACCGATCAGGGTAAGCGGTATCGGTGTGAGGATTACAAGCGGAAGCTTGAAGCTACCAAACTGAGCTACCACCAGGATATATATGCCGAGTATTGCCACCATGAACGCCGCGCCCATGTCGCGGAAAGTGACATAGGTGATCTCCCACTCGCCGTCCCAAAGCATCGCAGGTTTGCCTTCATTCTCCGGCTGCCCTTGGAAGCGGATCGTCGGCTTGGCGAGCGAACCCCAGTCGTGACCATCGATGCGCTTATTGACGTCGAGAACCCCGTAGATCGGTGCTTCATAGGCACCCGCAAGCTCCGCCATCACCATGTCAGCGAAGCGGCCGTCACGCCGGAATATGGTTGGTGAACCCAGTTCCTTTGTTACGCGCACGACATCGCCGAGCTCGACCACGGTTTTGTTGCCGGGCAGGCTATTCGCTGGAACCGGCGTCGATGCCAGCAGCTCGCTCCAGGCCAGATCGCGTTTGGGTAGGCGGACGACGATTTCGATCGGATTGCGCCCCTCGCCGCGGTGCGAATATCCCACATTTGTGCCGCCAAACAGGGCCTGGATAGTGTCGTAGACGTCGCGTTGCTCGACCCCGAAGAACTCCAGACGATCCTGATCTATGGAGATCCTCAGCCGAGGACGCGGCTGACCGATCGAATCGTCGATGTCGACAATATAAGGCACCGAAGCGAATATCTTCTTCAGTTCGGCGACAACTGCGCGGCGGCTTTCCGAATCGGGACCGTAGACTTCGGCCAGCAGGGTCGCCATCACCGGCGGCCCTGGCGGCACCTCGACGACGCGGGCGACCGTGCCGGCCGGTAGCGTCACCGTCTTCAGGCGTTCCCGGAGATCAAGTGCGATGGCATGGCTGGCTCGGCCGCGCTCGCTACGCGGGGCCAGATTGAGGTGAAGCTCGCCCAATTCGGGTTGCTCGCGCACATAATAGTGCCTAACCAGCCCGTTGAAATTGAAGGGCGCGGGCGTTCCGGCATAGCTCTCGATCGAACGAACTTCCTGCAATTGGCGCGCCACATTTGCGATCGCGAACAGGGTCCGCTCCGTATCCTCGAGTGTCGCGCCTTCCGGCAGGTCGACCATGACGGACAATTCCGACTTGTTGTCGAACGGGAGCAGCTTGACCGTGACGGTCTTGGTCAGAAAAAGCAGGCATACCGCGAGCGTTGCAACGCCAACCGCAATCAAAAATACCAAGGCTCGCTTGCGTGAGCGCACAATCGGTGCCGCCATGCGCCGATACAACCGGCCCAGAAAGCCCTCGCCATGCGCAGCTTCATGCTCGTGTGCGGCGCGGTCCTGCGGATGAAGCTTCAGCATGAGCCAAGGTGCAATCACCACGGCGACAAAGAACGAGAACAACATGGCCGCCGACGCATTGGCCGGGATTGGCGCCATATACGGGCCCATGAGTCCCGAAACGAAGAGCATCGGCAGCAGCGCCGCAACGACCGTTAAGGTGGCGACAATAGTGGGATTGCCGACCTCTGCCACGGCCTCGATGGCCGCTTGCGCGCGCGAGCGGCCATCCTTCATGGCCCAGTGACGGGCAATGTTCTCTACAACCACGATGGCGTCATCGACCAGAATGCCGATGGCGAAAATTAGCGCAAAAAGACTGACGCGGTTGATCGTGTAACCCATCAGCTTGGCCGCGAACAGCGTGAGCAGGATCGTGGTAGGAATGACGACGAGCGTAACCAACGCCTCGCGCCAGCCGATCGCAAGGGCGATCAGGACCACGATTGACAAGGTTGCGAGACCAAGATGAAACAAGAGCTCGTTCGCCTTGTCGTTGGCCGTTTCACCGTAATTGCGTGTTACCGTTACATTAATGTCGGACGGGACGAGCCGTCCTCCCTCGACATTGTGCAGCCGTTCCAGCAACTGCTCCGCCACCACCACGGCATTTGCGCCGGCGCGTTTGGCGAAAGCAACGCTTACGGCAGGCACCCGTTGCCAGTCGCCGTCCTTGCCAGCGCTTTCCATCCAGACGCGATGCTCCACCGGACTTGGGCCGATGACGACAGATGCCACGTCGCGGACATAGACGGGACGGTTGTCGCGAGTCGTAACCAGCAAAAGGCCGATATCGGAAGTTCCCGCGAGCGTCTGTCCGGCTGTCACATCGCGCATACCATCGCTGTCGCGCACCCGGCCGGACTGAAACGAACGGTTCCCGCCGCGCACCTTGGCAACGAGCTGCTGCAAGGTCACGTTAAACAATGCAAGCTTCTCCGGATCCGGCTCGACCCGGATCTGCTGCGGATTGCCGCCGGAAATATACGTCAAACCCACATTATCGGTCTTAACCAGCTCGGCACGCAACTCTTCGGCAAGCTGATATAGGTCCTTATCGGTCCAGCGCGCAGCCGCCTCCGGCTTGGGCGACAGTGTGAGCACCACCACCGCAACATCATTGATACCGCGGCCGACAATCAAAGGCTCGGGAATCCCGACCGGGATGCGATCGAGATTGGCGCGTATCTTTTCGTGCACACGCAGGATGGCATCGTCAGCGTTGGTACCGACCAGAAAACGCGCAGTCACCATGACGCGATCGTCCACGGTCTGGCTGTAAACATGTTCAACCGCGTCGATGCCCTTGATGATGGATTCGAGCGGCTTGGTCACGAGCTGCACCGCGTCGACCGCCTTCAAGCCATCGGCGTTGACCCGGATATCCACCATAGGAACGCTGATTTGCGGCTCCTCCTCACGCGGGATGGTGATCAGGGCGACCAACCCCACCGCGATTGCGGCCAGCAGAAAAAGCGGCGTCAGGGGCGAGCGGATCGTCGCCTGGGTGAGACGACCCGAAAGACCGAGATTCATGGCCGCACCAGCACGTCGCCAGCTTTGAGCCCGGACAGGATTTCAAGCGCATCCGTCATGTCGGGACGCGGCAATTCGCGCCCTCGCTGAACCGGAACGTCGATCACCGCACCAGCCTCGTTCCGGAGACGCACATAGTCGATACCGAAGCGCGTGATGATATACGAGCCGGGCACCACGATGCCCGGTCTTTCGCCGGCCGACACCCACACCCGAATTCGTTCGCCAACGAAATAGTCACCAAGGTTGGCAACGTTTGCGTCGGCAATCACACGGCCATCTTCGATCCGCGGATAGACAATCCGTATTGTCCCAAACTGCGCGCCGCTCGTACCGAGTTCCTCGCCGGCGATCCGCACCGGATCGCCGGCTTTGAGAAAGCGAGCATGTCGTTCCGGTACGCGCAGACGCAGCACGTAGTTTCGTTCCGCGATGGTCGCTATAGTCTCCCCCGGCAGCACGACCGTGCCCACCGTCACCGGCACTTTCAGGACCCGTCCGACAGCGGGCGCAAGCACATTGCCTTCGGTGACCTGCTGCTGAAGAACCGAGCGTTCCGCAACCCGCGCTTTTAATAAATTCGACACGACGTTGAACGCCGTCTGCACCTCGTCCACCCGTGTCTTGGAAACGGTGCCGCGTACGAAAAGCTCTTGGGCCCGGGTCAGATCGGATTGCGACTGAGCGAACTGGGCTTCGAGACCAGCGATCTGCGCATCAAGCGACTTCATCTGCAGCGCGAGCTTTTCGTCTCCTACCGTCGCAACCACCTGCCCTTGCGCGACCGCAGTCCCCCTCTCTTGCAGCGAGCGCCACCAGCGTCCCGCCAATGCGTGCTCGCGCAGGAACCACGTTCGAACTCTCAACCGTGGCGAACACTGCCTTTTCGTCAGCCAGAGTTCTCGGCTTGACAACAAATGTCTCCTGAGAAAGCGCCGCCCGCACCAAAGCGAAAAGCAGGGCCAAAGCAACTGAACCGTAGCGCAAGGCAATCATTGAAAATCCTCCTGCGCGGTCTCACCCACGAAACGGCCCCGATCATTGATATGGCGCAAGCGAACGGCGCGGCGTCTTGCGGGCACGCTTGCGTCCGGCCGGAGAACATGTGGCTGCCGGGCGGCAGTAGGTCCGGTAGAGCGTGTTAATGATCTCTCGCGCAGGGACGCTGCCAATCGAATACCAGATGGTCTGCCCATCGCGTTGCGTGGTCACGAGGCCCTCACGTCGCAACAGCGCAAGATGCTGCGACACGGTCGAAACCCTGATTTTCAGCAAGTCCGCCAGTTCACCGACCGAGCGCCTCTTCTCGCTGAGCTGACATACGATTGCGAGGCGGTGCTGGATTGGCGAGGGCTTTCAGCAGGTTGCAAGCCTCGTCTGCAGCAGCAAACATCTCTTCGATCTTTATTTTCATACTTGCAAATATACGAATATATGAATACATTGTCAATGTCGATGCGGTGGCTGATCCCGGCGTCCAGCCGGTCGGGAATACCGCTCTCAAAACAGGAGTTTCATCCGTGAACGTCGATCGTGCAGTTCTCAGCTCTTGCCGGCAGCATCGTGCTACTGAGCCTCGTCCTCGCCTGGCTGGTTCATCCCTATTGGCTAGTTTTGACGGCTTTCGTGGGTTTGAACCTGCTGCAGGCTGCATTCACCGGCTTCTGTCCAGCCGCCATCGTCTTCCAAAAGCTTGGCCTGAAGACCGGGCCTGCTTTCGAGCGCCCGCAAGTTCAAGGAAGATGAGCAGTTGCAATTTATTGAATATATCAAAAGCGGCGGGACGATCGTCCAAGCCGCCGGTTTGGGAGGAAGTGCAATGAGTCCAATCGCTACTTCAACATTGAGCGGGCTCGACCGGCGCGCCTTTCTGCGCGGCAGTTCGGCTTTGGCCCTCGCGGCGGCCGCACCGCAGGCGGTGTCCGCGGCGCCGATTAATACCAAGGCCCGTATCGTGATCGCTGGCGGCGGCGCCGCCGGACTGACGGTGGCATCCCGGCTGTTGCACCGGCTGAAGGGCGCCGACATCGTGATGGTCGAGCCGCGAGCCGAACACAATTATCAACCCGGCTTCACGCTCGTCGGCGCCGGCCTCAAGTCTGCCGGCTATGTGAAGCTCGCGACGAAGGACTTCGTGCCCTCCGGCGTGCGCTGGGTGCAGGAAAGCGTCGCCGAATTCGATCCGGTCGGCAACAAGGTGGTGACGGACAAGAACACGACCCTGCCCTACGACTTTCTTGTCGTCGCGACCGGCCTCGCACTCGACTATGAGGCGATCGAAGGCATGTCGCGCGATCTTATCGGGCACAACGGCATCGCAAGCATCTATGCCGGACCCGATCAGGCGGCGGCGTCCTGGGCCGCGCTTGCGGCATTTTGCGAAACCGGCGGGACCGCATTGTTTGGGCGCCCGGCCACCGAGATGAAATGCGCCGGCGCGCCGCTGAAGCAGACCTTCCTCGCCGACGATCACCTGCGCCGGAAAGGTACACGCGGCAAGACCGAGATCATTTATAACGCGCACAATCCGACGCTGTTCAGCGTGCCGAAAGTCGATGCCCGCGTCCGCGAACTTTTCGCCCGGCAGGACTTCAAGATCAATTTCAGTCACGTGCTGACGCGGATTGATCCGGCCAAACGCATGGCGACCTATGCGACGCCGGGCGGACCGGTCGAGCTGAAATGGGATTTCATCAACGTCATCCCGCCGATGCGGGCGCCGGCGGCGGTGCGCAAGTCGCCGCTGCCATGGCAGTCCGGTGCCTTCGCGTCCGATGGCTGGATCGAGGTCGACAAGGCGACGCTGCGGCATCTGCGTTTCGCCAATGTATTCGGCGTCGGCGATATCAATGGCGTCCCTAAGGGCAAGACCGCGGCGAGCGTGAAGTGGCAGGCACCGGTCGCCGTGGACCATCTGGTCGGCACCATCTCCGGCAAGCCCGGCACCGAAATCTATAACGGCTACACTTCCTGCCCGCTGATCACCCGGATCGGCCAGGCCATGCTGGTCGAGTTCGACTACGACAACAATCTCACGCCGTCCTTCCCCTTCATCGATCCGCTGCAGGAGCATTGGCTGGCCTGGGTGATCAAGGAAAAGGCGTTGAAGGCGAACTACACCGCGATGTTGCAGGGTCTGGCCTGAGGAACGCGGAGGGATCGAACCATGAAGGACTTTTCGCTCGTCAGCATGTTTGCCATTGCCCATGACATGTTTGGGCCGTGGTACTGGCCGGCCGTGATCGCGGGCGTGGTGATCGCGATCGCCTTCCTTGTCGCGCTGATACGGCAACGCGGATTCCGCGGTGCGGCCGCGCGGCGTGCGATCCTGATCGGGATGCTCGGCGCGATCGCGGCAATGGCGGTGGCGCCATTCACGACCCAGGCAAGCTTTGCCAATCTTCATGGGGCGGCGGATCTGGTAACGCTGGCCCTGATCGGCCTCGGCGCGCTGATTGCGGTGGCGGTCACAGCCTACGCGGCATTCGGCTTGGCGCGACCTGCCTGATGAGGGCACCGAGAAATCGAAATCCGGCTGACGTCGGCCAAGCCGGTAGACAACCGAGAAGAGGGACAACTGACTGGTGCTAGGGCATTTTAGATTGCGTGCTTTTGGCCTCTGAAGCCAACTTTTGTTTGAAATCTTCGTTGAGGGCGTTAGATTCGAACCGGTCTCTACGCTGAAAATTCGAAATGGTTTGGAAAAGTATTTCGGGGGTCACAGACACAGCGCGCAATCGCGGGAGCTTCGACGAAATAAGGCTACGTTGAGACTCGACTGACGCGAAACTCAGCCGTGCTGAAAGTGGCCGGACACTCAGAACATTTGCGACGAAAATGATCCCTCATGGGAGAGAGCGAATCTTTGCAATCGTTACGAATTCGGTCGTCTGGCAAACGTCGCGGCAGACAGCTTCAATTTTTTTCATCGGCACCCTCCTCCTTCATCACCGCCGGTGTGGAGACATGGGCCTCAAGTTGAGGGATAATCCGAACCCCGCGAGGCTATGAGAACCACACAGCCACGGTCACTAGCTTGATCGACAACAAGCATACGACGGGACAAGAAGTGGCATTTGACCTTGGTCAAAGTACATTCCGGATCGGGTGCCGATCTGGAATGGAGGGCACCCGACCTCCATCCGATGACCTGCGTGAGCGCGTTGTTGCGGCCGAGCGTTGCGGACAGAGTTGCCGCCGTTCGGTGGCGTTGCGGTGTTCTCGGTGGTGGAGTGGTCGCTCTCTGCTCAAGGCTTAAGCGCGGCCGTCAGTTCAGGCGGTCGGGGCGACCTCCTGCACGCAGACCAGCGCGGTGATCGCCACGATGCGGCCGGACGCGTCGTGCACCGGCTTCAGCATGGCGTCGAGCGGCACGCGCGAGCCGTCCCTGCGCACGCCCTCGATATCGAGGATATGGTCCGGGCTGTAGTTGATCCGGTTGGTGGCGAATACGCGCCGGTATCCGCGCCAGTGATCGGCCCGCTCCTCCTCGGGAACGACGATCTCGATGCTCTGACCAATCGCCTCTGCCGCCGAATAGCCGAAGATGACCTCCGCTGCGCGATTCCATTCCAGGATGACGCCGTCGCGGTCCGCAACGATGGCGGCGCGCGATTCCAGCGCGATCGCCGTCGAGTTTGGTTGGAACACGGTTGAAGTTTTGGTTTTGTGCCATCGCCATGATCTGCCTCCGTCGGATCGACCAGCCATGCGAGCTGGCCGCCATTATGACGCAGTCTGCGGCCGACGCCAGCGCCGTGACGCGCTGCCGCAGCGCAACAAGGCGATCCCGCCATGCTAGGTCGTGAACTCGATAAGCCCGGAGCCATAATCTTGTCGATGCGAGCGCGACGGCAGCGAGGAAATTTCTCGCCAGTTTGTCGAAGCGTGTGGCGATCCGCCTGAAATGCTTGATTTTGTTGAAATAGCGCTCCACCAGATTGCGCTTGCTGTAGATGCGCCGGTTCACCGTTCTGTGGATGAGGCGGTTGCGAGTGGAAGGAATGTGAGCCTTCGCCCCGCTCGCCCGGATCAATGCGAGCAGCGCATAGGCATCATATCCGCGGTCGGCGACGACGTGGCGGCATCTGAGCCCGTCGAGCAAATTTGGCGCAGCTTTCAGATCGTGGGCCTGGCCGGCCGTCAGCATCAGCCGCACGGGCAGCCCTGTTTCATCGACGGCGGCATTGATCTTCGTGCTCAGTCCGCCACGAGAACGGCCGATGGCGTGATCTTCGCCCCCTTTTTCCGCCAGCGGCGTGCTGATGGGCGCGGATGATCGAGCTGTCGATCAGCGCCATCGAACCCGGGGATTTCGCCGCCAGAACCTCGAAAACCTTGATCCACACGCCCGCGCGTGCCCAGCGGTTGAAGCGATTGTAGACGGTCGTGTAGGGGCCATAGCGCTCGGGCAGGTCGCGCCACGGCGAACCTGTCCGCAGCACGCAGAAGATGCCGTTGAGAACGCGCCGGTCGTCAACGCGGGCCACGCCGCGCGGCTTGTTCGGCAGAAGCGGCTTCACCAGCGACCACTCCACATCGCTCAAATCAAAGCGCGCCATGACATCCCCCTCCATCTTATGAGCGAGGAAATCATTGTTCGCTGGTCCGCTGCTCGCAAACTATGTGCAGCAGCTGACGGACGCCGACATCGACATCGCGATTTCGGACGCGATGCTGCTCGAAACCTGGAAAAAGTTTGTGCTGCTCTCCGGCACATCCGGCGCCACTGCCGCAACGCGTCAGCCGCTCGGCCCGATCTGCGTCGATTCGGATCTGCGCGCCTTCTTTTTCCGACTGATGCAGGAGACGATCGCCGTCGGAGAGGCGTCCGGTGTCGTCTTTCCCGCCGATATCGTCGCCGAGTTGGAACGTATCGTGGCGAGCTTCGTGCCGGAGATGAAGGCGTCGATGCTGAACGATCTGGAAAACGGCAACCGGCTCGAACTCGACTGGCTCGCCGGCAAGGTGGTCGCGCTCGGCCGAGAATATGGCGTTGCCACGCCAATGCAGGAAGCGGTCTATGCCATCCTCAAGCCCTACCGGATGGGACGCGGCAAGTAATCCCAACGGCCACAAAATGCTGACTCGTAGGGATTGAGACGCTCGCGCCAAGATCGAAGCGTGGCGACTCGACCCAATACGAGCCGCACTCACAGTGTCCTGGGGCGATAAGACCCTTGAGTTCGCAGCTCGATCCGCTCACCGCGGCGTTCACAAGACCGGACATACGCGAATTCGAGCATGGTGGTGGTCTTGTGCCCCCAAGCATCGAGATTGCCGAATTCCAGCGCTCGAAATTGGCGAATTCGTCGTTGGGCCAAAGCGCCGAAATCATCGTCGGACGATCTGCGACGAGTCTGGCTCAAAAAGCTATTTCTAGCCGGATCGAAATTTTGGGAAGGACCACAGAAAAAATGACGCGAAAATCGCGACCTACACGGCTCCGTACGGTTACCGACCTTTGACCGCGTCGAGATAAACGACCTGATGCCGGAGCAACGCGTTTTCGGCGAACAGGCTGCTTCTCAACCTTTGACGAGATCAGAACGGCCAGTAAGAACGGGAGCAGCGCAATCATCGACCAACAATAAACGATTCCACTGGCTCAAACCGCACACAGCTGGCCAGCTACGAGGTTAATGTCTGTGCCCGACTAATCAATAAGTCCCGGATATAATTTTCGGAAGGAAATCGGAGCGAACCTGGGAAAAATGCCGCGAACATACGCAGTGACGCTTGACCAAGGTCAAGGCAGATGGCGCCCTTGTGGAGGTCGAATTCAGAAGAAGGCCAACAAACGCGATTGCATGATCAATGCGATGAATGGTGGCGATCTGGGGAGTAACATGACCAAGATTAAGACCACGTGTCGTTTGTGCCTTGTGCGTTGCGGCATGCTGGTCGAGAAGGATCGAAACGGAAAGGTCAAGAGGATCAGCGGCGACCGCGACCATCCCCTCTCCAAGGGATATCTGTGCGTCAAAGGCAATGCATCGCTCGATCTGACCAACTCACCCAAGCGCATCGTTCATCCTATGAAGCGCATCGGCGCGCGCGGTTCGGGACAATGGCAACGCGTGAGCTGGGATGAGGCACTCGCAGACATGGCCCGGCGACTGAAGGCCATCATCGACGAGCACGGCGCGCGCGCGGTGGCTGTGCAGGCTCTGCCGCCGAAGGAATACTTCGCCTTTGACATGTTCTGCGACGTCATCGGCAGCCCGACGTTCTTCAAGCACGATTCGCATCAGTGCTTCACGCCGCAACTGATGTCGGACGTCCTCACATTTGGAAACCTGTTGACCTATCCTGGCTACAGCGACGTTGAAGACTGCGACGTGATCATGCTGTGGGGCGTCAACCTGCCGGAAACCAACGCGTCGAAATACGAGCGGGTGAAGGACGCCCGCAAGAAGGGTGCGCGTACGATCGTCGTCGATCCGCGCCCGGTTCGTCTCGCCAAGGAAGCGGACCTGTGGCTGCGTGTTCGTCCGGGAACCGATTGCGCGCTCGCGCTCGGATTGATGAATGTCATTATCGCCAACGAGTGGTACGACAAGAAATTCATATCCGATTGGACAGTCGGCTTCGATGCGCTCAGAGCGCGCGTTGCCGCCTATACGCCCGAGAAGGTCGCCGAAATTACATGGATTCCGGCAAGTGATATCCGCAAAGCCGCAGAAATGTTCGCAACGGCCCGATCGTCAGCGATGTATACGTTCATCGGCGCAACCATGGGAGGCAATTCGATTGCAACGCTGCGCGCCATGGGATTCCTCCCGGCGTTGACTGGACGTGTCGATCAAGCCGGCAACAACAGGTTCCTGCTGCCGACCGCGGTGCGAATGCCAGGCTATTACGGCCAGAGCCAGGGGTCCGGGTTGAGCAAGAATCTCGACCAGCAGCTTTCCGCCGACCGTTTCCCTCTGCTGTCCGGACCGACGGCGATCACCTCGGCTTATCCGCATCCGCGCCAGGTCATCGACGCTATGCTCACCGGCAGGCCCTATCCGGTGAAGGCATTGTGGACGGACTGCAATCCTGTTGTTGGTCTGGAAGAGACCGAGACCGTGGTGGCGGCGCTGAAATCCCTTGATCTTTTGATTGTCTCCGACCTGTTCGAAATCGCCCACCGCGCATTTGGCCGACTACATTCTGCCGACTACGACGCATCTGGAATCCGATGCCATCACAGAATATTCAGGGCTCAACTTTGTGTCGGCGCGCGTGCGCGCACTGGAGCCGCGCGGAGAGGCTCGCGAGGAGGCCGAGCCGGTGCTCGAGGTACTCAAGCGCATGGGTTATGAAGACAGAATGCCGCTCAAGAGCTACCGCGAGTTACTCGACTATCGCCTGCAGCCGCTCGGCCTGACATTCGATCAGTTTGCGGAAAAGAGCGTGATCGTCCGAGAGGACGAACCGATGAAATACACGTCAGGGAAATTACGACGCGACGGCAAGCCCGGTTTCAACACGGCCTCGGGCAAGATCGAGTTTGTCTCATCGACGCTTGAGAAGAACGGCTACGACCCACTGCCCGAATTCAAGGAACCGCCGTTCAGCCCGAACGACGTCTCAGGCGCCGCCAGCGATTATCCGTTTGTTCTGATCAGCGGCACCCGGTCCATTGAATATTACTCCACGCTCGGAATCGAGATTCCGCGTCTGAGCCGGCGTAGGCCCTGGCCGGTTCTGGAAATGGCGCCCGAGACGGCGAAGCAACTCGACCTGGTCGCGGGCGAATGGGTCACCGTCGAGGCGCCGACCACCGATAGGGCCATCAAGCGCAGAGTTTCGATCGTCAAGGGAATGCATCCGCGCGTCGTCAATGCCGAAGGCCTTTGGTATATGCCCGGCGCGACCGACCTGGTGGCCGGCGTGCTCGAAGTCGGCGCTAACGTGCTGACACCGTTGCGCGACGATGTCGATCCGGTCATCGGCGGCTCGATCGCGCGCTGTCTGTTGTGTCGGATTCGCAAGACAAATGGGCCGGGAGACGTGCGCGGCATGAGCGTCGTGTCATAGGCAAAATATCGTCGACCTGTGCCGAGGACATAATCCCGGCTTTTTTAGCTATCGGATGGCTCATCGTCGAGCGATGATTACTCTGATTTTGTTCTTCGACTATCTTAGCCGAGCCCTTCAGCTCGAGGAGCGAGCTCGGTCGTTGATAATGCGCTGCTGCGGCATGAGTTATTGTTCTGCGACGCAAGATAAAATGGCGAATTCCGCTGACCAACAGCGATCACACGTCACCTGGTTGTGGTCTAAGCAGCATTATGCGGTTCTGGCAGTTCTTGAACTTGATCTTCTTGTCAAATATTTTGATCGTTGTTGCTGATGGTTTCGGATTTTCCAAAGTAAGCACCCTTTAGGACGGCTTTAGAGTTGTTAAATTGCAGTCCCTAGATCGGCTTCGGTCAATTTGTCTCAGCGACGACACGACTGCAGCGCAAAGATTAGCTCTCCAATAACGCCAAAAACACTGCTAGCAATAAGATGCTGGAAACGAAGTCGGGTACAGGCGGCCCGTAACCATCTCGATCACTCCAGAACGTCTCTTGCAGGCACGATCGTCGCTGCGCGCCCAGGAGGCGCCGGACGTCGACGAAATCCAATGCGCTTGATCCAGAGCTTTAGGGCCTCCCAATGGATTCCGGCCACGACTTTGAGGGTCACAGCAGGAATTCTCAGAAAGAGGCTGGCCAGATTGCGATCGGTGAGCGGACTGCGATAGCCGGTCATGACGGCACTAAGTACCGGCCCCTCAGGGCCGCTTGCGGCAATTGCAACAGCCACGCGCTTATCAGGGCCGACGATCCGAAAATCGTATCGCAGATCCATGTCCAGGAAAGGCGAGACATAGAAGCGCTTGCGACAATTCTGATGAACCGCATTTCCCGCGTCTTTGACCGCAATCACATAGCTGTGCCGTTCCGCGAACGTGTTGTGGACCTGGTAGACGATGGCCGCGAGGCTGCCGTCCTCCCGGTGGCAGAAGAAAATGCTCAATGGGTTGAAGCAGTAGCCAAGCGTGCGCGGCATGCATAGCAACGTGATCCGCCCGCCTGAGATGTCGATACCCGCCTCGCAGAGCTGTCGATCGATTTGAGGGCGCAGCGGAGATTTCGTGCCGTCCCCGTGATCACTGTCGTAGAAACTGAACAAGTTCGGGCGATTGTATGATAAGAATATTAAACGTTTCGATAGTGTTTCGATCTCGTCGAGATCGAGAAGCAGCCAGTACGCTCGATAGCGAAAGTGGTGCCGGCGCGGACGAAGCCGCCGATGCATAACCGACCCCACGTAGATCGAGGACTTGGTCATCATGCGAGCAGCTCGGGTATGCCAGACTTTGATGTCTTGGCGGTGAGTACAATCCGGCTGGATTCGTTTTGGACCCGCCACGGTCGTCGCAATCCGCCAAGCTGCTCGGCTACGGCGAGCCCTGCCTGAAGACCATCCTCATGGAAGCCTGCGCCGAAGTACGCTCCACAGTACCAGGTATTGCGCTCGCCTTGAAGCAGCCAGAGCAGACGCTGTGCTTCCATCGCTTTCGTGTCAAAGACCGGATGATCATAAACCTCGCTATGCAGCAGCGCGCCGGCGCGCGGAGGTCGCGGAGGATTGAGCGTGACGAATACGGGAGTTTTGGTGGCAAGGTTCTGGAGGCGATTCATCCAATAGGTTACACAGACGGCATTCCGGGCATCCGTGCGAGACCCGATATAATTCCAGCTTGACCACACCGAGCGACGCCTCGGCATGAAACCTTCATCGGTGTGAAGGACCGCGAGGTTACGACTATAGCGAAAAGATCCGAGCAGCCTTTGTTCTCTCGGGCTAGGGTCGGCAAGAGCTGCCAGTGTCTCGTTAGCGTGGCTCGCCATTACGATATGGTTGAAGACCTCCGAATGTCCGTGCACATCCGTAACTATGACCCGATCGTTCATTCGGCGCACGTCCCGAACGCCTGCACTCAACCTGATACGATCTGCAAAGGGCGCGCAAAGGCGCGTGACATAATTCCGGCTTCCCCCAACCACCGTCTCCCAGGTTGGACGTTTACGAACCTGCAATAGGCCGTGGTTTTCGTGAAAGCGCACAAAGGCGGAGGCAGGATACTCGAGCATCGCCTTGGGTGCCGCCGACCATATTGCACTCGCCATTGGCAGCAGATGGTCGTTAAGGAACGCCGCTCCATATCGGCCGCGATCCAGGTATTCCCCTAGGCTAATCTGAAGGTCCTCGTTCAATCCGACTTCGTGGGGCACGTTCCGATAGAACCGAAGAACATCGTGAAGCATCGACCAAAAACGCGGTCGCATCAGGTTATTTGGCTGTCCGAACAGCCCCGATAGCCCGCTTCCAGAATATTCCAGAGCTCCATCATCCAAAGAGACGGCAAACGACATGTTTGAGCGCTCGGTCGGCACCTGGAGCAGATCAAAAAGAGCCGTAAGATTAGGGTAGGCTTTGCGGTTGAATACGATGAATCCGGTGTCAACCGGTATGCTATGCCCGTCAACCTTAGCCGATACAGTGTTTGAATGGCCGCCAACCCGATCGGCCCGCTCGTATACCGTCACGTCGTGCCGCTGGCTGAGTAGCCAAGCCGCCGATAGGCCCGAAATGCCTGTTCCCACAATTGCGATCTTCAAGCGGCAGTCGGGATATATTAGATTATCGGAACGAGATGAGCTGAACAAAACTGCGTGGCCCCAAGTTGCGCGAGGAAATCTCTAATGCGCAGGAAACGAGCGATTGGACGGCTTGGATCACCACAGATCCGGCCGGTGCGCAGTGATCCAAGACAAGAGTTGGGCCGTTTCCCAGGCTATGCACTTGGCCGCCCAAGACATTTCAATTCCCGTCGTGTGCCTGTTTCCGCCGTGGCGGCGGTCGAGGCAGCCGCAGGCCCAAGGGAGGAGGCAAGCGGCAGCAATGACCTCTGACAGAGAATGGTCAGCTGGGGCGATCAACTGGGCAAGCCGGATTGCCACGATCGCGGAACTTCAGGACCGCACTGCGTTCTCAGAACTGTTCGAATATTTTGCTCCCCGGATCAAGGCATTCATGCTGCGCTCCGGCGCCAGCGAGGCCAACGCGGAAGAGTTGGCGCAGGAGACCATGCTGACAGTTTGGCGCAAGGCTTCGCTGTTCGATCCGTCAAGTTCGGGTGCCGCGGCCTGGATATTTACGATCGCCCGAAACCTTCGAATCGACGCCCATCGGCGCGATAAACGTGGCGGAGTAAAAGAGAGCCTCGATGTCGACATCGAATTTGAAGTCGACGACGCGCCGCTTCCCGACTGCAAGCTGGAAACGTTCCAGTCCGAGGAACGGGTCCGTGCCGCTCTCTCTCAGTTGCCTAACGATCAAATGCGCGTCGTCGAGCTTTCCTTTTTCGAGGAGAAGGCACACGGCGAAATCGCGCAGATGCTGGGTATTCCGCTCGGCACGGTCAAATCTCGATTGCGCCTGGCGATGGGTCGGCTGCGAATCCTACTGAGTGAACTTTCATGAGCATCAATCACCACCCACCGGAGACAATGCTGATAGCATTCGCTGCCGGGACCCTCGATCATGGTCAGCACATTGCGATTGCCACGCATCTGGTGTCGTGCCCGCAATGTCGACACTTCCGGAGAACTATGGAGGAGGTTGGCGGCGCAGTAATGGAAAGCCTACCGCCAGCTGCGATGTCGACAGGGGCATTCAAAAAGCTCGAAGCTAGGCTTACTGGTTTGGCACGCCCTGCCGCCGCAGAAGCAGCGCATTCAAGTTCCGAGACCGGCATTCAGGGATTGCCCAGGTTCGTGCGGCGCTACCGGTTTGGAAGCTGGCGATGGGTCGCTCCGTCGGTGCATGTGCGGCCGATCGCATTGCCCTATGACAGCGACACAAGAGTGTTTCTACTTAGGTCTGGCCCCGGCACCAGGCTGCTCGAGCACACGCACACGGGACTTGAAATGACCTGTGTCCTCTCCGGCGCGTTTCAACAGGAAGGCGCTCTTTTTGGACCAGGCGATTTCGATTTTGGCGATGACACGATGGATCATCGTCCCCTGGTCGAATCCGGGCAAGACTGCATTTGTTTGGTCGCGATGCAAGGAGAGCTCCAGCTCAAGGGCCTGCTCGGTCGAATCGTGCAGCCGTTCGTGCGTCTGTGAGGCTGCCCTTTGAGCTGCCTCCAATTGATTGTTGTGACGCTCGCCGCCGGAATAGCTCTCAGCGCAGTCATGACGCTTGCATGGGTCATTCAGCAGAGAAGCGGCAATTCTGGCTGGGTTGACGTCTCGTGGTCGGTGGGGGTCGGTTCGGTCGCCTTTCTTGTCGCGCTATATCCGATGCACGCCAGCTGGCCGCATTGGCGTCAACTCGCCGTGGCAATTCTTGCCCTGTGCTGGTCGCTGCGGCTTGGCGTTCACATTGCGGGGAGAACAAGAGAGGTCGGCGACGATCCCCGTTACCGGGATCTGATTGCCAAATGGGGCGCAAACGCGCAGCGCCGTATGTTCCAGTTTTTGCAATCGCAGGCGGCCGTAGGGGTGATCCTCGTGATTTCGATCGCCCTGGCCGCTCATAATCCAGATCCGACGCTGCGCACCATCGATCTGATAAGCATTACGCTGCTTTTTGGGGCCATCGGTGGGGAGACTATTGCCGATCGGCAATTGCGATTATTCAACGTCAAGCGGGAGAATCGCGGGACGGTTTGCGATGTGGGTCTGTGGGGCTGGTCGCGACATCCAAACTATTTTTTCGAGTGGTTGTTCTGGGTAGGCGTGGCGATTATTGCCGTCGATCTCGATAGACATAATCCCTATGGATGGCTTGCCTTGGCTGCGCCGGTGAGCATGTACTGGGTGCTTGTGCACGTGTCTGGCATACCACCGCTCGAGGCACACATGCTTCGTTCGCGTGGGGACGCATTCCGAGCCTATCAGCGGCGGACATCCGCTTTCTTTCCCATTCCTCCAAGCACGTGATCGCGGCACGCCGCGATGATGTAAGTGCCCCGAACGCCAAAATTCTCAATCTGGACGACGACACCAAGTTGCGACATTGACGCCATAATCCGCGTCGAGCACTTCGTGTTTCATCCTTTGCATGCCATTCGAGGCGAGGACGCTTTCGGGGCTACGTCCCGGATCACCTGCGAAGATGGCAAGCCCGCCCGGAATTTGCAGATTAGAAGCACGCGACAGGTAAAATATATTGTAACGTGGGAGGAACAATCGATAAATGCCCGGCCCTCCGAGAACTGCAATCGCTCCTTCTGAAACACCGAGCGCCCACGCTGCCACCTCAAGTGAGGTTCCTGCAGGGTTCCAATAGACAGCGTTCGGATAGGTGTCACACGTTTCCAAACTCTCAACACTACGAGATACAATTAACCTTTTTCGCTGCCCAGATGACGGATGGTTTTCATGAGAGTTGCGCCCATGCACAAGGATGTTTGAGCGATCTAACTGTTCTGAGAGAAATTTCTGGTCTGCTGGAATTACCAATGTGGAGGGCATCTGGCCTTGGGAGTTTGCCACCATCCCGTCTTCGGAAATGATCGCGTAACCGACAACTCGGAACTGCAACCAACTGCAATTCAGAAATTCTCCTCCGTTCGACTTTGCAACTGCCGCCCTCATTAGCCGCTCGGAAGCATCCGGGTAACGACGACTGTGCTCACAAAAGCAACAAATGCTCCAAGCACCGTTCCCCAGGCCACATCCACCACCGTGAGCATCGCCGTCCAGTTGCGCAACGTGGCCTGGTTTGTCAGATCGTAAGTTGCGTAGGTAAAGAACCCAAACAATGCGCCGTAGAGTAGCGCAGTCCCGACCGAACCGCTTCTTGCCGCCGGCTCAACTGCAAAGATCACAATTCCTAGTGGGTAGAGCAAATAAAATAGGATCGCCGGTGGAAGGTTGACATCGGTAAGAGCAATATCGCTGAGCGTCGGCTTATAGAAGCGCGGAGCCATCACTTCCAAGCCAAGTCAAGTCAATGGCGACAAACGTCACCCAAGACACCAAGTACGCAGCGGCTGACCTCAGCATTATTGCTCCCGTGTCAGTCTTCCACCTTGGAATGAACCATTGACATGTATTCCTGGCGCGTCAGCGGATTGTCGCGAAAGCAGCCAAGCATACGGCTTGTTACCATGTCAGTTCCATGCATGTGGACACCACGGCTCGACATGCAATGATGGGCTGCCTTTATCACGACGCCCACACCCTTCGGCTCGAGCACCCGGTCAATGATATTGGCAATCTGCGCCGTCAGGCGCTCTTGGATCTGTAAACGACGAGCATAAGCGTCGACCACACGAGCAAGCTTGGAAATCCCAACCACTCGTTGGTTCGGAACGTAGGCGACCCAAGCGCGCCCTATAATGGGGGCGACGTGATGTTCGCAATGGCTTTCAAAAGGAATGCCCCTAAGCACGATCATTTCGTCGTAACCATCGGTTTCTTCGAAAGTTTTCTGAAGGATCAGCTCTGGATCTTGCTGATAGCCAGAAAAATACTCTTGGTAAGCACGGACCAGACGTCCCGGCGTCTCACGCAGCCCGTCTCGGTCAGGGTCCTCTCCGATCCACCGAAAAACGTCACGAAATGCCTGCTCAATTTCTGAATGCCCAGCTATGTCGTCGTGCATACGTGAGCCTCGTAGCGGCCGAGGAACACGGACTACGTCATTCATTGGATACTCCTCGTGACAGGTAAATCAGCCAGTTTGGGCTTCGGCCAAGACCGTTCGCAATTACGAAACGTCAATCGGAACCTGATAGATCACTCGACCGAACGGCGAGTGAGAACTTTTGTTCGTACAGCGCGCGATGGTTTTGGCTACTCGGGTTCGCCCCAGTATTCTGAACCGCCCAGCGGGGCGTACTCGACCGCATCGAGCAAGCGCCAGGGACCCTTCCGCCAGATCACCTCGGCCTTGTAGAGACCGTTGATCGTCGCTGCGAGAGCTTTGTCGTAGCTTTGCCGACAGTGCCGACGGAACACGAAACTACTTGTCAGATTAGCTCTTAGCTGTGGCAATCAAGGTGATCCAAACCGCGTTGACCCGCGTTTCCGCTGTCGTGGACTGACTGTCGTGCAATGCCTAAGCAGGGCTGGCTTGAGATTCCCAAGTTTCCCTTCCATCGAACAAACACCCACTTCAGTAGAAAGAAAAGGAACTCTTCAATGAACCGTCTCTCCCTTCAAAGCGTCGCCGTGTGCTTCGCCCTCACGTTTGGCTCGGGGGCCGCATCCGCTGCCGATATCGTCGATACCGCCGTCAAAGCTGGACAGTTCAACACGCTTGCCGCGGCGCTGAAGGCTGCTGGCTTGGTTGACACCTTGAAGGGCCCTGGCCCATTCACGGTTTTTGCGCCCACCGATGAAGCATTCAAAAAGCTCCCGGCCGGCACTGTCGAAACCCTTCTCAAGCCGGAAAACAAGGCCAAACTCGTTGGTATCCTGACCTACCACGTCATGCCTGGTAAGACCATGAGCTCCGCGCTCGCTGGCAAGGTGACGGACGCAAAGACCGTTCAGGGACAATCGGTCAAGGTCGACGCAACCAAGGGCGGTGTGACGGTCGAGAATGCCAAGGTAGTCAAAGCCGATATTGCCGCGGACAATGGCGTCATCCATGTCATCGATGCTGTCATTCTTCCGAAGTAACCGTCGGCAATCGTAGCAGCACACCGCCGGTCGAGACCGGCGGTGTGCTTGTTAATTCTGCTGCTTGATCGTTACTGGTATTCATACGGCTTTACCGCGTCTTTCGCGCTGGCATCAGGTCGACTTTTCGTCAGGATCCCGCTCATCTCGACATCTATGTCGAAGGGCTTACGGTCTTCGGCTTCGCGACGTGATGCCGAATTACGCCGTGGTCTGCGAAATCCGGTGCTAAGCTGACAACGATTCCCGCGCAAGGCGGACAGCATTCCGGTGATTGCGACAGCGGATGATGGCGGCGCAGGCGAAATTCTGCCCGCTGAGCTGCAAGATCTGACAAGACCTGGCAGCGGGAATTTGGCATTGATTGATTGTGTCGTTGAGGCAAAGCATGGTCGATAAAGTCAAGCACATCGCCTGGGCCGCAGAGGCGGTCGCGGTTTTTCAGAGGGAATGCCGCACGGGGGACGATCATGCCATCGCAGACCTGATCTGCGACCTTGGGCATTTGGCCGAAGAGCGCGGCTTGGACTTCCTCAGCGAGGTCCGGCGCGGAATTGGGCACTGGTACGCGGAGCATCATACAGGTGACGGCAAACTCGGGCCGGATGCTGACGTGGAGATCAACATCAAACCGAGGTAGCCATGCCTCGGCGACCCCTGGAAATGCTGAACATTTGCATTCTGGATTAGCATCTATCGCAATGCCGGCGGGAGTCGCACGCGACGAAACCAGGCCGATTAAAGCCGCGCGTCGGGCGAAACTTATCGCATCGATCGCCAAGGGACGCCGGTGGCCCGATGAACTTGTCAGCGGTCAGATTAAAGGTCCCGAAGAGATTGCGAAACGCGAGCGGTGCAGCGTGAGAAAGGTCAATATGACGATTTCGCTGGCGTTTCTGGCACCGGATCTGGTCAAGGCTGCTGTTGATGGGACACTGCCAAGAGGCCTCACGTTGTCACGGCTTTATGAGGCGCCAAGTAATTGGCGGGCGCAGTTTCCCGAATTTGGTCTTGCTTTGTCGGGATCTTGATCGACGAAGCGGCCGTCTCCGCGCTGAATTGGCAGGACACTAGGACAATTTATGACGAAATTCCTAGTGTGGTGGGCGCACAAGGATTCGAACCTTGGACCCGCTGATTAAGAGTCAGCTGCTCTACCAACTGAGCTATGCGCCCGGGCCACTCACTCGCCATGAGGCGAAAGCGGGGGTCGTTTAGCAAAGGGCGCCCGGGGTGTCCAGCGAAGCGGCCACACCGCATACAGCGGAAAATACGTGATTTGGGAAGCGTTTCGGCCCTCACAAAAAGGAAAGGCCGCCAGGCGGGGGTCCTGGCGGCCTTCTGCGTCACGGCGATCGGGGCTGGGGGACGCTAAGGGATCGCCGTTACGAAACTCTCGGGTCGCAAGCTACCGCCCAGGTTATCGACCTTGCCGGCCGAATTGCGGGCGCATGGCCTGCCGGGTCAGCAGGTTCAGGCGCCGCTTCTGGCCGTCATCGAGGCTGCGATAGAGCGGCTCGGAGGCATCGGCGAGTTGCTTCAGACCGCTGGCGCGCTCGCCCATGATGTCGGCCGCGGTGCGAAGCCGCGCGATCGGATCGCGGCTTTCGCGCGCCTCACGCATGCGCTCGCGCACCTGGCTGCGCTGCTTGGCGAGGTCGCGGATCGCGCTTTCGACCGCCGGCCAGTTCTTTTCCTGTTCGGGCGTCAGACGCAGACCGGTCCGCAGCGCCGCGATTCGGGCATCGACCAAAGCGGCCCGGTCTTCGGTCGTGAGCATCGCCGGGCGATCGCCGCTGCGCGCTCCATCGGTCGCGGGCCCCCGCTGCTGCGCGAGCGCCGAAGACGTTGCCAGAACGCCTGCCGCGATCAGGAGCGCAGAAACCGCTTTGCTCATGAAAGCCTCCGAAAACTCTCGAAGCTCGATCGAACAAGCTAAGAGCCGATCGGCATCGGCTTCAACTTACAAATCGGACAGGTTCCCGCGCTGCGGCAGGCAGCCAAGCGCGGTGTTTTGCCGCCTTGCCGCCGTTTTTACGCGGGCGCTCCTGCGAATTTCGGCTACAATTGACGTATCCGGCCGAGTTCGGCCGAAAGCCGCGCAAAGCGGCAAGGCCGAAACAACAAAAATCGCATATCCAGGAGGAAACAGAATGCATACGAAAAAATCGATCCGCGCTGTTGCGGTGACTGGAACCGCGCTCGCGCTTCTACTTGCGGCATCCGCGCAAGCGCAGGAACGCAAGTCGATCCGCTGGTCGACATCGAGCGTCGACTCCTACGGCTACAAGGTCGCTGCCGCGATGGTGAAGATCGCCGAGGAGGCGCTCGGCGGCGAATACACGATCACCGTCAATCCCTATCCCGCGACCACGGCGGCGATGAAGGCCGCGATGGATGGCAATGGCGAGATCGGCTACACGGCCGATGTCGGCATGACCCAGCTCTATGCGGGCGAAGGCGGCTTCAAGAATTACACGCCGGCCAAGGGCAAGCTGGTCCACACCTGGTACGCCTATCCGATGGAATCCTTCATGGCGGTGCCGGCCGACAAGGCCGCGCAATTCAAGTGCCTGAAGGACTCTCAGCGGCAAGCCGATCTTCTTCACGCCCGCCGGCTTCATGAACTGGCTGAATTTCCAGCGCATGTACAAGGCGCTCGGCTACGACTTCAAGCACGTGCAGATCGATCCGAAGACGCAATCCGACGCGCTGAAGGGCGGCACGATCGCCGGCTCGGTCGCCTACACCACGTCGGGCGCCTCGCTCGCGCCCTACTGGAAGGAAACCGAAGTCCGCATGGACGTGAAGGTGGTCAATCCGTGCCCGGACGAAATCGCCAAGCTGAAAGCGGCCGGCCTGACGATCGCCGACGTCAGCCCGAAGGTGTTCGCCAAGGATGTCGGCGTCCAGAGCATCCAGGGCGTGCCGATCCTGTTCGCCTACAACATGCGCGCCGACATGCCGGAGGAGGTGGTCTACAAGCTGCTCAGCGCCTTCTACAAGAATCGCGATGCGCTTGCGAAGGCCGATGCCGGCTTCACGCCGATGGCGAAGGACTTCGTCGGCATGCAGGTCAACGGCATCAAGGCCAATCCGGATATCCCGGTGCATGCCGGCCTCGCCAAGTTCCTGAAGGAACACAAGGCCTGGGACGACAAGTGGAAGATCGCGACCAGCGGAAGCTGATCGCAACGGCTGATCGATGCGGCGAGGTGAGTGCGCGGGCAGGCGCGTCACCTCGCTCCGTCTGCGTCGCTGAGGCCGTCCACGACCATAGCTTGCTGATCGCCGCGTCGACGGCACGCGGCGCGCGAACGCGCCGATCGTAAAACAGCAAAAGCAATAACGGCCGGGGACGGGGACGGCGATGGTATCCGAGGGCGATCAAGAGGCATGTCAGCCTCGAACAATCGTCATTCTGCTGTTCTCGGCGCTGCTGCTCGGCTGGCTGCTCTGGTATTTCTACACCGGCGCCGGCGGCCCGCAGGAACTGGTGGCGCGGCTGTTGCCGATCGCGATCATCCTGCAGATCCTGTTCATGTACCGCGAGGGCTATCTCTATCAATGGCTGCCGCCGCGCGCCAACGACGTCATCGTCGTCGATCTACATCGCCATCGCGCGTCTACGCCTTCTGGCATTTCTGGTGGGAGTTCGAAGATATCGCGATCTACCGGCAGGGCTCCTACACGCGCGAGGATTTCATCTGCGGCCTGCTGATGTTCCTGCTGGTGATGGAATTGTCGCGGCTCGCACATCCGGCGCTGTTCTGGATCAACCTCGTTCTCGTCTTCTACACGCTCTACGGCTATCTGAGCCCGTTCGACTTCTTCTGGCATCCCGGCACGATCGTTCTACCGCGTCGTGACCTCCAGCACGGTCGAGATGTCGACCGGCATTTACGGCATCTACGGACAGATCGCGCTGACCGTGATCGCGGCCTTCCTGCTGCTGGCGGCCGCCGCCCGCGGCTTCGGCGCGCAGAGCGCGATGATCAACGTGATGCGACGCCTCGCCGGACGCTCGCGCCAGATGGTGCCGCAGACCGCGGTGCTCGGCTCGCTCGCCGTCGGCACCATCAGCGGCAGCGGCTCGGCCAATGCGGTGGTGGTCGGCACGCATCACCATTCCGCTGATGAAGCGCTATGGCGTGCCGGGCGCCTTCGCCGCCGCGGTCGAGACCGCGGCCTCGATGGGCGGCCTGATCATGCCGCCGATGATGGGGATCGGCGCCTTCCTGATGTCGGAATTCCTCGGCGTGCCCTATTGGGACGTGGTGGCGCGCGGCTTCGCGCTCGCCGCGGTCTATTACGTCTCGCTCGCGCTTGCGGTCTATCTGCTCTGCGTGCGGCTGCTGCCGCGCGACGAGGTCGAGCCGCAGCCGGTCGTGACCTACGACCAGGTCAAGACCTCGATCTTCTTCCCTCGGTGCTGTTCCTGCATTTTCCTGATGGGCTATGGCGGCATCGGCGAATTGCTGGCGGCGCTCTATACCGCGGCCTTCATGTTCGTGCTGCTGCTCGCTGGCCTTCCTCTATTTCAAATATGTGCTGAAGGATCCCGCGGTCGCCAAGCGAAACGCTGATCGGCAACATCAAGCTGCGCGATCGAGACCCATGGCGACATGACGTCCTATCTGACGCTGCTGCTTGCGACGCTCGGCATCATGATCGGCCTGTTCACGGTCACCGGCTTCATCAACCGCATGGGCGCGACGCTGCTCGACCTCGGCGCCTGGAACATCATGGCCATGATCTTCATGGCCTATATCTTCGGCTGGCTGGTCGGCGCCGGCCTGCCGCCGACCGCGACCTATATCATCGGCGCCGTCATCATCGTGCAGCCGCTGGTCAATCTCGGCGTCAATCCCTGGGTCGCGCATTTCTTCGTCTTCCTGCTGTCGGTCTGGGGCGAATTGTCGCCGCCGACCTCGCTCACCGCCGCGGTATCGGCGCGGATCGCGGAAGCTTCCTTCATGAAGACGATGTGGGAGGCGCTGAAAATCTGCCTGCCGATCACGCTGATGACCTTCGCGATCTTCACGCGCTCGAACATGGTGGTGACGACCGGCTGGCCGCAGATCGTCGACACGCTGCTGGTGATGATCGGCACCTGCGGCGATCGCCTTTGCGATGTTCGGCCGCTTCTCGGCGCAGACCGGCGCGGACATCGCATTGCGGCTTGCGCTCGCGGCGCTCGCCGCCTTCGTGCTGTTCCATCCGAACGACCAATGGGCGCTGATGGCCTCCCCGCTTTGCGCGATCGCGACCATCGTCGGCATCCTGCGCCATCCGCATGCATCGCCACCCGCGGCGCTTGTAAGCGAGGCAGCGGTGAAAAGTCAGGACCTGTCGGCGCTGGTTGCGGAAGCCAAGCGCGAGTTGTGACAAAAGGGTGCAAAGAAAAAGGGCCGCCAAATGGGCGACCCTTTTTACGCATGACCTGGTTACGCGACGCTACATCACGCAACGCGACGCAACTTTACTCGAACCGTGCGGCAAGCTGACCGAAGCCCATCGAGCGCGCCAGCGTCAGCGCTTCGCGCTTCTGGTCCTCGTCGAGCGTCTTGACCAGCGGCTGCGCCGCCGCCACCAGGCGCCGCATCGAGGTCGCGTTCGAAAACAGCTCGCCCGCCTTGTTGCCGACGCGACGAATGAAGCCGGGCTGGGCATCGGCGACTTCCTGCCGGTCGCCATCGCGCGCCAGCGAGCGCAACGCCGCCTCGACTCGCGGCCAATGCTTTTCCTGCTGCGGCGTAAGCCGCAGCGCGGCCTTGAAGCGCGAAATCCCGGCTTCCAGACGCGGGCTCATTTCCGCCTTCGCCTCAAACCCTGCAAAAGCCAGCACGAACAGGCCGGCGACTAACGCCTTCCACATTGAAACCTCACGTTTTTTCTGATTGCTGCAGCGCGGAATAACGCAGCCATGCGGTCGGGACAACCCGGAACCCGTAGGGTTTGCCGCAAATGCCGATCAAAATATCTTTCAGAATCCGTCACTTAATGCGGCAGCAATAGGGCAGCCTTACTTACCTACCTTCAGGCGCCAGATCGCCGCGAGAATATTGGAGAAATCGTCGGTCCAGGGCGCGACGGACGCCGTCGGCGACTCGCCGTCGCCAGCCCGGCTTGGCCGCAAGCGCCGCGAGATCGGCGTCGGAACGGCCACCACCGCGACCAGCGAGCCCGCATACATGGTCGCTCGATGCTCGTCGTCGGTGACCGAGTTGTCGCGTTTGGCGAAGCGTGACGAGACCGTGGATCGCGGCCACTTCGGCGATCACGCTTTCGAGTTCCAGATAGCGGTTGGAAATGTGGAAGGCGATCGCCCCGCCCTCCTTCAGCCGGCCGAGATATTGCGCCAGCGCCTCGCGCGTCAGGAGATGCACCGGCACCACGTCCGAGGAGAAGGCGTCGAGCACGATCAGATCGAAGCGCTCGCTTCTCGTCGGCCAGCGTCAGCCGCGCGTCGCCGAGAACGATATTGTCGGCGCCACCGCATTCGGACAGGAAGCGGAATTTCGAAGGATCGCGCGCAATCCGCACCACTACCGGATCGATCTCGAAATAGCGGAAGCTCTCGCCCGCGCGCGCATGACAGGCCATGCTGCCGGTGCCAAGACCCACGACCGCGACGCGATCGAGCCTGCCACTCTGCTCGCGCAAGGTGGCGATGGTCTCGGCGATCGGTCCGCGCTTGTAATAATAGGTCAGGGGCTCCGGCTTGCCGGCGACCGGCTCGCCTTGTTCTTCGCGCAGCCGCTCGACGCCGTGCAAGGTCGTGCCGTGGAACAGCATGCGGAAGCGGCCGTCGACGCTCTCGGTGACCTTATGCACGCCGAAAAAGCTGCGCGCGGTCTGGCTATGCACCATGCCCGGCTCGATACAAGCGCAGTCACGATCAGAACCAGTGCGGTCGCGGCCACCATGCGCACCGGGTTCTGCGCATTGACCATGATATAGGCCGACATCAGCACAAGGCCGATCATCCAGCCACCGCGCGCGCTGGACGGGATCGTTGCTCCCATCAGATGCGGCAGCAATGCGACCGCGACGAGCGCTGCGAGCACCGCGCCGCCTGCGAGCCACGGACGCCAGCCGCCGCTGAAGGTGCCGGGCCGGCACAGCAGCGCGAGCACGATCAGAATCGGATATTCCCACACGTCCGGGAAGATTGCCGGGGCGACCAGACCGGTAAAAATTCCACCGAGCACGCCTCCGACCGAAATCCAGAGATAGAAGCCGGTCAGGAAGCGTGCATCCGGTCGCTTCAGATAAAGCTCGCGGTGGCAGATCATCGCGGTCGACCGCGAGCATCGCGAGATCGAGGAACAGCACCACCATCCAGAAGGCGCGTTCGCCGCCGAACAGGCCGGTCACCAGCGGTGCAGCGATGAAAGGCTGCAGCCGCACCAGCCAGCGTTGCGCGGTGTCTCCGCCATGTGCGGAAAGTGAAGATGAAGGTGGCGAGGAAGATCGCGAGCGGCACTACCCACAGGAACGGCGCCGATGCGATGTCGGTGGAGATGTGCGAAGTCACCGCGACCAGCATCGCCGACGGCACGAAGGCGAGCGCGATCCAGGTCAGCCGGTCGCGCGCGGTCGGCTTCACGGTCGCCGCGTCCTCCGCCGCTTCGGCCTGCGAGGCCGGCCGCAAGGTCGCCATCATCAGCAGGCCGGCGCCCGCGATCATCGCCATCAGCAGCACGAAGCCGAAGGTCCAGGCGAGCGATTGTGCGCGCAGCGTCAGGAACGGCTCAAGCAGAACCGGATAGGCCAGCAGCGCGACGAACGAGCCGAGATTGGAGGCGCCGTAGAGAAAATAGGGATCGCGCGCCTGCGGATGCCCGGTGCGCGCGAACCAGGCCTGCAGCATCGGCGCGTTGGCGGCGACCGCAAAGAACGGCAGGCCGATCGAGAAGCCGAACAGCCCGATCAGCCACAAAGCCTCGCCGTCGGCCGGCGGCTTGCCGAAGCCCGAGGCGAGCGCCAGCGGCAGCGTGAACAACGCAAGCGCGAACACGGCGAGATGGATACCGACGGCGGCGCGCACATCGAACAGCCTGGTCACGCCATGCGCATAGGCATAACCCGCGAGCAACATGGCCTGGAAGAACACCATCGCGACCGACCACACGCCGGGCGATCCCCCAAGCAGCGGCAGCACCATCTTGGTGAACATCGGCTGCACGGAAAACAGCAGCATCGCGGACAGACAGAGCGTGAAGGCGAAGACCGGCAGGACAACGCCGATCAGGCCGATGCTGCGGGCAGCGCCTCGTCCGTTCAATGGCTGTCATGGTCCCGCACGCCGTTTGGAAATTCGCGTGCAGGCTAAAATCGTTATCTGAAGATTAACTTAAGGCAATTGGTTGAGAAGAACTCAACCGGAACCGCATCCACTCTCTTTCTGAAGCGGGTGCGAAGCGCCACCTCGAAGGGCATGCAAGCCGACTGTAGCCGGCTTGCGATGACGCGACTTCCTCAGATGAGGCCGTAAAGAGTTACAATACCTTACGACGACGGCGGCGCCATCTCGCGCCAGGCCGAATGCTGGGCGTGGGTGCGGGCCCCGCGCGCCGTCAGCTTGTTCAGCGCGCCGAGATAGGCCTTGGCCGAGGCCACCAGCGTATCGGGATCGGCGCCGCGCGCGGTGACCGAATAATCGCCCTGCGCGAGCCGCACCGACACCTCGGCCTGCGCGTCGGTGCCCTCGGTCACGGCATGCACCTGATAGAGCTCCAGCACCGCCTCGTGCGGCACCAGCGCCTTGATGGCGTTGAAGATCGCATCCACCGGGCCGTTGCCGGTCGACTGCACGGTCTGGTGCCGGCCGTCGATATCGAGCGTCAGCGTCGCCGATTGCGGGCCCATGGTGCCGGCGATCACCGTCAGCGACACCAGCTTGATGCGGTCCTGCGCGGTCGCGATTTCCTCGTCGACCAGCGCCTCGATGTCCTCGTCGTAGATGTGCTTCTTGCGGTCGGCCAGCGCCTTGAAGCGCACGAAGGCATCTTCGAGCTGGTTGTCGGCGAGCTTGTAGCCCAGCTCCTCCAGCTTGTGCACGAAGGCATGGCGGCCGGAATGCTTGCCCATGACCAGCGAGGTCTGCTTCACGCCGACGCTCTCCGGCGTCATGATCTCGTAGGTCTGGGTATTCTTGAGCATGCCGTCCTGGTGGATGCCGCTTTCATGCGCGAACGCGTTCCGGCCGACGATCGCCTTGTTGTACTGCACCGGGAACGAGGTCGCCGCCGACACCAGCTTGGAGGCGCGCGTCAGCATGGTCGCGTCGATGTCGGTCCAGTACGGCAGCACGTCGTTGCGGGTCTTGATCGCCATCACGATCTCTTCCAGCGCGGCATTGCCGGCGCGCTCGCCGATGCCGTTGATGGTGCATTCGATCTGCCGCGCGCCGCCGTTCACGCCGGCGAGCGAATTGGCCACCGCCATGCCGAGATCGTCATGGCAATGCACCGAGAAGACCGCCTTGTCGGAATTCGGCACGCGCTCGCGCACCATGCGGAACAAGCGCCGCATATTCCTCCGGCGTCGTGTAGCCGACCGTGTCGGGGATGTTGATGGTGGTGGCGCCGGCCTTGATCGCGGCCTCGACGCAGCGGCAGAGGAAATCGTGCTCGGTGCGGGTGCCGTCCTCCGCCGACCATTCGACGTCGTCGGTGTGGTTGCGCGCGCGCGTCACCTGCGCGATCACCATCTCGTAGACCTCGTGCGGCTCCTTCTGGAGCTTGTATTTCATGTGCACGGGCGAGGTGGAGAGGAAGGTGTGGATGCGCTTGCGCGCGGCCGGCTTGATCGCCTCGGCGCAGCGGTCGATGTCCTTGGGCGCCGCGCGCGAGAGCCCGCAGATCACGGCATTCTTGGTGCGCTTGGCGATCTCGTGAACCGCCTGCGAAATCGCCTTCCGAGGCGATCGGGAAGCCGGCCTCGATGATGTCGACGCCCATCTCGTCGAGCAGCTCGGCGACTTCGAGCTTCTCGTCGTGGGTCATGGTCGCGCCGGGGCATTGCTCGCCGTCGCGCAAGGTGGTGTCGAAGATAACGACGCGGTCCTTGTCGGACTTTGCTGCCGTGGTCATGAAATCGGGTCCTTGTCTCGTGCTGCGCCTTGCTCGGGCGCGGTTTCAGGTTTCCGGTCTCGTCGACCCCTGAGCGCCCAGGCAGACGATGCCCAGCCGGCCCTCAGGGGCGCGTAAGGAGCAGGAGACCGCCGAGAATGAGGGCAGCGCCGGAAGCGGCTGACGCCGTCCGGGTCAAAGCGCGCGGATAAAAGCGCTGTGACATTGCCAAAACCCTCGAAAACCAGCCCGGAGAGTGACCTGAGCCGGTTAATCCGGCCTTAACCCTCGGGAACGGGCGTTATGTAGCGGACCGGCCGGTGGTTTCGCAAGGGGTAGGCTGGAGGATTTCCGGGCCTCCGACCTCCGAAACGTCCAAATTCACCCGTAGCGGATCAATCGCGGCACCGTGCAGTCCGCCCGCGCCTCAGCTTTTCGCGTTATTCTTGTTCTTGCCGTTCTTCTTGTTGTTCTTTTCCGGCACCTGCGCCGCCAATATGCCGCGCGCCTTCTGCAATTCCGCCTTCACCGTTTCATCCACTTTCGGATAATGCAGATCGAGGCTTTCCAGCGCCTCGATCATTGCCGAGACCACGACCAGCCGTGTGAACCATTTGCGGTCGGCCGGCACCACGAACCAGGGCGCATGCGGCCGCGAGGTCTCCGCGGATCAAATCCTCGTAATAGCGGATGTAGTCGTCGAAATTCTTGCGCTCGGCGACATCGCCCAGATTGAACTTCCAGTTCTTCGACGGATCGTCGATGCGCTCCAGCAGGCGCTTGGCCTGCTCTTCCTTCGAGACATGCAGGAAGAATTTCAGAATCAGCGTGCCGTTGCGCGCCTGATACTTTTCGAAATTGCGGATGTCCTCGAAGCGCTCTTTCCAGATATCCTTGGTGACGAGCGACGGCGGGAAGTTTCTGCGCGGCGAGAATTTTCGGGTTGGCCCGCACCACCAGCACTTCCTCGTAATAGGAGCGGTTGAAAATGCCGATCCGTCCGCGCTCGGGCATCGACGACCGTCGTGCGCCACAGAAAATCGTGGTCGAGCTCCAGCGTCGACGGCGCCTTGAACGAATAGACCTGGCAGCCCTGCGGATTGACGCCCGACATCACATGCTTGATGACGCCGTCCTTGCCGGCCGCATCCATCGCCTGAAACATCGCCAGCACCGCCCAGCGGTCCTGCGCGTAAAGAATGTCCTGCAGAGTCGGAAAGACGCTGGATGCTGTCCTGGAGCATCTGCTTGGCCTCGTCCTTGTCGATATCGAGGCCCGCGGTATCGCGCGGATCGATATCGGCAAGCCGGAAGCTGTCGGGCTTGTCGATGCGGAAGCGGTCGGCGAGGTTTTCGAGTTTCATGCCGCCAGTTCACGACGCCCGGTGCGCTTTGACAAGCCCGCTCAGGCGAGTGCGATGCGAAAGAACGTCTGTATGAAAGCCGGCATGGCGGGCTGGATATCGGAAATGCTGCGCACGATTGCGGCACCGGCAAGCTCGGGGTCTTTCTCGCTCCTGATGTGATCGAGGATGCGCTGCCGCAACTGCGCCGCCGTCTCCCTCGACCGCATCGGCTTCAAGAGCGCGATCATCGGTCCTGCCGGGAGGCAATGCCAGCCGGGATCGATCTCGAATTCGGTCCGGTGCAAGCCCGGTCTCCTCCTGCACCTCGCGGCGCACGCCCACTTCCAGATCGACCCGGTCGCCGTCGATATCGTTCCGGTCCGGCGTGCCGCCGGGGAAATAGATCTGGCCGGCATTCGTGGTGTGCGAGCCCATCACCCCCAGCACATAGCCGCCATCCGAGCCCTGCAAGCGCACCGAGCGCGAAGACGTTCTTCACCGAAGAGTCGGGAAAACCGAAATCGCGCCAGGCGACGAAGCTTGCGAAATCGGTCTCGAAACAGGCGCCACGCAGCGTGCTGTCCGCAAATTCGTGGTAGTGCATCAGCAGCACGCGTCCGTTCCAGATGGCCGGCTTACTCCGGCGCAGCGTTTCGAAGTGGGCGTCGATCTCGGCGCGGCGCTCGCGGGCAAAGCGCCAATCGAAAGGCGCCAGCGATAGGTCGAGCCGCTCGACACGCAACAGGTCCGCCACATCAGGCCTCGATATGTACCGTCGCTGACGATAACGGCAGCAGCCGCCGATCGTGGCACGCATCAGTGCTCCGCCCTGGACCGATCAGACCAAGCTCGATCTGACTGGGCCGGCCCATCTCGTAGCCCTGCTCGATCACGAAGCGATGTTCTCCGTCGGCCGGATGCGAAGTCTCCATCACGAGCTCCGGCAAAGGCCGCAGCAGCCGCTCCGGTCGCCGGATCCTCCGGGACACCGAGCGACGGCGCGAACATCCGGGCATGGAAATGATGCGCAGGATCGGCGGTCTGGCCGCAATAGAGATAGGCAATGGCAGGTCCCTCGCGGCCGAAGGCATGGTCGAACATGGCGGCGGGCTTCGCGCGCGCGATCACCTCGAGGTCGCGCACCGGCACGAAGGTCGCCGGCACGCCTGCCGACCAGCGCGATGGCGCGCCGAAGCCGATCTCGTCCGGGCTCAGCCCGAGCGCCGCCGCCGCGTCTTCCTGCTTCGGTGCGCCGGGGATCGGTTCCGGCAATCGCGGCAGCACGAAACTCGCATGACCCCGCTCCCGACCCTGCGCCTCGACAGTGCAATGCACGAGCCCGACCGTCTCTTCCAGCACCATCTCGTGGGCACCGAGATTGTAGCCGCTCATGCAGCCGAGCAGGACGGCGGTGCCGATTGTCGGATGACCGGCGAACGGCAATTCCGCTTTCGGGGTGAAGATGCGCAGCATCGCGCGATGGCGCTGGTTTGCCGGCTGCAACACGAACACGGTCTCGGCGAGATTGAACTCGCGCGCGATGGTCTGCATCGCGTCCTTGTCGAGGCCGTCGGATTCCAGCACCACCGCCAGCGGATTGCCGGCGAAGCGATCTTTGGTGAACACATCGAGGGTGACAAAACGGCGGCGCATCCAATGGGTCCTCATTCCAATCCGCCCTCATCCTGAGCAGCGCAGCATAGCTGCGCGTCTCGAAGGACGAGGGCGGCCCACCCTTCGAGACGCATTGCTTCGCAATGCTCCTCAGGATGAGGCCTATTATGGTCTTACCCTAGCCGTTCCGGCTCGAACACCTGTGACGGCCTTACGAACTCTTCCTGCGCCTCGACCAGCAACATCTCGCGCGCGTTGCGTTCGGCGGTGAGCTTCAGCACGCCGAACAGCGAGGAACCCGCCTTCGACAACGCCTCCGCAACCGTTTCGCCGCGCAGCAGATGCACAAAAAATAGCGCCGCGATCGCATCCCCCGCACCATTGATCGAGAGCGGCAGCAGCGGCGTGCGCAGCCGAAACCGGCCGTCTGCGCCGGACGCAACCATATCGATGACATGGTCCGGCGTCTCGTCGGTCTGCACCGAGGTGACGAGCACGCCGGCGACGCCGATCGCATGCAGCCAGTCGATCGCCGCATGCAAACCGTCCATCGTTCCGGTATCGAGGCCCGAAAGAATTCCGAGTTCGAACTGGTTCGGCGTTGCGACGTCGGCCACCGCCAAAGCCTGCGTGCTGATGAATTCCGGGATGCCGTCGCGCACATAGATGCCGGCATCGAAATCGCCGATCACCGGATCGCAGCAATAGCGCGCCTTGGGATTGGCGATCTTGACGCGCGCGACCGCATCGAGAATGGCCTCGCCGATCTCGGCCGAACCCATATAGCCGGACAAAACACCGTCGCATTGCGTGAATACGCCGCGATCCTCGATCCCTTTCACGACATCGCGGATGTGAGCCGCGCCGAACACATCGCCGGTCCAGGCGCCATAGCCGGTGTGATTGGAGAATTGCACGGTGTCGACCGGCCAGACCTCGACCCCGATCCGCTGCAGCGGAAACACGGCGGCGCAATTGCCGACATGGCCATAGGCGACATGCGACTGGATGGAGAGGAGGTTCATGATGGCCGAATCTCACAAAATCTACAGCTCGTCGATGCAATTCGCACATTCCGGTCCCGATTCAGGAAACCGATAGCAAGAAACCTGGCTCGCATCGGCAATCTTGAGATTTATCATTTTTTTGCGCTTGCGATTCACGCCCTTCTGACCGAACCCGAGGGGGAGCGCACGCATGATCGGTCAATCAGAATCAAGGCAGACGAGAGGTGCCATCCTCGGCGGGCTGCTCGCTGCGCTGGCGGCACTTGGCGGGCCGGCAATGGCCCAGGCGCCGGCATCCGGCGGTCCGGCCGACGTCATCTTCGTGAATGGCCGCATCACCACCCTGGACAGTCGCGATTCGGTCACCAGCGCCGTCGCCGTCAGGAACGAGAAGTTCCTTGCGGTCGGATCGAATGCGCAGATCCTGCGCCTGGCTGGACCGAAGACGTTGCGCATCGACCTCGAGGGCAAGACCGTGGTGCCGGGATTGATCGACGGCCATGCGCATCCCATGGAAACGATCTACCTAAAGGAAGACTGGGTCGATGCCAGATTTCCCGGCACCGCATCGGTCAAGCAGGCGCTCGAAAACATCGCGGCGCGGGTGAAGACGACCGCCAAGGGCGAATGGATTTTCGTCGCCTGCGTCTCGGCCAGTCAGAACAAGTTTGCCGAGAAGCGCGTTCCCACCAGGGCCGAACTCGACGCGGTCGCGCCCGACAATCCCGTCGTTCTCGCCAACGGCACCCACATGGCGGTGGCCAATTCGATGGCGCTGCAACGGCTTGGCGTCACCAAAGGGACTACGAAACTTCCGAATGGCGGCAGCGTGCTGCTCGACGACAACAAGGAGCCGACCGGCGTCCTGACCGATGCGCAGGCCGACGTCCCGGCCAATCCGACCGCCGCCGAGATGGAGCGCTATTATGTCTCGGGCATCCAGCAATTCTGGAATCGCTACGGCTACACCTCGGTCCTGGCGATCACGCCGTCTGCCGCCCTTCCAGTTCTGAAGAAAGTCGCGCAGGGACCGGCGAAGCCGACATTGCGTTACACGCTGTCGATCTGGACGTCGGCCAACGCGCAGAACATGCCCGCCAATGTTTCCGACTTCAAAATGCCGGCGGGCGCGGACCGGGCCTATTATCGCTTCGCCGGTCTGAAGGATTGGGTCGATGGCGAGAACGATTGCCGTACGGGTTACATGTACGAGGATTATCTCGGCCATTTCGACACCGACCCGCCGGGCAATCGCGGCACGCTGGTCACCCCGCCGAAGTCCGTAGACCGGTTCGTGAGCATCGCCCGCGATGCCAGCAAGATCGCCATGCTGCATTGTTCGGGCGATGCCGCCACCGATATCGCGCTCGATGCCTATGAGAAGAGCGCAAAGTCGAAAGCCGGAGCCTCCCGGCCGATCCAGCGCATCGAGCATTTCGGCATGTTCCAGCTGAGCGAGCGCCAGCTCGCACGCGCCAAGGCGCTCCGGCCGCGCGGTCTCGCGGTCAGCGTCCAGCCCGCCTGGCTGCTCGGGCTCGCGCGCGCCAATGTCGAGAATATGGGCAAGCCGCTGGCGCTGACCGGATTTCGCTTCCGCACCATGATCGCGGCGGGACTGGAACCCGCGGCCGGCACCGACATGACCGGCATCTATCTCGAAAATATCGACCCGATGCGGGCGATCTGGGCGAGCGTCACGCGGGCCTCGGATGCCGGCGCATTCGATCCGTCCGAGGCGGTGAGCGTCAAGGACGCGCTGCGGATGTGGACGATCTGGGCGGCGCGCGCCATGGGCGAAGGCAGTCTCAAGGGATCGATCGAGCCCGGCAAATATGCCGACATGACGGTGCTATCGGACGACATTTTCTCGATCGCGCCCGACGCGCTCCAGAAGGTGCGCACGGTGAAGACAATTGTCGGCGGCCGCGTCGTCTATGAGATTGCGAAATAGCTCGCAACGATCCGCCTCGTCCGACGCGCTTTCGCGCGTAGGGTATGGGCGTTGCTAATTCGTCTTCGCCGCAACATCGACGAACTTGTTGGTGAAGGTCTTCGACAGATCGATCTTCGCCTTCGCCACATCCGGATTGGACTGGCTGAACACGTCGAGCACGGCCTTCGCACCCTTCGGGTCCATGCGGCCGGTGAGCGAATACATCGGCAGCGTATTCTTCAGCGCCTCCAGATAGAGCGCCTTGTCGGGGCCGACCAGCTCCGGGGGCATTTTCGCCATGATCTCTTCCGGCGTGTGGCTGTGGATCCATTTCAGCGTGTTGACTATCGCAACGGTCAGCGCCTGCGCGACCTTCGGATTCTTTTCGATCCAGTCGGCGCGGGTATAGAGCGCGCCGCCCGGATATTCGCCGCCGAACACGTCGAGCGTGTCCTTCTGGGTGCGGGTATCGACCAGGATGCGAAGCTCCTTGTTGCGGCCGGCCAATTGCGTCACCGCCGGATCGAGCATGATCGCGGCCTCGACCGAGCCCTGCTCCATCGCCGCCACCGCGGTCGCGCAAGGCCGATGCCGACCACACCGACCGAATTCGGATCGACGCCGTTCTTCTTCAGGATGAACTTCAGGAAGAAGTCGGTGGACGAGCCGGGCGCGCTGACGCCGACCTTGAGATTGGCGAGGTCCTTCACCGATTTCATCTTGTCGGCATGCTTCGGCGACACCACCAGCGCGAAACCGGGATAGCGGTCATAGACCACGAAGGATTGCATATGCTGGTTCTTGGCGGCGAGATTGACGCAATGATCGAAATAGCCGGACACCACGTCGGCCGAGCCGCCCAGCACCGCGGTCAGCGATTGCGAGCCGCCCTTGAAATCGACCAGCTCCACATTGACGCCGGCACTCTGATATTCGCCGAGCTGTTGGGCCAGCACGGTCGGCAGGTAGCACAGGCAGCCGGCGCCGCCGACGGCGATGGTGACCTTGGTTTGTGCCGCGGCCGGGATCGGCAAAAAGGCCACGCCCATCAAGGCCAGCGCCGCAAGCGAGGCGGCGAGCCGCCGGGTGATCCCTGCCGTCATGAATAGTCCTCCCGTTTCGGATTTGCGCCCTCGAGGGGCTGCATTTGGTGACAAACGATAAAACACCGCGCCGGGCCTGCAAAGTCCGAAGGCTCGAATGGAGCCTGCATGTATGTTCACGTCCGCGTATCGGCCGCGACCGGTCGCCATACCAGTAGCCGCCTTTCGACCAAAGTCACGATGCCGTCGATCACGATCACGAAAGCGGCGAGCACGAACATGCCCGCGAACACGCCGGCAATGTCGAAGGTTCCCTCCGCCTGCAGGATCAGATAGCCGAGCCCCGCCGCGGAGCCGAGATATTCGCCGACCACCGCGCCCACCACCGCGAATCCGACCGAGGTATGCAGCGAGGAGAACATCCAGGACAAGGCCGAGGGCCAATAGACGTGGCGCATCAATTGCCGCTCGTTCATGCCGAGCATGCGGGCATTGGCGAGGATGGTCGGACTCACTTCGCGCACGCCCTGATAGACGTTGAAAAACACGATGAAGAAGACGAGCGTGACGCCGAGCGCCACCTTCGACCAGATGCCGAGCCCGAACCAGAGCGTGAAGATCGGCGCCAGCACGATGCGCGGCAGCGCGTTGGTCATCTTCACATAGGGATCGAAGATCGCGGCAATGATCGGCTGGCGCGCGAACCAGAAGCCGACCAGCACGCCGCCGACCGAGCCGATCACGAAGGCGAGAGCGGCCTCGGTCAGCGTGATCCACAAATGCCGCCAGATCGTGCCCTCATAGAACCATTTGACGATCCGCCAGAACACGTCGCCCGGCGTCGAGAAGAAGAACGGCGGCACCAGAGGCTTGCCGTCCGCCATCGGGATGGTGGTCGAGAAATGCCAGGCCGAGATCGCGATCACGGCGACGGCGAGTTGCAGGCCGATGAGAGCGAGGCGGTTCATAGCTGTAGCCTCCTCCCTCTCCCCGTTCTTACGGGGAGAGGGAGGCGAAGACCGAAGGTCCGAGCCGGGTGAGGGGCCGCCGCAAAAATCGAAACAAGTCCCTCACTCGCCTCGCTCGCCAAAGCTCGCTCGGCGCCCTCTCCCCACTTTGCGGGGAGAGGAAACGCGTGGAGGCTGCACGACGGAACAAAACTCATCACTCGCTTCCCGTCTGCGCAGTCCTTGACAACATCTGCCGCACATCCGCGATTTCATAGGGCGGCGTTCGGAGATGGACGACAGCATGGCAATTCGGACAAATTGGAACCAAATCCTTCCTCGGATCGGTCCGTCTATTTCCGCGACGTAAGGGTTCTAAATGATGAACATGAATCACGTTCTTTGCGGGATCGCCGTATGTCGAAAGAAAACTCATTTCGCAGGCAGCGCATTTCAAACCATGTAACCGGATGCACTCGTTTGCGCGTCTCTCGACTGAACACGAACCGTGATTTTTCGGCGCATCGCTTCCGGAAACTTTTTTCGAGTTTCCTCACGGAGGCGAGGTTGCGATTTTTTGGCAGGAGATTGCATAAGGACGCACAAAAAAGTCGAGTTTTCTATGCTAACTGCCGAATTGAAATTTTGCACAACAACATTCGTATGACCTGCAATCAATCACCAAATGAAGCGTCTGGCAGTATCCAACTTCGAATCCGTTGCCTCGCACCCTCTTCGTTGATATCGTCGTCATTTCACCCGCCCCCCGTCTGCGCGTAACCCTTCAGCACTTCTTCCTTCAACACGCTCCAGATTTCGCGATGCAGGTCGTGGAAGCGCGCGCTCCAGCGTCACCTCGGACGTGTCGCGCGGACGCGACAGCGGCACCCGCCAGTCGCCGATGATGCGCGCGGCCGGTCCCGCCGACATGATGACCACGCGGTCCGACAGCGCGATCGCCTCTTCCAGGTCATGCGTTACGAACAGCACCGCCTTTCTGTCGGCGTTCCACAATTCGAGCAGCAGGTTGCCCATGATCTGGCGGGTCTGCGCATCGAGCGGGCCGAACGGCTCGTCCATCAGCAGGATTTTCGGATCGCGGATCAGCACCTGCGCCAGCCCGACGCGCTTTCGCTGCCCGCCCGACAGCGTATGCGGATAGCGGTCGGCGAAGCCCGCAAGCCCGACGCGCTTCAGCCATTCCAGTGCCCGCGCGCGCGCTTGCGCGTGCGGCACGCCCACAACCTCCAGCCCGATCGCGACATTCTGGATCGCGGTCTTCCACGGGAACAGGGAATCGGCCTGGAACAGATAGCCGGCCTGCCGGTTCAGATCGTCGAGCCTCGCACCGAAGATTTCAGCGGTGCCTGCCGAAGGCGCAAGCAGCCCGGCCGCGACATTGAGCAGCGTCGACTTGCCGCAGCCGGTCGGGCCCACGATGGCGACGAATTCACCGTCGGCGACCGAAAGCGAGGCCTGTTCGACGGCGGTATAGGTTGTCGCCTCCGCCCAGCCGGAACGCGATGGTGACGTCGGCAAGCCCGATCGCGGGGGCCGATGGCGATGCGCCCGAAGGCACAGCCTCGGCGACCGAATTCTGCATCCGACGGCGCCCTCTCCCCGTTTTCCGGCGACCTTATCGGCTGACGGCAGCCGCGCAAGGGGAAGATCACTCGAACTCGCCATCCGGCTGCATCACGTAAATCAGCACCGCGAGCATCGTGATGTAGAAGCGGAAGGCGGCCTCCTGCCCGTTCCAGGTCTTGGACTGCCACATCGCGAAATACTCACCGCCCACCACCATGAAGCCGAAAAACCAGACCAGAAAACCGAGCGTCACGCCCGCCACCACCCACAGCTTGGCACGCTGAAAGCCCGTGGCCGGCGCACCGATCGCCAGCAACATCGCAATCGCCCCGATCGCCAGCAGGAGGAACGTCATCCCTTCCGCCGCGATGATGGCGCCATAGGCTACGTTCCAGAGCGTCGGATTGGTGATCGCCCGGCCGGTCAGCTTGTTGCCGGGAAATGTGGTATCCATGCTGAGCACGTGTTTGACGAACTCGTAATTCGATCCGTAATCGACGAGGTTGTTGTAGGTGACGATGAACGCGAAAGCCGCAAGCGCCGCTGTCATCGCGATTTTCGAAATCCGAACGATTCGCATGCTCCCCTTCCCCGATTCACCTGCCGCCGCTTTCCTGCTTATGCGCCGCGCCCCAACGGACCTCAATGCCTGACCGCCGCTTCTTCATACGGATCGAACTGACCGCCAGCGCCAAGGCGCGCGCCGACCAGGGCGGCATCGATGTCAACAGCGCCACCCAGTCGCTCGACGCCAATACGCTGGTCGGCGATCGCATCTCCTTCGGCGGCGACGCGGCCGACGATTTCGTGGTGATCCGCCGCCGCCACCTGATCGGGACCGGACCCGCCATCTTGCTGCTGGTGCTCGATCATCCGGCCCGCAATTGAGCGCGCCATGACCGGCGCGCCTGCCATCGCCTTCGAGGACGTCTCCAAGCGCTATGGCGAGAGCACGAAAGCCGCGCTCGATCATGTCTCGCTGAAGGTCGCGCAGGGCGAGTTCATTGCGCTGGTCGGACAGTCCGGCTCCGGCAAGTCGACGCTGCTCGTCGATGATCAACCGGCTGATCGATCCGAGCGATGGCGTCGTTCGCTTCGACGGCGAGGATGTGCGCGAGCTTGACCCGATCGCGCTGCGCCGGCGCATCGGCTATGTGTTTCAGGATATCGGTCTGTTCCCGCACATGACGCTCGCAGAGAATATCGCGATCACGCCGCGTCTGCTGGGATGGGACCGCGAGCGGCAGGCCGCGCGCGCCGACGAATTGCTGAATCTCGTGCAATTGCCGCCCGAGCAATATCGCGACCGTCTACCGGCGGAATTGTCCGGCGGCCAGCGCCAGCGCATCGGCGTCGCGCGCGCGATCGCCGCGCAGCCGCGTGTGGTGCTGATGGACGAGCCGTTCGGTGCGCTCGATCTGCGTACCCGCGACGCGCTGACGCGCGATTATCGCAAGCTGCACGACCAGTTGAAACTCACCACCGTCATGATCACCCATGACGTGATCGAGGCGGTGCTGCTGGCCGACCGGATCGCGGTGATGCAGGACGGCCGGCTTCTCGGATTGGGCACGCCGAAAGCGCTGATGACCGATCCGCAGAATGCCGAGGTGCGCGCGCTGATGGACATGCCGCGGCGGCAGGCCGAGCGGCTGACGGCGCTGATGCGGGACGGCGCGCCATGACGTTCGATCCCGCCATTGCGGACGCCTGGGCGCGGCTGCCGGATTATCTCGGCGCGCATGTCCTGGTGAGCCTGACAGCGCTTGCGATCGGGCTTGCGATCTCGCTGCCGCTCGCCTTGTTCGCGATCAGGCGGCCACGCCTGCGAGCGCTGCTGCTCGCGGTCGCCAGCGTCGTGCAGACGATTCCGGGGCTTGCCCTGCTGGCCTTGTTCTATCCGCTGCTGCTCGGCACTGCGTCGCTCACCGCGCGTTTTCTCGGTTTCGACTTTTCCGCGCTCGGCTTTCTGCCATCGGTGCTGGCGCTGGCGCTCTATTCGATGCTGCCGGTGATCCGCAACACCATCGCCGGCGTCGAGGGCGTCGATCCGTCGCTGCGCCGCGCCGCGCAGGGCGTCGGCATGACCGAGCGGCAATCGCTGTTCATGGTGGAATTGCCGCTGGCCTTGCCGGTCATCATGGCCGGCATCCGCACCGCCGCGGTGTGGGTGATCGGTACCGCAACGCTGGCGACTCCGATCGGCCAGACCAGCCTCGGCAATTACATTTTCAGCGGACTGCAGACGCAGAACTGGGTGTCGGTGCTGTTCGGCTGCGCGGCGGCGGCGTTGCTGGCACTCGCCGTCGATCAGTTGCTGGCTTTGGTCGAGCGCGGCGCCGGAAGCCGCCGACGTGCGCCGGTGGTCGCAGGGCTCGCAGGCCTTGCGCTGGTGGTGGCGTTGGCGCTCGTTCCCGGTTTCGGGCGGCCGAAAGCATCTTACATCGTCGGCGCCAAGACCTTTTCCGAACAATATATCCTCGCCGCCCTGATCGCGCAGAAGCTCGAGGCAAACGGCCTTACCGTGCGGCGGCGCGAGGGGCTGGGCTCCTCCATCATCTTCGACGCGCTGGCTGCGAACGAGATCGACGCTTACGTCGAATATACCGGCACGATCTGGGCCAACCTGATGAAGCGCACGGACATAAAGCCGCGAGAGCAGACGCTGAAGGAAGTCGCCGAATGGCTGAAGCGCGAACGCGGCATCACGCTGGTCGCAGCGCTCGGCTTCGAGAATGCCTATGCGCTGGCGATGAAGAAGAGCGAAGCAGAGCGGCTCGGCATCCGTTCGATCTCCGATCTGGCGCGCCATTCGAAGACCATGACCATTGCCGGCGATTACGAATTTCTCAGCCGGCCGGAATGGGCCGCGATCCGCAAGGCCTATGGTCTGAATTTCAAGGCCGAGCGGGTGATGCAGCCGGAATTCATGTATCCGGCCGCGGGTCACGAGGTGGATGTGATCTCGGCCTATACCAGCGACGGGCGGATCGCGCAGTTCGACCTCGTGGTGCTGGCCGATCCGAAGGGCGCGGTGCCGCCCTATGACGCGGTGCTGCTGTTCTCGCCCGAAGCGCGCCGACGACGACGCGCTGACGGATGCGCTCAAACCCTTGGATGGCAAGATCGACGTCGCGCTGATGCGCGAGGCCAATCTGCTTGCCAATCAGGGCCAGTCGCCGGAGGTGGTGGCGAAGTGGATGGCGGAGAGATTGACCCGGTAAAGCGCTCAATCGGCCTCATCCTGAGGAGGCTGCGGAGCAGCCGTCTCGAAGGATGGGGCCGCCACCGATCTTGGGCATGCCCGAGATTGGCTCATTTATATGCACAAGTCGGCATAGCCGACTTGTGTGTCCTTCGAGACGCGCCGCGTTGCGGCGCTCCTCAGGATGAGGGCGGATGAAGGATCAGTTCCTCGCCTTGTCGACCAGCGCGCGCTGCTTGATCCACGGCATCATCTCACGCAGCCGCTCGCCGACCTTCTCGATATCGTGCTCGGCGAGCTTGGCGCGCGTCGCCTTGAACGAGGTCTGGTTGACCTTGTTCTCCAGCATCCAGTCGCGGGTGAACTTGCCGGACTGGATGTCGTCCAGCACGCGCTTCATCTCGGCCTTGGTCTCGGCGGTGATGATGCGCGGGCCGGTGACATATTCGCCGTATTCGGCGGTGTTCGAGATCGAGTAATTCATGTTGGCGATGCCGCCCTCGTAGATCAGGTCCACGATCAGCTTCACCTCGTGCAGGCATTCGAAATACGCCATCTCCGGCGCATAGCCCGCCTCGACCAGCGTCTCGTAGCCGGCCTTGATCAGTTCGACCAGACCGCCGCACAAGCACAGACTGCTCGCCGAACAGGTCGGTCTCGCATTCTTCCTTGAAGGTGGTCTCGATGATGCCGGCGCGGCCGCCGCCGATCGCCGAGGCATAGGACAGACCCGAGGTCATGCGCATTGCCCGAGGCATCCTTGTGGATCGCGATCAGGCAGGGCACGCCGGCGCCGCGCTGATATTCCGAGCGCACGGTATGGCCGGGGCCCTTCGGCGCCACCATCAGCACGTCGAGATCGGGGCGCGGCTCGATCAGGTTGAAATGCACGTTGAGGCCATGCGCGAACAGCAGCGCCGCGCCTTCCTTCATGTTGGCCTGCAGATGGTCGCGATAGATGTCGCCCTGCAATTCGTCGGGCGTCAGCATCATCATGACGTCGGCCCATTTGGCGGCCTCGGCCACTTCCATGACCTTCAGCTTCTCGCCTTCGGCCTTCTTGACGCCGGCCGAGGACTTGCGGAGCGCGACCGCCACGTCCTTCACGCCGGAATCCCGCAGATTGAGGGCGTGGGCATGGCCCTGGCTGCCATAGCCGACGACGGCGACCTTCTTGCCCTTGATCAGGTTCAGGTCGGCATCCCGGTCGTAATAAACGCGCATTATCAACCCCTTTGGCGGCTCCCGGCCGCGTCGCATGCTGGCGGCCGGTCGGTTCCGGCGCCGTTCGGCGGCTTTCTAGGGGGATGAGAGCGCCGGGACAAGCCCCGGGCAAGGACCGCCCCCGCGAGCCGTTACAGCCAGCCGATCAGCTTCAGAAGGGAGCGCAGGCTGAGACCGAGTACAAGACAGCCGACGATCGCCATCAGCAGACGTGTGGGAATGACCCGCGTCAGATAGCCGGCAAACGGGGCGACGATCAGTCCGCCCAGGATGAACGGGATCACCGGCAGGATGTCCATCAGTCCGAGACTCACCGCGAAGGCAGCCGACGTGACCACCGTCACCAGAAATTCCGTGACATTGACCGACCCGATGACAAAGCGTGGCGAGTGGCCGCCACCGATCAGGGTTGAGGTCACGATCGGTCCCCAACCGCCGCCACCGATCGCATCCAGCAATCCGCCGAAAAATCCGACCACCGGCATGCCGCGCCAGCTTGGCTGCATCTCAAGTGCCAGCCGCGCCGCCTTGAACAGGATCACCAGCCCCATGATCGCAAGATAGACGGTGATGAACGGGGCAATGACCTTGCCGTCGACATTCGAGAGTACGGTCGCCCCGATCGCCCCGCCGACGGTACCGGGGATGGCCAGCCGCTTGACGATCGACCAGTCGATATTGCGTTGCGCCCAATGCGAGGCGCCGGAGGCGGCGGTGGTGAAGATTTCGGCGATGTGGACCATGGCGCTCGCCTGCGCGGGCGCCACGCCGAAACTCAGCAGGAACGTGGTCGCGGTGACTCCGAAGGCCATGCCGAGCGCGCCATCGACCAGTTGCGCGCCCATGCCGACCGCGAAGAAAAGCCACCAGGTCGTGTCCATCGCCGCGCCCCTTCGCGATCACAACGCGCGAGACCAGACCATGCAATTCTGACTAAATCAATCAGAATAGTGTTGTTTATCGGGAGGCATTCGGAGGCAATTTTTCCACCGCGGCCTGCGCCAGCGTTGTTTTTTCAAGCACTTTTGCGGTGGCGTCGCGCGCCGCGATCAGGGCCGGCCGCAAGGTGCAGATGCGCAAATCGACGCAGTCCGGGCATTGCCGGAACGCGGTCTGGCTGGCGCAGGGCGCCAGCGCCAGCGGTCCGTCGATATGGCGGATGATCTCGGCAAGATTGATCTCCTTCGGAGCGCGGCTGAGCAGAAAGCCGCCCTGATTGCCGCGGGTCGAAACCAGCAGATTGCTGCGCTTCAATTCGGAGAAAATCTGCTCGAGAAAAGGCCGCGGGATTTTCAGGTCCTGCGCGATATCGCGCACCGAAACCGGAGCCGCACCCCTGCGGCCGGCGAGATAGATCATCGCCCGAAGGGCATATTTGGCGCGGCGCGAGAGCATGTTTCAGGATGTACGCGGTTCGAGCCCAGCCGCCAAGGCGTTCAGATCACCATCGGCACGATGCTCGCCACCAGCAGCAGCGCCATCGCAATGTTGAAGATGCGCGCGCGTTTCGGTTCGGTCAGAACCCGGCGCAGCGCCACGCCAAAGCCGGTCCAGGACGCGACCGCAAGCACGGTCGTAATCGTGAATACCACGAGCAGCACCACGAGATCCACCCGCCAATGCGCGGGCCGCACATAGATCGCGACGCACTCAACGCAACCACCACCGCCTTCGGATTGACCCACTGAAACAGCGCCGCCTGCCAGAACGAGATCGGCTGCGCCAACTCATCGGCTTCGGCCGATGCGGGCGCCGAGGTCGCGACCTTCCAGGCGAGCCAGAGCATGTACACCGCGCCTGCAACTTTCAGCACGATCTGTAATGGCGGATAGGCCGCAAAAATCGCACCAAGCCCCGCTGCACAGCCCAGCAATCAGCGCGAAAAATCCGAAGGTGATGCCAAGGATGTGCGGCATCGTGCGCGCGAATCCGAAGTTCACGCCCGACGCCGTCACCATGATGTTGTTCGGACCCGGCGTGACCGCCGTCGCCATCGCGAAGGCGGCGAGCGCCAGAAACATGTCGAACGGCATTGCGCGGCTGCTACATCGCCTCCGGGCCGCGGCTGATCGCGACCACGCCGGTGCGCGAGACCTCGACCAGACCGAGCGGCAGCATCAGTTCGACGAACTGGTCGATCTTGTCGCTCTTGCCGGTGATCTCGAACACGAAGCTTTCGGTGGTGGCGTCGATCACGCGCGCGCGGAAGGCATCGGCAAGCCGCAGCGCCTCGACACGATGCTCGCCCTTGCCGCGCACCTTCACCATCGCGAGTTCGCGCTCGATCGACGGGCCGGCGACGGTGAGATCGATCACGCGATGCACCGGAACCAGCCGTTCGAGCTGATTCTTGATCTGCTCGATCACCATCGGCGTGCCGAAGGTGACGATGGTGATGCGCGAGATATGCTTCTGGTGCTCGGTCTCCGAGACCGTGAGCGAGTCGATATTGTAGCCGCGGCCGGAAAACAGCCCGATGACGCGCGCGAGAACGCCCGGCTCGTTGTCGACCAGCACCGACAGCGTATGCGTCTCGGCGCGCTGCGCGGCCGGCGCCGCGGGATAATGCGAAGTGGATGGCAGGTTTGCGTTCACGACAATAATCCTTGTTTCGTTCGGATGCGGCCGTGCTCGCGGCACCTACACCAGCATCTTGCCTTCCTCGGTGATCGCCTCGTCGAGGCTCTCCGCCGCATCGCCGAGGATCATCTCGTTATGCGCGCGACCGGACGGGATCATCGGGAAGCAGTTTTCCTTCTGATCGACCATGCAGTCGAAGATCACCGGCTTGTCGATGTCGATCATTTCCTTGATCGCCTCGTCGAGATCGCCGGGCTTCTCGCAGCGGATGCCATGCGCGTGCATCGCCTCGGCGAGCTTGACGAAATCCGGCAGCGCCTCCGAATAGCTCTCCGAATAGCGATTGCCATGCAGCAGTTCCTGCCACTGGCGCACCATGCCCATATACTGGTTGTTCAGGATGAAGACCTTGATCGGCAGCCGGTACTGCACCGCCGTCGACATCTCCTGCATCGTCATCTGCACCGAGGCTTCGCCGGCGATGTCGATCACCAGCGACTTCGGATGCGCCATCTGCACGCCGACCGCGGCCGGCAGGCCGTAGCCCATGGTGCCGAGCCCGCCCGAGGTCATCCAGCGGTTCGGCTCCTGGAACTGGTAGAACTGCGCCGCCCACATCTGGTGCTGGCCGACTTCGGTGGTGATGTAGGTGTCCTTGTCCTTGGTCAGTTCGAACAGCCGCTCGATCGCGTATTGCGGCTTGATGACGTCCTTCGACTGCCGGTAGCTCAGCGACTTGCGCGCGCGCCACTTGTCGATCAGCTTCCACCAATCGGCCATCGCCTTCTTGTCCGGCTGCATCGACGACGTGCGCCACATCCGCGTCATGTCTTCCAGCACATGCGCGCAGTCGCCGACGATCGGCACATCGACCTTGACGTTCTTGTTGATCGAGGACGGATCGATGTCGACATGGATCTTCTTCGAGAACGGCGCGAACGCGTCGAGCCGGCCGGTGATGCGGTCGTCGAAGCGCGCGCCGATGCAGATCATCACGTCGCAATCGTGCATCGCCATGTTGGCTTCGTAGGTGCCGTGCATGCCGAGCATGCCGAGCCATTGCGGATCGGCCGCCGGATAGGCGCCGAGCCCCATCAGCGTCGAGGTGATCGGAAAGCCGGTCAGCTTCACCAGTTCGCGCAGGAGGTGGCTCGCTTCCTTGCCGGAATTGATCACGCCGCCGCCGGTATAGAACAGCGGACGCTTCGCCTTGCGCCATCAGCTCGATCGCCTGCTTGATGCGGTCGAGATCGCCCTTCACCTTCGGGGTGTAGGTCTTGTGCTTGATGTTCTGCGGGCCGGAATAGATGCCCTTGGCGAACTGGATGTCCTTCGGGATGTCGACCACCACCGGACCCGGCCGGCCGCTGGCGGCGACATAGAACGCCTCATGCAGCACGCGCGGCAGATCCTCGATCCGCTTCACCAGATAATTGTGCTTGGTGCAGGGGCGCGTGATGCCGACCGTGTCGCATTCCTGGAACGCGTCGTTGCCGATCAGATGCGTCGGCACCTGGCCGGTGATGCAGACGATCGGGATCGAATCCATCAGCGCGTCGGTCAGCCCGGTCACCGCGTTGGTCGCGCCCGGACCCGACGTCACCAGCACGCAGCCGACCTTGCCGGTCGAGCGCGCATAGCCTTCCGCCATGTGCACGGCGCCCTGCTCGTGGCGGACCAGAATGTGCTTGACCCGCTCCTGCTGGAAGATCGCGTCATAGATCGGCAGCACCGCGCCGCCGGGATAGCCGAAGATGTGCTTGACGCCCTGATCGGCGAGCGCCTCGATCACCATTTCGGCGCCGGTCATTTCCTTGCTCATGGTCTTCGCTCCAGTTCTTTACGCTCGCGGCATTCCGGGAATGAAAAAAGGGCCGCAAGGCCCTTCGGATACAGCGCATCGTCCGGCGCGGATGGACTCACCCACCCCCGGCGATGCGCCTTCCTACGAGAATCGAGCGTCGCGAAATAAAATTGCGCAACATGGCCCTGCTCATTCCAAACATTGCGCGCCGGTATAGGGGCTAATCCCAGCCCGGTCAAGCGCCCGGCAGCCCGGCGGGTTCATATTGCCGGTGCCGCAGCGGTTTATGATAAGCGCATATTTAGCGTGGGAGGCGTGAATGGTGAAATCAACAATTCTGGCGGCGTGTCCTGACGGGCCTGCTGGCGATGAGCGCGCAGGCGCAGACGCCGCCGGCTCAGGCCCCGGCCGCCGCCGCTCCCGCCAAACAGGTCCCGGCCAAGGCGGCCAAGGAGAGCTTCCGCACCTGGACCTGGAACAAGGTCTCCGGCAACTGGAAGCGCATGCGCGGCGCGGTGAAGGAGCAATGGGGCAAGCTCACCCATAACGAGATCCGTGCCGCGCAGGGCCGCCGCGATGTGCTCAACGGCTACATCCAGACCCGTTACGGCATCGACCGTGAAGCCGCCGACAAGCAGATCGACGAGTGGCTGAAGACACTCAAATAACCGAGCCCGCTGCGACGCAGCCCCGCAACGCCGCCGCCGTTCCCGGCGCCAGGCTGCGGTTCACCGCGCGCGCGCTGGTGCTCGGCGAGCGGCATCGACACGCTCGGTCTCGAGCGCAGCGACCTGATCAACACCGTGCCGCTCGCGTTCCGGGTGGGTCAGGGCTATGCGGTGCTGTTCCGCTATGGCGTCGCGGTGCTGATCGGATTGTCGCCGGTCGAAGAGGACGAGACCCTGCGGGGCCTCGGCCCGCGCATCGTCGGTCCGCTCGATCGGTTGGAGGACGAATCCGCCACAATCGAAATCGTGCCGGACCAGGACGATCAGATCGAGCCGGGTGGCCATATCAAGGTCAAGGACCTCTCCCCCGCGCGTCTGGTCGTGATTGCCGATGCGCTCGCCAAGAATGTGGCGCTCGCCCATGACGAGCGCGAGGTCAGCCGCGTCTTTGACGTGATCGATCCGCTCGCCGCCAATCTCGCCCAGCGCGGCCGCACTCCCGGCAAGCGCCGCGATATGCTCAAGCTGATCGGCCAGGCGCTGCTTGGTGCGTCACCGCATGAGCGGGCGCGTCGAGGTCGAGGAAAAGCCGGACGTGCTTTGGGACCGCTGGGATCTGGAACGACTGCATGCGCGCCTTGCCGACGAATATGAGTTGAAAGAGCGCGCCGGCGTGCTGGCGCGCAAGATCGAGGTGGTCGGCGAGACCGCGCGCGCGCTCACCGATCTGCTCGACGTCGCGCGCTCGCTGCGCCTCGAAGTGATGATCGTGGTGTTGATCGTGTTCGAGGTGCTGATCACGCTCTATGAATTGCTGATCAAGCCGATGAAGCTGTTCGGCTGATCGCTGCCGTTCCGGCGGAGGTGCCATCTCAGCGAACGCGCGTCGGGACGAAGACGATGTCCTTCGACAGCGAGCTGGATTCCCAGGGGGTCTGCTTGGCTTCGGTCAACTGGATGACGTTGACACGCACCCGCTTGAACACCTGTTCGAGCGCGAGACCGGGCGTCGACATGTGCTTGAGCAGGGAGGTCGCGTAGGGGCTGTTGCGTCCCTTGCCGTCGAACGGCTCGGTATTGGGCGCGGTCGAGAAGGCGATCATGCCGTTCGCCGGCGCGTCGACGCGGCCGGAACTCTGCGACACGCGGAACGGGTTGGTGCGGCCGGCGTCGAACAGCATCACCGAAGCACCCTTCATGTTGCCCAGCCGTTCCCAGATACGCTGCAGGTCGAGCTTCTCGGCCATGACGTCTTCCAGCGAGGTCAGCTTGCCGTCGGTCGGGATCAGCCAGTAATTCGGGCCGTCGGCGATGCCGTGGCCGGCATAGAAGAACAGGGCCACGTCGGAGCGCTTCGCCGCGTTGGTGAAGGCATCGACCGCGCGGCGCATCTGCTCGCCGCTGGCGTTGGTCAGGGTGGTGACGTTGAAGCCGAACCCGCGAAGCGCTGCGCTCAGGTCGCTGGCGTCATTGACCGGGGTGGCAAGCGGGGCGGTGTTCTTGTAGGCCCCGTTTCCGATGATCAGCGCCACGCGCTTTTCCTGCGCCGCGGCCGGCGAGAGGAATTGCGAAGATCAGGGCAAGGGCGGCGGCAAACCTGAGCATTGGGTCCCCAACTCATCGTTGGCTGCGATGCTCATTGGTGCGTTCCCCGATGGCTGGCGGTTCATGTTCGCAGGCAAGCCTGGATTACCGCCTGCCCCTCCTCCGGGCTGGTCCACACCCATCCCGGCATCTGGTTGCGGAACCAGGTGACCTGCCGCTTGGCATAGCGGCGGGTATCCATGATCGCCCCCTCCGCCGCCTGTTCCAGCGAGATTTCGCCCCGCAAATGCCGGCGAAGCCACGGAACCCCGTGCGCCTTCATCGCCGGCAGGGTTTCCGGCAGGTGGCGGGCGTCGAGCGCCCGGACCTCCTCAAGCGCACCCTGCGCCAGCATCGCCTCGAACCGGCCCTCGATCCGGCGCTTCAATTCGCCGCGCTCCGGATGCAGGAAAACCTTGATCACGCGATTGGGATCGATCGCCGGCGGCAATCCCTCCCGATGCCAGTCGGAGATCGGCCGCCCGGTCGCCTCCAGCACTTCCAGCGCCCGCAAAATTCGCGAGCGATCGCGCGGCATGATCCGGCCGGCTGCGACCGGATCGCGGGTACCGAGCTCGCGCATACAGGGCCTCGACGCCTTCCGCCTCCAGCCGGGCACGCAAGGCCGTGCGGATCGCCGGATCGACCGGCGGGATGGCGGCAAGCCCGCTCATCAGCGCCTTGAAATAGAGGCCGGTGCCGCCGGCAAAGATCGCGACGGCATCGGGCGGCAATTCGCGCAACGTCCGCGCCGCATCGGCGACATAGCGGCCGGCCGAGTAATTTTCCGCCGCATCGACATGGCCGAACAGCCGATGCGGCGCCCGCCGCTCTTCCTCGGGCGTGGGCCGCGCGGTGATGATGCGCAGATCGCGATAGACCTGCATCGAATCGGCATTGATGACGACGCCGCCGAGACGCTCGGCAACCGCCATCGCAAGCGCCGACTTGCCGCTCGCGGTCGGCCCGGCAATCAGGATGGCTCGGGGTGCCGGGCCGGAGGCTGCGCTGGTCATGCGGTCGCGTGACTACAGCGCCCTGCCGTCCCGGGCAATCGCAGTCTTCGGCTAGCGCACCGGAGCGCCCGATTGCCGGCGCACTTGCTCGAAGGTGGGCAGGCTCGCCACCGGCTGCAGCGGACGGAATTCGAGCCTGGCGGTGGCCGGCGGACCTGAATCGGCGGCGGCGCGCAGCTTCTTTCGCAAGCTTTCCGTCAGCATCCCGCCGTTGATGCGTGTTCGCTCGAGCGTCGGCTGCTGCAGATCGGCTTCGCTGAATTTCTTCGACGGCGACCACTCGATCCACTTCTCGGTTTCGGAGCTGCTTTGTGCGACGCCGTCGCCGTGCAGATGCGCCAACGCAAGATTGAAGCCCGCGACCGGATTCCCGGCCTGCGCGGCAAGCCGATAATAATGCGCCGCCATCTGCGGATTGCGCGCGCCGAGCAGTCCACGCGCATGAATCTGCCCGAGATTGTTCATCGCCGGCGCAAAACCTTTTTCCGCCGACTTGCGATACCAGGTGGCGGCGGCGTCGAATTGCGGGCGCAGCTCGACTTGCAGGTTCGGCGCCTTGCCGAGCGCCGCCGCATCGAAAGCCTTGGCCTGATACATATCGACCGCCTTCTGCTCGATCATCCAGGCGAGATGGAACATCGACATCGGATCGCCGGCTTCCGCGGCTTTGCGGTACCAGAGCTTTGCGCGTTCGGTCTCGCCCTTGTAGGCCCATAGATGCGCGAGCGCACGCGCGCGGCTGAAGCACGACTCGGTCATCTGCGGGCAGGCCCGCTCGACCCGCCACTCCAGAACACCTGGCGACAGAAAAGCGAAGACGCCGGCCGCGGCCAGCGACAGCAATGCCGTTGCGATGACGATCCTGCGCATGGTCGCATGTTGGGCAATCTGGCCTAAACGAGCGTAAATCCGGTCGACGAAAGTCGGGGCTATTCCCCCGCAAAACTTGCGGCGCAAGGCGCGTCCTGCAATAAGCGGCGCTCTTTCGAACCCGTTCCGCCCGCATGACCCAAGCCACCAGACTTGTCGCAACATTCATCGCCGCTCCGAAGAACGCCCGGCTTGGCGACGAACAGCTTGCGCACGTGCGGGCTTTGCTGCCGGAGGCGAGCGCGCCCGATTGGCTCGACCGCGATTTGGCGGCCGACATAAGCTTCGCCGCGGAAGCCGGAACCGACCCGCGCGCCTGGGCCGATATCTTGCGCGATGCCGTGCATGGCGAATTCGACGTGGTCGTGCAGCCGCTGGCGCATCGGCGCAAGATGCTGCTGGTCGCCGACATGGATTCCACCATGATCGGTCAGGAATGCATCGACGAGCTTGCCGATTTCGCAGGGCTCAAGGCGCATGTCTCGGCCATCACCGAACGCGCGATGCGCGGCGAGATCGCGTTCGAGCCGGCGCTGCGCGAGCGCGTCGCGCTGCTGAAGGGCCTGCCGGTCTCGGTGATCGACGAGGTGATCGCCACCCGCATCGTGCCTGACGCCAGGCGCCAGGCTTCTGGTCGGCACCATGCGCAAGCATGGCGCCCATACCTGTCTCGTCTCCGGCGGCTTCTCGCTGTTCACGCATGCCGTCGGCGAAATGATCGGCTTCGACGAGACCCACGCCAACATGCTGCTGGTCGAAGACGGCAGGCTCACCGGCTATGTCGAAGAACCGATCCTCGGGCGCGAGGCCAAGCTCGACACCCTGCTGGAGCTGTCGCGACATCTGCAATTGCCGCTCGACAAGACGCTGGCGGTCGGCGATGGCGCCAACGATCTCGCGATGATCGAGCGCGCCGGCCTCGGCGTCGCCTATCACGCCAAGCCCGCGGTCGCTGCCGCGGCGCATGCCCGCATCGATCGCGGCGATCTGACGGCCCTGCTTTATCTGCAGGGCTATCGGCGGGAAGAGTTCCAGTCTGATTAAATTTAGTCCGACCTCATCCTGAGGAGCGCACGAAGTGCGCGTCTCGAAGGACGAGGCCGACAACAATCAGCGCAGAAGCTATTGCAAATTCAGCGTCACGAAGCGCAATTCGCCTTCCGGATTGGCCACCAGCAGCAGCGCGAGCTTGCGGCCGTCCTTCTTCAGCTTGTCGACCCGCTTCTGGAAATCGTCGGTATTGGCGACCGCTTCCTGCGCCACCTCGACGATCACGTCGCCGGCGTTCAGCCGCTTGTCGGCGGCGGCCGAATTCTGATCGATCGCGGTGATCACGACGCCGTTGACGCTGTCCTTGATCTTGTAGCGCTTGCGCAGGTCCGCCGAGATGTTGGCAAGGTCGAGGCCCAGCGCCTTCTTCACCACCGACTTTTCTTCGGGCTTGGCGTCGCTCTGGACCGAGGCCGGCTTCGCCTTCTCGGCGTCTTCCAGCCGGCCGAGCTTCACGCGTCTTCTTCTCTTCCTTGCCCTTGCGGATGATGATGACCTCGACCTCCTTGCCGACCGGCGTATCGGCAACGATGCGCGGCAGATCGCGCATCTCCTTGATGTCGCGGCCGTCGAACCGGATCACGATGTCGCCGGCTTCGATGCCGGCGGGCTTGGCCGGACCCTTGTCGTCGACGCCTGCAATGAGCGCACCGCGCGCCTGTTTCAGGCCGAGGCTTTCGGCGATGTCGTCGGTGACCTGCTGAATGCGCACGCCGAGCCAGCCGCGCCGCACTTCCTTGAATTCGCGAAGCTGGTCGATCACGCTCGTCACGACCTTCGACGGCACCGCAAAGCCGATGCCGATCGAGCCGCCGGACGGCGAGATGATCGCCGTGTTGACCCCGATCACTTCGCCTTCGAGGTTGAACAGCGGGCCCGCCCGAATTGCCGCGATTGATGGCGGCGTCGGTCTGGATGTAATTGTCATAGGGCCCGGACTGGATGTCGCGGTTGCGCGCCGACACGATGCCGGCGCTGACCGATCCGCCGAGGCTGAACGGATTGCCGATCGCGATCACCCATTCGCCGAGCCGCAACTTGTCGGAATCGCCGAACTTCACAGAATTGAGCGGCTTGTCCGGCTTGATCCGCAGCAGCGCGATGTCGGTCTTGGTGTCGCGTCCGACCAGTTCGGCCTTCAGCCGCGCGCCGTCGTTGAACACGACGGTGATTTCCTCGGCTTCGTTGATGACGTGGTTGTTGGTCACCACGAGACCGGATGGATCGATCACGAAACCGGAACCGAGCGAGGACGCTCTGCGCTGCGGCGCGCGTTCGCGATTTTCGCCTTGCCCGCCCTGCCCGCCGCGGCGGTTCTCGAAGAATTCCTTGAAGAAATCCTCGAACGGCGAGCCCGGCGGCAATTGCGGGCCGGCTCCCGGACCCTGACCCTGGCCAGGTCCCGGTCCCGGTCCTTGCCCCGGCGCCTGCTCGGAACGCGGATTGGCGCGCGCTTCGACCCGTTGCGAGGTCGAGATATTCACCACCGCATCGATCACCCGTTCGGCAACGTCCGCAATATTTTCGGGGCCGCGCGCAAAAGCGGAACCCGAAAATGCCGAGGTCAGCAGCGCCGCCGCGGCAATTGCAGCGAGCGCCGGCGTGCGACAGAGCTGCCTGATCGATGCGAAAGAAGCCAGCATGGCTGCGACATCTCCAAAATAAGCTCGTTGCGACACTGCCCCTCTCCGGGTTCTGAAGCAAGAGTGGTGCCTAAAGGCAAACAGACAAGAGCAAACAGAGTCGTGATTTGGGGCGAAATGGCGGCCCGAAATCATCACGTTCCGGTCAGGCGCGAATATGGCTCAGCCGCGCACCAACCAGATCACGAGAATCCCGATCACCGCGCAGGCAATGCCTATTCCGCGCAGAATCGAATCCGGCGTTTCCAGCACATTCGCCATCGCCTGTTTCGCGGCGCCCGGAAACGCCGCGAACAACAACCCTTCCAGCGCCAGCACGAGGCCTACGGCGACCACGAAGTCCCACATGCCCCGCCCCGGCCGGTTCGATGGCTATCGCGGCGCCGACGCCGGTCCCGCTTGCTGAGCAGGCTGCTGCGGCGGAGAACCCGCCGAGCGTCCGCTCGGATCGACGAAATAGCGGAAAAACTCCGAATCCGGCTTCAGCACCATGCGGGTATCGCCGTGGCCAAGGCCGGTCTCGTAAGCCTGCATCGAACGATAGAAGGCGAAGAAATCCGGATCGCGGTTGAACGCCTCGGCGAAGATGCGGTTTCGCGTGGCATCGCCCTCACCGCGGGTCTGTTCGCCCTTGGCATTGGCTTCGGCCAGCAGAATGGTCACGTCGCGGTCGGCGCGCGAACGGATTTCCTGTGCGCGCTGCGAGCCCTGCGCGCGGAACTCGGCCGCCTCGCGCTGCCGCTCGGTCTGCATTCGCTGATAGACCGCCTGGCTGTTCTGCTCTGGCAGGTCGGCTCGGCGGATGCGGACATCGACAATGTTGATGCCGTAGCGTTCGGCTTCGCGATCGAGCTGTTCGCGGATGCGGCCCATCAGCACGGCGCGCTCGTCGCGCACCACGTCCTGGAACGAGGCCTCGCCCAGCACGCGCCGCAACGCCGAATTCAACAGCGTCGACAATTGCTGGTTGGCGCGCGTGATCGAGCCGCCCTGCGTCGCCTGGTAGAAGCGCAGCGGATCGACGATCCGGTAGCGGGCGAAGGCATCGACCACCAGACGCTTCTGGTCGGCGGCGATGATTTCCTTTTCCTGCTGCGGATTTTCCAGATCGAGGATGCGCTTGTCGATGTAGATGACATTGTCGATGAACGGCGCCTTGAAATGGATGCCCGGCTTCTCGACGACCCGGATCGGATCGCCGAGCCGCACCACCAGGGCCTGCCGCCCTTCATAGACCGTGAAGATCGCGCTGTAGGCGACGATCGCTGCGATCACCGCCAGGACGATGAGCACGCCGCCCGCAATACCAAGACGCATGAGTCTCTCCCTTAGCGGCGCTGTTGCTGCAGCTGCGGCTGCTGCGCCGCAGGCTGTGACGATTGCTGCGCGCGCGGCCGCGTCAATTCGTTGAGCGGAAGATAAGGCACGACTCCGCCGGCGCCGGAATTGGCCGCCCCGGAATCGAGGATGATCTTGTCGGTACCTCCGAGCAGACGCTCCATGGTCTCGAGATAGAGACGCTGGCGCGTCACCTGCGGGGCCTTGGCATATTCGTCATAGACCTTCAGGAAGCGCGAGGTCTGGCCGGTGGCTTCGGCCACGGTCTGCTCGCGATAGGCTTCCGCATTCTGCTGGATCTGCGCCGCGCGGCCGCGCGCTTCCGGCACCACGCGGTTGGCATAGGTCTGCGCCTCGTTCTGCGCGCGTTCGAGGTCGGCGCGCGCCGCCTGCACGTCGCGGAAGGCATCGACCACCTGCGTCGGCGGATCGACCTTCTGCATGCGCACTTCGGTGATCTGCACGCCCGACTGATACTGGTCGAGCGTCTTCTGCATCAGTTCCTGGACCGCGGTTTCGATATTGAGGCGCGCGCCGGTCAGGATCGGCTGGATGTTGTTGCGGCCGATCACTTCGCGCATGGCGCTCTCCGCCACCGCCTTCACCGTGCCTTCCGGATATTGGATGTTGAACAGGAACTTGCCGGCTTCGCCCGGCTTGATCTTCCAGAGCACGACGAAGTCGACATCGACGATATTCTCGTCGCCGGTCAGCATCAGGCTTTCTTCCGGCACATCGCGCGTCACCGAGCCGCGGCGCGAATCCTCGATCTGGCGCATGCCGACATCGATCTGGTTGATGCGCTCGATATTCGCCTTGGTCACGGTCTCGATCGGATAGGGCCAGTGATAGCCCCAGCCCGCCGGAACGTCGCGGACATATTTTCCGAATTGCTGAACGACGCCGAGCTCGCCCGGCTGCACGACGAAGAAGCCGGAAATGCCCCATAAGACGAGCGCAAGCACAACCGCGAGCAAGGCACCGCGGCCGCCGAAATTGCCGCCCGGCAAAACGGTCTTGAGCTTGTCCTGGCTCCGGCGCAGCAAATCTTCCAGATCGGGCGGCGTCGACCCGCCCGACGGCTGCGGACCCGAGCCCCACGGCCCCTTCGGGCCCGAACCCCAAGGGCCACCACCGCCCTGATTACTCCACGGCATTTGTCTCTCCCTTGATCACGACGATGCCGGACCGAGACGGTCGAACATCATAAACGTGATCGATTTCAATAGCTTAGAGCAAGATTTCGTCCGAAATCTGCTTTCGGCCGTTTTCGGCTTCATGCTCCGTGCGGCAATCGCCCCGCTGTTCCGGCGCCTTATAGGGGACGGCCCTGCCGCTTACAACGCGCGTTCATGACGCGCCGCTCGCTCATATTGCACAATAGTAAAGCCATAATCATCGCCGGGCCCCGGCTCATGCGGTATCCGCTCGGTCTCGCGCCAGACCGCAGCGTCGATCGCCGGCATATAGGTGTCGCCCGGCGGATTTGCATGCACGCGCGTCAGCGCAATCCGGTCGGCCATGGCCATCGTCTGCGCAAAAATCTCGGTGCCTCCGATCACGGCGATCTCGTTCGGTGCCGCGCCGCAGCGCGTCGCCGCGCGCGGCCGACAATGCCTGTTCGATGCCCGGCGCAACCAGGATACCGGGCGCCGCGAAATCCGGCATTTCGCGTCACCACGATATTGGTGCGCCCCGGCAGCGGCTTGCCGATCGAGGCGAAGGTCTTGCGGCCCATGATCACCGGCTTGTTGATGGTGACGCTGCGGAAATATTTCAAGTCGGACTTGATGCGCCACGGCATCGCATTGTCGCGCCCGATCACGCCATTCTCGGCCACCGCGACGACGAGAACGATACCGACAGGCCCGGCAAGCGGCAGCGCCGGCCGCGCTCACACCGCGACCTCGGCCTTGATATGCGGATGCGGCTCGTAACCTTCCAGCGCGAAATGTTCGTAGCGGAAGGCGAACAGATCCTTCACCGACGGATCGATCGTCATCGTCGGCAGCGCGCGCGGGCTTCGCGACAATTGCAGATGCGCCTGCTCGACATGGTTGAGATAGAGATGCGCGTCGCCGAAGGTATGGATGAATTCGCCGGCCTTCAGGCCCGCAACCTGCGCCACCATCATGGTCAGCAGCGCATAGGACGCGATGTTGAACGGCACGCCGAGAAAGATGTCGGCCGAGCGCTGATAGAGCTGGCAGGACAGCCTTCCCTCCGCGACGTAGAACTGGAACAGGCAATGACAGGGCGGCAGCGCCATGCGCTCGATGTCGGCCGGATTCCAGGCGGTGACGATCAGGCGGCGCGAATCCGGATTGCGTTCGAGGTCGCGCAGCAGAATTCGCGATCTGATCGATGGAGCCGCCGTCGCGCGCCGGCCAGGAGCGCCATTGCCGGCCATAGACCGGGCCGAGATCGCCGTTCTCGTCCGCCCATTCGTTCCAGATGCTGACGCCGTGATCGTTGAGATATTTGACGTTGGTGTCGCCGCGCAGAAACCAGAGCAGTTCGTGCACGATCGATTTCACATGCAGCTTCTTGGTGGTGACCAGCGGAAAACCCTCGCGCAGGTCGAAGCGCATCTGATGGCCGAATACCGACAGCGTGCCGGTGCCGGTGCGGTCGCGCTTCTCCACGCCGTCGCGAAGCACATGTTCCATCAGATCGAGATATTGCTTCCATCGCTTCATCCGGACTTGCGCGGTCGGGACCCTATCAAAGCATCCAGGGCCGTTACCGTCCGCAAGGTAACCGATTCCCCACATGAAAAAGGGGCGGCCTTCGGCCGCCCCTTGACGCAAATTTCGCCGGAACCGCTTACTGGGTAATACCCGAGGCCTGGATCACCGGCGTCCAGCGCGCGATCTCGCTTTCCACAAGCTTGTTGAGCGCCGCCTGACCGCGACGGTCGGGTCCGGGGATGTCGCTGCCGAGATCGAGCAGGCGCTTGCGCACGCCCTCGTCGTCCAGCGCCTTGGAGAGCGCGTCCGACAGCTTGTCGAGAACTTCCTTCGGCGTGCCCTTGGGCGCGAACAATGCGTTCCAGGCGCTCACCTCGAAATTGCGGCAGGCCGGCTTCCTTCGTGGTCGGCACATCCGGCAGCGACGGATTGCGCTCCGGCGTGCCGATGCCGATAGGCCTTGATGTTGCCGCCCTGGATCTGCGGCACCAGATTGACGATCTGGTCGCACATGTAATCGACCTGTCCGCCGAGCAGCGCGTTCAGCGCCGGGCCCGTGCCCTGGAACGGGATCGCGGTCGGCTTGACGCCGAGCACCGAATTGAGAAGCAGGCAGCTCGTGAACGACACCGAACCGACGCCGGCATGCGCGGCATTCACCTTGTCGGCATTGGCCTTCACGTAGGCCACGAATTCCTTGAGGTCCTTGGCCGGGAAATCCTTCTTCGCCACGATCAGCACCGGCGTGCCGGCGGCAAGGCCGATCGGCTCGAAATTCTTCAGCGGATGATAGGCGAGCTTCGGATAGAGCGCGACCGCGGCGGCAGTGGGTGCCCATATGGCCCATCTCGATGGTGTAACCGTCGGGCGCCGCACGCATCGGCACGGGTCGAACCGGTGGTGCCGCCGGCACCGACCACGTTTTCGATCACGAGCTGCTGGCCGAGCGTCTTCGACATGTGGTCGGCGACGATGCGCGCGATGATGTCGGTCGGTCCGCCGGCCGCGAACGGCACGATCAGGGTAATCGGTCGGGACGGATAATTTTGCGCCTGCGAGGGAGCGGCGAGCGCCGCGAACGCGAGCAGGCCGGTCAACGCCCCGGCCAGGCGGGTGACGATACGCATTCCAATTTCCTCCATTCGTAGGCGTTTCTGCAGTTTTTGAGCCGATCTAGGGACCTTGCGGCCTCCTTCGCAGAGGTAACATAGCATTCGGGCGGCGTTTCAAACGAAAACGCCGCCCGAATCAAGTGCACAAATGGTCCTAAGTAAACTATCCCTATTCGACGAACACCTCGTCGCGCCGCTTGCGGATCATCGGCAGCACCGCGATCACCAGCAGGATCGTCGACAGCGCGATCAGCGCGCCCGAGATCGGCCGGGTCAGGAACACGGTCCAGTCGCCGCGCGCGATCAGCATGGCGCGGCGCAGATTTTCCTCCATCAGCGGGCCCAGCACGAAACCGAGCAGCATCGGCGCCGGCTCGAAATCGTGCTTCACCAGCCAATAGCCGACCAGCGCGAACACCGCGGTCATATAGACGTCGGCCGGCGCGTTGTTGATCGAATAGACGCCGATGCAGCAGAACACCAGGATCATCGGATAGAGCAGCCGGTACGGCACGCGCAGCAGCCGCACCCACAATCCGACCAGCGGCAGGTTGATGATCGAGCAGCATCAGGTTGCCGAACCACATCGAGGCGATCATGCCCCAGAACAGTTCGGGCTGTTTGGTCATCACCTGCGGGCCCGGCACGATGCCGTGAATGGTCATGGCGCCGACCATCAGCGCCATCACCGCATTCGGCGGAATGCCGAGCGTGAGCAGCGGAATGAACGAGGTCTGCGAGGCCGCGTTGTTGGCGGTTTCCGGCCCGGCCACGCCTTCGATCGCGCCGCGGCCGAAGCGCTGCGGATATTTCGAGAGCTTCTTTTCCATCGTATAGGCGGCGAAGGCCGCGATCACCGAACCGCCGCCGGGCAGAATGCCGAGGATGGAGCCGAGGATGGTGCCGCGGCCGATCGGCCGGTGCTGCGGCTTCCAGGTCCGCGCGCGTCGGCATCAGGCCGGTGATCTTGGCCTGCACGATGTTGCGGTTATGCTCGACTTCGAGATTGCGCAGCACTTCGGCGAAGCCGAACACGCCCATCGCGATCACGACGAAGCCGATGCCGTCGGCGAGTTCCGGAATGTTGAAGTTCATGCGGCCGGCGCCGGTTTCGAGGTCGGAGCCGACCATCGACAGCACCAGCCCGAACAGGATCATGCAGATCGCCTTGAGCACCGATCCCTTGGCGAGCACCACCGCGAAGATCAGGCCGAGCACCATCAGCGAGAAATATTCGGCCGGCCCGAACAACAGCGCGATACTGGTCAGCGGCGCCGCCGCCGCCGCGATGATCACGGTCGCGACGCAGCCGGCAAAGAACGAGCCGATGGCGGCGATCGCGAGCGCCGGGCCGGCGCGGCCCTGCAGCGCCATCTGGAAGCCGTCGAGCGTTGTCACCACAGTCGCAGACTCGCCCGGTATGTTCACCAGGATCGCCGTGGTCGAGCCGCCATACATCGCGCCGTAATAGATGCCCGCGAGCATGATCAGCGCGCCGACCGGCGGCAGGCCGTAGGTGATCGGCAGCAGCATCGCGATGGTCGCGACCGGACCGATGCCGGGCAGCACGCCGATCAGGGTGCCGACCAGCGCGCCGATCAGGCACAGCAGGAGGTTCTGCGGCGTCGCGGCGACGCTGATGCCGAACCACAGATTGTTCAGAAGATCCATCATGGCAGGGTCACCGCGGCCAGAGCTGAAGCGGGAGATTGAGCCCGTAGACAAACAGACCCACGCAGAAGGCGGTGAGCGCTGCCGACCAGATCGCGGCCTCGGTCCAGCGCACTTCGCGGGTCGCGGCGGAGGCGATCATCAGCGTGAAGAAGGCCGTGATGATCAGACCGAGCGGACGCACGGTCGCGCCGAAAAAAACCACCGACGCGATGAACAGGATCGGCGCGCGGATGCCCCATTTTTCCAGCGGGGGTCCATCGGCGAACAGGCCGGTGATGGCGACGCCGGTACCGGTCGCGACCAGCAGCCAGCCGAACAGCCTGCGGCGCCGTGCCCGGCCCGAAGGCGAAACCGCGCATGCCCGGCAGATCGCTTGCGGCCCACAGCGCGAACAGGGCGAAGGCGACCAGCGCCACGCCGCCCCAATAATCCCGCGGATCGCGGATCGGCATGATGAAGTTCGGCAACGCGAAAGCGATCATCGGCATCGAATATTTCGCGATGTCGAGCGCAAACGGGCCATTGAAGGCCGGCGCGAAACTGAAATTTCCGAGGGCGGTGAAGAACGCCCCGCCCGGCCCGGTCACGATATCCCACCAGCGGCGGCAGGATCGCGACCAGCACGACAATGATGCCGCCCCAGAAATCATGAGGCTTCAGGATGAACCCGGATGCCTGTGCTTTGTTGTCCGCCGGCTGCCTTGCGCCTTCAGCCATACGCCTCCCCCCACCCGTACAATTACAGTCCCCCTCGGGTCTTCGCCCAAGCTCGCGGATCTTGTCTAGCAAATCGCGAGCGGAAACCGGAAGAAACAATTATGGGCGGGTCAGACAAGGCCCGCGGCGCCCAGGAAAGCGGCGGCAGCGAACAACCAGAGCGGGTTTATTTTCGTAAAATAGCCGATCAATCGCCGTCGACAGCGGTGATCGTCACCGCCACCCAGCCGGTATCCACGGTGCGTAGCAAGCACCCAGGCGCTGGCTGCGAGCAGGCCGACCGAAACCGGAACCAGTCCGGCCTGGATCGCCACCCGCAATGGTGCGTCGCGAAATCGATCCCAGACTTTGGTGACGAAGAAGGTCGCGAGGCAGGTCGGCCCGACCATGGCCGACGGTCGCGACCAGCGCGCCGGCAAAGCCCGCGACCTGATAGCCGATCAGGGTGGTGATGATGACGTTCGGCCCAGGCGTCACCTGCGCAATCGCGAACAGATCGGAGAATTGCTGGTCGGTCATCCAGCGCTGGACCTCGACCACCAGCCGGTGCATTTCCGGGATCGCGGCATTGGCGCCGCCGATCGCAAACAGCGACAGCATGGCGAAATTCGCCGCCAGCGTGAGAAGCGGATCGCTGCCCTTCATCGCCGCTGCCACCAATAGGCGAGCGCGATCGAGACCGGCGCCAGCACCAGCAGACACGGAACCAGCGGCAGCCGCAGCACGCCGATTGCGATGAAGGTCGCGGCCATGCACGAGCGGCGCCGGCGCGATCAGCTTTGCGAGCACCGGCTGCGCCATCTTGGCGATGGTCGCGCTCATCAGCCCGATCGCGGCCGCGGCGATGCCGGCCAGGATGCCGCGCAGGATCGTGACATCGCCGAATTGCGAATAGAGAAAGGACAGGAACGGCCGCGATCAGCGCCGGCGGCCCGAGCAATCCGCCAAGCGCTGCGAGCGCGCCCCGGGCGCCGCCGATGCGCGAGCCGAACACGACCGACAGGTTGACGACGTTGGGTCCGGGCAGGAATTGCGCGAGCGAATAGGTCTCGTTGAACTCCTCCGCCGTCATCCACCTTTTCTCGTCGACGATCATCCGCCGCGCCCAGGGCAGGATCATCCCGAAGCCGGTGACGGAGATTTTGGCGAAGCCGAAGAACAGTTCGGCGGGCGAAATGGCGGGAAGCGGCGCGGCTGTGGAATCGGTCGGCGTATCGGACATGCGAGGCGACTTATAGCAAAACGCGCCGCCCTTCCCTCTGCCTTTCCAGTCCCCCTATATTCGGGGTGCCGGCGCAAGCCGGCTATGGCGATAAACGGGCTTCGTAATAAACCTTTCGGACCCGGGGGCAGTGCCCGGCGCCTCCACCAAAGCCCGCCCACGGCAACACGCTTGCCGGCGGGCTTTGGCGGGGGCGAAACAGGATCGACGAGGGCGTAAAGGTTGTTCTTTCGCTCGGCATGGTTCCGCCGTTATCGGGCCAAACGTATAGTTGCCAACGACAACTATGCTCCGGTTGCTCAGGCCGCGTAAGCGGTTTGAAAAACCAAGCCTAAAGCCCTGACGGGTTAAGCTCCGTCAGGCGGGGTTCGGAGGCACCTGGCAACAGAAGCCTCCACTTTCCTCAGGTTTCCGGCTTTTGTCCCCGCGCTTCCTTGCGGTCCCGGGCTGACGCGAATCCAAAAGCCGGGCTAGCATTCGCGCGCGAATTCTGCGTCTGATCGAAAAGATGGCAACCGACCATATCCGCTACGACCTCCTGGCCCAGGACGCGCTGCGCGGCCTGGTGCGCAAGGTGCTGACCGACACCGCCAAGAGCGGGCTGCCGGGCGAGCATCATTTCTCGATCTCGTTTCGCACCGACGCCGAGGGCGTGAAGCTGTCGCCGCGCCTGCGCGAGCAATTCCCGCAGGAAATGACGATCATCCTGCAATATCAGTTCTGGGATCTGAAGGTGACCGACACAGGGCTTCGAGGTCGGGTTGTCGTTCGGCGGCGTGCCGGAAAAGCTCTCGGTGCCGTTCGACGGCGATCAAGAGCTTCTTCGATCCCGCGGTGCAGTTCGGGCTGCAATTCGAGACCATCGAGGTGGAGCCGCAGGCGCGCCGAGCCGCGCGGCCGAGACCGCCGACACCGGCTCAGGCGCCGGCTGCGAACGCCCAGGCGGATATCAGGCGCCGGCCGCGCCGGAACGCCGGCCGAGGAAGCCAGGCCGCAACCCGCCGTCCGACCGGCCCTCGGGCGAGGTCGTGCGGCTCGACCGCTTCCGGAAGAAATAGCACTTCGATCAATTCCAGCTGCTTCGGCGCTTCGGGGCTTTGGTCGCGCACGCGCTCGCGGCCTACATTCGCGGCATGACCAAAACCCGCACCGAAACCGACAGCTTCGGCCCGATCGAGGTCCCGGCCGACCGCTATTGGGGCGCGCAGACGCAGCGCTCGCTGCAGAATTTCCGCATCGGCGGCGACCGCATGCCGGACGACACTGATCCGCGCCTTCGCGCATCGTCAAGCGCGCGGCCGCCGAAACCAACATGCAGCTCGGCTCGCTCGACAAGAAGCGCGGCAAGCGCCATCGTCGCCGCCGCGCAGGAGGTGATCGACGGCAAGCTCGACGATCATTTCCCGCTGGTGGTCTGGCAGACCGGCTCCGGCACCCAGACCAACATGAATTTGAACGAGGTGATCGCCAATCGCGCCAACGAGATGCTGGGCGCGCCGCTCGGCGCCAAGACGCCGGTGCATCCGAACGACCACGTCAATATGAGCCAGTCGTCGAACGACAGCTTCCCGACCGCGATGCATATCGCGGCGGCGATGGAGATCGCCAACGTGCTCATCCCGGCGCTCGAGCATCATGCACGCGGCGCTGCGCGCGAAGGAAAAGGCGTTCGCGAAGATCGTCAAGATCGGCCGCACCCATACCCAGGATGCGACCCCGCTGACGCTCGGCCAGGAATTTTCCGGCTATGCCGCGCAGGTGAAGAACGGCATCGCGCGCATGAAGATGGCGCTGCAAGGAACTCTATCCGCTGGCGCAGGGCGGCACCGCGGTCGGCACCGGGCTCAACGCCAAGCCGGAATTTGCGAGGGCCGTTCGCCAAGCGCGCCGCAAAAATCACCGGCCTGCCCTTCGTCAGCGCGCAGAACAAGTTCGAGGCGCTCGCCGCGCACGACGCCTATGTGTTCGTGCATGGCGCGCTCAATTCGGTGGCCACCGGCCTGTTCAAGATCGCAAACGACATCCGCCTGCTCGGCTCCGGCCCGCGCTCGGGCCTCGGCGAACTGATCCTGCCGGAGAACGAGCCCGGCTCCTCGATCATGCCGGGCAAGGTCAATCCGACCCAGGCCGAGGCGCTGACCATGGTGTGCTGCCAGGTGTTCGGCAATCACACCACGATCACGGTCGCCGCGAGCCAGGGCCATTTCGAGCTGAACGTGTTCAAGCCGGTGATCGCATTCGCCATGCTGCAATCGATCCGGCTGCTGGCCGATGCGGCGCGGTCCTTCACCGACAATTGCATCGTCGGCATTGCGCGCCAACGAAGCCGCGCATCCGCGAATTGATGGAGCGCTCGCTGATGCTGGTGACCGCGCTCGCCCCCACCATCGGCTACGACAAGGCCGCCGAGATCGCCAAGCGCGCGCACCAGAACGGCACGACCTTGCGCGAGGAGGCGGTCAAGCGGCGGCTTCGTCAGCGCGGATCAGTTCGACAAGCTGGTGCGGCCCGAGAAGATGATCCGGCCGCGATGACGTTGCTTCAAACTGTCGCATCGAAAGTCGACGCGGCTTTCTGCGAGCAGTTTAAGTGGATGAAAACTGCATTTTCAGTTCGGTGCACAATTCCGCCTTGCGCTTGCCACGCTAATGGCACAATCAACAGTCGGTATGTGGCATTAGATATCGGGTTCGGAAGGGGTCCGATATGAACCGGTTACCGCCGGATCTTTGATGGGCGACGTCTTTAATCTTCGGCTGGCGAGAAAGAAACGCGCACGGCAGCGTAACGCGGATAACGCTGCTGCACGTCGTTTGTTTCATGGTCGATCGAAGGCGGAGCGCAAACTGGAAGGGGCGCAACGTGACAAGTCTTCAATCAATCTCGACGGCCACTGGCTTGGAAGCGGAGAGGCCAATGAAGTCGCCGGTCGTGAAACGATCGATCGTAATAGCAGGACACAAGACGAGCGTGAGTCTTGAAGATGCGTTCTGGAAGGGACTGAAGGAAATCGCCGACCAGCGCAACGTGACGCTGTCGGACCTCGTCGCGAATATCGATTCCCAACGCCGGCACGGCAATCTGTCTTCGGCCATTCGTCTGTTCGTGCTTGATCACTATCGATCTGCATCGTCGGCGGACAACGGGTCTCCGCATCGGGACGGAATACGCAGCGCGACCTAGTGATTGTCAGTCGCAGGCTTTCGGAGTGACTTCACGTTCCGGGACGTGAAGGCGACGCTGCTTGCGTCCGGCGATACTCGAGTGCTCCGCAAACTGCGTAGCGTCTCGGGGCATGATCCTAGACAGAATCGGCTCTACGGATCTATTGACGCATCGGCTGCACGAATGCGGATCGCGCCCGGCGGCGCGCGGCGGCTGCGGCGCCTGCGGCGGCGGCCCGATCGGCCGCGGGAACGGGTTTGCCTGGGTCTCGACCGGCCGTTGCGGCGCGCCATCGACCCGCTGCGGCACCCGCGGGCGAATGCCGGGTGCCGGTCCAACCTCCACAGCCGGCGGCAGCGGTTCGGCACGCGGCGGCGCGACCGCGTGCGGCGACCGGACGCTTGCGCGGCAAAACCGGCGCGACATCCGGCAACGGCGACGAATTGTTCGGGCTCGGGCTGCGGCGTCTGCAACGCGGCTTCGGCCGGGCGGCCCTGCTCGATCGCTTCGATGCGCCGCGTCTGCTGATCGACCGAACGCAAGGCGAGCCATCCGGTCAGCGCCGAGACATCGACGCTCCTCTGCGGCGACAGCGCCGGCCCGCGCAGCAGGATCGCAAGCTCCGGGCGCTGCGCCACGCCCGCGGTCGCAGGCCCGCGCAGTGCAACGCGCGCGTCCAGCCCGAAATCCGCGAGATTGTAGGAACCGGTCGCGACCAGTTCCGCAATATCGGTGCGCGCAGAGAACGAATCGATTCGCACCACGCCCGCGGCGATCGAAAGCGTGGCCTCCGCATTGTGAACGACCAGCGGCCCGGCTTCCAGCGCGCGCGTCACGACATCGCGGATGCGCGAGGCATCCAGCGGCAAGCCCTGATCGACGCTTCGGATCGCCGCCGCAAAGGCCTTCGGATCGAGCGCGGCAATGACGCCCTTTTCCAGGGTGACCTTGCCGCTGCCATTGAGGGAGCCGACCAGCGCCCGCGGCGTCAGCCCGACGCCCTCCAGCTGAAGCTGAATGCCGGCGCGGCCGGTCACGGCGGAGGAATTCTCGGCGACCATGATTTGCGTCGCGGCTGCGTCCCGCAGCGCGATGCGGCCGGACAGACCGATGCCGTCGCCGCCGCGCCGGAGCGTCGCCTCGCCCGAGAGGCGCGCCGCCGAACAGGTCGGCCTCGATCGCTTCGGCGGCCACGTCGTTTCCGGTGAAGCGAAGCCCGAAACGCAGATTGGTCGCGCGGGATCGAAGACAGCAGCGTCGCTCGCGCGGCGCTCACCGTCACCGCGCCGATCATGGAAGGCCAGGCGGAGGTCGCAAACGGCGTCTCGCTCCAGCCTGCCTTCTCGTTCGGCGCATGAAGGCCGGTCACCGCCGCAAGCAGAACCGGAACATCGATCGCGTCTGCCTTCAGGTCGCCGTCGATGACCGTGGGCTTGCCAAAGCCGATGCCGAGACGGCCGGTCACATCGGTGCCGCCGATACTCGCCTGCATGTTGTCGAAGCGCAGTCCGGCGGGATCGAATTTCAGCGCGCTCTTCAGCGCGACCGCCATGCCGCCCGCGGGCGCGCCCGGCCAGACGAAATGCGGCTGCGTCGCAGGCGACGGGCCGATCGACGAGATCGAGCGCTCCGCTGCGCTCGTCGCTCGCGAGCGAACGGACAAGGCCGCAAGCGCGCAGGTCGATATTCGCCGAGGCAAGGCGGGTGTCGATCCGCATCTCGCCGTCGGGCTTGCCGCTGAGCGAGAGCGTGTAGCGTCCCGGCTCTTTCGCGACCGGCGCGATGCGATCCGCCGAAAGCAGGCCCGTGAGCGAATTCACGTCCGGAGCGTCGAGGCTCATCTGCAGCGCGACGTCGGCCGCGCGCGCGTTGCTCCATTGCCCGTTCAGCGATGAGGTCAGATCGAGCTTGCTCGGCGCCGAGCGGACCGCTCGCGGCGAAGACGATAACGGCTCGCACCCGCAGCGCCGGGCTCGATATCGAGCTTGCCCTGAAGCTTCGCCGGGATCGCGGCGAGCGCCGAGCGCTGCAGCGCATCCGACCATTGTCGGCGCGAAGCGTTCGGCGAGCGTGCGCAAGACCGCGGCGTCCCTGCAGCGACAGATCGAAGCTCACGCCGCCGCGCGGCTGCTTTTCAAGATCGATCGCGGCCTCTGGCGTCGAGCGCGGCACCGCCGAGATCGCCGATCGAGAAGCGCTCGATGGCGAGCGCGCCGGCATTGAGGGTGAGCGCGACATCGGCCTTGGCGGCCTCGAGCCCGGCAAAACGCAGGCGGCCGAGCGACAAGCGCGAGCGACAGATCCTGCGGCCGCGCGAGATCCGACAGCGATGCACCGAACACCGCCAGCCAGGCATCGAGATCGAGATCGTCGGCGCGCAGTTTCGCTTCGAGCCGCGCACGGCTGGTCGCGTCGCGCCGCCGCATAGGACAGGCTGCCGTCGAAGGCGTTGCGATCGTATTCCGCATTCATGCGCTCGATCGCGATCCGTGCCGGGAGCGAGCGTCACCTCGCCGCGCATGCGCAGCGGCTTCGCCGGCAGCTTTGCGGCATCGGCCTTGCCGTCGAGCCATTCGGCGAAGGCGCGCGGATCGACCGAACTCAGATCGACCGGGCCGGTGAAGCTGGTTCGGTCTGCCGCCAAAGTCGATGCGGCCGCCGGCCTGCAAGCGGGTGAAACCGGGCGCGCGAAGCTCAAAGCCGGTGAGATTGGCGCCGCCTTGCGCGATTTCGAGGTCGCCGCGCAGATCCTGCAGCGCCGCACCGCCGAGCGTCACGCTATCGATTCCGAAGCCGATCTGGGTCGGGATCGGCGGACGCATGGAATCGGCGGCGGCCGAAAGCAGCGCAGCGATGGCCGCGCGCGGCGTGAGCTTCTGGCCGTCGACCGTTGCGATCAGCTTGTCGGCATCGAGCTGGCGCGCCGACAGCACGGCATTGAGCTTCGGGCTGGGCACCGAATTTCGCCTCCGCGGTGCCGGTCAAGCTTCAGCGCGCGCTCGTCCGGGCCATATTGATATTCGACCTGCTCGAACAGGGCCGAGGCGGGATTGGCCTTCACCCGCGCCGTGATGCGCCAGGGATCGCCGGCGGCGCCTTGTCGCCTTTCACCGCGGCGTTGCGGCGCGCGATGGTGGCATTGCCGTCGAAACGCGGCACGCCGCCTTCGGCGGTCAGCAGCCCCTCGGCTTCCGCATAGACCGGGCGGTCGGAGGGATCGAGGCTGAACTTGATGCGCGAGCCGGCGCCTTCCGGCCGCGCCGAGGAGATGCGGTAGCCATAGAGCCCGCCATCCATCACGAAGGCGCCCTCGCCGCGGAACGGCCCCGGCAGCGCGCGCACCTCGCCGTTGAACCAGAGCTTGCCGAGCACGAGGCGCGCGTCGCTCGCCGCATCCGACATTTCGACGCGCGCATCCTCGATCATCAGCTTGTCGATCGACAGCGCATCGGTATTCAGTGCCGGCCAAGGCCTGCGGCAGCATCGCGCGGCCGTCACGGTCGAGCGACAGCCTGAGTTCCGGCGCGATCACGCGCAATTCGACCGCGCGCAGCTTGCCGCTCAGAAGCGCCGGCAGCGCGAATTCGATGCCGAGCGCCTTGGCCCGCAGCGCCTGCGCGTCGCCCGGCTTGCCGATCTCGATATTGGACAGGACCAGCGACGGCGACGGCAGCAGCCGCACATCCATCTTGCCGCCCACCCGCACCGGCAGCCCGATCAGCGCGCTCGCCTGCCGCTCGAAATTGCCGCGCTGCGCGTTCCAGTCGACGAAATGCGGCCCGAACAGCGCCGCCAGCAGCGCCAGGATCACCGCGATCGCCAATGTCAGAAGGGTGGTTTGCACGATGCCAGATTAGCGCCTTTTGGCGGCGATTCTATGATTCTTCGATGCACAGATACGATCGGCCGCAGCATCGGCCTAGCGACGGCCACCACGTTCCCGCGCGATCTGATTTAGCAAAATCACCTTGAAGGCTTCCGCGATCTGCGAGAGTGGCATGGCCCGCTTTGTCACAATCCCGAAGGAACACGAGATCGCCGGCTCTCTCAGCGGCCGGCCGACAATCGATTGGCTGTGATGCAGATCGACGTTGCTTTTTGGCACGATCGTGAGACCGCATCCCTTGTCGACGAGACTGACCGCGGTTTCCACACCCTCGACTTCGTAATGCCAGTTCAACCGGTCCGCGGCCGATCCCAGGGCATCGTCGATCAGCGTGCGGATCGAGGTATCGTGTCCGACGCGGATCAAGGGTTCGTCATGCAGGTCCTTCCAGCTTAGAGACCGTCTTCGTGCCAGCGGGTGGCTTCTCGGGCAGGCCAGCACCATGGGATCGTCGTCGATGATGGGATCGATGTTGAAATCCCATCTATTCGTCGAAACCACACTCAATCCGAATTCCGCCTTGTCGTGCTGCAGGAGGTCGTCGATCTCATGGGACGAAACCTCGAAAATTCTCACCTCAACCTGAGGATGGCTCGCACGGAACTTGGCGAGCACCGGCGGGAGCCGATAGATTGCAAAGGCCGGCAGGCAGGCAATCGTGAGCCTCTTGTTTCGTTTCAGCCCGCGCTGCCGAAGCACTTCGAGTGAGCCTTCCAGCTCCGCCACCGCCTTTTTTGCACTCGATATCAGCTCCAGTCCGGCTTCCGTAAGACTGATTTCGCGGGTCGTGCGCGCGAACAGCTTCACTCCAAGCTCCTGTTCCAGCTTCCTCATGCGATGGCTGACGGCCGTTTGCGACAGGTTGAGATGGCTCGCGGCGCGCCTGAAACTGCCGCGTTCGGCGATGCTGATGAAGGCCTGAAGGCCCAGATAGTTGATCCGCATGTGATCCTCGCAGCGTTCACCGGTATGAATCGTATTCATCAATGGTATAAATGTTATAATTTGCCTCATCCAGAGCAAATCCCTATGGCTGCGGCGCGCGAACAAGCCACGCCGCGTTGCACCACAGGGAGCCAGGAATGCCGGCCGAGATTTCTCTGGAACAAAAGATCAAGAAAATCGGCAACCCGGTCGAGATGCTGCGCAACTCCCAGACCGGGCCGTATGTTTTTCCGGTCGCGCCGGAATTTTCGAATTGGCGCGACGAGCAGGAATCCTGGCGCAAGACCGCGGTGCTTTTCGACCAGTCGTTTCACATGCCGGACCTCTATGTCCGGGGGAAAGACACCGTGCGTCTGCTGACGGACCTGGGCGTCAACACCTTCAAGAATTTCAAAAAGGATGTCGCAAAGCAATTCGTCGCCGTGAACCACGACGGTTACGTCATCGGCGACGCCATCCTGTTCGGACTGGAGGACGATTCGGTAAGCGTGGTGGGAAGGCCGCCAGCCGGAAACTGGATCGAATTTCATGCCCGAAGCGGCAAGTACGATGTCGAGGTCGAGCGCGACGAGCGCAGCGTTTCGAATCCGAGACCGCGGAAGACCTTTCGTTATGAGGTGCAAGGCCCGAATGCCTGGGCGATCCTGGAACGCGTCAATGGCGGAAAGATCGACGAAATCAAGTTTTTCAGGATGGGAACGATCAACGTCGCCGGCAAGAAAGTGCGGGCCTTGCGGCACGGCATGTCCGGAGCGCCGGGGCTGGAGCTTTGGGGACCGTCCGAGGATGCCGGCAGCGTGAAGGACGCTATTCTGGAAGCCGGAAAGGACTTCGGACTGAAGCAAGGCGGAGCACGCGCCTATTCCACGGTGGCGATCGAGTTCGGCGTGGATTCCGTCGCCGATGCCAGCCATCTATTCGGGCGAAAGCATGAAGTCTTATCGCGAGTGGTTGCCCGCGACCGGCTTTGAAGCCAACGCTTCGCTCGGTGGCAGCTTCGTTTCAGACAAGGTCGATGACTATTATCTGACCCCCTGGGACCTCGGTTATGGCGGGCTTGTCAACTTCGATCATGATTTCATCGGGCGCGAAGCGCTGCTGAAGCTGAAGGATGCACCGCATCGCAGGAAAGTTACGCTGCGATGGAACGACGACGACGTGCTGAAGATTTTCGCGTCGATGTTCGAAACCGACCGGCGCGCAAAATACATGGATCTTCCGGCGGCCCATTATGCAACGCTGCCCTATGACATGATCGTCAAGGACGGCAACATGGTCGGGATTTCGACCTATCCGGTCTACACATCGAACGGGCGATGCTGGATTTCGCTTTCGATGATCGATGAGGCGGAAAGCAGGCCCGGGACGGAGGTCGGCGTGATCTGGGGCGAGCCCGATGGCGGCACTTCGAAGCCTACCGTCGAACGGCATATACAGACCAAAGTGCGCGCGACCGTCGGCCCCGCCCCGTTCTCCGATCAGGCGCGCGAAGGATATCGCCCGCACCGCCTGAAGCTCTAGAATTGCTTGCGGCATCGGGGCACGCGAATGAATTGCGTGCCCGCCTGGTACCGGTCTATTTGGCTGCCTTCATCTCGGCCTTGACCGGGTCCTTCACCTTCTCGATCTTGTCGAACTCCACATTCTGGAGCGCTCCGTCCACCCTTTCGACTCTGCGGATATAGATGTCCTGCACGACGTCGCGGGTTTCGGGATCGATCGTCACCGAGCCTCTCGGAGATTCCCAGGTCATGCCTTTGGCGGCCGCGATAAAGGCGTCGCCGTCGACTTTTCCGCCGGTCTTCTTCAGCACCTCATAGATCAGGTGCATGCCGTCATAGCCGCCGACCGCAAGCAGGTTCGGGTTTTCGCCCTTGTTGGCGGCCTTGTATGCCTTCACAAAGTCTGCGTTGAGCTGAGATTTGTGGCTGTGGTCGTAATGATAGGCGGTGATGATTCCGATCGCGGAATCGTCGACCGACCGCAAGGCGCTGTCGTCGGTCAGTTCTCCGGAAGCCAGAATTCTGGTCTTCTTGGGATCGAAGCCGCTTTCCGTCAGCCGCTTCATCATGGCGGCGGGTTGCGGACCGGCCGGAACAAAAATGAAAAGCGATTGCGCGTTGGAATCCTTGGCGCGCTGCACGAACGGCGAAAAATCCTGGGTCGATACCGGGATGCGCACCGAACCCAGAACCTTCCCGCCGGCCGCGGTGAAGCTCTTTTGGAACGCCTGTTCCGCGTCGTGGCCGGGACCATAATCGAGCACCATCGAGTACACATTTTCGATGCCGGATTTGCGCGCCCATTGCCCGAGCGGCGAGGTGATCTGGGGCAAGGTCATCGAGACGCGCACCAGATAGGGCGACTTGGTCGTAACGATCGATGTCGCGGCGTTCATCACCACCATGGGTTTCTTGGCTTCCACCGAGACATCCGCGGCCGCGAGCGCGTTCGGGGTCAACACAAATCCCGTGAGAATGTCGACGCGCTCTCGAACCACCAGTTCCTGAGCCAGCCGCTTCGCCACGTCCGGCGCGATGCCGCCGGTATCGCGGCGAATGATCTGAATCTTCTTGCCGGCAACGGTGTCGCCATGCCGCTGCATGTACAGCTTCAGACCGCCATCCATCTGCGTGGCCGTATCCGCCAGCGCGCCCGAATAGGGCATGATCACCCCGATCCGGATGACGTCCTGCGCGTTCGCTGAAGGTGCGAAGCAGGCAATTCCGCAGATCGCCGCCAGCAGCGTTGCGATCCGCAGGCGAAACAAGGTATTTTTGATGTGTACGATCAAACCGGCCTCCCAGAGTTTATTTTGTTGATCCGGCAAGTGTCCCTGAATCAGCATGGTGGGAAAAATGAATGATTTCTTGCCATTGATGAAAATTACTCATGATCGGCCGTCGCCGACGGCGGCCCGGCTGTAGCGCTCCGCCGGTTGCGTCTTGTCCAGGTCAATGCCGGTGCGTGTGATGCATGTCCGGAACATGCGGATGCCGGTGACGCAGCCGCACATGCCGGTGGCGATGCGTGTGCGGTTCGCCGGACGGGTCATCCGGATCATGCGCGTGTTGATGGTGCTCGTCATGCACATGCGCGTGACTGTGCTCCATCGGCTCGTGTGCATGCTCGTGTTCGTGATGCTCGGTCAGATGTAGCCAGACGCCAGCCACCATGAGCAGACCCGCCAGGATCAGTTGCCATGTCAGCGGTTCGTGAAGGAATACAAGGGCCGCAACGGCTCCGATGAAGGGAGCGGTCGAGAAATAGGCGCCCGTACGCGCGGTGCCGAGATCGCGCAGCGCGAACACGAACAGCGCAAGGCTGACGCCGTAGCCCAGAAAGCCGACGATCCCGGCCATGACGCTGGTGGAAAGTCCCGGCCATGAGCCGCCGGCAGACAATCCGATCAGGAGACTGATCGGGCCGGCAATCATGCCCTTGATCTCGACGATCTGCAGGGGATCGGCGAGAGAAACCTTTCGCGTCAGGTTGTTGTCGATGCCCCAGGCGAGGCAGGCGCCGAGAATGGCGAGCGGCCCGATCAATCCGGAAAGGGACGGAGTTCCGGACCATGACAAGACCAGCGCGCCGGCAACGAGGCAGGCCATCCCAAGCGCGATGCGCCGGTCGAAATTCTCGTGAAACACGAACCACGCCAGCAATGCGGTGGCGACACCTTCCATCGTCAGCAGCAATGAGGCCGCCGAGGCGTCGGTACGAGCCAGCCCGAGCATCATCAGTATCGGGCCGGCGATCCCTCCTGCCGCCACGGCTCCGGCAAGCCACGGAAGATCGGCGCGAGCGAGCGGCGCCTGTGCCAGCGTTCCACTCTGGAGCAACGGCGCCGCAAACCGCCGCAACGCTCCAATGCCAAGGCCCGCGCCGCAATAGAGGAGACCCGCGAGCACCACCGGGTCGATGGTACCGAGCAAAGCCTTCGCCGCCGGCGTCGATACGCCAAACAATGCGGCCGACACCAGCGCCAGAGCGGCGGCACGATGGTTCATGGACTGAGCGCCTGCCGTGATTTGGGGCCGCCGCTATTTCCTCTTGCAGAAGCCCATGCAGATATTGAACTCCGAATGGCCTGCCTGAGCGGAGTGGGCTTGCCTGCAGACCTTGAGATAATCGCTGCAATCCTTGGCGCAGGCGACCGCTCCTTGATCCCGCACCGGGTGAAGCATTCCCGCTATTCCGCCGGCAGCATCTTGCCCGGATTCATGATGTTGTCCGGGTCGAGCGCCTGCTTGATCGCGCGCATCGCGACAAGCGCCGGCGCACCGTGTTCGGCCAGCAGATATTTGATCTTGCCCTGGCCGACGCCGTGCTCGCCGGTGCAGGTTCCGCCCATCGCGATCGCGCGCTCGGTCAGCCGCTCCATGAAGGTCTTGACGCTTTTCATCTCGGCGGCGTCCTCGGTATCGACCAGCAGCGCGACATGGAAATTGCCGTCGCCGACATGACCCACGATCGGCGCGACCAGCTTGCGCTCGGCGATTTCGCGCTGGGTCTCGGTCACGCATTCGGCGAGCCGCGAGATCGGCACGCAGACATCGGTCGCGACCGAGCGGGCGCCGGGCCGCAGCGCGCAGGCGGCGAAATAGCCGTCATGCCGCGCCTGCCAGAGCCTGGTGCGCTCCTCGGGCTTGGTGGTCCATTCGAACGGCCCGCCGCCGAGATCGGCCGCGATCTCGCCGAAGCGCTGCGATTGCTCGGCGACGCCGGCCTCGGTGCCGTGAAACTCCAAAAGCAGCAGCGGCCTTTCCGGCAAGCGACAGCTTGGAATAGACGTTGCAGGCCTTCACCTGCAATTCGTCGAGCAATTCGATGCGCGCCACCGGAATGCCGGACTGGATCGTCAGGATGGTGGCGTTGCAGGCGGCCTCGACCGACGGGAACGGGCAGATCGCCGGCCGCGATCGCCTCCGGGATGCCGTGCAGCTTCAGCGTCAGCTCGGTGATGACGCCGAGCGTGCCCTCCGAGCCGACCAACAGCCGCGTCAGGTCGTAGCCGGAGGAGGATTTGCGCGCTCGCGTCGCCGTGGTCATGAGCTCGCCATTGGCGAGCACCACCTTCAGCGACATCACGTTGTCGCGCATGGTGCCGTAGCGCACCGCATTGGTGCCGGAGGCGCGCGTCGCCGCCATGCCGCCGAGCGAGGCATCGGCGCCGGGATCGATCGGGAAGAACAGGCCCTGGTCGCGCAGGTCTCGTTCAGCAGCTTGCGGGTGACGCCGGGCTCGATCACGCAATCGAGGTCCTCGGCATGCACCTCCAGCACCCGGTTCATGTCGCGGAAATCGATCGAGACGCCGCCCAGCGGGGCATTGATATGGCCCTCGAGCGAGGTCCCGGCGCCGAACGGGATCACCGGCACCCGGTGCTCGGCGCAGATCCGCACCGCCGCCTGCACATCGGCGGTGTCCTGCGGGAACACCACCGCATCCGGCGGCTGGTTCTCGATCCAGGTCAGCGTATTGCCGTGCTGCTCGCGCACCGCGCGCGAGGTCACCAGCCGGTTGCCGAAATGGGCGGCGAGTTCTGCGGTGACCGCCTCGACGGCGCGAGGGTCGCGCGGCTTTTGATTCGAATTTGCGAGTTGCGCTGCGACCGCCATCTGGACCTCATCCTTTTCGAATTGGCGGCGACGTTATCAGAGGCGGAAAGCTGCGCAAACTTTGCGTCAAATGCCCGATTTGCGGGGATTTTCCATTTACTTGCCGCAGTTGCACAGACACAATGGCGCATGCTGGATCGCGTCGATTTCGAGCCTGTCTTCTTTGCGCCTTTCGTCTCCTCGGTGATGACCGTGGAGCCGGCCTGGATCGACCAGAACGGCCATCTCAACATGGCCTATTACAATGTGCTGTTCGACCGCGGACTGGACGAGGCCTTCAGCCTGGTCGGGCTCGGCTGGGACTATCTGAAGGAGCGCGGCAACTCGACTTTCACCGCCGAGGTTGCATGTCCGCTACCTGCGCGAATTGCATGCCGGCGACCCGGTGCGCGTCACCTGCCAGTTGCTCGATTTCGACCCCAAGCGCCTGCACATCTTCCAGCAGCTGTTCCACGCCACCGAAGGCTGGGTGTCGGCCACCGCCGAAAACTGTCGCTGCATGTCGACATGTCGGCAAAGAAGGTCGCGCCGTTCCCGGTCGATGTCATGAAGCGGCTCGCCGCACAGAAAAAGTCGCATGGCCGGCTGCCGCGCCCGGAAGCCGCCGGCAAGCGGATCGCGATGCCGGAAAAGGCCTAAGGTCCTTCAGCCCCGCGGCAGCCTGGCGAGCAGACTTTCCAGTCTCGGATTTTCGGGCGGCCGGCCGCCATCGAGTTCGGCGCCGGCTTCCGACCGCGCCAGATAGCCTTCGCGCACCGGCACCTCGTGCTGGTCGCCGCATTGCGGGCAGCGCACGCGCAGTCTTGAACGGGCGCAGTCCGAAGAAGGTCGACCAGTCGGTCTCGATACCGCGTGTCGACGATTGCGCTCGTGACCGGGCAGAAGATGCTGATCGGATTCATTTCGGCGCCTCGCAAGTCGTCCGACTTGTCCGGTTTGACGTCTTTATGGTTAATCGGGTTAATCGAACGCTGTTGCCCAGCGGTCGCGCTTGACGGTCGCCTGCGCCGATACCCTTGAAATATCGATACAAAATGTATCGCATCACGATACACGGGGGAGGATGAATGGCCGCCTTGACGGCGACGGCTCCGCGCGCGTCCGGCAGCGAAAAGCCGCCGCTGATCCGCGAGCACAAAATCCCCTCGCCCAAATCCGAGCCCTATATCTGCATGGAAGGACCGGACGGCGCGCTGTGGTTCTGCGAAAGCGGCGCCTCGAAAATCGGCCGCTTCGATCCGGCCGATTCCACGTTCCGGGAATTTCCGCTTCCGGTCGACAGGCGCCATGCCGATCGGCATCACCATCGGCGGCGACGGCAATATGTGGTTCTGCTGCAAGAAGGCGAACAAGATCGGCCGCATCACCATGCGGCGGCGACATCACCCTGTTCGATCTTCCGACCCCGAATGCGGGCCCGGACGGCACGCTCGTCGGCCCGGACGGCAATGTGTGGTTCTCCGAATCCGACGTAAGCCGGATCGGCCGCATCACGCCGGACGGCAAGGTCACCGAATTCTCCGAAGGCATTTCGCCGGGCGCCAGGCCGCTCTCGATCGCGGAGCGCGACGGCGCGCATGTGGTTTTCCGAAGCCGCCGGCAACCGCGTCGGCCGCATCACCATGGACGGCGTGGTCACCGAATTTCCGATCCCGAGCCATGACAGCCAGCCGCGCGCGATGACCACCCATCCCGACGGCTCGATCTGGTTCGTGCAGACCTCGACCAATTCGCTCGGCCGCATCGATCGCGACGGCGCCATCACCGAGCACAAGGTGACGACGCCCGATTCCTCCTGCGCGGGGTCTGCGTCGGGCCGGAAGGCGATCTCTGGTTCACCGCCAATGCCGCCAACAAGATCGGCCGCATGCGCCCCGACGGCACCATGGTCGGCGAATATCCGATCCCGACGCCCGGCTGCCGGCGCGCGCTGCATCGGCCTGCATTCGAACGGGCGGATGTATGTCACATTGTTCGATGCCGGGATGATCGGCGAAGTCATCCCGAGTCGATGCCGGGATGATCGGAGCATGATCGATCCGGATGATCGGTATCCCGGATGTTCGGAAGATCATGCCCGCAATAGTTCGAGATCTGGAGGAAGCCGTGGCGACAGAGACCATCAAATATCAGGCCGGCAGCGTCACCGGACATGGCGTGCTGGTGTGGAATGACAAGATCGCGACCAAACGCCCGCTGCTGCTGGTGATGCCGAACTGGCTCGGCCCGACCGAGACCATCGTCAAGCGCGCGGCGAAGATGGCGGGCGACAAATACGTCGCCTTCGTCGCCTGCATGTACGGCGACGGCAAGACCGCCGAAGGCCCGCCCGAATCCCAGGAACTGATGATGTCGGTGCGCAAGGATCGCGTCGAGGGACGCAAGCGCGTCAACGCGGCACTTGCAGACGCTGATCGCGGAAGCCGACCAAGCGCGGCATCGGCGATTCATCGAAGAAGGCGGCGGTCGGCTTCTGCTTCGGCGGCGGCAATGTGCTGGAGCTTGCGCGCAGCGGCGCCGACCTCGACGCGGTGGTGTGCCTGCACGGCGATCTCGCCACCACGATGCCGGCGAAGAAGGGCGACATCAAAGCCGCGGTGTTCGTCATTCACGGATCGAAGGACCCGGTGGCGCCGAAGGCCGACCGCGACGCGCTGGAAGCCGAACTCGACGGCGCCGAAGCCAACTGGCAATTGCTCGATTTCGGCGGCCGGCTGCATTCCTTCTCGGAGGAAGAGACCGACATGCCGGGCTTTGCCAAGTATCACGCCGGCGCCGCGCACCAGACCTATCGCATGCTGGACGATTTCATCCAGGATGCGTTCGCGAAGAGGCTTGTAGACTCATTTCTTCACCTCCATCCTGCAAGGGGGAGGTCGAGCGTCGCAGCGAAGCGAAGACGGTCGGGTGGGGCTCGCTCCAACAAGGCCCGCTCGCCAACCCTGCGCCCTTTCAGGAGGAGGGAGTTCGGCAAAAGTTGCGCCTATCACGGCATCCGCAGCACCGGCTTGATCACCTTGCCGGTGTTGGAATCCTCCGCCGCGCGATTGATGTCGGCGAGCGGATAGAAGGTGATCATCTTCTCGATCGGCATTTTTCCGTCCATCAGGAAATCGACCAGCTTGCGGGATGAATTCGAACGGCCGGCTTTCGCCCTGCATCACGCCATGCACCGAACGGCCGTTCTGCAGGAACGGCATGTCGAGCGAGACCTCGCTGCCGGGCGGCGCGCTGCCGAGCAGCACGCAGGTCCCGGCCGGCATCAGCACCTCGACCGCCTCGCGCAAGCACCGCCGGATGCGCCGAGGTCTCGATCGCATGGCGCACGCCGCTGCCGGTGATGTTGCGGATTTCGGCCACCACATCGTTGCGGCCCGTGTGATTGATGGTGTGCGTCGCGCCGAGTTCGCGCGCGAGCGCAAGCCGCCGGTCGTGAATGTCGACGGCGATGATCGGATCGCAGCCGGCGATCTTCGCCGCCATCAGGCTGGACAGCCCGACCGCGCCGATCCCGAATACCGCAATGGCATCGCCGGCGAGCGGCTTCAGCGAATTGAGCACGGCGCCGGCACCGGTCTGGCCGCTGCAGGCCAGGGGACCGACCAGATCGAGCGGCGCATCCTTGCGGATCTTGATCGCAAAGCGCTCGTTGGCGATGGCGTGGGTCGCGAACGACGATTGCTGGAAGAACGCGCTGTAGATCGGCTTGCCGCCCTGGCTCATCAGCGTCGAGCCGTCGGCGCGGGTGCCGTTCATCTTCAGGTCGAAGCTCTTCTGGCAATGCGCCTCCATCTCGCGGCGGCAATTCGGACACACGCCGCACCAGGGGATCGACATCACCACATGGTCGCCGGGCTGCGAATTTCGTGACGCCCTTGCCGACCGCCTGCGACCACGCCCGCGCCTTCATGGCCGAACACCGCCGGCAGCGGCGTGTTGTAATAGCCGTCGCGGCCATGCTGGTCGGTCTGGCACATGCCGCTGGCGACGACCTTCACCAGAAGTTCGTCGGCGCGCGGCTCGGTCAGTTCCACCGGCTCGATCGAGAACGCACCTTGTCTCTCGCGAGCGACGGCGGCCGTGATTTGCATTGAACGGGACTCCTGAAACACAATTTTTGACCGGAAACGGTCGCGACAAACGGCTGCGACCGTCGCAGCGTCGGGGAAGACGGTCGGGTGAGGGGCCTAACTTGCCGATCGACTTCACCCTCACCCGGCTGCCTCCTTCGCTTCGGCAGTCGACCTCTCCCTATGGGAGAGGAGCCGTCACGCACCGCGATCTATTTCGCGAAAGGCTGCTCGATTTCGCCGTCCTTGTATTCTGGCGGATAGACGATGACCTGCTTGCGGCCGGTCATGTATTGCTCGAGCCCGGTGCCCTGGATGTTCTGGAACTGCACCACGATCGGGCGCGCATTCGCCCATTCGCCGAGATCGTTGAACTTCACGTCGCCGACGATGGTCTTGAAGGTGTTGGCGTGAATGTATTTGGCGAGCGCGTCGTCGTTGAGGCCGCCGGTCGCCTTGATCGCCTGTTCCAGGATCTGCATCGCGGCATAGGCGAAGGGCGGCTGATAGAAGCCGAGCGGATCGACGCCGGCATCCTTGGCCTGCGACTGATAGGTCTTCAGGAAATCCTCGATGCCGGGGAAGTTCATCTTCGGGCTCGGCACGAAGAAATGGTAGTTGACGACGCGGTTGAGCTTTTCGGAAAGCTGGGTGATCAGCGAGGCATATTGCATGCCGACCATCGCGCCGCCGAACAATTGCGCCTTCAGTCCGATTTCGGTCGCGGCCCGCACCATGCCGACGGAGTCCGGCGGATAGGACGCGAGCAGCACCAGATCGGGATTGGTCGCCTGGATCGCTCGCATGATCGGGGTGAAGTCGACGGTCGAGGGCGGATAGGCCTTGTCGTAGACGATCTTGAAGCCGGCTTTCTTGGCGTTTTCGCGCGCGCCGGTCAGCACATTGTTGGAGAATTCGGCGTCGGCTCCGACCAGCGCCACCGTCTTCGGCAACGGCTTCAGGGTCTTGGCGACTTCAAAGAAGGCATTGGAGAGCACGCCCTTGGGATCGGGACCGAACGGCGCGCTCTGGAAATAGCGCGGATATTTGAACTCGGCATTGGAGCCGAGCGCGAGCAGCACCATCACCATCTTGTTGCGCTGCATGATCTGCGGCATCGCGGCGCCGATCAGATTGGTGGCGTGCGCCCATCAGGATGTCGACCTTGTCGATATCCATCAGCTTGGCATAGATGCCGGGAACGGTCGAAGCGTTGGTCTGGTCGTCGTAATAGACGAGCTTGACCGGACGCCCGAGCAGCCCGCCCCTGGCGTTGATCTCCTTTTCCCAGATCTGCTTCGACAGCAGATGCGCCTTGCCGGAAGAAGCGAGCCCGCCGGTGAGCGACACGCTGAATCCGATCTTGATCGGCTCCTGCGCGCTGGCCGACATTGGCGACAGAAACATCGCTGCGGCAGCGATCGCGAGCGCGCGCGTCCAGCGACGCGCACAAGGGCGCGCCCATGCAGACGGTATCCAGGCCAAGTTGGCTCGAAACGTCATGGCTGTCCTCCCCGGACAATGGATTTTTGATCGCAGATTTTTGCGGCGTGTACCGCGTGCCGGTTTCGCCCGGCTTTTGCCCGCGCAGGATAGGGCCAATCCCTGAGACGCGGAAGGCCGCCAAAAACAGCAAATCCTAGAAACAGATAAAATTACAGAACATGGCGCGTGCACGCGCCTGGCGTCATTCGCTGCATCGCCGGAAGGCACGACGGCATGCCGCTACCCGGGGACTCGACCGCCACCCCCCTTGTCGGGATATCGGCTTCGTTTGACGCAATCACCGAAGGTTGTGCTAAAGTTCCCTCTGTTGCAGCGCACTTGGCGCGGCAGTCAGCGACGAACAGGAAAGGCCTTCGCGTTCCAGCACTGCATCGACCTCGAAGCGAGGTTCATCGAATGGCGAAACGCCCGCAACTGAAGCGCAAGGCATCCATCCGACGGCGGGCGACGAAACCTGCGGCGGATACGAAGAAAGACATTGCTTCGCTTCGACGCGAACTCGCCGACGCACGACGGCATCTGGCCGAGACTCTGGAACGGCAGACCGCCACCGCGGACGTACTGAAAGCAATCAGCCGCTCGGCCTTCGACTTGCCGACCGTCCTCGATAAACTCCTCCAAACCGCCGCGCGGATTTGCGAGGCGGATATCGGCACCATTCGCTACCGCGACGGCTCGAGCTATCTCCTGGCGGCGACCTATGGCTGTACGCCCGAGTGGCGCAAGCACTTTGCCAGCTATTCGGTAATCGCCGATCGCGGATCGGTTTTCGGGCGGACAATCGTGGACGGTCGCACAATCCACATCCCGGACGTACTCGCCGATCCCGAATTCGCGCGACCGCAGGCGCAGAAATTGATGGGATTCCGCGCCGCGCTCGGCGTGCCCGTGGTGCGGGATGACAAGACCATAGGCGTCGTGAACTTGTTCCGCTTTGAGCCGCGCTCCTTCAGCAAGCAGCAGATCAAACTCGTCGAAACCTTTGCCGATAAGGCGGTGATCGCGATCGAGAATACTCGGCTGCTGAACGAACTGCGCCAGCGCACCGATGATCTCTCCGAATCGCTTCAGCAGCAGACCGCGACCGCCGACGTACTCAAGGTCATCAGCCGCTCGACCTTCGATCTGCCGACGGTGCTCGATACTCTTGTCAAATCAGCGGCGCGCCTTTGTGACGCGGAGATGGCCTCGGTCACGCGGCCGAAAGACGGCAGTAACGCCCACTATCACGTCGCGAGTTTCGGGTTCCCGCCGGGATGGATCGAAGCCATGCGATCCCATCCGCTGGTGCCGGAGCGTGGCACGCTGATTGGGCGGACCCTGCTGGAAGGCCGGATCGTGCACATTCCGGATGTGCTGGATGATGCGGAATACACCAGCGCCTGGGCACAAGAGATGGGCGGATTCCGTGCCATACTGGGTGTTCCGCTCGTGCGCGAAGGGATCGTGATCGGTGTTTTCATGATTGCGCGCCGCGCACCCCGGCCATTCACGGAAAAGCAGATCGAGGTGGTCGCAACCTTTGCCGATCAGGCGGTGATCGCGATCGAGAATACGCGGTTGCTGAACGAATTGCGCCAGCGCACCGACGATCTGACCGAGGCGCTGGAGCAGCAGACCGCAACCTCGGAGGTACTGCAGGTCATTTCATCCTCGCCCGGCGAGCTCAAACCGGTCTTTGACGCGATCCTCAAGAACGCAACGCAAATTTGCGGTGCGAAATTCGGAAATTTGATGATTCACGAGGATGGCGTGTTTCGCGATGCGGCACTTTTTGGTGCGCCTCGGGCTTTTGCCGAACTTCGAAAACGCAGCCCCGTTGTTCACCAGCGGCCCGGAAACGTCCCCTGGCGCATCGCACAGACCAGAGAGGTCGTGCATATCGTCGACATCGCGGCGGATCCCGTCTATGCCGTCGAGCGCGATCCGGGCCGTGTCGCACTTGTCGAAGTCGCGGGTGCGCGGACCTTGCTTGTGGTTCCGATGCTGACGGAGACGAGCGTCGTTGGCGCGATTGCCGTTTACCGGAAAGAAGTCGCCTCCTTCACCGACAAGCAAGTCGAGATGCTCAAGGGCTTCGCTGCCCAGGCCGTGATCGCGATCGAGAATGCGCGGCTGTTGAACGAACTGCGCCAGCGCACCGACGATCTTTCCGAAGCGCTCCAGCAGCAGACCGCAACCGCTGAAATTCTCGGTGCCATCAGCAGCTCGCTGACCGACGTTCAGCCGGTATTCGACGCAATCGTACAAAGCGGCCTGAAGCTATTCCCGGGCGCAGCCGTCAGCATCGAGCTCGTCGACAATGACGAGGTGAATGCGGTCGCGATCGCGACCGACGATGCGGCCGGGATCGTGAATTGGCGAAAAGTCTTTCCGTTTCCCCTCACGCGCGAATACATCGCCGGCGTCGCCATTCTTGACCGGCGTATCGTGGACATCGCAGACGCGAAGAAGGGTGGCGATGCGATATCGCTGGGTCGCCGCAACTTTCTGAAAAGCGGCTATCGTGCGGTGACGAAAGTGCCGATGATGCGCGGCGACGATGCGATCGGCGTGCTAAGCGTGGCCCGGCCGGCACCCGGGGCGCTTTCCGACAAGCAAATTGAAATCTTGCGGACCTTCGCAGCCCAGGCCGTCATCGCGATCGAGAATACGCGCCTCCTCAACGAATTGCGCCAGCGCACCGACGATCTTTCCGAATCTCTGGAGCAGCAGACCGCGACCAGCGAGGTGCTCAAGGTCATCAGCCGTTCGACCTTCGATCTGCAGATCGTGCTTGATACGCTGGTCGAATCGGCAACGCATCTGTGCGAGGCCGATCAGTCCTGGCTGTTCCAGCGTGACGGCGAACTGTTCCGTTTCGCCGCCAGTTTCGGGGTAGACCCCGAGACTCACTCCCGCCTCAGGAGCTTTTTCATGCCTCTGGAGGTGCGTGCGGAACGAGGCAGCCTGACCGGACGAGCGGCACTCGAAGGCAGAACGGTTCACGTTCCGGACGTGTTGGAGGACCCGGAATATACCTGGGGCAAGGCGCAGGAGATCGGCGGTTATCGTGCCGCTCTCGGTACGCCGCTGTTGCGCGAAGGTGAAGTCATAGGCGTCATCTTCGTGGCCAGGAATGTGCCGGGATTGTTCACCGGCAAACAGACCGAATTGGTGACCACGTTTGCCGATCAGGCCGTCATCGCGATCGAGAACACGCGCCTTCTTACCGAACTGCGCCAGCGCACCGACGATCTGACCGAGGCGCTGGAGCAGCAGACCGCGACCAGCGAGATTCTCGAGGTGATTTCCAGCTCGCGAGGCGACCTTGTGCCGGTGTTCGAGGCGCTGCTTGCGAACGCGGTGCGGCTGTGCGGCGCCAGTTTCGGCGTGCTGATGCTGCGCGAGGGCGATGTCTTCCGGCAGGTGGCTTTCCACAATGTGCCGCCGGCTTTCGAGCGGGCAGCGGAGCAGTTGGGACGCGTGTTCCGCCCTCCTCCGAAAAGCATCCACGCCGAGATCGTCAGGAGCAGGCAGGTCGTCAGTATCGCGGATATGCGGGACGGCGTGCCCTATCGGGAGGGCGACGCAAGCGTCAGAGCGTTCGTCGATCTCGGCGGCGCCCGCTCGGTAATCGTGGTGCCCATGCTCAGGGAGGACGAGCTGATCGGAACCATTTCCATCTACCGCCAGGAGATCCGCCCGTTCACCGACACGCAGACCGGGCTGATCCGTAACTTCGCCGCGCATGCGGTGATCGCGATCGAGAATACCCGCCTCCTGAACGAACTGCGCCAGCGCACCGACGACCTCGCAGAGTCGCTGGAGCAGCAGACCGCAACCTCGGAGGTGCTGAAGATCATCAGCAGCTCTCCGGGCGAGCTGCAGCCCGTCTTCGACACCATGCTCTCCAACGCCATTCGCGTCTGCGATGCGAAATTCGGCAACCTGTTTCTGCGGGAGGGCAATTTGTGCCGCGCGGTCGCCGTCGCAGGCGAGCAGTCCTACATCGATCAATGGCGGCGCGACCCGCTGATCGATTTCACCGAGGATCCCCGATTGCCGCTCGCACGGGTGGTGGCGAGCAAATCGGTCTTGCACATATCCGATCTCACCCAGGATTCTGCGTTTGTCGAACGCCTTCCGCGGATCGTGGCGCTGGTCCAGACGGCGGGCGCACGCGCATTCGTCGTCGTGCCGATGCTGAAGGACGATCAGATCGTCGGCGCCATCGCGATGTACCGGCAGGTGGCCATTCCGTTCAGCCAAAAGCAGATCGAGCTGGTCCAGAATTTCGCCGCCCAGGCCGTGATCGCCATCGAGAATACGCGGCTGCTCAACGAGCTGCGGGAATCGCTGCAGCAGCAGACCGCGACCAGCGAGGTGCTCAAGGTTATCAGTTCCTCGCCCGGCGAGCTTGAGCCGGTGTTTCACGCGATCCTGCAATCCGCAACGCATATCTGCGAAGCGAATTATGGAATGCTGTTTCGTATTCAGGATGGCGCGGTCCGTGCCGTAGCGATGTTCGGTGTGCCGCCGAAATTTGCGGAATTTTGGCGAACCGATCGGAAGCCGAGCGCGCGGTCCGCAATGGGACGCGCCATGGAGACGATGCAAGCCGTTCAGATCGCGGATGTGACAACGGAGCCCGCTTACGTCGAGGGCGAATCCGTCTTCGTGGCTGCCGTCAATCTCGGGGAGTTTCGGACCATCCTCACCGTCCCCATGCTTAAGGACAACAAGGTGATCGGGCTCATCGCCGTCTATCGGCAAGAGGTCCGTCCGTTCATCGACAAGCAGATCGAACTACTGACGAACTTCGCAGCCCAGGCGGTGATCGCCATCGAGAATGCGCGGCTGCTCAACGAATTGCGCGAATCCCTGCAGCAGCAGACCGCCACCGCCGACGTACTCAAGGTCATCAGCCGCTCGACCTTCGATCTGCAAGCGGTGCTCGACACGCTGACCGAGTCGGTCGCGGTGTTGTGCGATGCCGATATGGCGGCAATCACGCGCCAGCGCGCCGACGGTCAGGGCTTCAGCCACGTCACCAATTACAATTTCCCGCCGGACTGGGTCGATTACAACGCGACGATTGCGATGGCACCCAACCGGGGCAGTGTCGTCGGCCGGGTGCTGCTCGACGGCAAGGCGGTGCAGGTGCCCGATGTTTTCGCCGACGCCGAATACACCTATCTCGAACCGGCCAGGAAAGCCGGTTACCGGACCTTCCTCGGCGTGCCGCTGCTGCGGCAGGGCCAGCCGATCGGCGTGGTGACGCTCGGCCGCAAGACCGTCGCGCCCTTCACCGACAAGCAGATCGAGCTCGCGCAGACATTCGCGGACCAGGCCGTGATCGCGATCGAAAACACGCGGCTGTTCACCGAAGTTCAGGCGCGGACCGAGGATCTTGCTAAATCGCTGCAGCAACAGACCGCCACCGCCGACGTGCTCAAGGTCATCAGCCGCTCGACCTTCGATCTGCAGACCGTGCTCGACACGCTGGTCGAATCGGCCGAGCACCTCTGCGAAGCGGACTATGCGATGATCTTCCGAAGCGATGGCGACATCTATCGGCTGGCTGCAAGCCATGGCTTCTCGCCCGAATACAAGGAATGGATGGACAAGCAGACGATCACGCCAGGCAACAACACGCTGGTCGGTCGGACGTCGATTGCGCGGCTTCCGGTTCATATTCCCGACGCTACCGCCGATCCGGAATACAGCTGGGCCGAATCCATCAAGCGCGGCAATTTCCGCACCATGCTGGGCATTCCGCTGTTGCGCGAAGGCACTCCGATCGGAGTGATCGCCATCTGTCGCACTCACGTGCAGCCGTTTTCCGAAAAGCAGATCGAGCTTGTCTCCACCTTTGCCGACCAGGCCGTGATCGCGATCGAGAACACCCGCCTGCTCAACGAATTGCGTCAGCGCACGGATGACCTGTCCGAATCGCTGCAGCAGCAGACCGCGACCGCCGATGTGCTCAAGGTCATCAGCCGCTCGACTTTCGACCTTCAGACGGTGCTCGATACGCTGGTCGAGTCGGCGGCGCGACTATGCGATGCCGATATCGCGGGCATCGCGCGCCCGGACGGCACGTTGTACCGGCAGGTCGCGCTCTACGGCCTGCCGCCCGATGCGAAGGAGTGGACGATGAGCCACCCGATCGAGCCAACTCGCGGGTCGGTTCTCGGGCGCGTGCTGCTTGAGCGCAAATCCGTTCACATTGACGACGTCGAATGCGATCCGGAATACACTCTGGTCGAACACCAGAGAAAATTTGACTTCCGAACGGTGCTCGGCGTGCCGCTCATGCGGGAGGGAACGCCGATCGGCGTCATCGTGCTGAACCGCCGCAGCGTGCGGCCATTTACCGACAAGCAGATCGAACTGGTCACGACCTTCGCCGACCAGGCGGTGATCGCGATCGAGAATGTGAGGCTGTTCGAAGAGGTTCAGACCCGCACCGAGGATCTTGCCGAATCGCTCCGTCAGCAGACCGCCACCGCCGACGTGCTCAAGGTCATCAGCCGTTCGACTTTCGACCTGCAGACCGTGTTGCAGACGCTCGTGGAATCGGCTGCGACGCTCTGCGAGGCCGATCAGGGCACCATCGCCCACAGAAAGGGCAACGCGTATGTTCGTGCCGCGACTTGCGGCTTTTCGTCCGAGTTCACCGAATTGGTCAGGGAGTTGCCGGTGACGCCGGAGCGCGGTTCGGCGACCGGACGCGCGCTGCTCGAAGGCCGCACGATCCACATTCCGGATGTCGAAGCCGATCCCGACTATACCTTCGAAGACGCCAAGAGGCTGGGCGGCGTTCGCGCCATTCTTGGTGTCCCGATGCTGCGCGAGGGCGAGGCGATCGGGGTGCTGGCGCTGACGCGCACCACGCCGCGGCCGTTCACCGATAAGCAGATCGAGCTGGTATCCACCTTCGCCGACCAGGCGGCGATCGCGATCGAGAATGTGCGCCTGTTCGACAATGTGCAGGCACGCACGCGCGAACTCGCCGCCTCGCTGGAAGACCTGCGCACCGCGCAGGACCGCCTGATCCAGACCGAGAAACTGGCCTCGCTCGGCCAGCTCACGGCGGGCATCGCGCACGAGATCAAGAATCCGCTCAATTTCGTCAACAACTTCTCGGCCGTGTCGGTTGAACTGATCGATGAACTGCGCGAGGCGCTCCGCAACCCGCATCCAGGCGACGAGCAGCGCGCCGAGATGCGCGAGCTGATGGGCTTGTTGCAGGGCAATCTCGACAAGATCGTACAGCACGGCAAGCGTGCCAATTCCATCGTCAAGAACATGCTGCTGCATGCCCGCCATGGCTCGGGCGAGCACCGCCCCGTCGATATCAATTCGGTCGTCGAGGAAAGTCTCAACCTCGCCTATCACGGCGCGCGTGCCGAAAAGCAAGGCTTCAACATCACGCTGGAGCGTTCCTTTGACCCGGACGCCGGCGAAGTCGATTTGTTTCCGCAGGAGATCACCCGCGTCCTGCTCAACCTGATCTCGAACGGCTTCTACGCCGCGACGAAGCGCAAGGCCGAACACACCGATGGCGGCTACGAGCCGACGCTGTCCGCGGTCACCAGAAATCTCGGCGAAAGGGTCGAGATCAGGATCCGCGACAACGGAACCGGCATTCCTCCCGAGGTGAAGGAAAAGCTCTTCAACCCGTTCTTTACGACGAAGCCGGCCGGCGAAGGCACCGGCCTTGGCCTCTCCCTCAGCCACGACATCGTGGTCAAGCAACATGCCGGGACGATCGAGATCGATACAAGACCCGGCGAATTCACCGAGTTCAGAATCGTTCTTCCGCGCGCGGCGGCAACGCTTGCAAAATCAAGAGGTGAGGCGTGACACTTCTCATTCTTGTGGTCGATGACGAACCCGATGTCGAAAACCTGTTCCGGCAGCAATTCCGCCGCGAGTTGCGCGCCGGACGTTTCGTGATGGAGTTCGCTCAGTCGGCGCCGGCGGCGCTGCAATGCATCGCCGAGGCTCATGCGGCCTCGCTGATCCTGATCCTGTCGGACATCAATATGCCGGGGATGAGCGGACTGGACCTGCTTCCCAAGGCCAAGGCGGCACGGCCCGACGTGCCGGTCATCATGATCACCGCCTATGGCGATACGGAAACCAAGCGCAAGGCGCTGGAAGGCGGCGCGGAAGCCCTGTTCACCAAGCCGATCGACTTTTCGCTGCTGCGCAACGAGATCGAAACTCGCGTCGGGCGCGTCGCATGACCGCACGCATTCTCGTGGTCGACGACGAGCCGGATCTGGAGGCGCTGTTGGTCCAGAAATTCCGCCGTCAGATTCGCGACGGGACGATCAGCTTTGTCTTCGCGGGCGACGGCGTCGACGCACTGGCGGCGCTGGCGCAGAGTGACGACATCGACATGGTCGTCACCGACATCAACATGCCGCGGATGGATGGGCTGACGCTGCTGCAGAATCTGCAGGATAGCGAGGACAGGCTGTCGACCATCATCGTTTCGGCCTATGGCGACATGGCCAATATTCGTACCGCCATGAATCGCGGCGCGTTCGACTTCCTGACCAAGCCGATCGACTTTTCCGATCTGGAAATGACGATCGGCAAGACCATTCGCCATATCGAAATCCTGCGCGAGGCGCGGCGGCGGCAGGCCGCCGCCGATCGCGCGAATGCGGCACTCGCGCGCTACTTTTCCCCGAATCTGGCGCAACGCATTGCCAACAGCACCGACGGCATCGATCTTGGCGGTCAGCGCCGCGAGATCGCCTCGCTGTTCACGGACATCGCGAGTTTTACGACGCTGGTCGAAACTCTCGAACCGGATGTCCTGGGCCTGCTGCTCAACGACTACCTGATCGGAATGACCGAGGTCGTATTCGCGCATGATGGAACCGTCGCCAAGATCATTGGCGACGCGTTGCATGTGCTGTTCGGTGCGCCCGGGGAGCAGCCCGACCACGCAACCCGCGCTGTGGCCTGCGCGCTCGATCTTGACGATTACGCCGAGCAATTCCGGACGCGCTGGCAAGATCGAAAGATTCAGCTCGGCGTCACCCGGATCGGTCTCCATGCCGGCCCGGCCATGGTCGGCAATTTCGGCGGCGACCGCTTTTTCGATTACACCGCCTATGGCGACACGATCAACATAGCCGCGCGGCTTGAGGGAGCCAACAAGCCGCTGGGCACGCGCATCTGCGTCAGCGGCGCGCTCGCGGACAAGGTCGAGGATTTCAAAGGCCGCCCCGCGGGCGACCTTGTGCTCCGCGGCAAGACCGAGGCGTTGCGGGCATTCGAGCCGCTGCGAGCGGAACGATTCGGTTCGCCTGCGACCGCGAGCTACCTCGGTGCCTTTGCGAAGCTGGAGACCGGCGATCCGAATGCCATGGCGGCATTCGCCGCCCATGTCGGCAAGCAACCCGACGATCAGCTCGCGAGCTTTCATCTCAAGCGGCTGCTGAACGGGCAGACCGGCACACGGATCGTGATGGAGTAGAACTCGCTTCCTGAGATAAACTCGTCTCCTTATACTCCGGCGGAGGAAATCAGCTCTTGACCCGAAGCGGAATCAAGCACGGGCCTGGCCGAAAAACTGGCTATCGACGGTAATGCTCATCCGAAACGTGTTCGAGCCAGTCCACCGACCTGCCATCCAATGCCTCGGCGATGGCGATGTAACTCATCGCGGTTGTCGCAGTGGCGCCGTGCCAATGCTTCTCGCCCGGCGCAAACCATACAATGTCACCGGCACGAACTTCCTCTTTAGGGCCGCCTTCGACCTGGACCCAGCCGCATCCCGAAACAACGATCAGGGTTTGCCCAAGCGGATGCGTATGCCAGGCCGTCCGAGCCCTCGGCTCGAAGGTTACAATGCCGCCGCCGACGCGCGCGGGTGCTTGACGCTGAAAGCGGGAATCGACGCGCACCGCGCCTGTAAAATATTCCGGCGCACCCGGCTGCGAGGGCTGTGAGCCACTGCGAACGATATCCATTGCTCCACTCCTTACGTTCTTCGCTGCCCTCGCATCCACCGTGTTAGCAGATGCGTCCCGTTGGTCTTGCAGACCTATCGACACGACGGCAGCGCCGGTACCCGCAAGAACGCTTCGACGTGATAGCATCATCATTTTGCGTTCAGTTCTTCTTGAATACCACTCGGGCAACCGCGACTGCAGAAGCTGCGCTTGGCCAACCAGCGTAGAAGGCCAGATGCGTAATCGCCTCTACCAGTTCTTCCTCTGTCGCGCCGTTTTGCTGTGCCAGCGTGAGATGTGAGCGAAGCTGATCGGAACGATTGAGCGCAATCAGCGCAGCCACTGTGATCATGCTTCGATCTCGCTTGGAAAGACCAGGCCGTTCCCAGATATCGCCGTAAAGTACGTTGTCGGTGAGCTCAGCCAGTTTCGGGGCCGTCGCTCCCATCAACTGTTGAGCGCGCGACTGCTGCGCGACAGGAACTGCATCGGACGCGGCGGGGTCACGGCTTTGGGCAGATGCCATAGTGGAAATCCCTCCCCATAGAAGCAGGCTGGCTGCGAAAAAAGTATTTTTGGTGAGCTTTCTCAATGGATTTCTCCTCGGGATGGGGTTGAAGGATCTGTCGCCCGGGACAAGCCCGGGCGACATCTTGCTGAAACTTTTCACGGGGATGCCCCGTCCGAAAACATCCAGGGCGCCTCATGAGCGATCTGAAACAAGCGTCCGGGCGAAGAACGGCGTCAACTTGCCCATTGCGGCTTCCACATACTTGGGAACCCAGTAGGTTTCGATATGGGTTGCGCCGTCTATCCTGAACAGCTCCTTGTCCTTCGTGCCGGTCGCCTTGGCGAAGGCATCATTGGTCATGTAGCCGCTGTCGGCCTTGCTTCCCGCGATCATCAGCAGCGGCTGGTCGATCAGGTTGATCTGATCGGCGGCGTCCCAGCGCATCAGGTCGAGCAAGCTGCTTGTCGTATATTTGAAGGTCGATCTGGGATGCGCGTGGGTCCGCCAGTAGTACTCGTAGCCCTGCCGATACATTTCGAACGGCAGCGCGGCGATCTGCGCATCGGTCATGTCAGCGTCGCCGGAATAGAGCACTTTCCCTCCTGACGCTTCCTGAGCACGCGCAGCCGAAGCCTGCCGCAGACGCTCCTGAATCGTGCCCAATTGCGAATCCACGAAGCCATTGCGGCGCACGCGGCCGGTATTGAACATGCTCAGCGTCGCGACCGACTTGAAGCGCTTGTCGGACTTCGCAGCCGCCAATGAATATCCGCCGCCGCCGCAGATGCCGAGCAGACCCAGGCGTGTGGCATCGACGCCTGCGTAGCGGGAAATGAAATCCGCCGCGCCATGGATGTCCTCGATGCGGTACTGGGGCTTGTCCAAGTTGCGCGGTTCACCGCCGCTTCCGCCCTGATACGCCGCGTCCATTGCAATGGTGATGTAACCTTGTCCGGCGAGATGCTGGGCATACAGGCCCGCGGTCTGCTCCTTCACCCCGCCGTTCGGGTGCGCCACAACGATCGCTGGATATTTCTTCTGCGGATCGTAGTTCGCCGGGGTGTAGACGTTGGCGGCGATATCCAGGCCGTTGAGCTTGTACTTGACCGGGTGGATATTGACTTTGCCCGGCTCGTTCTGCGTGATCGCGCCGTTATAGACGAGCGTGAACGGGTTTTGCTTGTAGTCTGCTGCGGTGGCCGCGACACTCGTCATTGCAGTAACTCCGACGATTGCACCTGCGAGAACAAGCGCGGTGATGCTGGGGAGCTCGCACCTGCTTTTGATGATGGCTTTGCCAGTCATTTCGGTCTCCTTTTTCGTGATTGCGGATGATGGTTTTTAGCGCCTCGCGAGCACGCGGAGCACTCAGTCCAATTTCTTCTCGGCGAGAAATTTGGACACAAGGTCTGCGATCTCGATGTTGTTCAAATCCGAGAAGGGAAAGTGAGTGTTGCCTCGTATTCCCGCCTCGGGCAGATGGACCAGGGTGACATCGCCACCGTGCCGATTGACGGCGTCTCGCCACAGGCGAGCCATTTGCAATCGGGCGCGCCAGGCGTCCTGCGTAACCACGCTTGTTGGCTGCTGCGGAATGTTGTCCCCGTAGAAGATGACGATCGGGATTCGGGTCAGTGCCATGAATTCCGACTTCGGGATTGCGACCCCTTCAAGTTTGTCAAACGCATTGACCACAGGCGCCGGCACTTCACCTTCAGGAAATACGAAACCGCTTCCGGGTTCGAATGTGACAACCGCCTTGACGTTTGGATTTTTTGTAACGGTAACCCAACCCGGCCCACCGCTTTGCGAGTGAGTGACAAGAATTCCCGCGCCAATCTTGTCGAATAGTGCGGACACACTGTCCGAAATCACACCGATGTCGAACGGTCCCGTATTCGGCGTCATCGCTCGGAAATATTGATTGAGCGTCTCGGGATCGCGTGCGAATTGCACGCCGTCGAAGTAGTTGGGCCAAATGCCGACGCGGAACTGACCAAACCAGAATTGCTCATCCGCGGTCGGCTTGATGGCCGTTTCGACTGTGGTGCGGCCGGCTCGGCCTCGTCGCGGCTGGTCAATTAGATAGGTGGAATGTCCGCGCCGAAGGAAGATGTTTTGAAATCCCTCTCTGCCATCCGGCGTGGTCTCCCAGGTCTTCGAAAACTGTCCGGCGCCATGCCACATGACCAGTGGGAATCTGCGCGCATTCGGCGGCACTTGATAAAACACGTAAGCGTGGTCGCCGCGATAGGTCTGGCCTGCCGGATTCAGCGGCCTGCCAGCATCAAAAGTGCCGGGTTCGGTTTTCACTGAGCCGCCGACCGCGAAGCTGCCTTGCTCTTGAATAATGATAGGCGCGGGCGCGCTGCCCTTTTGCGGCTGGGCTATTGCACCGCTCTGCGTCAGCATCCCGACAGGCAACGAAAGGATTGCTGCGCACAAACTTGAATGGATCTGCTTCATGGGATTCCTCACCGGCCGTCGCTGACGAGGAATATAAGTGTCTGGCTATATTTCGATAATCCGCTAATATTCGAATGAACTTATGGGCCAGGACCATAAATGCAGCGCGGGCAAATCGACGACATCCTTGCCTTTCTGGCCGTCGCGCGGGAACGGAGCTTCACCAAGGCGGCTGCGAAGCTCGGGTTGTCCCAATCCACGTTAAGTCACACCGTTCGCGGGCTTGAAGCGCGTCTCGGGGTACGTCTGCTCACGCGAACAACACGTAGTGTCGCGCCGACCCAAGCCGGGGAACGCCTGATGCAAACGGTCGGGCCTCGCCTCGACGAGATCGGCGCGGAACTGTCCTCGCTTACAGCACTTCGCGACAAACCTGCCGGTACGATCAGGATCACGGCCGGCGAACACGCCGCGCATACCGCGCTCTGGCCTACCCTCGCGAGATTTCTTCCCAAATATCCGGACATCAAGGTGGAGGTGATCATCGACTACGGTCTCACCGACATTGTGGCGGAGCGTTATGATGCCGGGGTTCGTCTGGGTGAGCAGGTCGCCAAAGACATGATTGCCGTGCGGATAAGGCCGGCCATGCGCATGGCTGTTGTGGGCAGTCCGACATACTTCGAAAGAAGACCAAGTCCGAAATTGCCGCAGGATTTGACGGCACACAATTGCATCAACTTGCGATTGCCTACCCATGGAGGCCTGTATGCATGGGAGTTTGAGAAGGCCGGACGAGAATTGAATGTTCGTGTTGATGGGCAACTCACGTTCAACACTCTTGCTCTCAGACTGGACGCAGTTTTGGCGGGCCTTGGTATCGCGTATCTGCCCGAAGACCAGGTCCGCTCGCACATTTCTACTGGACGGCTCATACGAGTACTGGCTGACTGGTGTCCACCGTTTCCAGGATATCACCTTTACTACCCGAGCCGTCGCCAGCACTCGCAGGCCTTTACTCTGCTCGTAGATGCGCTGCGCTATCGCCGCTGATGCTTCCGCCAAGCGGAAGTGCTTGGGTGTACGAAACAAGGCGCAAGCTGCGGATTTTCCCTCCACGTGTACCGCATGGCGGTCAGTTCCGCTTGTAGCGGCGGAATGGAAGGCGCTACGTTTCCGTCAAGAACAGAAGCCTGCCGATAACAACAACGACTGTTTCAGGGAGACGCACCATGACACGGCTTGCGCAAGCTTGCGCCTGGTCCTTCATCGCCGCGGCATTCTCGTTCTCACCCGCCCATGCGCAAGACTTACCCCGACAAGCCGATCCGGGTGATCGTGTCGATCGCCGCCGGCAGCGTCACCGACGTGATCGTGCGCGCGGCGGCGAAGGAACTCGAAGCCGAAACTCGGCCAGCCGCTGGTGATCGAGAACCGCGGCGGCGCCGCCGGCATTCTCGGCGGACAGGCCTGCGCGCAATCGCCGGGCGACGGCTACACGCTCTGCGTCATCTATCACTCGACCATGTCGTATAACCCGGTGCAGTTCGACAAGCTGCCCTACAATGCCGATACCGATTTCGTGCCGATCACGCGGCTGTTCTTTCTGACCGAAGGGCTGTTCGTGAATGCCGACCTGCCGGCAAAGACGGTGGCCGAACTGAGGGCGCTGGCGCAAGGCAAGCCGGACGGACTGAATTTCGCGACGCTCGGCAACGGTTCGTTCCCCGACCTGTTTCGGGTGTGGCTGAACAATCAATGGGGCACCAAGATCGTCGGCGTGCCCTACAAGGGCGGCGGTCCGGCGGCGCAGGCGCTGGCCGCGGGCGAAGTGCAGATGACGCGCTTCGGTGTCGGCAATTTCCGCGGGCTGATGGATGCCGGCAAGGTGCGCACGCTCGCGATCACATCCGAGCAGCGCTCGCAAGCATGCTGCCGGAGGTGCCGACCTTCAAGGAAGCCGGCCTCGATTATCCGGGTCAGGGCTGGTGGGGGCTCGCGGCGCCGAAGGGCACGCCGCAGCCGATCGTGGACAAGGTCCATGCGGCGTTCGCGGCGGTGTTCAGCGACCCGAAATTCGTCGCCTTTCTGGAGCAGCAATCGGTGGTATCGGCGATCACCAGCCCGGCCGGCATTCGCGGAGTTCCTGAAGGCCGACCGCAAGGCGGCGGAGGCGCTGGTCAAGGTCGCCAATACGCCGAGGACCGAATACAAGCCGCAATAGGCGACAGATTGCCGGCACCAGACTCGCCGCGATCGCTCGGCGCGCAGAAGCGCCGCGACAAGGGCCCGAACAATGCGGGCCGACTCCAAAACGGGATCGGACCCCTCCCGTTTTGGCGTCGGCGATGCCATGTTGGGGCTTAGATTCGCATGGCAGAACACGCAAAAAGTCCAGCAGAAGGATCAGGCATTGCCGCGCGCGCCATGCAGGCGTGCAGGGCGGGCCGCTGCGTCCTATCTCGATGCGCTCAATCCCGAACAGCGGCTCGCGGTCGAGACGCTGGACGGCCCGGTGCTGGTGCTGGCCGGCGCCGGAACCGGCAAAACCCGAGTATTAACAACGCGGATCGCGCATATCCTGCAATCTCGGGCAAGGCGCATCCGTCGCAGATTCTCGCGGTCACCTTCACCAACAAGGCCGCGCGCGAGATGAAGCTCCGCATCGGCGAGATGGTCGGCCAGATCGTCGAAGGAATGCCGTGGCTTGGCACCTTCCATGCGATCGGCGTGAAGATTCTGCGCCGGCATGCCGAGCTGGTCGGCCTCAAGAGCAATTTCACCATTCTCGATGTCGACGACCAGATCAGGCTGATCAAACAGCTCCTAGAAGTGGCGAACGTCGACGAAAAAAGATGGCCGGCGCGCGTGTTCGCCGGGATCCTCGACGGCTGGAAGAACCGAGGATTGACGCCCGACCAGGTGCCCGCGGGCGAAGCGATGTCGTTCGCCAACGGCAAGGGCAAGGAGCTCTACGCCGCCTATCAGGAGCGGCTGAAGATTCTGAACGCCTGCGACTTCGGCGATCTTCTGCTCGAGCAGCTGCGGTTGTTCCGCCAACATCCGGACGTGCTCGGCGATTATCAGCGGCGCTTCCGCTATATTCTGGTCGACGAATATCAGGACACGAATGTCGCGCAATATTTGTGGCTGCGGCTGCTCGGGCAGCCGCATACCTCGCCGCGCCTGCGAGACGCCGCCCGTCTCCCGACTTCACGAGCGACGATGCGCTCGCACGCCACCCTCGCCCCGCAAGCCGGGAGAGCGAACATGACGCGCAACATCTGCTGCGTCGGCGACGACGACCAGTCGATCTATGGCTGGCGCGGCGCGGAGGTCGACAACATCCTGCGCTTCGAGAAGGATTTTCCCGGCGCCGTCGTGATCCGCCTCGAACGCAATTACCGATCGCACCGGCCATATCCTCGCCGCCGCCTCGCATCTCATCGCGCATAACGAAGGCCGGCTCGGCAAGACGCTGCGCACCGAGGACGTGCCGGGCGAGAAGGTGACCGTCACCGGCGCCTGGGATTCGGAGGAGGAAGCGCGCGGCATCGGCGAGGAGATCGAGCAGCTGCAGCGCGCGCAAGCACAAGCTGAACGAGATCGCGATCCTGGTGCGCGCCTCGTTCCAGATGCGCGAATTCGAAGACCGCTTCGTCACGCTCGGCCTGCCCTATCGCGTGATCGGCGGCCCGCGCTTCTACGAGCGCGCCGAAATCCGCGATGCGCTGGCTTATCTTCGCGTCATCAACCAGCCGGCCGACGATCTCGCCTTCGAGCGCATCGTCAATGTGCCGCGCCGCGGGCTCGGCGACGCCACCATCAAGCAATTGCACGATCACGCGCGCGCGCGCCGCATGCCGCTGACCGAGGCCGCGCGCGCCATGGTCGAGACCGACGAACTGAAACCCAAGCCGCGCGGCTCGCTGCGCGACCTGCTGGCCGCGTTCGAGCGCTGGCGCACGCAAAGCGAAGCGCTGCCGCATACCGAGCTTGCCGAAATCGTGCTCGACGAGTCCGGCTATACCGAGATGTGGCAGAAGGACCGCTCGGCCGATGCCGCGGGCCGGCTCGAAAACCTGAAGGAGCTGGTGCGCTCCATGCAGGATTTCGAAAACCTCAACGGCTTCCTCGAACACATCTCGCTGGTGATGGACCGCGACCGCGAAGGCATCGACGACGCCGTCAACATCATGACGCTGCATTCCGCCAAGGGGCTGGAATTCGACACCGTGTTCCTGCCCGGCTGGGAGGAAGGCCTGTTTCCGCATCAGCGCTCGCTCGACGAGAGCGGCCGCGCCGGGCTCGAGGAAGAGCGCCGCCTCGCCCATGTCGGGCTCACGCGCGCGCGCAAGCGCGCCAAGCTTTATTTCGCCACCAACCGCCGCATGCATGGGCTTGTGGAATTCGACCATCCCCTCGCGCTTCCTCGACGAATTGCCGGAAGCCCATGTCGAGGTGACGGAGGCGAAGGGCGGCTTCGGCAATTTCGGCGGGCCCGGCGGCGGATGCGGCGGCTATGGCGCCTCGCGCTTCGACAGCTTCAAGCCGGCGGGCTCGAGCTATGCCACGCCCGGCTGGCAGCGCGCGCAGAAGCGCAAGACGGACGAGATTCGACGGCTTCGGCGACGAGGGCTCGGAATACGAAAGCGAAGCCCGCTTCGCGGATGATGACGATGCGCCGCAAACTCTGTCTTCACCTCCCCCCTTGACGGGGGAGGTCGGCCGGCTGCAGGCGGCCGGGAGGGGGGTGACTTCGCACCAGGGCGCCCATTCCGCCCGCGGCACCGGCACCGCCAAGGGCCGCTTCGCCGCGCGGCGCGAACCGCTCACCATCGAGGGCGAGCTGGTGGCGAAATCGACCGGCGTGTCCTCGCATTTCAAGGCCGGCGACCGGGTGTTTCACATCAAGTTCGGCAACGGCAATGTCACGGCCGTGGACGGCAACAAGCTGACCATCGCGTTCGACAAGGCCGGCGAAAAGCGGGTGGTGGATAGTTTTGTGGAGAGGGTGTGAGCGTGCTATTTCTCCCTTGCAGCGCCATCTCAGCACCGCAAATCCCTTAAGCCTCTCGTCTAACGATTAATCCGAAATTTGGGGATAATGACGTCTTCAATCAACTCTAGATTGACTACGTACAAAAATAACTGAAACTGCGATCTCTCTTTACGCGTATCGAGTCCATCGATGTGGTGGATTCCGTCGGGCGCTTAGCCAGACGTAACGTTATTGTGTGGGTTTATCGGGATGCCGAGGCAGCGAGAGCTTATCTCTCGTCGCCCAAGCGCAACTCGCCGCAAGCGGCCGATAAGCTCTCGCTGCCTCGGCATCCCTTCAAAGGTAAAGAGACTTTCCGTGGTCGCAGAATTAAAGGCTCTGCACGACGACATCAATCTTGATCAGCTTCGGGATCGGCGCCCATCAAAATGGCCTGCACCCGGTTTCGTTGACACGCACTTAAGCTAATCCGGCCTTCCGCTCGAACTCCATAGGGCTCAGATATCCGATCGTCGAGTGCCGGCGCTTCGGATTGTAGAAGCGCTCGATGTAGTCGAACACGTCGGCCTTCGCTTCGTCCCGCGTTCGGTACAGTCTTGCGCGCTGTCCGCTCGGTCTTCAGCGACGAGAAGAAGCTCTCCATCGCCGCATTGTCCCAGACGTTGCCCGAGCGGCTCATCGAGCAGACGACGCCGTGATCGGCCATCAGCCGCTGGAACTGCTCGCTGGTGTATTGGCTGCCGCGATCGGAGTGATGCAGCAGCGCGTCCGGCTTGCCCCGTCGCCAGATCGCCATCACCAGGGCATCGGTGACGAGCTGGGCCGTCATCGCTGCGCTCATCGACCAGCCGACCACGCGGCGGGAGAACAGATCGACGACGGCCGCCACATAGAGCCAGCCTTCCGCCGTCCAGATATAGGTGAAGTCGGCGATCCATTTGCGGTTGGGAGCAGGCGCTTCGAAGCTGCGGTCGAGCACGTTGGAAGCGACGGCGGCGGCCTGCCGCTCACCCAGGTCAGGCGGCAGACGACGCCGGCGCGGACGTGCTTTGAGGGCCTGCAGCCGCATCAATCGCTCGATCCGATGCAGTCCGCACGACACTCCCTCCGCCAGCAGGTCGTGCCACACCCGCCTGGCGCCGTAGGTCCGATCGCTGGCCAGGAAGCTGGCGCGAACCTTCGCACCAAGCTCTTCATCGCTCCGGCTGCGCTCACTGCGCGGCCGTGTCAGCCAGGCATAGAAGCCACCCCGCGAGACACCGAGCGCCTCGCACAACCACTCCGCCGGCCAGATCCCCCGGTGCTTCGCAATGAAGGAGAACTTCACAGTCGATTCCTTCGCGAAGTAGGCCGCGGCTTTTTTTAGGATGTCTCGTTCGGCCTTCAGCTTGATCACTTCGCGCTTCAGCCGCGCGATCTCGAGCTGCTCCGGCTTCATCTGGCCGTTGCCAGGAAACGCATGCTGCGGATCGTCGGCGAACTTCTTCACCCAATCGCGCAGTTGCGATGTGTGCACACCGAGGTCTTCCGACGCCTGCACATAGGACACGCCGCGATCCTTGATCAGGCGCACCGCCTCAAGCTTGAACTCTCGCGTAAACTTCCGTCTCTCCATGACCACACCTCCGGTCCCATTAAAACACCTAACTCGGTGTCTTCGGAACCGGGTGCAGGCCAATAAGCGGGGAATTTATCTGAAGGGGCAGCGATCGATTGGTAACGGGCGCTGATTGTTACGCTCCACTTCAGAAATCTCGGTTGGAAGAAAGAGCTAAGGACAGTATCAGCGTTACTTCACCGAATGACACTTTCGATGCAACTTACCCCGGCGCAACGCGGGCATCTAAAGGGATTTTCTCGGCTTCTGCATTGCGAACGAGCCTTTGTTTGTGATTGTAAACTCGAGGGAAATATGGAAGCGACGTTGTAGACGCAGCCTTGCGTTACTGGATACGGGGAAAAGGCCATCGACTATCGGAACGCACACTGCCTAGTTTTTGAAGACTTTACTGCCTCCCCACCTCCTCCACGCCCTCCGGTCCCCTCACCCATTCCCGCTTCCGCTCCGCCCAATAGATCCGCTGCGGCGTGAGCGCGGCGATCGCGCGCGGCGCCTTCATCCTCCGCGAAGCATCCGACCGGCACGCCGATCGCGCCGGGAAATCCTTCCGCATAAAAGAAAACCGTGACGCCGCAGACCGGACAGAAATGGGCTCTCGACCCATTGTCCGCTGTCGCCCTTGTGCCGCCACGCCTTGTGTTCGCCGGACAGCGTCACGTCGCCTTCCGAAAACAAGGCCGCATAGGTGAAGGCCGAGCCGCTCTTGATCTGGCAGGCGCGGCACGCGCACAGATAGACGTGCTTCGGCTCGCCGCGCGTCTGCGCGGTCAGCGCGCCACAGCCGCAGCGCGCGAGGCGGGTTCGTTGAGTTTCGGACATGCAGCCTCCGCTCATTCCCGCGCAAGCGGGAATCCGAGTGTCTTGCGCTTAAAAGGTTACTGGGTCCCCGCCTTCGCGGGGACGAGCGGAAATCATTGGCCCATTCACGCCCCTCACCCCTTCTCCTTCCACGCGCCCCATTTCTTCATCGACCAGCCCCACACCAGCGCGATGACAGCGCCGATCGACCAGCAGGGTGGCGATGCGCGCGGTGCCGTAATCGCCGTTCCACACCAGCATGAAGGCGGTCCAGAAAATCGCGAACAGCGCCATCAGCATCCATTGCCGCTGGGTGAATTGCATGAAGCCCTCCGGTTCGGCGTTGCATCGTCCGGCCGCGAAAGTCTCACGCGGCCGCTTCGCTGTCCATCGGAGGGCGCGTCGCCGCGGTGTCGCAGCGGCGCGGAATTCTCCGTCGCATCGCCCGCAAACCTGCTAGGTTTTTTGCTTTGACGCGTTTTCTTCACGCGAACCGGTATCCACTTCGCTCGAAAACGCTTACGCTGCCCCCATCATGATGAAACGCGAGACTTTCGAGATCGCCCGCATCTATGTGCCGGTGAAGCGGCGCGCGAGCCTGGAACAGGGCAAGGTCGAGGAGATCGCAGCCTCCATCCTCGCCAACGGCTTGCTGACCCCGATCCTGGTGCGCCCGGACGGCGACCGCTTCGTGCTGGTCGAGGGGCTGCACCGGCTCGAAGCCGCGAAGTCGCTCGGCGAGACCAGCTATCGCGGGCTATCGGGTGAGCGCGCGCAAGCATTGAGACTTGTTTGTTTGGGCATGATCTTTTCCGAAAACCGGTTCCCATCCCGGATCAAGTCCGGGACAGGCATTTGCGGGATCATGCCCCAAAGAACAAGCCCCGGCTTTCGCCGGGGCTCTTCGCGACACCGCTAGATCGCGCGATAGCCGCGCGCCATCGACCGGCGCGCCGCGGGCGCATCTCCGAGCTGGCCGGCGCGTAATGCCGGTCGACCATAGCCGGCGTGTCATAGCGCCGTAGCCGCCGTCGATAATAGCTGCGCGGCCGACATAGGCCGGCTGCTGCGCGGCTGGTTCGGCGCGCCGGTCTGCTCCGCGCCCGAATTCATCGAACCGGGATTGACGTTGCCCGGGAGGCGGCAGGTTCTGCGCGGAGGCGGATGCAGCCAGCAGCGACGAAGCCAGCGCCGCTGCCGCCGATGAGCGAGAGTGTCGTTCTGATCATGGTCTTACTCCGTTGGTCGCAAAGTGTCGTTGCGGCATGGCAGCGACGGAAGACCAATGATCGGATGGCGGCACCGTTCCTGTGTTCCGCGATCTTATTGCACGCGCGATCTCGCCGAATTTCCGACGCAAAAGCCACGGCGTAGCCGGGGCTCCGCGTTCACGAGTTTGCGTCGATACGCGACCAGCGGCGCGGCCGCGGCAGCGACGCTGCGCGACAATGACGAAGATGTGAGACTCAGACCAAAGCATGAGAGCCGGCGAAAACGCAGCAATTGCCGTCAATCGCGCCACGTCCGGTCAACCATGTCGCTTAAGCACCCGCGCAATCCCGCCATATTTAATGCGCGGAACCCTGTAGAATGCGCGCCGTCCAGTGAAGGTCGAAACCATGCGTATCCGCGTTCCCGTTCTTGCCGCAGCCCTTGCGGTTCTTGCCACGCCCGCCCTCGCCGATATCCAGATCAATGTCGACAAGACCGCGCAGACACTCACCGTCTCGCGCGACGGGCAGGTGCTGCATACCTGGCCGGTCTCGACCGGGCCGCGTCGGGCGGTTCACGCCGTCGGGAAATTTCCGCGCCTTCCGCATGGAGAAGGATCACTATTCGAAGGAATTCGACGACGCGCCGATGCCGAATTCGATCTTCTTCACCAATCGCGGCCATGCCATTCACGGCTCGTTCGAAACCAGGAAGCTCGGCCGGCCGGCGTCGGGCGGCTGCGTGCGGCTCGCGCCCGAAAACGCCAAGGTGCTGTTCGAACTGGTCAAGGCCGAGGGCGTGCTGAAGACCAAGGTGTCGGTCTCGGGCGACGAGCGGGTCGCGATCGCGCGCGCCGACCGCAATCTGACGCGCGGCGATCCGCGCCAGGCCGAGCGCGGCACCGGCCTGCCGCCGACCTATTCGCCGCGCGAGGACGATCCGCGCGTGCGCCAGCAATATGCGGCGCAGCCGCAGCAACCTCCGCAGCCGCAGCAATATTATTACGACGGCTATCAGTGGCGGCCCTATGCGGCGGCTCAGGCTATCGCGCGGCGCCGCAGCCCTATTACGCGCAGCGCCCGGCGCCCTATTACGGAGCAGCGCGGCTATGCGCCGCAATATTATTATCAGCCGCGCTACGGCTACGGTTACGACTGACCTCACCATTCGGTCTTGATTGCGCGTCTGGTTTGCCACAGGCTTGCGTCGGTGATTCATTGCGCGTTTTCAGGAGACGTTGACATGGGCATACTCGACATCCTTCTCGGTGGTGCTCGCGGCGGGCAAAGCAGCGGCGGGCAAAGCGGCGGCGGCTTCTCGAAAATCGCGCATGGCGATGATCGCGCTGATGCTGTGGCAATGGTACAAGAGCCGCGGCGCCGGCGGCGGCGCCGAGGCGCCCGAGCCTATGCCCTCGCCGCGCGGTCAGGCGCGCATTCCCTCCGACGACCCGGTGCGCGTGCCGCAGAGCGCGCCGGCGCAAATCCCCTCGCCCAGTTCCGGCGGCGACAGCGACAGCGATTTCGGTACGCTCGCCAATCCGAAGAACATGCAGTTGCCGGGGGCGGCGGCGGCGGAAGGCGCGGCCGGCCAATGGATGACGACGAAGGCGAGATGGAAGGCCCCGGTGGCGGCGGTGGCGGTTCGCTCGGCGACATCCTCAACGACATCCTGCGCGGCGGTCGCGGCGGCGGCATGCAGATGCCGGGCGGCGACGAAGAGATGGACGATCCGCGCCAGCGCATGCCGCGCGGCGGCGGTCGCGGACGCCATGCCGCGCGGACGCGGTGGCGATGGCGGGCTCGGCGATATCCTGGGCGAAATTCTCGGCGGCGGCCGCGGCATGCCCGGCCAGCGCGTCGCCGGAGGCCCGCAAAGCGATCCGCTCAGCGACCTGTTGCAAAGCGCGGGCATCGGCGGCCTCGGCGGCTTGCTCGCAGGCGGCGCCTCCGGCGGCGTGCTCGGCGGCCTGCTCCAGCAATTCGATCAGGCCGGCCGCGGCGACGCCGCGCGCTCCTGGGTATCGAGCGGGGAAAATGTGCCGGTGACGCCGAAGGATGTCGAAAACACCTTCGGCTCCGACATCATCGACCAGATCGCCGAGCAATTCGGAATGGACAAGAACGAATTGCTGAAAGGCCTGAGCCAGATGCTGCCGCAGGTGGTGGATCAGCTCACGCCCGACGGCCGGCTGCCGACCGAGCAGGAACTGTCGCGCCGCGGCTGAGACCTGCCCTAAAGAAAATGGCCCGGCTGAAGAAGCCGGGCCCAAGTTGCGCGAGCGAAATGTGGCACGCGGGTATGCGTGCCCTCCGCCACGGGAGGACCGCCACAGGGTTGGCGATCCGAGGTGTGATTTCTACACAGTCCAGGATTTTGGAAATTGACCATAATCAAGTCCGGCAACGGACATGCACTGGGCAGCCATGCGCCGCAAAGCCGGTCTCTGCGCATGATGCCGAAAATGCCTGCCCCGAACTTGATCCGGGATGCGACGCGGGTTTCCGCGTCCGTCGCGAAGCCCGCTCCGGCGGGCGAAAGCAAGGGCGGACCACATCATGCTCAATATGATCAGCGATCGGTGCAGCGTTCATGATTTCGGATCCATGCGATCCGAAATCATCGCGATCTAATGCCCGACGCCGAGCGCCACTTCGCCGCGATCGAGAATCAGCGGCACGATCAGGTCTTCCTCATCGTCGAGATGGCGGACCAATCCACGCAAGCAGGTTCGCGCCGCACTTCGCATAGTCGTCCGCGGCCCGCGCAAGCTCGTCGGGCGGGCCTTCGAGCGGCGCGCAGAAATCGGTTGGCGGCGGTGACCGACGATTCGATGCCGGCACCGAGCGTGTCGTGGTCGCGGTCGAGAATGTCGAAGCCGCGAACCAGCCGCTCGTCCGCGCGCCGGAAGATCGGGAAATAGTGATCGTCCTCGATGTGATGATGCGCGTGCAATTGCTGCAGGAAGAATTGCAGCCGCGGCGCGAAGAAGCCGGCGAATTCGCGCGCGCCCACCTTGCCGTTCCGAAAATGCGCATTGGCCTCGTCGAGCGTCGAGCCGAGTTCGCGGAACATGGCGTGGCGCGACAGCCAGAATTTCGCCATCTCGCCGAGATTGCCGTGCGACGTCCACACCTCGCGCGGATAACGCGCGATCAGGTGCTTCAGGTCTTCCGGCAGTCCGGTGCGGGTATCGAGCGCAAGTTCGGCAGGCACGGTCTTGCTGCGATCGCTGCATCCATCAGGCTATTTCTTTTCCAGCAGCAGATTGCCGCGCGCCCGGATGGTCGCCTGCGCGACCTGCGCAAATTTCTGTAGCAGCCAGGGCAAGGTCACTTCCAGCCGCACGTGATCGTCGGCGACATCGACGGTACCGGCCGCCGCTTGCCCAAGCGCCCGCACCCGGAAGGTCAGGCGGTCGCCCGACCAGATCTCCTCGTCCACCTTCAGAACCGGAAAGCTCGCGGCGGCGCCCGTCAGCCCGGGCTTCAGGCGGCGTAGCGCCTCCTCTTTGCCGAGGCTATGGGGAATGAGCAAGACCAACCGTCGAGA
>CAWDOW010000007.1:0-21310 GCA_963804015.1 uncultured Pseudomonadota bacterium
GCGCTTTCTGGCGCTTTCTTGGCGGTGCGCTCGAAAAGCGGTCGCGTGGGCGTGATGTGTACTTCTGAACGGCTATAGTCTAATAGTTTGACCTCAAACTATGCAATCCGAAGGGACGTTCTGCGGGAATCGCTGGCCACTTTGTTTTGATGCGTTTTCTTCACGCGAACCGGCCATCGCCGGACGAAGTCGGCTATGTCCGGCGAAGGCCGGAACCTGCTCAAGGCGTCTTGAATTTCGCCATCACGTCGGCCGGAATCGGCTTGGTTTTCAATTGTCCGGTGGCCGGATCGAGCGCCGCCCAGACCCGTGTTTCCGAGCCGTCGACGGCAAGTTGCCCGTCGACGAAGATCTGGTGGCGGACCTCGAAGCTCGAGCGGCGGAACTCGCCGATATAGGAATGCATCTCGACCACGTCGCCGAATTTGGCCGGCACCATGAATTTGGCGCGCGCATCCACCAGCGGCACGCCGAGGATTTCGAAGGTCTCCGACATCTTGTGCGGCTTCACGCCGAGCGCTGCCTCGAACAGGTGCCAGCTCGAGGTGTCGAAAAACTCGAAGAAGCGGCTGTTGAAGACGATGCCGGCCGGGTCGCAATAGGCCCAGTCGATGGTGAATTGCCGCTTGTTGACGAAATCGCCCACGGAATGCCCCGCCCCTTCGAAACCGGCGCATTCGATGCCGCAGCGGGGAGGGGGTGTCAAATGCGGTGCCCGGGCGCGCTAATGAAAATTCCGCCCCTTCGGCATCACCTGATGCGTCGACATCAGTTCCTCTGCCAGCTCCGGCTGTTCGCGCAGCAGCCGCACCAGCGCGTCGCCGCGGCGCGGATGCGCGCCCTTGGACAGATTCTTGGCCGAACGGTTGCCGGGATCGGGCCGTTTCACCTCGTCGCAGCGGGCAAGCAATTCCACCTCGTGTCCGTGTTCGGAAAGCCGGCCAAGCAGCGGCGTGAGATCGTCGACGCGGTCGGCGACCACATGGATCACGCCCTTCTCGTTCTGCAACTTGCCGGTGACGCTGACCAGCCGCGCGCCGAGCACGACCGGGCGGAAGGTCTCGAACACCTTCGGCCAGACGATGGTGTTGGCGATGCCGGTCTCGTCCTCCAGCGTCATGAAGATGACGCCCTTGGCGGTGCCGGGCCGCTGGCGCATCAGCACCACGCCCGCGACCGTCACGCGCCGGCCGGACGGCATGTGCGTGCAGGTCGTCATGGCGGACGATGCCGCGCGCATCGAGATCGGCGCGCAGGAACGACACCGGATGCGCCTGCAGCGACAGCTTGCAGATGCCGGTAATCCTCCACGACCTGCTCGCCCGGCAGCATCGGCGGCAGATGCGACGTCGGGCTCGATCTCGCCCATCGCCACCCGCGCGAACAGCGGCAGGTCGTCCTTGTCGCCCGAGCGCTGCAAGCGCGCGGATCGCCCACAGCGCGTCGCGGCGGTCGAGCCCGAGCGAGCGGAAGGCATCGGCGCGCGCGAGCCGTTCCAGAACGCGCGGGCGGCAGGCCGGTGCGCAGCCAGAGATCGCGGATGGAATCGTAACCCGCGCCGCGCCGCTTCGGCGATCGTCTCGCCATCTGCTTCGCGAAAGCCCGCTGATCTGGCGAAAGCCGAGCCGCATCGCATGCGTGGTCTGGATGTCGTCACGCATGGAGGCGTGGCGGGGATGAGTTCTTCTTTTTGCGGCATGCACCGTGCACTCCGTCTCCGCTGAACGGGGGACCGGTAAGGCCGCCACATCGGCAGTCTCCAGCGTGCAATCCCAATGCGATGCATTGATATCGACGTCGCGCACCTCGACGCCGTGCTCCTGCGCGTCGCGCACGATCTGCGCCGGCGCGTAGAAGCCCATCGGCTGGCTGTTGAGCAAGCGCGGCCGCGAACACGTCCGGGTAATGGCATTTCAGCCAGCACGAGGCATAGACCAGATTGGCGAAGCTCGCGGCATGGCTTTCCGGAAAGCCGTATTCGCCGAAGCCCTTGATCTGCTCGAAGCAGCGTTCGGCGAAATCGCGCTGATAGCCTTTCGCCGTCATGCCTTCGATCATCTTGCGCTGAAACGAGCCGATGGTGCCGACGCGCTTGAAGGTCGCCATCGCGCGCCGCAGCTTGTCGGCTTCCGCCGGCTTGAAGCCGGCCGCGACGATGGCGATGCGCATCGCCTGTTCCTGGAACAGCGGCACGCCCAGCGTCTTGCTCAGCACCTGTTTCAGTTCGTCGGCCGGCCAGGGCGGCGCCGGCGAGGGATAGACGACCGTGTGCGGCGCCTCGCGCCGCTGCAGATAGGGATGCACCATCTTGCCCTGGATCGGACCGGGCCGCACGATCGCCACTTCGATGACGAGATCGTAGAATTTCTCGGGCTTGAGCCGCGGCAGCATCGACATCTGCGCGCGGCTTTCGATCTGGAACACGCCGATGGTGTCGGCGCGCTGGATCATCCGGTAGGTGGCTTCGTCCTCGTCCTGGATCGAGAGGTCGCGCTCCACGTCCGTAATGCGCGCGCAGCAGATCGAAGGCGCGGCGCAGACAGGTCAGCATGCCGAGCCCCAGCACGTCGACCTTGAGCAGGCCGAGCGCCTCCAGATCGTCCTTGTCCCATTCGATCACGGTGCGGTCTTCCATCGTCGCATTCTCGATCGGCACGACCTGGTCGAGCGGCGTGCGGGTGATGACGAAGCCGCCGACATGCTGCGACAGATGGCGCGGGAAGCCCTGCAATTCCCGGGTCAGCGACAGCGCCATCTGCAGCCGCGGATCGGACGGGATCGAGCCCGATGCGGCGCGCCTCCTTCTGCGACACGCCGTCCATCGACCAGCCCCACAGCGTCGAGGCCAGCGCCGAGACGGTGTCCTCCGACAGCCCGAACGCCTTGCCGACTTCGCGCACCGCGCTGCGGCCGCGATAGCAGATCACGGTCGCGGTCATGCCGGCATGATCGCGGCCATAGGTCCGGTAGATATGCTGGATCACCTCCTCGCGCCGCTCGTGCTCGAAATCGACGTCGATATCCGGCGGCTCGCGCCGCTCGGCCGAGATGAAGCGCTCGAACAGCGGATCGATCGTGTCGGGGCCGACATCGGTGATGCCGAGGCAATAGCAGATCATGGAATTCGCCGCCGAGCCGCGGCCCTGACACAGGATCGGTTCCGGCAATCCGCGCGCGTAGCGGACGATGTCGTGCACGGTCAGGAAGAACGGCGCATAGCCAAGCTCGCCGATGACTTCCAGTTCGTGGTCCAGGATCTTGCGGATATCGGGCCGGATGCCGTTCGGGAATCGCCGTTTCACGCCGGCTTCGGTGAGCGCGATCAGCCGATCCTGCGGCGTGTCGTAGCCTTCGCGGGTCTCGTGACGGATAATCGTGCTGCATCTCGTCGAGCGAGAAGTGGCAGCGTTCCAGAAGCCGCTGCGTCTGCGCGATCGCGTCCGGATAGCGCGCGAACAGCCGCGCCATTTCCGGCGGGCGATTTCAGATGGCGTTCGGCATTGAGCGACAGCAGCCGGCCGGCCTGGTCGAGGGTCACATGCTCGCGGATGCAGGTGACGACGTCCTGCAGCATGCGGCGCCAGGGATGATGATAGAGAACGTCATTGGTGGCGATCAGCGGAACGAAATTGTCGGCCGCGATGCGGGCGAGCTTCGCCATCCGCCGCCGGTCGTCGCCGCGATAGAGAAAGCTGGTCGCAAGCCAGACCGAGCGTTTCGAGGCATGCTGCTTCAATTGCGTCGAGCAATGCCGAGAGCCTGCGCCGCGTCGATGCGGGCCGGCGGCATCACGATCAGGTTGAGACCTTCGATGCCGCTCGAGCAGATCCGGCAGATGCAGGATGCAGTCGCCTTTCTCCGCTTTCAGCTTTCCCTTGGAAAGCAGCTGCGTCAGCCGTCCCCAGGCGGCGCGGTCGGACGGATAGGCGAGAATGTCGGGCGTGCCGTCGGCAAAGACCAGACGCGCGCCGACCGCGAGCCGCAGGCCCTTGTCCTTGGCGATCGACATGCGCGCGCACCACGCCCGCGACCGAATTGCGGTCGGCGATGCCGATGCCGGCAAGGCCGAGATGCTGCGCCTGTTCCACCAGCTCTTCGGGATGCGAGGCCGCGCGCAGGAAGGAGAAATTGGTGGTGACGGCGAGTTCGGCATAGGCCGGCGGCGGATCGGCCGGCGCGCCGATCTTCGCCGGACTTTCACCGGCAAGGGATGAACATGGCTCATGCGAAAATCCCGTGCAGGAACCAGTGCGGCGGGTTGTCCCGTCTTCGTAAATGCCTTCCCGATAGAGCCAGACGCGCGCGCCCTGCCGGCTTTCGACGCGGAAATAATCGCGCGTGACCGCATGGCCCTGATCGTCGCGCCACCATTGCATGGCGATGCTCTCGGGCCCTTCGGCATAGGCGACGTCATGGGTCACGCGCCGCCACTTGAATTGCACCGGCGGGCCGTCCGGCACCTGCGCGATGGCTTCGATCGGTTCGGGCCGTTCGAACAACCGGATCGGACGCACCGGGATGCGACTGTCCTGTGCGAAAGTCATGCGCGAGGATCATGCGACGCCTGCGTGTCCGGCTGCGCATGTGCGCGGGTACCGGCAGGCTCGCCAATTCCGGGATATGCGTGTCCTGCGAAACCAGCCGCTGCACGCGCTCGGCCCCGAAGCGCGCCATCAGCCGGTCGATCAGATGCGCGATCTCGCGCGAAGGATCGCCCGCGCTCAATCCGGCCTGCACCGGATCGAGCCGCTCCACCGCAAGCGCCGACAGCCGGATCACATCGAAGCCGAAGCCCGGATCGGCCTCGTCGCCGAGCGTCGCCAGCTTGTCGATGAAAAGCCGGCGGATGCGTTCGGGCTCGCGCAACGGCGCCGCGGTGCCGACATCGATGCGCGCCACCTTGCCGTCGGTGCGGAACAGGGCGGTCTGCAAACGGCGCGCGCCCTTGCCGTGCCGCTCCATCGCGCGCGCCAGTTCGCGCGCGAGATGCAGGATGGTGCCGAGCACATCCTCCTCGCGGCCGATCGGCTCGGCGAAGCGCTGCTCGGCGAGAAAGGACGGCAAAGGCAGACGCGGCACGATCGGCTCGTCCTCGATGCCGAGCGCCTGATCGATGCGGCGCACGAAATCCTGCCCGAAGCGCGCGGCGAGCGGCGCGCGCGGCAGGTCGAGAAGCTGGCCGATGGTTTTCAATCCGGCCTGCGCCAGCGGTGCGGCGATGTCCGGATCGATGCGCAGGGCGGCGAGGGGGAGCGGCAAGTGCTTCTCTCAACTCCGTTCGTCCCCGCGAAAGCGGGAACCCAGAGTCGCGCATCAGAGTCGTGCGCAAGAGTCTGGATTCCCGCTTTCGCGGGAAGGAACGGAGAATGAGGCTCCGTAACGGGCCACAGCCCAAGCCGCACCGCGCGTATCGGCAATCGCCGCACGCGCATGAAAGCCCTGCGCTGCCAGCCGTCGGATCAGATCGCGACGCAGGTTCTCTTCGCCGCCGAACAGATGCGCGCAGCCCGAAATGTCGAGAAACAATCCGTCCGGCGGATCGAGGCCGACCAGCGGCGTGTAGCGGTCGCACCAGTCGGCGATGGCTTCGAGCAGCCGCGCATCGGCGGCCTCATCCGCATCGATTGCGACGAGTGCCGGATACATCGCGCGCGCATCGGCGAGCGGCATGCCGGCGCGCAGGCCGAGCTTCGCCGCCTCGTCGTTCACGGCCGCGATGCGGCGCGCGGATTTCACATTCGCCGCGACCGCGAAAGGCTGGCCGGTCAGTTCAGGCGAAAGCCGCAAGAGACGGTCCGTCGGCAGGCGCCGCAGCCACACCGAGAGGATCCGCCTTGCTGACGAATGGGGCGAAAACGCACGCATGATGATCCCACGCAACATTCCACCGGCCGCAAGGTCCGCGCCGGTTCTTCACCAGGGAGAGCAGAAAGCTTGTGGTGCCGATGCCGCCGAAATCGTCGCGCGGGCCGGAGGTGGCCGCGACATTCCAGCGGGTCATCGCCGCGCTCGGCATCGAGGAGGAACGGTGCCGCAGCAGCAATCCGAGCCCGCGATGATCGCGCGCGGCGAGCGAAAGCCTGCGCGTCGCGGTCAGGTCGGCGGTGTCATCCGGCAATTCGGCGATGACGCTTGCGACCGCGCGGCATTTGAGTGCCTCCTCCATCGCAAACAGTGCATCGACCGCGCGCCGCGCCCGCAGCACCAGCAGCCGTTGCGACGGCAGGCCGAACAGATCGAGGCCGGTGCCATAAAGCGCGCCGCCCTCGAGCCGGGCGAAATCGGTCTGGATCCAGAGCGTTTCGCCGCCGCCTTTGGCGGCAAGGCAGGCCAGCGCCAGGGTGAAGCCGCAGGCCGCGCCGAAATCGCCCGGCCGCTCCGGCGCCGTTTCGTGCGAGCGCGCCGAAGGAGAGGCCGCCGCCCAGCATCGAATCGGCGCCCGCCGCCCCCAAAGCCAGCGGGGGCGTCTCCCTATCGAATTGAAAATGCTGGATATTCTCTATCGCCTCGCGCAGACGGCAGAGCCTATCCGGAGCCAGATTCGCATCCTCGGCGCCGGCCATGAAGCCATCCATGTTCTCTATTTGTTCTTATTGATTCCGGGCTTTGGCCTCGGAGTCAAGCGGGCTGTGGGCAGCGCCTTGGGCGGCGGGCTTGGGCGCCGCCTTGGCCGGCACGTCGATCAGTTCCCGCAATGGCGCTTCCAGCTCGTATTCGAAACCGCCGGTTTCGTAGCGGACCTGGCTCTTGCCGGCGACGTCGCGCGGCGCGATTCGCCGCACCAGCAATTCGCCGAAGCCGCGGCGCTGCGGCGCTTCCACCGGCGGACCGCCGCTTTCCTTCCAGAGCAGATGAAAGACCGGGTCGCCGCCGAGATTGTCGATGTGCCAGCTGAGCTGCACCTTGCCGTCCGGCACCGACAGCGCGCCGTGCTTCGCCGCATTGGTGGCAAGCTCATAGAACAACAACGCAAAGGTCTGCGCCGAGCGCGCCCGCAAGGAAATGTCGGGCCCGTCCACCTGGATGCGGCCGGCAAAGGGAATGATCTCCTCCGACATCAGGCTGAGCAGGCCGACGCTGCGCCAGTCGCTTGCGGTCAGCATCGACATCGCCTGCGCCAGGGCCTGCAGGCGCCCCTCGCAGGTCTTCTGAATCTCGGCGAGACTGAGACCGGGCGTGAAGCTCAGACGCACCACGGCCTGCGCGACCGACATCACATTGCGCACGCGGTGATTCAGTTCGTGGATCAGCACCTTCAGCCGCTCTTCCGCCGAGCGGCGCTGGGCCACCTCGTCGGCGAGCGCTGCGGCGCGATTGGCGACATAGCCGATCATCAGCACCGCGGCGCAGGTCAACGCAAGCCCGAGCGCCACCACCCACAATCCATGCAGGAATGCCTCGCGCGCCAGATCGCGCGGCACCGCATAGATGAAGGTCAGGTCGCTACGGCCGAACTCCATCTTGCGCTCGAACAGGGTCGGGCGCCTCACGCCCGGACCCATCGAGAGCCTTCCGGCCGCAGGCTGAACAGCGGCTGCTCGATGTCGTGCGAATAGACGTTGACGGTCGCGCTGGCCGGAACCTTGGCGGTGGCGAGCGCCGCCTTGAAGAATTCATCGATCTTGAAACCAAAACCCATCACGCCGAGAAAACCGCCGCTCGCGTTAAAGATCGGCGCGTAGAGCAGCAGCGCGCTCGCTTCCGGCGATTGCACGAGCCGCAGCGGCCTGGTGCGCGTGACTTCGTGCGTTTCCTTCGCGCTGCGAATGGCGCGCAGCCGGTCCGGAAACGACCCGGCATCGACACCGAGCACGAAGCGATTGCGCGTCGGGGCGATGTCGATGATCGGATAAAGCGGCCGGTCGAGCTTCTCGGGATCGATAAGCTTTCCGTCCGGCCCGCGAAAGGCCGGGAGCGGCGACGCCGGAAGCGGCGAGCGATTTCAGCGCGTCGTCGGCGCGCGCCGGCTCGACTTCCGGCAGCCAGCCGACGGTCGTGAGATCGGTGGCAAGTCCGAGCGCCTGCGGTCCGAAATTGCCGAGCGGAAAGCGCCTGCGTCAGAGGCGGCGGCACGAAGAAGCGCGACACCGTTTTCGCAAGACTGGTGCGCGCCTGGATGTGCTCGCTGACCGCGACGAAATGCGCATCGATGGTCTCGCCGATGCGCAGCCGCTCCAGCGCCCGGGATTGCCGCAATTCCTCGCGCGCGACGTAGACCGACAGCACGATGCCGCAGATAGCGAGCAACGCGAGCAGACAGGCGCAGCGCGAGCCGTTGTCGCATGTCGAGGCTGTCGAGGGACGGCATTCGAGAAGGCATAAGGCTGTTTCGCTGGACTCTCGCGGCCAATTCCGGCTGCAACTTGACCCATTCAGATTTTCCGGGAACCGTCCAGACACAGATCGGTTAGGAGGCGCAGGATGATAGCAAAACGAGCGGGGCCGATGCGCGATCAGGTCGTGGTGGAGACCGATATACCGGCGCGCCTCGACGACGATGCCGTGGGGACGGTTCCATACTCTGGTGGTGGCGGCACTCGGCGATCACCTGGATTTTCGACGGGTTGGAAGTGACGCTTGCCGGTGCTTTGTCCGGAGCACTGAAAGACAGTCCGGTCCTGCAATTCAGCAATACCGACATCGGGGTGGTCGGCAGCGCCTATCTCGCGGGAGCGGTCGTAGGCGCGCTGTTCTTTGGATGGCTGACGGATCGGCTTGGACGCAAGAAGCTGTTCTTCGTCACGCTCGCGGTTTACCTGATAGCGACCGGTGCTACCGCCCTGACGTGGAACCTGTGGACCTTCGCGCTGTGTCGTTTCTTCACCGGCGCCGGGATCGGCGGCGAATATGCCGCCATCAATTCGACCATCCAGGAATTGGTTCCCGCGCGCGTGCGCGGTGCCACCGATCTTGTGATCAACGGCAGCTTCTGGGTCGGAGCCGCCATGGGTGCGGTGGGCTCGGTCGTGCTGCTCGATCCGACAGGTGATCGATCCGGAAATCGGCTGGCGGCTCGCATTCCTGATCGGCGCGATACTCGGCCTGATCGTCTTTTTCATGCGGATGTGGCTGCCGGAAAGTCCACGCTGGCTGATGACGCATGGCCGCGCCGCGGAGGCGGAACGCGATCGTCGACGATATCGAGCGGCGGCATCACCGGCCGGTTGCGACCAACGCGCAATCTGCCGCGTGTTCGACTGCGCTCGCGCAGCTCATACGCCACTCGCCGAAGCGGCGCATGCCCTGTTCGTGCGTGCATCGCAGCCGTGCCGCGGTCGGCCTGGTCCTTGATGGCGGCGCAGGCATTCTTCTACAATGCGATCTTCTTCACCTATGCACTGGTGCTGACGGATTTCTTCGCCATCCCGAGCGATCGGGTCGGGCTCTACATCCTGCCCTTCGCCGCCGGCAATTTTCTCGGACCGGTTCTGCTCGGCCGGCTGTTCGACACCCGCGGCCGCCGGCCGATGATCTTCTTCACCTATCTGGTATCGGGACTTCTGCTCGCATTGACCGGATTTCTGTTCATGCAGGGAATCCTCACCGCCTTCACCCAGACTCTCTGCTGGATGGCGATCTTCTTCTTCGCCTCGGCAGCGGCGAGCTCGGCCTATCTGACGGTCAGCGAGACCTTTCCGCTCGAAACCCGCGCGCTGGCGATCGCGATTTTCTATGCCATCGGGACCGGCATTGGCGGGGTCGCCGGTCCCTGGATTTTCGGTGCGCTGATCGATACCGGCTCGCGACCGGCACTGTTCGCCGGCTATCTGTTCGCAGCCGCCTTGATGATCGGTGCAGCCTTCGTGGCGCTGCGTTTTGCGGTCGCCGCCGAAGGCAAGCCGCTGGAACAGGTGGCGAAGCCGCTCGCATCCTGGGACTGAATGTCTCTACGACGAATCGTTATTCCGCCGCTTCGTGCAGCAGGCTCTCGCCGGGCCTTACGCGGGTGAAGTTGACCGTCGCCCAGTCGATTGCAAGAGTTCCATCACGCAGCCGCGCCACCGTGTAGCGCGATTGCGCCGGATCGGCGTTGCCGGGATGATCCTCACGATAATGTGCGCCGCTGGAATTTTCCCGTGCCAGCGCTGCCGCGCAGATGGCGCGGCTGACCAGCGTGAGACTTTCGAGATTGAGCCGGTCCATCCAGGTCAGGTTATAGCGCTTCTCCGGGTCGGGCACACCGCAGGCGTCGATCTCTTTGGCGAGCTGGTCGAGCGCCACATGCGCGCGCATCAATCCGGCGGCGTCGCGCAGGATGCCGACATCGTCCCACATGATCGCATAAAGCTTTTCACGAATTGCCGACAGGTCGCCGACCGCGTCGGCCGAGCGGTGCGAACGCTCGCTCGCGCGCCTTCTCGATCGCAGCCGGATCGGGATCGGGAAGCCGCGCATCCTTGCGCACGGTGATCCCCATCGCGTCACCGGCCAGGCCGCCGAACACCGTCGAATTGGCGACGCCGTTGCCGCCGAGACGGTTCGCGCCATGCACGCCGCCAGTATCCTCGCCGGCGGCATAAAGGCCCGCCATTGGCGTGGTGCAATCCTCGTAGAAGACCACGACCGCCCATCATGTAATGCGCCGTCGGAATCACCTCGACCAATCCGCCGGCGAGATCGAAGCCGCAATCGGCGCAGCGCTCGACCATGCCCTTGAATTCGCGCCGCACCCGATCCGGGCCGAGATGGCCCATCGCGATATAGACGCCGCCATTGCGCGTGCCGTTGCCCTTGCGAACCTGGTCCATGATCGAGCGGCTGACGATGTCGCGGGTGGCGCGTTCGCCGCGCGCGTCGTAGTCGAACATGAAGCGCTCGAGTTGCGCATTGAGCAGATAGCCGCCCGAACCGCGCAGGCCCTCCTCCAGCACGGTGCCGGTCATGCGCGTGCTCGGACCGGCCAGCAGCCCGGTCGGATGAAATTGCACCATCTCCATGTCGCGCAGCCTCAGTCCTGCGCGCAGCGCCATCGCCATGCCGTCGCATGACTTGTCGCCGGACGGCGTGTGATAGCGGTACATGGTCGGGCCGCCGCCGGTCGCGAGCAGCGTGGCGCGCGCCTGAACCAGCAGCGGTTCGCCGGTGCGCATGTCGAGCATCAGCACGCCGGCCAGCCCCGAGCCATCGGCTGAGGGAATGAAATCGAGTGCGCGGTGATCTTCCAGCCGCTGGATGTCGCGCCGCCAGACCTGTTCGGCGAGGCGATTGATGATTTCGATGCCGGTGAGATCGCCCTTGTGCACGGTGCGGTCGAAGGTCTGCCCTGCGAAAGCCTTCTGGTGCACGGTGCCGTCGGGATTTCGGTCGAAGAAGCAGCCGAGCTCGTTCTCAAGCTCTCGGATGCGCACGGGCGCGGTGGTTACCAGGAGCCAGGCGAGGTCCTGATCGTTCAGCCATTGCCCGCCTTCGATCGTGTCCATGAAATGGCGTTCGATAGAAGTCGTTCTGTGCCAGCGCCACGTTGTAGCCGCCCTGCACCATGCGGGTGCAGCCGCATTTGCCGAGCAGGCCCTTGACCGCAATGGTGATGTCGAGATCGGGATTGGCCTTCTTGGCATGCAATGCCGCGAACAGGCCGGCGCCGCCCGCGCCGAGAATGAGGATGTCGGTTTCGCGGCGGTTCATCGGCTTTTGCGTCCCGGACGCGGTGCAACACGAAGTGTTGCTCCGCAGAGCCGGGACCCATATTCCATAGGTCCCAGTTCCGCAAAGCAGCGCTCCGCGCCGCATTGCGCCCGGGACACGAGACGTGGGTTCACTCGCTGACCCCCATGCTCGCCAGCACCTGCGCGCGCTTCTTCGCCGCATCGGCCTGGACGCGGGAATAGAGCGAGCCGCCGTGCGAATCCATCGCCACCAGGAGCGGGCCGAAATTCCGGATGCGGAACCGCCACAGGCTTTCGGGATGCAGATCGTCCATGTCGACGTCCTCGATCGCCTCGATCCAGGTCGTCTCCAGTGCCGCCGCGCCGCCGACGATGGCGAGATAGGCGCCGCCGAGATCGCGGAAGGCTTCCTGCGTCTTCGACCCCATGCCGCCCTTGCCGACGATGATGCGCAAGCCCTCGCGCTGCATCAGCGGACGCGTGAAGCGCTCCATGCGCTGCGAGGTGGTGGTGCCGATGCAGAGCGGCTCGTAGCCCGCGGGCGAGGCCTCCGAGGGGCCGCAACCTTGCGCACATTCGGCGCGGTGTGGATGACGGCATGACCCCTGAGGTCGAATTTGGTCCGGCGGTCGCGGTCGAACATCGCGATCAGGGTGGCGTCGCGGATGCCGAACAACGTCTGTTCCAGCGTCACCTGATCGCCGATGCGCAAATTCCGCACCTGCGCTTCGGTGACCGGCATGGTGAGGATGTGATGGGTCATGGCCGCTCACTCGAACGCGATGCCGCCGGGCGTGATGATCGCCACCGCGCGCCGCGCCGAATGGCACTGGATGTTCACCGCCACCGGATTCATCGTGATATGGGTCGCCGCGATCTCGACATGCACGCGGAACGCGGTCGCCCAGCCGCCCAGCCCCTGCGGTCCGATGCCGAGCTCGTTCACCGCCTCGCTCAATTCGGCCTCGATCGCGGCGCCTTCCGGATCGGCGCAGGAGGTGCCGAGCGGGCGGGTCGCGGCGATCTTCGCCAGATGCATGCACAGGTCCGAGGTGCCGCCGATGCCGACGCCGACGATGGTCGGCGGGCAGACGCGGCCGCCAAGCTCGATCACCTTGTCGACCACGAAGCGCTTGATCGCGGCGGCGCCGTCGGCCGGAATCAGCATCTGCAGGAACGAGCCGTTCTCCGAGCCCGAGCCTTTCGGGATCATCTCGATCTCGACGGTCTCGTCGCGAGCGTCGAAGTCCACATGCACGATCGGAATGCGGATGCCGCAGGACGTCTGCTCGTTCTTGCGAGTGATCGGATGCACGACGGACGAACGCAGCGGATGTTCGCGCGTGGCGCGTTCGCAGCCGCGCCGGATTGCTTCCTTCAGCGCAAAGCGCCGTCGAACTCGACATTGCGTCCGATGGTGACGTTGTAGATCGGAATGCCGGTATCCTGGCAAAGCAGGTTGTCGGTGCGCTCGGCGACTGCGATATTCTCGACCATGGTGCCGAGGATGGTGCGGCCGGTGGCATCGGTCTCCTGCGTCAGCAGGCGCGTGAATCCTTGTTTGATATCCGGCGGCAGCAATTTCAGCGCGCGGATATAGAGCGTCCTGGAAAGCTCTTCGACTTCTTTCAGATCGAGCTGCATGAAAGCATTCTATCAGTTGCGCGCGACCGGACGCAAAACCGGTGCCCACTTTTGCCGGTCGCGCGCGTTTAGAGCACCAGAGCCGCGCCGGAAACGACCAACAGCACCGCCAGCACCTGGCGGAACCGCCTCTCGTCGAGCCGGCCGTAGATGTGCCAGCCGACCCAGGCGCCGGCCAGCAGCGGCGGGATCGCTAGCACCAGCATTACGGCACCGACCCGGTTGAAGGCGACGATCCCGACCAGAATCAGCGCCGAGATATGTCCGAACAGGATGAAGGGCTGATAGACGCCGCGTGCGGCCTCTTTTGGCCAGCCGCGAAGCTGGGTCCAGATCGCCGGCAGGACGCCTGAAAATCCGCCGATGCCGCCCAGCACGCCGCCGCCAAGGCCTATCAGGCCGTCGGCGGCCTTGCCGCCATGGTGGATGACAGGCAGCCGCGGCGCGGCAAGGGCATAGACTCCATAGGCGATCAGAAACAGCCCGAGCGCGGACTTGATCATGTCGGCATTGCCGCGCGTCAGCAGCCAGACCCCGATCGGAATGCCGATGACGCCGCCAGCGAGGAACGGCCAGAGCCGGCCCGGCTCGATATGGCGCCGCACCTGCCAGATCAGTCCGGAATGCAGGATGGTGCCGCAGGAGACGACCAGGAAGGTGGTGTAGACCGGCTCGATCGCGTGCAGCCAGATCGATGCCGCGACAATGCCGAATGCGAAGCCGGCACCGCCCGCCGCCAGCGCGCCGACAAAGGCGCCGAGCCATAGCAAGGCGAGACTCGAGCCGGTGAGATAGGGCGCGAGCGCCGGATCAGTTAAGATTGAGAGCAAAGGCAAGACCGATCGCGAACACGAAAGCAAAGCAGACCGAGAGCACGACGCGGGTGGGTTCGCGCAATGGAAGGAACTCGATCGCCAGCACGCGCAGGCCGAGCGTCAGATGAATGGCGAGCGCGATCACGATGCCGCCTTCGGCGAATTTCACCAGCGCGTTATTCGTCGTCGCGAAGAACGTATCGAGTGCGCCGGCGCCTTTCAGCGCGGTTCCGAGCGCGAGGAAATGCAGCGGCAGGAACACCGCAAGCGCGATCCCCGCCAGGCGATGCAGCATCGCCGCGATGAAAGACGGCTGGCGGTGCGAGGCGCGCATCAGAGAAACACTCCGACCGCCGCGCGCAGCCCGAGCGCGAGCAGCAGCAATCCGAACAAGGCCGCGGCAATGTCGGCGATGCGCTGAGGCAGCGAAGTCCATTCGCGCAGGATGTTGCGCAAGCCGATCGGCGCATGGATCGCGACCGCAACGACAAACACGACATAGAAAGCGAGGAACCAGCGATTGCCCTGTGTCCGCGCCAGCACTTCCCCCGCCGTCAGCCCGCCGCGTACGGCGTAGAGAATGGTCGCCAGATGCAAGGCGACCGCGAAAGCGAGCAGGATCGCGGTCAGGCGCTGGGCGGCGAACAAAATCGCGGTCATGGGCGCTTCAGCGCCCGCGTCATCATGTTGCGCTTGAGTCCCGAGATCGAATAGGTCGGCGCGATCGCCTTCGGGCAGAATTCGCGTGCAATTCATGTGGGTGTGACAGGACTGGCAGCCGGAATTGCCCGACACCGCATCCATGCGCGCATCGTTGCCGGCATCGCGCACGTCGCTGACGAGCGTCCAGGCGCGATTGAGCGCGGCGGGTCCGAGATAATCCTTGTCCCAGGCCACCACGTCGCAGGCTGAATAGCAGACGCCGCAGCCGATGCATTCGATGCCGGCATCCGCCGCGCGGCGCTGTCGCGAGGAAGGGGGCACGATTGCGAAATCTTCGCGCGGCTCGCTGCCTGGCTCGAAATAGCCCCTGGCATCGCGCCATTTGTCGAAGAAATCGGTCATCTCGACCGCGAGGTCCTTCACCACGGTGAGATTGCGCAAGGGTTCGATGCGAAGCGCGCCGTCGTTACCCGTCACCTGATTGACGCGGGTGCGGCAGGTCCAGCGCGGGCGTCCATTCACGGTCATGGCGCAGGAACCGCACATGCCGACCCGGCAGGCGAAACGATAGGACAAAGTGGCGTCCTGCTCGCGCTGGATTTCCGTCACCACGTCGAGAATGGTCTGGTGCTCGTGGCGTGCAACGCGAAAGCTCTGGAAGCGGCCTTTGCTATCGCCGCGCCAGACCTCGACTTGCAAAGTCGCTTGCAACGTCTCGGATGAAGTCATCGAACAGGCCCATAAGGGCCTGTCGGCCCTTCAGCTTCCCGGGAGCTTGTGAATATCCTCAAAATAGACGTCGCGCCAGCTTGCCGGTTTCACCGGGAGCATGCCGGTGCGGGACATGAACTCGGCATAGTCCATGATCTTCTTTGGCGTCGTGGTCCATTCGTTTTCCGGCAGCCGGATGATGCGCTCGATCTCGGCGAGCGGGAGCTTGGAATTCTCCGCCTTGGCCCAGAGCGCGGCGGCCCCGGCCGGATCCTTCTTGATGAAGTCGATCAACTCGTCGAGCGCCGAGAGAAAGGCCTGAATGATCTTCGGGTTATCCTTGTAGAAGGCCGAGGTCGCCCAGACCGAATTGAAAGTGTGCGGTCCACCAAGTACGTCATAGCTGTTGAGCACGAGCTTGACCCGGCTGTCGGCGAGCTCCTGATACATGAACGGCGCCGAGGTGAAATGCGCGGTGATCTCCGATTTGCCGCCCATCAATTGCGCCATGCCGTCGGGATGGCCCATCGACACCGTCAGCGCGTCGAGCTTGCCCTGCTGGCCTTTGCCGAATTCCTTTTCCGCCGCCATCTGCAGCGTGACCGCCTGGATCGACACCTTTACCGCCGGCAGCGCGATGCGGTCCTTCTCGGTGAAGTCCTTGATGGTCTTCACGTTCGGATTGATGGTGTTGAGATAGAGCGGCATGGCGTTGATCGCGGCCACGCCCTTCACACCGACATTCTTCTGGGTGCGCGACCAGATCGTCAACAGCGGGCCCACGCCGCCGGATGCGAAATCGAGATTGCCGGACAGGATCGCCTCGTTCATCGGCGGTCCGCCGGTGAACTTCACCCAGTCGCTGTTGAGATCGAGACCGAGTTTCTTGCCGTGCTGTTCAAGCAGCTTCTTCTCCTCCATCACCGTCAGCGGCAGATAGGAGATGCCGAACTGCTTGGCGAGCCGCACGGTCTTGGTCTGCGCGGAAGCCTGTTGGGATGCGGCCATCGACAGGCCGAAAACGAGTGCAAGGCAGAGCAGGGAAACACGCGGGAAAACTGCGGTCACGGCGAACTCCGGCGGTTCGGTGAGGGGCCTGCGAAAATCATAGAGGCCGGGCCGGGATGCGCAAGGTGGTTGCGGCAACTCGACACCGCCGGGCGCGCGCCCTATAGAACGATCCCGTTATATCAGCCCGGTTCCGGAGCATCCGCGTCTATCTCGCCTGCGCGAAAGGAAGCGGACCTCCCGGCTAGACTAAAGGACATGCCGATGGCAGAGCCCCATCTCCTCGTTCACGACAAGAAGGACAGTGTCGGAGTGGTCGTGATCGAGGGCCTGAAAGCCAATACCGACATGCTGTGCGTGGTGACGGCGGACAATTCGTCGTTTCATCTGACGTCGAAAATGGACATCCCGATCGGCCACAAGGTCGCGCTGACCGATATCAAGAGCGGCGACACGATCTGGAAATACGGACAGGACATCGGCAAGGCGGTTGCCGACATCAAGAAGGGCGAGCACGTGCACGTGCATAACATCAAGACCAAGCGGTGGTGATCGTCATGGCATCGGGCAACGGAAAGTCGAACATGCGATTCAAGGGCTGGCGGCGCGAGAACGGCCGCGTCGGCGTGCGCAATCACGTCCTGATCCTGCCGCTCGACGATCTGTCGAACGCCGCCTGCGAGGCGGTCGCCAACAACATCAAGGGCACGCTGGCGATGCCGCATGCCTATGGCCGCCTGCAGTTCGGCGAGGACCTCGATCTGCATCTTCCGCACGCTGATCGGCACCGGCTCCAATCCCGAATGTGGCGGCGGTGGTCGTGATCGGCATCGAGGACGGCTGGACCAAGCGCGTGGTCGACGGCATCGCCAAGACCGGCAAGCCGGTCGATCGGCTTCGGCATCGAGGGCACACGGCGACATCGCGACCATCGCCAAGGCCTCGCATGTCGCCAAGGAATTCGTGCAGTGGGCCTCCGAGCTGAAGCGCGAGGAATGCGACATCTCCGAATTGTGGGTCTCGACCAAATGCGGCGAGAGCGACACCACGACCGGCCTCGCCTCCTGCCCGACCGTCGGCAACATGTACGACAAGCTGATCCCGAAGGGCATCTATGGCGTGTTCGGCGAGACCTCCGAGATCACCGGCGCCGAGCATCTGCGCAAGGCGCGCGCGGCGACGCCCGAAGATCGGCGAGAAATGGTTCAAGATGTGGAAGGCCTACCAGGACGACGTCATCGAGGCGCACAAGACCGACGATCTGTCGGAATCGCAGCCGACCAAGGGCAACATTGCCGGCGGGCTTTACGACCATCGAGGAGAAGGCGCTCGGCAATCTCGAAAAGATCGGCCGCAAATGCAGCTATATCGACGTGCTGGAGCCGGCCGAGGCGCCGGCGCACGGGCCCCGGCCTCTATTACATGGACACGTCGTCGGCGGCGGCCGAATGCGTGACGCTGATGGCGGCGGGCGGCTATGTGGTGCACACGTTTCCCGACCGGCCAGGGCAACGTGATCGGCAACCCGATCGTGCCGGTGATCAAGATCACCGGCAACCCGAAGACGGTGCGCACCATGTCCGAGCATATCGACGTCGACGTGTCCGGCGTGCTTCGCCGCGAGATGACGCTCGAACAGGCCGGCGACGCGCTGATCGACATGATCGTGCGCACCGCCAATGGCCGCCTCACGGCCGCGGAAGCGCTCGGCCATCGCGAGTTCGTGCTGACGAAGCTGTATCGGAGCGCCTGAAGCGGGGAGAAACCCATGCCCGCCATCGTTATCTGCGAGTTCATGGATCAGGCGCCGGTCGCCGAATATCTCTCGGGCTTCGACCTGCATTACGACCCGGCGCTGGTGGACAAGCCGAAGGAACTTGCGGCGCTATTGAAGGACGCGCGCGCGTTGATCGTGCGCAACCGCACCCAGGTGCGTGGCGAGCTGCTGGCTTCGGCGAACAAGCTCGAATGCATCGGCCGGCTGGGCGTCGGTCTCGACAATATCGACATCGAGGCCTGCAAGGCGCGCGGGATCGCGGTCTATCCCGCGATCGGCGCCAACGAGATTTCGGTCGCCGAATATGTCATTGGCGCGATCTGCGTGCTGATGCGCCGGAATGCCTATAACGCCAATGCCGATGTGATCGCGGGCCAATGGCCGCGCAATGCGCTGATCGGCCGCGAGATCGCGGGCAAGCATCTCGGCCTCATCGGATATGGCGCCAATGCGCGCGAGACCGCCAAGCGCGCGCTCGCCATGGGGCTGCATGTCTCGGCCTGTGACCCAAATGTTCTGCCGGAAGATTCGGTCTGGCTGCAGCCGACCGGACAGGTCGAGCCGCAGCCGCTCGATGCGATCATCGCGCAATCGGATATCTTGTCGATTCATGCGCCGCTGACGCCGCAAACGCGCAACCTGATCGACGCAACTGCGATCGCGCATATGAAGAAGGGCGCGATGCTGATCAATGCCGCGCGGGGCGGGATCGTCGACGAGGAGGCATTGGTCGCGGCGTTGAAAGCGGGCAAGCTCGGCGGCGCCGCGCTCGATGTCTTCGCGGAAGAGCCGCTCACGGCCGCGCGCGGCGCGATCTTCGCCGGCTGTCCGAACCTGATCCTCACCCCGCATGTCGCCGGCGTGACCGAAGAAGCGAACACGAAGACGTCCTCCATCACCGCCGCCAATGTGCGCCGGCATCTGGCCGGAGCCTGAAATGCCGGTGCTGACGCTCGTGCAGGCGCAAGCGCTGGTTTGCGACACGCTGGTCCGCTGCGGCACCTCGCCGGAAAATGCGCAGAGCGTTGCGAATGCGCTGGTCGCCTGCGAAGCCGACGGGTTGAAGGGTCACGGCCTGTCCCGGCTACCGAGCTATGCCGCGCAGGTGAAGGTCGGCAAGGTCAAGGGCGACGCGAAGCCTCAGCTCTCGCTCGCCAGCCCCGGTGTTCTCGCCGTCGATGCCGCGCATGGATTTGCCTTTCCCGCGCTTGATCTCGCAATCGGCGCGCTGCCCGACGTCACGCGCGCGCAGGGCATCGCCGCGGCTGCGGTCACCCGATCGCATCATTGCGGCGCCGCTGGTCATCCGGTCCAGCGTCTTGCGGAAAAGGGACTGGTGTCGCTGTTGTTCGCCAACACGCCGGGTGCGATCGCGCCCTGGGGCGGCTCGCAGGCGGTCTATGGCACCAATCCGATCGCCTTTGCCTGTCCGCTGCCGGATGCCGGGCCGATCGTGGTCGATCTCTCGCTCTCGAAAGTGGCGCGCGGCAATATCATGGCGGCCAAACAGCGCGGCGAGAGCATCCCGCAAGGCTGGGCACTCGACGAAAACGGACAGCCGACCACCGACCCGGACGCGGCACTTCGCGGCACCATGCTGCCGCTTGGCGATGCCAAGGGCACGGCGCTGACGCTGATGGTGGAATTGCTGGCCGCCGGTCTGACGGGCGCGAATTTCGCAGCCGACGCCTCGTCCTTCCTCGACGCCAAGGGGCCGCCGCCCGGCACAGGCCAGCTGATCGTCGCGTTCGATCCGGCGGCTTTCGGCGGCGGGGTAGAGCGCTTCGCAGCTCTGGCGCATGCCATCGAAGCCCAGCAGGGCGCGCGTCTGCCGGGGCGTCGCCGGATGGAACTGCGGCGCAAGGCCGAGGCCGAAGGCCTTTCCATGAGCGACGCGCTGCTTGCCGAAATCAAGGCGCTGTAATTCCCCGAATCCTGCTCTAATCTCGCGCGTCGGCCGAGCAGGGAATCGGATGATGATGCGCTTCTGGCATGCGCTTGCGGTCACAGCGTTATGCGCCGGACAGGCTCCCGCGCAAACGCTCGACAGGGTCACCTTCGGCACCAACTGGGTGGCGCAACCCGAGCATGGCGGCTTCTATCAGGCGCTCGCCGATGGCACCTACAAAAAATACGGACTCGATGTGACGATCCTGCCGGGCGGACCGAATGCCAATAACCGCATTCTGCTTCCGGTCGGCAAGATCGATTTCTACATGAGCGCGAACCTGCTGCAGTCCTTCGACGCGGTGGAGCAGAAAGTGCCGACCGTCGTCGTCGCCGCCAGCTTCCAGAAGGATCCGCAGGTGTTCCTCGTGCATCCCGATCAGGGCATCGAGGCCTTCGAGGACCTGAAGAAGCTGAACCTGCTGGTTTCGAAGGAGGGGCTGGTCGGCTATTATCAATGGCTGAAGCAAGATTACGGTTTCACCGACAAGCAGGTGCGGCCCTATAACTTCAATCCGCAGCCCTTCTTCGCCGACAAGCGCATGGCCATGCAGGGCTATGTGACGTCGGAGCCGTTCGCGGTCGAGACCCAGGGCAAGTTCAAGCCGAAAATCTTCCTGCTTGCCGATCAGGGCTTCTCGACCTATTCGACGCTGATCGAAACCCGCCGCGATCTCGTCGAGAAGAAGCCCGACCTCGTGCAGCGCTTCGTCGATGCCTCCAATATCGGCTGGTACAATTATATCTACGGCGACAACAAGGCCGCCAACGCGCTGATCAAGAAGCAGAACCCGGAAATGACCGACGCGCTGATCGATTATTCGATCAGCAGGATGAAGGAATATGGCATCGTCGATTCCGGCAACTCGGTGAAGCTCGGTATCGGCGCGATGACAGACGCGCGCGTAAAGGATTTCTTCGACAAGATGGCGCGCGCCGGCGTGCTGAAACCGTCGCTCGATTACAAGCGGGCCTATACGCTGCAATTCGTGAACAAGGGCGTCGGCGTAAATCTTCGGCCGAAGCAATAGAGCATGATCCCGAAACGCGGGAACCGGTTCTCGGAAAAAGATCATGCTCAAACAAAACAAGTAAGCAAATGGCCGACGAATTCTCATCCGGGCCGGCCATCGTCTCAC
>CAWDOW010000008.1:0-15555 GCA_963804015.1 uncultured Pseudomonadota bacterium
CTTCGGTTCCGTCATTCGGGGCTTCACGCACATAAAAAAAGGGCGCGCTTTGCGCGCGTCCTTTGCCCCAGGCGAGATGCCATATGGGCCCTCGCGCGAGCCGGTGTCTAGACCAGAATCGGGGAGGGGGGAAGGCGACGGACGGCGGATATCGGCAACTTTGGTCACAGCTTTGCGTTACGCGGCATAGCCCCCGAAACCCGCCATGCCTGCCGCGCAAACCCGTCAAAGCAAAGCCGATCCCTCTGGCGACCTGGGCCAAGACCGGGTCAAGACCCGGGCCAGCCTGGGTCAAGGGACTTGCCATCGGAGCGGCGATCGTTCTCGCCGCGCGGATCGAGCGGCCCGCCAAGCCAGCGCCGGAAGATCGCGCCGTTCGGCGAGCCGCTCTGCGGCCGACGAGCCGCAGGCGGTTCAGTTCGCTCGCGCGCAAGAGACCGGGCCGCGGCCGTCAGGCGCGTTCGCCGCTGCAGATTCCGCTGGCGGGCTGGAAGGACATCGTCTGGCGCGTCTATGCCGAGATCGCAGAATGACCGGCTGCTGGCGGTCGCGGCCGGTGTCGTGTTCTACGGATTGCTCGCCTTGTTTCCCGCCATTACCGCACTGGTGTCCTCCTATGCGCTGTTTTCGGATGCCGGCGACCGATCGGCCGGCATCTGGCCTTCGCCGCGGCGCTGATGCCGCCAGGCGCTTATGGCATCGTCGAGGAACAGATCGCGCGCATCGCGCAGGGCAGCGGCGGCCAGCTCTGCTTCGCTTTCCTGCTCGGCTTGGTGCTCGCGTTGTGGAGCGCCAATGCCGGCATGAAGGCGATGATCGATGCGCTCAACGTGATCTATGGCGAGACCGAGAAGCGCGGCTTCGTCAAGCTCAATCTGCTGTCGCTGGCGCTCACCTCGGCGGGCTTGGTGTTTCTTCTGCTCGCGATCGGGGCGGTGATCGTGCTGCCGCTCGTCTTCTCCTGGCTCGGCATCGAAGGCTGTCGGCGAATGGCTGATCGCGATGCTGCGCTGGCCCGCAATCATGGTGGTGATCGCGCTCGGACTTGCCGTGCTCTACCGCTTCGGGCCGAGCCGGCGCGAGGCGCAATGGCGTTGGCTGAGCGTCGGCGCGGTGGTCGCGATGCTGCTTTGGATCGCGGGATCGGCGCTCTTCTCGCTCGTATCTGTCGAACTTCGCCGATTACAACGCGACCTATGGTTCGCTCGGCGCCGGCATCGGCCTGATGATGTGGCTGTGGCTGACCTCGATCGCGATCCTGATCGGCGCGGAGCTCAATGCCGAGATCGAGCATCAGACCGCGCGCGATACCACGATCGGCCACGTCAAGCCGCTCGGCACGCGCGGCGCGGTGATGGCCGATACGGTGGGCGAAGCGCAATCCTGATTTGGCTTTCCGCCACTGCCCTTTCGAGATTGGGAGCTTGCGCGGCAGATTTACCGCGGCACCAGCATTTTGGCGGCCTCGTGCAGCGCCGGAACGATATCGCGCTCCATGGTCTCGATCGACATGCGCGCCGACGATGCGCTGACCGCCATCGCCACGACAACGTTTCCGGCCGGCGAATGAACCGGTATCGCCACCGCGCGCAATCCGATCTCGAGTTCCTCGTCGCTCACCGCGTGTCCCGCCTTGCGCGTTCGCTCGACCACCTGCCGCAATCCGGCGGCATCCGTGACCGTAAGGCGCGTCCGATTTTCGAAGTTGTGACGCGCGAGATAGGCGTCGATCTGTGCATCCGAGCGGGCCGCGAGCAGGACGCGGCCGGCCGCCGTACAATATAGCGGCCATCTGGCGCCGATTCGGATCGCAGCCGACACCACCCGCGCGGTCGCCGACCGGGCGACAAAAAGCACTTCGTCGTCTTCGGCCACGCCCAGCGAAACCGATTCGCCGAACTCGTCGCGCAATCGGTCGAGGATCGGAGCGGCCGCGGCCGCAAGCGTATCGCCCCCGAGATAAGCGGAACCAAGACGCAACAGGCGCGGCGCCGGCGTGAAGAACTTGCCGTCGTGATGCAGGTAGTTCAGCGACGTCAGCGTCAGCAGGCAACGGCGCGCGGCCGCACGGGTGATGCCGGTTCGTTCGGCCGCCGTGGCGACCGTGATGCGGGCATTCCGGGCCCCGAGCAATTCCAGAATGGCAAGACCCTTGGCAAGTCCGGCCATTCCTTCCTGACGGGGCAGGGCGGGCACATCGTTTGACATGGCAATTCTTCCATGTTTTTCTGTTCGTATATCGATTTATTGTTCGAATAACGAACAAACTTGCCCTTGTCGAGGAAAACTCCATGATCGTCGACTTCCAGCACCACTTCACGCCGCGTGAATTGTTCAAGGAGGACATCGGCGACAAACTTGTCATCGCCTTCGATGAGACCGGCGCGCCCAGCTACACGTGGCACAAGCTGCTCTACGACCTCGACGAGCACGTCCGCATGATGGACGCCGCGGGCGTCGATGCGGCCTTCATCAGCAGCGGTGCCGGAATGTGCGCCGACCCCGAGCGATCGAAATTCATCAACGACAAGGCGAAGCAGGCCGAGCGCGATTATCCGGGACGGTTCATCGGCGCCGCGCATGTGCATCCGCTCGGCGGACCGGCGGCCTTCAAGGAACTGGCGCGATGCACGCATGAGCTCGGCTTTCCCGGTGTGGTCATCACCTCGGAAGTCGATGGCCTGTTTCTCGATGCGCCGGAATTCGAACCGTTCTGGGCGGAAGCCGAAAAGCTCGGTCTGTTCGTTTTCGTCCACCCCGCGCTCAAACTGAATTTTCCGCAGCAATTCGACGCCCACGATACGGCGCGGTCTGTCGGCCGCGAATTCTCGCTGATCATGGCGACGATCCGGCTGATCAATAGTGGCGTGTTCGATCGTCATCCGTCGCTGACCGTGCATATGGCGCATCTCGGCGGCGGCATCGCGTCCATGCTGGGCCGCATTCGCGGCTACCAGGACAAGGAATTCTGGGGGTTGCGCGGCAACGCCAAGCATGGCCGCACCGGCGAGAAGGATTTCGACTATTATTTTCGCAACAACATGGTGTTCGACACCGGAGGCTTCTGTGGCGCGATCGGCTGCGTCAAGACGGCATTGGTGGAAATTCCGGCCGAACGGCTGGTCTTTGCGACCGATTATCCGCAGGAGATTCGCGGGCGCGAAGTCGTGCGCGACTTCGTTAATGACATTCGCAAACTGGGTCCGGCCGGCGAGAAGATCCTGTCCGGTAATGTCGATCTGTTGCTGAAAGGCCGTTATGCGCGCCGCGCAGCTTGAGTTTTGGGGGTTCTCACCCGTTCGCGCGGAGGCTTCGGCAGGGCTTCGCGAACCAAACTGCGCCGTAGTTTCGGCGAAGACGGGTGGAATCCTGATGTCCAAATGAGAACAAGAAACGTCGCGTCTCCCCGATTTCGGAAGCGGGACAAAGACGGTCAACTCTGAGGGAGACGAGACATGTACAAGTCTTTAGCCAAATGTTTGCTGGTGTCCGCTGCGTGCCTTCTCATCAGCCCGGCAAATGCGCAGGATTGGCCGGCCAAGCAACCGATCAAGGTCATCGTTCCGCTCACGGCGGGAAGCGGAACCGACGTCACCGCACGGCTTGCCACCGAGCAGATGGGCAAGACGCTCCATCAGACCTTCGTGGTCGAGAACCGTCCGGGTGCTGCGACCGTCATCGGCAATACCGCGGTCGCGAAGTCCCCGGGCGACGGGTATACGCTGCTGGTTGCGCCCTCCGCGCTCACCATCACGCCGGCGCTGCAGAATCTGCCCTACGACACGAGCAAGGATCTGAAGCCGATCATATCGCTCGGCAATGTCGCCAATGTCCTGGTTTCGACCGGCGGCAAGTACAAGTCGCTGAAGGAGCTGATCGAAGCCGCCCGCAAGAAGACCGATTCCGTGAGCTACGTTTCCATCGGGCTCGGGAGTTCGGCGCAGCTCACCGCCGAGTTGCTCGGATTGAAGGCCGGTTTCAAGGCGCTGGCGGTGCCGTTCAAGGGATCGCCCGAAGGGCTGCAGGAGGTCGTCGCTGGCCGCGTCGACTTCTATTTTTGTCCGCTGCTGCCCGCGCTGTCGCTGATCCGGCAGGGCAAGCTCGACGCGCTGGCGGTCAGCGGATCGACGCGCTCCTCGCTCCTGCCGAACGTGCCGACCATCGCCGAGCTTGGCGTGCCGGAGGCGACCTATGATTTCTGGATCGGCATGTTCGCGCCGGGCGACACGCCCGACGCTATCGCCGACAAGCTGCACGCCGAAGCGAAAGCGGCGCTGAACCTGCCGGAGCTGAAGGAACGATTCATCAAGATGGGGCAGGACCCGATGCCGATGTCGCGGGCGGAATTCAGCAATTACATCGCCAAGGACCTCGCCCGCAACGCCGAGCTGGTGAAGGCCGCAAAGATCGTTCCAAGCCAGAATTGACCATCGATCGTCGTCATGCGCGGACTTGATCCGCGCATCCATCTTTTCAAAAAAGGATGGATTGCCGGGTCATAGGCGAGCGGAAGCGACGCCGTCCTTCGGACGGCTTTGCCCGGCAATGACGCCTCGTCAAAAACTCTCCGCCAAAAGAAAAAGGACCGGCGCATGCGCCGGTCCTTCGTCTTTGTGTCTGTTGATGAGTTCGCCTATTGCGAAGACTTTAGCAGTTGCGAGCCGAAGAACCGTTCCGGCAGCGACCGCACGATGTCGAGCGATCCGGCAGCCGCGAAATCCTCCAGCCTCAGATGCGGATTGCGCGGCCGGATGCGCTCGTAGGCCGCGCGCGCTTCGGCGTCGCAGGGCGGCGGGATGGTGGCGTCGATCAGCATCTTCGAGCCCTGCCGCTGCCACAGCGGCGTGCCGGGCGCGCCAAGCTCGGGCAGGCTCGCATCCATGGCGTGGTTGTGGGTGCCGGGAATGATGACGACGTCGCGCTCGGGATTGACGCGCGTGACGAGCGCCCACATCAGCTCGGCGGGATTGAAGATGTCCACGTCCTCATCGACCGCGATCACCAGCTTGGGATGCTGGTATTCCGAAGACAATGCCCCGAGCAGCAGGTTCTTGGCCTCGCCATAGGCGCGCTGCGTCATCTGCACGACGACGCCGAACACGCCCGGCAGCACCATCACGTTGTGCAGGTTGGGGCCGCCGCCGATATCCTTGAGGCGCCGGTAGATGGTGGCGCTCATCGGCAGCTTGTGGAAGACGCAGCCTTCCATCTCCGAGCCGTTCTGCAGGTTCTTGAAGATGGCGTCCTTGCGGCGCGTCATGCACTTGTATTCGACGACCGGATTCTTGCCGGTGCCGGTGACGTAATAGTCCTGGAATTCCGAGAACGGGCCTTCCTCCTCGCGGTAATGCGGCGGGATATGGCCTTCCAGCACCAGCTCGGCGTCGGCGGGGACTTCGAGGTCGACGGTCTTGCATTTGACGAGCCGCACCGCCTGGTCGAGATAGCCGCCGGCAATCTCTAACTCGTCGAGGCCGTAGGCGGCCGTGGTCGCCGCCGCCGCGTAATAAGCCGGATGATGGCCGATGAAGATGGCCACCGGCATCGGCTCGTTACGCTCCTGGTACTTCATGTAATTTTTCCACGAGTGGCGCGGATACAGAAGGATGCCCGACTTGTTCGGGCCCTTGATCTGCAGCCGGTGGAAACTGACGTTGCGCTGCCCGGTGTCGGGATCCTTGGTCACTACGAGTCCGGAGCCGCAGACCGGGCCGCCGTCGCGCACGCCGGCGATATGCACCGGCAGCTGCGTGAGGTCGAACTCGCCTTCGCCGAACACCATCTCCTGCACCGGCGCGTTGCTCACCATTTCCGGCTTGATCAGCTTGCCCATGCCTTCGGCAACCTTCTTCACCACCGTGCTTTCGGTGGCGCCGAAGGCCAGCGCGACATGGCGGACGTTGGCGGGCGCCTGCCCGATCGAGCGCCAGCCATGCGGCAGGTTTTCGAAGAACACTGCCTTTTCGCGCGACTGATACAGCAGCGAGCCCATCTGGGTCAGCGGATCGACCGGCTTGTCCACGCGGATCAGCTCGCCGGCCGCTTCCAGGTCGGCAATCCAGGTCCGCAGGGTCTTGGTCTGCGCGGAAGTCGTTGGACGCGCGGAAGGTTCGGGGCGCGCGGACGCCACGGAAGAGGCCATCGCCGGTTTCTCCAAGCTTGAAAGAGATGAAACGTTCTGCTAGACAGAATGCTATTCTGTCAGACAAAATACTAACGCTGCCCGATAATCCTGTCAAACAAGGTGGAAACCGAATGCCCGCATCGATTCCATCGTCCGGGAAAGCTGGCGATACCGTGCCGGGCGTGGCCGCGCTCGAACGCGGCCTGTCCATCCTGGAAGCCTTCACGCCGGAACGCGCGGTGCTGTCGCTGGCGGAACTCGCCGCGATCACCGGTCTTTACAAAAGCACCATCCTGCGTCTGAGCGCGTCGCTGTTGCGGATCGGTTACCTGCATCGCCTGGCGGATGGCCGCTATCGTCTGGGCGCGGCTGTCTTCCGGCTGGGCCGCATCTATCAAAGTTCGTTCGAGCTTCGGGATGCGGTCGAGCCGGCGCTGCGCAATCTGGTGATCCGGACCGGCGAGACCGCCTCCTTCTATATCCGCGACGGCGACAGCGAGGTCTGTCTGCACCGCGCCGCCTCGCCGCGGCCGGTGCACGATGCCGGCATTGTCGAGGGCGAACGCTTCCCCGTCGATAACAGCGCCTGCTCGCGCGTGCTGTCGGCCTTTTCCGGCATGAAGGGAAAGGATTACGACGCCGTCCGGCGCGCGGTGGTGGTGGTGGCGCGTCCGAGCGAAAGGGTGGCCGGCGTCGCGGCCGTCGTTTGTCCGGTGCTTGGGATGGATCGCATGGCGGCGGGCGCGCTGATTCTGTCCGGCCCGGAATCCCGCTTCACCGACCGGGCGGTCGCGGATATGAAGGCGATCCTGTCCGAGGAGGCCGCGGCCCTGACCGGCCTGCTCGGTGGCGATCCGGCCATCTTCCGGGCGGTTCGGAGCGCGACGCTTCGCGGCTCTGCGTCGCGTTCGACGTCCTGAGGCGCACAGCCGCCGCATTGAGCTGAAAAAAGTCAGGGCGAAGCCCGACCGATGGCGAGCTTCGCCCTGAAATTGGAGGCCCGGCCAGGATTCGAACCTGGCTAGGAAGGTCATGCACGACCTTTGCGTTGCCGCTCCGCCACCGGGCCGGCGCCGACGATAGCGCCCGTGTGATTGCTTTCAAGTTAGCGACCGCCACAAAACCAGTGATTAACCACGACCGGCGGCTCCAAATGAAGACGTAGTTAATGCGGCGCCGCAACGAATGTCATGCGCGTCTGCAGATGGCCGATATTGTCCGTCTGTCGCTTGCCGCGAAAGCCTGCGGCGTCCAGCTTTGCAAGCATGTCGCGTTCGCTGTAGCGTGACAGCCCGGCATCCTTGCGCAGCCGCGAGTAATCCGAAAGCGCGGTGCGAAACAATCCGCCGAGCGCGGCCAGAAAGAAGCCCTCGCGCCAGCCGAAGCGCAGCAGCGCGATCGCATCCTTCCAGGCCGGGGTGCCGGGTTGCACCACGTCGCCGATCACCAGCTTGCCGGAGGGATGCAGCAGCCGTCGAAACAGCTTCAGCAATTCGTCGAGCTGCGCCGCGGAGAGATATTGCGACACAGAATGCAGGATCACGACCTCGAAGGAACGCTCCGGCAGCGCCGCGGTCTGCTCGGGCGAAAGCATCGTGATATAGCGTTCGTGCTTGACCCTGCGCATCACCGCTTCGCGCAGGTTGGGGGCGGCCTCGCACAAGGTCAGCGATTCGGCTTCACGCACCAGCCGTTCGGCATAGGCGGCTTCGCCGCAGCCATAATCCAGCACGCGATCGCCGTGCTTCACATGCGCCAGCATGCCCTCGCCGGTGATGAGCGCATGGACCTCGCGATGGCGGGCATTCACGTAGATGGCGTGGTCGGAATCGAAAAAGGAAATCCAGTCAGACATGCGGCTTTATAGCGTGGAGACGCGGCCCATCGCCACCTTATCGAAGCCAGAGCGCATATTCCCGAAATTCGCGTGCCATGTCGTCGAACAGCCGGACCATCCGGTCGATGAACCACATCTTGGCAAGGAACGCCGTGATCGCTCCGGCGACGAACAGCATCGGAGAGGCGAGCACGAGACCCGCCAGCATCACCGCGCTGCCGGCCGCGCCGGTGCCGGCCAGCCATTGCGCCGCCACGCGGTGATGGTCCGGGATCGGCCGTTGCGCCCGTGCCAGATAGATCCGTTCGCCGAGCACGCCGCGCGAGGCCCAGCTTCGTGTCGATACCGGCGCCGGGAAGGCACGCGGATTGATGAAGGCCCAAAGCGCAATGGCGGCAAGCGGCAGCGCCGCCCACCATCCGATCCATTGGATGCTCCAGAGCGCAGCGACCAGCGCTGGCCAGATCGCGACGCGTGTCCATACGCTCCAGGGATTGGCGTGTCGCTGCCATCCGGCCTCGTCGAGCCGGAATAAGGCGGCGATCCAATGAAAGATGCGGTCCATGCTGTGTCGATAGCGGTTCAGGATGACAACTTCGCAGGCGGTTTGGCCCGCGCGATCAGCGGCCGCACGAAATTGGGCAGATAGGCGAGCATCGACCAGCCCGGATCGTAGAAGCTGACCGCGACCGAAATCATCGCCGTCGCAATCAGCAGCCACAAAGCCCGCGTGCCGTCATGCAGACCGGCAGTGCGCCAGCCCTCGCTTTCCGCGATCGCGTTGAGACGGATCGAGACCAGAGCGGCGAGCGCCATATTGGCGGCATAGATCCACACCGCCAGGGCATAATTGTCGAAGCGGCCGATCATCATGGTGGAGAACGGCATGCAGGTGATCAGAAACAGATGCAGCAGCGTCCAGCGCGCGAATTGCTCGGTCACGGTTTCGCGCCCGGCGGCGAGCTTGCTGTTGCCCAGCCAGCGCAGGCCGACCACGAAGAAGGTGATGAGATAGACGAGGAACTTGGATTTCAGCTCCAGCACGGCATGGAGCAGGTCCGAAGCGCTTGCGGGACTGAAGTCTTCAGGCAGCCTTATGTCGATGACGAGCAGCGTCATCGCCACGCCGAACATGGCGTCGGCGAGCGCATCGAGCCGGGTCTTGGAAACGGAGGCTTCGTGCTCGGACAATCCGGCCCCCGATGAAGATGGCTGAAGCCGCCGGATTTTCAGGCAGCCTTGCGCTTCTTGTGGTCGCGCATCAATTCGACGAAACGCTTGAACAGGTAATGGCTGTCGCGCGGGCCGGGCGAGGCCTCGGGGTGATATTGCACGGAGAAGACCGGCTTGTCCTTCAGCGCGATCCCGCAATTGCTGCCGTCGAACAGCGAGACATGCGTCTGCTCGACATTGCCGGGCAGCGAATCCTTGTCGACCGCAAATCCGTGATTCATCGAGGTGATCTCGACCTTGCCGGTGGTAAGGTCCTTCACCGGATGATTGGCGCCGTGATGGCCCTGATGCATCTTCATCGTCGTGCCGCCGAGCGCGATGCCGAGCATCTGGTGGCCGAGACAGATGCCGAAGGTCGGCACGCTGCGGTCGATCATGGTGCGGATCACCGGCACCGCGTATTTGCCGGTCTCGGCCGGATCGCCGGGGCCGTTCGACAGGAACACGCCGTCGGGCTTCAGCGCCATGATGTCATCGGCCGAGGTCGTGGCCGGCACCACCGTCACCTTGCAGCCGCTCGCGGCCAGCAGGCGCAGGATGTTGCGCTTCACGCCGTAGTCGATCGCGACCACATGGAATTCGTGATTGTCGGTGCGCGAATAGCCCTTGCCCCAGACCCATTCGCCTTCGTTCCAGGTGAAGCGCTGCGCGCTGGTCACCATCGGCACCAGGTCCATGCCGACCAGGCCCGGCCATTCGCGCGCTTCTTTTTTCAGCGCCTCGATATCGAATTTGCCGGAAGGCTCGTGCGCGATCACCGCATTGGGCATGCCCTTCTCGCGAATGAGCGCGGTCAGCGCCCGGGTGTCGATGCCGGACAGCCCGATAATGCCGCGCGCCTTCAGCCATTGGTCGAGATGGCGCGTGGCGCGGTAATTGGAAGGATTGGTGATCGCGCCTTGCAGGATCACCCCGCGAGCGCCCGGCGTCGCCGCCATGTTCACGGTCTCGATGTCGTCGTCGTTGGTGCCGACATTGCCGATATGCGGGAAGGTGAAGGTGATGATCTGGCCGGCATAGGACGGGTCGGTGAGGATTTCCTCGTAACCCGTCATCGCAGTGTTGAAACAGACCTCGCCCACCGCGGAGCCGGTGGCGCCAAAGCCCTGGCCTTCGAGGATGGTGCCGTCAGCGAGCACGAGGAGGGCCGTGGCTTTGGGCTCGGTCCAGCCGGAATCGGATAAGGTTGGGTTCATAAAGCGCCTAGATAGTCGGATGCCGGGGGCTTGCCAAGGAAGACTTGTCGAGCATGATGACTGCGCTTGTCTATATTGGTGCGGCCTTTGCCGAAATCGCGGGATGTTTCGCATTCTGGGCGGTTTTGCGGCTCGGCAAGCCGGTCTTCTGGCTGGTTCCGGGGGTCGCGAGCCTTGTGCTATTCGCCTATTTGCTGACGCTGGTCGAGGCGGCCTTTGCCGGGCGCGCCTATGCGGCTTATGGCGGGGTCTATATTGCCGCCTCGCTGATCTGGCTGTGGGTGGTGGAAGGGGCGCGGCCGGACCGCTTCGACGCGCTCGGGTCCGCCATCTGCATTCTGGGCGCTGCGGTTATTCTCTTTGGCCCGCGCTCGCTGCCATCGTGAGATTGTAGGGTTCAAGTTCCCGCAGCCGGTGCGCATTATTTTCTGCGTGGCTGTGCCAACGCGCCGCTTGCTAACGATACTGCGCAGGAGTCACCATCGCCTCGTCGAAGAAACGAGGGGTGGGACATGCGGATATTGTTGAGCACGCTACTTGTCGGTGTGGCGCTGACATTGGGTGGTTGTTTTGAAGGCCCGAAGGGCGACAAGGGGGATGCCGGCATCGCGGGACCGGCGGGTCCGGCCGGCAAGGATGGAGCGCCGGGCAAGGATGGGGCAGCCGGCAAGGACGGCGCGCCGGGCAAGGACGGGGCAGCCGGCAAGGATGGTGTAGCCGGCAGGGACGGGGCCACGATCAGAACCGTTCGTCATTCCTGCAGCGGCGGAAATTGCAGTCATTCCTGCGACAAGGGCGAAGTGGTCGTGAGCGGCGCTCTGCGTCGGCGGTGCGGCTGCGGCGCAATTCAAGATCGACGGCAGCGATCTGGTCGCGACCTGCGGCGGAACCGAAAATGTCACCATGCAGCTTTACTGCATGAAGCCCTGACCCAAGCCCTTACCCAAGCCCTTATCCAAGCGCTGAGGCCTTGACGCAACGTTGGCGGGCGGTGCATGCAGACGCGCCGCCGCCCGCTCGTATGCCGAGAATGGGCGAAGCCGTGAAGGAGAGCCATGGTGCTGCGCGACGACATCAACAATGCCTTGAAAGAAGCGATGAAGGCGAAGGACGAGCGCAAGATATCGACGCTGCGTCTGGTCAATTCAACCTTCAAAAATGCCGATATCGAGGCGCGTGGCTCGGGCAAGACGCTGTCGGAGGCCGACCTGCTTCCGGTGCTGCAGAAGATGATCAAGCAGCGCCAGGAATCGAAGGAGCTGTACGAAAAGGGCGGCCGGCCGGAACTGGCGCAGCAGGAAGCCGACGAGATCGCGATCATCACCGCTTATCTGCCGACGCAGATGTCGGATGCCGAAATGTCGGCGGCGATCGACGCCGCAATCGCGGAAACCGGCGCGGTCTCGATGAAAGACATGGGCAAGGTGGTAGGCGCCCTGAAGGCGAAGTTCGCCGGCCAGATGGATTTTGCGAAAGCCAGCGGGCTCGTGAAGGGCAAGCTCGGCGGCTAGCCGGCTGCGGGCGTGCGCTCGGCGCGAGCTTCTTCGTCATCCTGAGCGAGAAACGCCGTCAGCTCGCTGATGTAGCGCTCCCATGCCGGCTCATGCGACAGGATGATGTGATTGTCGCTTTCCAGCGCAACGAAACGCGCTCCGGGAATCTCGCGCGCGAGCCGCAGACCCTGCTCGAACGGCACCCGCGCATCGCCGCGCGAATGCATCACGAGCGTTGGCACATTCACCTGTGAGAGCTGTTTCGAAACGTCGATCACCCCGAAAGCGGCGCTCAGGCGACAGGCATTGTCTGGCGACGTGGAGATCCGCTGCAATTCATTGAACCATTGCATCTGTTCCGGCGTGCCGCCGGGAATGAACAGCGAGGTGAATACCTGACGGAAGGCCGGGTTGTCCTGGCCCCAGCCCAGTCTGATCAGCTGCTCCAGCGCCTCACGCTGCGCGATTTCGTGGCTGTTGGCGCGCTTGCGATGGCCGAGCACATAGCCTCCGCACAGCACGAGGCGCGAGACGCGTTCCGGATGCCGCGTCGCATAGGCGACCGACACCGCCGCGCCCTGCGAAATTCCAAGCAGCGCAAAGCGTTCCAGTCCGAGCGTATCCACCACCGTTTCGAGATCGCGCACGAAGGCATCGAAAGAAATGTCCTCCACATTCCAGTCAGACAGACCATTGCCGCGCTCGTCGTAGCGAATGAACCGGAAGCGGCTCGACAAGGCGCCGATGAAGGGCGACCAGATCGGGCTCTGCCAGTCATATTCGATGTGATTGAGCCAATTGGCGGTCTTCACCACCGGCATCCCGCTGCCGCTGGTGGCGACCGACAGATGAACGCCGTCCGCCGTGCGGCAGAAAGTGACGTCCTGTGCCGGCCTTGGCCCGGGGAATGACGGCGCGGATGCCGCGTCCGGCCGCACCTCGCCGACAAATCGAAGGCCCTTGCGCTGGATGGTCTTGATCAGGCGCTGCGCCTCGCCGCTGTCGCCGATCGCGGAACGCGCCGCGTTGATGCGGCTCGCAAGCGTGGATTCCGACACGATCCGCCCGCCCCAGACCGAGGCGATCAGGTCGTCGCGGGTGACCACCCGGTCGCGGTTTTCGATCAGATGGACCAGCAGGTCGAATACCTGCGGCTCGACCGAAATCGCCTCGGGACCGCGCCGGAGTTCCCGCCGGTCCACGTCAAGCGTGAAATCCTCGAACAGAAACAGCATCTTGTGCCCAATTCCGGCGCCGGGCCACGGCCGGCGCGCAGACCTTACAGGATTTCGGCATCGGCAAAAATCAAGACGCTCTCAAGGGGAAATCGAGGCGCTCTCGAAGCGCCGGGTTGGGTCTTTCCGCATGGTCGACATGGCCGCCCCTCGCGGCCGGGAAAGGAATCCGCCATGCCGCAAAATCCCGAAACCCGGATCGATTGCGATCGCTACTGCGCCGACACGCGCACGCTTCGTCATCGCGCGCGGAAAGCGTTCCACCGGCGGCTCGTCGCCTATCTGCGATCCCTGATCGGGGTCGCGATCATTATCGGCACCTTCTGGATGTTGGCATCCGGCAATGCCGATTGCGTGCCCTGCGGCCCGCGCGCGGGTCTGTCCCACACCCCACCATCTCTGCATTGAAAAACAGGAGTGCCCCATGGGCAGGATTGCAGGCTTTGTGTACGGCCTTGCGGCCTACGCATTCTTCCTCGTCACCATCCTCTATGCCGTCGGCTTCGTGACCGGACTGGTTGTGCCGAAGACGCTCGACAGCGGCACCGTGGTTCCGATGCCCGAAGCGATCGTCGTTAATCTCGTCCTGCTCACGATCTTCGCGCTCCAGCATAGCGTGATGGCGCGCAAGCCGTTCAAGCAATGGCTGACGCGCTATATTCCCGAGCCGCTCGAGCGGCCGACCTATGTGCTGCTCGCGACTTCGGCGCTCGCATTGATGATGTGGCAATGGCGGCCGATGCCGGAACTGCTCTGGGGCGCGCGCGATCCGCTGGTCGCGATGGCGCTGCAGGGCCTGTCGCTGTTCGGCTTCGTGCTCGTGATTCTCGCGACCTTCATGATCAGCCATTTCGAATTGTTCGGCCTGCATCAGGTCTTTGCGCATGTCGCCGGCAAAGCCATGCCGAAGGCGGAATTCAAGACGCCGGGATTCTACAAGCTGGTGCGCCATCCGATCTATCTTGGCTTCATCATCGCCTTCTGGGCGACGCCCGCGATGACCCAGGGGCATCTCCTGTTCGCCGCCGTGACCACCGCTTACATCCTGGTCGGAATCTGGCTGGAGGAACGCGATCTGACCGCCATGTTCGGCGATCAATATAGGCGCTACCGCCAGCAGGTCGGGATGCTGGTGCCGTTCTGGCGGAACTGACCGGGGAGTCTAGTGTTCGTTGACCGCGGCGCCGAGCCTTCGCAGCAGCAAGGCTCGGTTGGCCGTGGTCTGCATCCGGCAATAGGCGGCGTCTCCCGGCAAGGTGCCCGGATCGATCTGGTCGAAGACCGGGCAGAGGGCGTCACGCTGCTGCATCCAGGCCTTCTCGGATTCGGCGAGCGCCCTGCTGATCTCCTTGAAGCCGCCGGCGCGCACCCGCCTGGCGGCGGCCTCGGTCAGCGCATTCCACACCAGCAATTCGCGTTGCGCGCAGGCCTTGGATTTCGCGACATCGTTCCCGGCCTTGCGCGTGCAAGGTTCGGCGACGAGCCCGATGCAGCCGGTGCCGAGATTGCCGTTGCTATCGGCGCTTTTCAGACAATCTTGGATGATCTTGAGGTCGGCCGGCGCCGCCTGCTGTGCGTTGGCGGCCGGCGGTACCGCAAGGATCGACATCAATAATACCAGGCGCTTCATCAATTGACCCTTGCATCGGTAAGGTCGACAATCGATACGATAGCGTTTTCAAGCGAAGTGGGAACCGGTTCGCGTAAAGAAAACGCGTCACGCAATGGACTGGAGTATTTTCTCGCTTTGAAGGAGCGTGAGAATACTCCAACAGGGATATCGGGATGATTCAGTCCACGTCTTCGGCCAGCCTTCAGGAAGAACTCGAAGCCTTGCGGCGCGAACTCCGGCAGGTCCCGGTGATGGAGGAGGACGGTGCCGCCCCGGCTGCGGGCGGGGACATGCGCGCCGAAATCGAGCGCACGTTGCGCGAATTGCAGGACAAGCTAAGCGAAGCCGCCGACGAGGCCGAGGACATGGTGGCCGCGCATCCTTACGCCTCGGTCGCGGCCGCCTTCCTGCTTGGAATCCTGGTCGCAAACCTCCTGTCGCGGAAAGGATGAATATGGATCGCTTCGTCAACAATCTGCGCGTCCTGTGGCACGCCGATTCCACGATCGCCGAAATCCGGATGCGCCATTTGCTGGCGCGGTCGGGATTGAACGCGGTCGCGGGGTTGATCGCGGTGTTCGGTCTTCTGATGTTCGAGCTTGCGGCCTATCTGATGCTGCTGCAGATCTGGAACGAGATCGCCTCGGCGCTGGTGCTGGGCTCGCTGAATTTCATCATTGCCGGCATTCTGTTCCTGATCGCCGCGCGCAAGAAGCCCGGCGGCCGCGAACTCGAACTCGCCAACGAGATTCACAAATCGGCGGTAGAGGCGCTGCAGGCCGATGCGCGACTGGTGCAGCAGGAATGGGCGCTGATCGGCCGTAC
>CAWDOW010000009.1:0-483848 GCA_963804015.1 uncultured Pseudomonadota bacterium
TCCGGAGCCGGTGCCTGGTGGATGGTCCCGCAGGCGCGGCAGCCATAGCGTGGCCGGCGGATGCGGATCACCCGAAGCCGCGCCGGCACATGATCGAGCATCTCGCTGACGGTCTCGCCGATCGGATGAAGCGGGCCGCCACAGCAGGGGCAGGCCTCATGTTCCACATCGAGATGAACGTGCTCGCGGGCCAAGTGCGCCGGAAGGCTCGGCCGCTCACACTGTGCCTTCGGCGTCTCGGTCTCGGCTGTGGGAAGCGGAAGGCTGGCTTCGACGCGCGCAAGGTCGGTGTTGAGGTCTTCGAGGCCGAGCTGCAGTTGATCGTCATCGATCCGCTCGGCGCGCCGGCCGAACTGGCTGCGCTGCAGCTTCTTGATGATGAGGTTGAGCCGTTCGATCTCGGCCTTTGCTTCGCTGAGGCTGGCGCGCTCGGCCGCGAGCGAGCGCACCAGATTCTGCAGCGTCTCCACATCGTCCGGCAGAGCGGCAAGATCGATGTCCATGAGCGGGAATATACCTAGACTCGCAGACCGCCATCACCAAGGCGACGTGGTGTTGAGTCAATCCGCCGCAGCGATCATCCCGCCACCGCCGGCCGCCACCGCTGTTCCGGCGCTCGCCAGTCGACACCATCGATCAGCAGCGACAGCTGCGCCGACGTCAACGACAGCGTCTCGCCAGGCTCGATGCTCGGAGGCCACAGGAAGACGCCGTGCTCGAGCCGTTTGGTGAACAGACAGAAGCCGGTGCCGTCCCAATATACGATCTTGATGAGGTTGGCGCGGGTGCGGCCCCGGAACACGAACAGATGGCCGGAGAACGGATCCTGCCGCAGCTACGCCCTGCACCAGCATGGCGAGACCGTCGATGCCCTTGCGCATGTCGATGTAGCCCAGCGCCAGGTGCACCTTCACGTTCGGAGGAAGCAGCGTCATGGCAGGGCCTCCTCGTAGACGGTGGCGGTAGGCGCGCAGCCGCATCGGTGATCTTGCACCGCGACAAAGGTCGGGCTGCTCCGCAGCTCCTGCTTCCATCGACACAGAAGACGGCGAGCGATGCCATAGCGGCGCGCCACCTCTGAGACGCTCGCGCCGGGTTGCGCGGCCTCGTCGCAGAATCCGTCGTTTGTCTGCCTCACTGAACCGCCGCCGATGACCCTCGCGCGGTCGCGGAACGATGGGGCCGCCGATAGCGAGGAGGGATAAGTCCCATGACTTAGGGGAGTGACTAAGGGGGTGACTAAGAGTGTGACTTAGGGTGTGACTTGCCCGCGCGCCGATAGAGCAACTTGCGCTGTGGGGGCTCCGGTTCGAGCCTGAATATCTGCCGCCAGTTCTCGAATGCCTTCTGCGGCAGGCCGTGAAACTCGCAATATTGCCGCTGATTCAAGTCGCTACGCTTCCACGCCTCATGATGCGCTCGCCAGAAGTCCTCACGCTGACGCTTCCACGGTCGTTGTTCGCTCGCCATCTCGTTCTCTCCTGATTTAGAAATCGAGGGCGAGAACAGATCGTGCTCATGAGAGTTCGGACAAGTGTGTGAGGATTCGACGCTTACGAGACAAGTGTGTGAGAAATGGACGTTTTACGAACGGGTCCCTGATCAGTAAGTTTTCTTCCCTGATATTGAATTTTTATTCCCTGTTCGCTTCGGTAGGGAATTCGCTCGTAAGTTGCTGTATTAGTTTCGTGTTCTCCGCCTTTGCCTGCGCTCAGAGCAGCCAAAATGATCCGAAATTCTCTGTATTTTCCCGGGTATCAGGGAAAGGCTAGGGAGACCGGTTCGCACGCGACTGAAACTGCGATGCTCGCCGAAAGATGCGATCATTACTCACGATATTTTCGGGCCGCTCTTGCCGACTTCAGGTCGCCGCTCAGCGATCATGAGACCTTCTGCTTTTCCGGATCGAATTCGAAATCGCAGATCGCATGCGCCGCAAGCATGGGCAGCAATGTCTTGACGGCTTCGAGATGCGATGGATGGCCGTTATAGGCTTGCAATTCGGCAAAGCCGTCGAAGTCGCAGACCAGTCCATAGTCCCAACGACCGGCGGATTTGCCGGCGGGCGCCTGATGCTGGCCCAGAGTCCAGTTGCGAATTCCCGGCACTTTTGCGGGCAATGCATTGAGAATGTCGACGGTCGCCTGCGGATCGGCGCCGGGCGCCACCTTGTAAAGAAACACATGACGAAACATAGTTTGCTTCCTTCTTGCTCGGAATTAGAGGACATTAGGTTATGGGATCGAACGGACGCAGAACCTATTCCATAGACGGTGTCTCTCCCGTTATCGATCCGACCGCCTTTGTGCATCCCGATGCAGTCATCATCGGCGACGTGGTGGTTGGAGCGAATTGCTATGTGGCGCCGGGCGCGTCGCTGCGCGGCGATTTCGGCCGCATCGTTCTGGAGCGAGGCTCCAATGTGCAGGACAATTGCACGCTGCACAGTCTGCCGGGAACCGACGTCGTGATCGGGCCGGACGGGCATATCGGCCATGGCGCCATCATCCATAGCGCGCGGATCGGTACCAATGCGATGGTCGGGATGAATTCGGTGATCATGGATCATGCCGTTATCGGCGAATCCTCGATCGTCGCGGCGATGAGTTTCGTCGCGACCGGCGTCGAAATTCCACCACGCCGCCTGGCGGCCGGCATTCCGGCGAAAGTCATTCGCGAACTGACCGAAGAAGAGCTTGCGATCAAGATCGAGGCGACCCGTCAGTATCAGCAACTGGCCCGCAGAAGTCTGGCGACGCATATGGTGGTCGAGGCACTCACGCATTTCGACGTCGAGCGGAAACGGGTGGACGCCGATATATCTCTTCCGCTGCGTGATATAGCGCGGCAAAAGCGCCGCGGGCAACCGTGATTGCAAGTTATCTCGTGAGTTTGTCATGTTCGATAGCGGATTCGCGGACGTTCCACTACGCCATCGATTCTGCAAGTGATCTCTCCGCTTTCAGCTTCGCGGCAATCGTTTCGCGCAGGTCTTTCTTGGACACCTTGCCCATTCCCGAGAGCGGCAACGCATCGACGATCTCCAAGCGTTCGGGCAGCTTGAACTTCGCAATTTTCTTGCCTTGCAGAAATACGAGCAGCTGATCGAGCGTCAGGGAGCGGCCGGGCTTCAGAATGACGAACGCGCAGCTCCGTTCGCCCATGACCGCGTCGGGCATCGCCACGACCGCAGCCGTGTGAACACTCTCATGGCTGAGAATAAGATTTTCGATCTCTTCGGCGCTGATCTTCTCGCCGCCGCGATTGATCAGATCTTTTTTGCGACCTTCGACGACGAGATTTCCGGTTGGGTGCAGGCGAACCATGTCGCCCGTGCGATAGAAGCCGTCGGGCGTGAAGGCCAGGCGATTGTAATCATCGGATTTGTAGTAACCGCGGATGGTATAGGGACCCCGCGTGATCAACTCCCCCACTGAACCCGGTGGCACCTCGTTCCCGTCGTCGTCGATAATTCTGATTTCATCGGCCGCAGACACCGGCCGTCCCTGCGTCTCCAGAATGTCCTTCCAAGGATCGCCCGGGCGGGTGAGATTGGTCAATCCCTCCGCCATGCCGAAGGCGTGACCGGGCATGGCAAATTTCCATGTCGCTCGCATGCGCTCGACCAGCTCAGGCAGCATCTTCTGGCCGCCTGCATAGACGAAGCGCAAGGACTCGAGGTTGTAGTTGCGCTGCGCCGTGGAATTCAGCAGCGCAATCAACAGCGCCGGCGTGACTCCAAGAAAGGTCGGCTTTTGCAGCTCGATCGCCGCGAAGACGGTTTCTGCATCCGTCGATAGGCACATGGCTACGCTGCCGCCGGCTACGAGCACCGCCAGCATTCCCGGGGCTCCGAGTGGGAAATTATGCGCGGCCGGAAGCGCAATCATAAATACGGTGTCCGAATCCCAGTTGAGCACACGAACGCATTCCTCCGCGTTGCAAAGATAATCGACGTGCGTTCGCGGAATCAGTTTCGGAACACCCGTGGTTCCTCCCGACAACAGCATGAAGGCGACTTCGAAAGGATCGGGCCGGTGTGGTCCCAACTCTCGCGCTACATCGCCGACGCGTGGCTCCTCCTCGATCCACGAATCCAGATACGATACCCCGCGTTCCGAACCAGCACCGAGCGACAGCAGATGGCTCAGACCCGGATTTCTCGCCTGGATCTCCCGCGCCATCGGGAGATAATCGAAATTGCGGAACCGCTGCGGAAACAGATAGGCATTGGCGCCGGTGAGTTCGGCAAAATAGGACAATTCTCTGGCGCGATGATGCGGCAGGCACATCACCGGAATGACGCCGATCTTCTGCAAGGCGAAGAAGACGATGATGAATTCACGCACGTTCGGAAGTTGAAAGAGGACGATATCCCGGCGCTTTAGGCCAAGATCAAGCAGGCGCACCGCGACGCGCGCGGCGAGCCGGTCGATCTCGCCATAGCTCAATCGCCCCTGTGCGTCGGTGACGAACGTGCGGCTGGGAAATTGGCGGGCTCGGGTTTCCAGAAGGTCGGCAAGGCTCTCGGGCTTCCAGTATCCTTGACGAAGATAATCCTGGACGGCCTGCTCCGGCCAGGGCGTGCAATGTTCGAGCATCAGCCCTCCTTCGGACTGCGAAAAAATTCATCCGTTTTGCGCGTGGCTCTTGCGCTATTCCGCCGCGACCTGGGGCGGCGTTCCCGCACTTTCGTCCTCGTTCTTCCGCCTGAGGGCGAACAGGATTCGGTCCGGCGACATCGGCAGGCTGGTCAACCGCACCCCGGTCGCGTCATAGATGGCATTCGCAAGCGCGGCGATGACGCCGGTGCCGGCCCCTTGGCCCGCCTCCTTGGCGCCGAACGGACCTTCGGGCTCAAAGGTGATGACGTTGTTGTGCTGGAAGTCGGCGAGCTTCGGGATGTCGGTCGTCAACGGCATCTTGTAGTCGCGGAAGGATGGATTCATCACCTTGCCGTCGATGCGGATGAGCGTCTCATAGAGCGCATGACCGAAGGACATGACGGTCGCGCCGATCACCTGCCCTTTCACAGCCAGCGGATTGATCGGAAAGCCGCTGTCATCCGCGCCCCAGAAGCCGGTGATCTTAACCTGGCCGGTGTCGGGATCGACTTCAACCTCCACCGCGCAGGCGGACGGGTTGTAGGCGGGCGAGAGATTGCCATGGCCGGTACGGAAATCGATCTTCTCGTCTCCCGCCGCATAGGTGCCGTGGCTGATGATAAGGCGTCCGGTCTGGAAGGCGCCCCACCGCACCGCCTCCTTGAGCGATATGCGCTGCCGATCGTCGTGGCGATTGACGATTTCCCGGTTGCGAAAAACCAGATCGTCCGGATTCGCCCCCAATCGTTCTCCCGCAATCTTCGCCAGTTGTGCGCGCGCATCCTCGGCGGCACGCTTGACGGCGTTGCCGGTGAAAAAGGTCACGCGTGAACCGAAAGTACCGGGATCGACCGGCGTGGAGTCCGAATCGACGCGGATATAGCGCACGTCGTCGATCGTTACGCCGAGCACCTCAGCTGCGATCATCGACAGCACGGTGTCGGCGCCCTGTCCGACATCGGTCGAACCGGTGGTGAGATGAACCGATCCGTCCTCCTGCACCCTGATCTCGGCCGCAGAGGCGGAGTGTCCCATGAGGCGGGCGCCAGAGATATGCGAGCCGCAGCCAAAACCGATGCCGCGGTACTTGGGCAGCTTGCCGCGCTTTTGATGCCAGCCGGATAGCTGCACCACGCGGTCGATGCACTCATCGAAGGCGAAGGTTCCGATGCGGAATCCGTTCGCCGTTACATCTCCCGGATGCAACGCATTGCGATGCCGGATGTCGATCGGATCGATTCCGAGATCGGCAGCGATCAGTTCGAGCTGGCAATCGCGTGCGAAGCAGATTTGCGTATTGGTATGTCCGCGCAGGGCGCCGCAGAAGCCGTTATTGGTGTAAACGCGATAGGCCTCGTAGCGGATATTCGGGATGTTGTAGGGGATATTGAGCATCGCACCGGCGAGATACATGCTGAAGCCGCCGATGCTGGAATAGGCGCCGCCGTTGGCGACAAGCTTGCAATGCTGTCCCAGGATACGTCCGCTCTTGTCGGTCGCGGTGCGCAGCCAGATCTTCATCGGATGGCGCATATGACCGATGGTCAGAACTTCATCCATGGTGTGGACGAATTTCACCGGTCGGCCAGTTTTCTTCGACAGCATCACCGCGCAGAAATCCATCGGCATGGCTTCCTGCTTGCCGCCGGAAAACCCGCCGCCGACCACCGTCTGCACGACCCGCACATTACCGAGTTCGAGCCCGAGTCCCATCGCGAGCTGCCGCCACACGACATAGGGACTCATTTTGCAGGACCACAGCGACACCTTGCCGGTTGCATCCCACAGCCCGATGCAGGCATGCGGCTCGAGCATCCCGTGTTTCACAGGCTGCGTTTCATAGACATCTTCGCGAACGTAATCCGCACTCGAGAAGGCATCGTCCACTTTGCCGAATTCGAAGGCGGTCTTGGCCGAGACGTTGTTCGCGACCTTGTCGTGGACGAGCGGCGCATCCGGGCGCATCGCTTCGTCCGGGTCGAATACCGCCGGCAGCGGCTCGTATTCGACTTCGATCAAGTCGAGGGCTTCTTCGGCGGTGTCCTCGTCGACGGCCGCAACCGCCGCCACCTCCTCGCCAATATAGCGCACAACATCCAGCGCCAATGGCAGGTAGTCGCGCGTCTGCGGAAGATTTCCATATCTGACGCCGGGGAAGTCCGCGCCCGTGATGACCGCACGCACGCCCGGCAGGGCTTTGGCCCGGCTGGTATCGATGCGCAGGATGCGCGCGTGCGGATGCGGGCTTCGCAGCAGCTTGCCGTGGAGCATGCCGGGCATGCTGAGGTCATCGGCATATTCGGCCTGTCCCGAGGCCTTCACTACGCCGTCCTTCTTCGGGGTCGGCTGGCCGACGACGTCAAAAGTATTGTGGACCGGGCTGTTCATGTCAGCTCCCACTTTTCTGCTTGAGCTGGACGGCCGCGTCCTGGATGGCCTCGACGATCTGGACGTAGCCGGTGCAGCGACATAGATGGCCGACCATGGCGTTACGGATTTCGTCCTCGCTCGGGTCGGGATTCTCATTGAGCAACGATGTCGTTGCGACGACAAAGCCCGGCGTGCAGAAGCCGCATTGAATGGCGCCCTTCTGCACGAAGGATTTCTGAATCTGGCCGAGCGCGCCGTCCTGGGTAAGACCTTCGACCGTGCGGATATCCTTGTCCTGCGCTTCGACCGCAAGGTAGAGACAGGAGTTGACCGACTTGTCGTCGACCAGCACCGAGCAGGCGCCGCACTGGCCTTCCTGACAGGAACGCTTGGCGCCGGTAAGGCCGATCACCTCCCGCAGCACTTCCAGCAGCGTGCGCCAGGGCGGCACCAGCAGGTCGTGATTTTCGCCGTTGACGCGCAACGTGATGGGCATCAGGTTCTTCAAGACACATCTCCGGTTCTGGACGCCGCGTTGTCGCGCGCTCCGCGGATTGCCCGCTTGGTAAGGTTCTTGATCAGTGCGAAGCGATAATCGCGGGTGGCGCGCCAGGACGAGCGCGGAGTGGCCTCCTCGCAGACGGCACGCGCCGCTTCCTCCAGAACATCTTCGGCACAGGTACATCCGCGCAGCAGCGCTTCGGCCTTCCTGACGCGCAAGGGAACCGGAGCGCTGCTTGCGAGCGCGATCTTGACGTCACGGAAGACGCGGCTGTCCTCGTCGAGGGTGACGAAGGCGCTGACCCCGACGGTGGTCATGTCCATCGACTGGCGGTCATGGAATTTCAGATAAACTCCGCCGCTGAAGGACGGGACGCTCGGCAACTGGACGCCGGTCAGCAATTCGTCCGGCCGCGCGGCGGTGACTCCGAAGCTCGGGAAGAAGTCTTCCAGCGGCACGATCCGTTCGCCGGCGCTGCTGGCGAGGCGCACTTTAGCGCCGAGTGTCATCAGCGCGGGCGGAAGATCGGCGCAAGGCAGGGCGCCGGCAATATTACCGCCGACCGTCGCGACGTTGCGCAATTCGGGCCCGCCGATCCCGGCCGCAGCTTCCGCCAGCACGCCGTATGTGCCGCGCACGACCGGCGAGGTCAGAAAGGCGTGCAAGGTTGTCATGGCGCCGACGGCGATGCCGCCGTCGTCCAGCTTCCGCAGGCCTGACAATTCCGCGACGCCCTTCAGGCCGATGACGTAGGCCGGCGTTGTTTCGCGCCGCCGCATCTGCAACAGCAGGTCGGTTCCGCCGGCAAGCAACTCTGCCCGGCTTCCGTGTGCGGCGAGCAAATCGCACACCTCGGCGATGCTGCGGGCGGCAAGATATTCAAACTTGGGCAGTCGTCGCAAATAGGTCATCAATGCCTCGCATGGCCTGCGCGTGACGCGCCCATGTGCTAATTCAATTGAAATTCCCGCAGAGCTCGGGGCGTAGCCCGGCCCTGCGAAGTGGTTATTTCTTTATCTTGGCCGGGTCTTTCACAGCTCCGACATTGGCGAACTCCACGTTGTAGAGTTGGCCGTTCTTCTTCTCGACCTTGCGGATGTAGATGTTCTGCACGATATCGCGCGTTTCCGGATCGATCGAAATCGGTCCCCGCGGACTTTCCCAGGCGACGCCCTTCATCGCCTTGATCAGGGTGTCGCCGTCGGTATTGCCGCCCGTCTTCTTCAGCGCCTGATAGATGAGGTGCATACCGTCATAGGCGCTGACGCTGATGAAATTCGGCCGCATATTTGGATAGGACTTTTGGAAGGTAGCGACATATTTCTCATTCAGCGGTGAGTTGTGGTCAGCCGAGTAGAAGCCGGCGGTGACGGTGCCGATCATGGCATCACTCATGCCGGGCAGGTCGTGATCATCGGAAATATCGCCGGGTCCGATTAACCTGATTCCCGATTTGTCGAGGCCGCGCTCGACGAATTGCTTGGCGAACGCCGCCGCCTGACCGGCGGGCACGAACACGAACAGCGTATCCGCTCCGGTGTCACGCGCACGTTGCAGGAACGGCGCGAAATCAGGATTAGCGAGCGGCACCTTGATGGTTTCGAGGATTTGACCACCAGCCTTGGTGAAAAACTCGGTGAAGACACCCGAAGCTTCCGCGCCCGGCGCCCAGTCGGAGGAGATAATCGTCACCTTCCTGGAGCCGTTCTTAAACACCCAACTGGCCAGAACGCTGGCTTGCTGTCCGTGCGTCCAGCTTGTGCGCACGAAATAGTCGGACCGTTCGGTGACAAACGAGGTGCCGGAGACCATGACCACGGTTGCGGTCTTGCTGCTTGTGACCAGCGGCGCGATAGCCAGGACGTTCGGTGTCAAGCCGCCGCCGATGATGTGAACCTTGTCGCTGACGATCATCTCCTGGGCGATGCGCTTGGATACATCCGAAGCGCTGGTGTCGTCCCTGATGATCAGCTCGATCTTGCGGCCGGCGACATTGTCGCCGTGCAGCGTCATGTAGAGGCGCGCGCCCGCTACGGCCTGCTGGCCGACGGTCGCGAGCACGCCGGTCAGCGGCATCGGCAGACCGATCCTTATGGTGTCCTGCTTGGCAGTGTTCTGCTTGCTGCCGGTTTGTGCGAGTGCCGGCGAGCTCGCGGCGATGCCGAAAGCAAGCAACGAAATAATCGCCAGTTTCCGAAACTGTTTCATGGGCGCCCCCATCTCCCCAGTCTGATTATGCCGTTCTGAATGCGGCGCGCGGTGATCTCGATGCCTTACGGGCAGGAGCCAACCGACATCTGCAGCCTAGGCAGTTCTTGTGATATTCGTGAAATGAAATTATTATATTTCAAATATTTGATGGATGGATGACTGAAGATGCACCCGCAAGGCCGCCCGCTGAGCCGCCAGATCGATCTCAACCTGCTGGAGCTGTTCGACATCACGTTCAAAACCCGCAATCTGACCGCGACCGGCGCACGTCTCGGTCTTTCGCAGCCGGCGGTCAGTTATGGCCTGTCGAAGCTGCGCAAGATGTATGGCGATGCGCTATTCGTGCGGATGCAACACGGTGTGCAGCCAACGACGGTCGCGATGCAGCTCGCCGGGCCGATCGCCTCAGCGATGCAGATCGTGCGCAGCACGATCGAGAAGGTCGAGTTCGTGCCGAGCGAGGCGCGCCGCACCTTTCGCGTGGCGATGACCGATATCGGCGAACGCTATTTCCTGCCGCGTTTGGCGCGGCGACTGGGCGCCGAAGCCCCGCATGTCATGGTCGAGACGCTCTCGCCCGGATTGGCAGAGCTGACCGCCGGACTCGCCTCCGGCGACATCGATCTCGCCATCGGCTTCATTCCGGGCATGGGCAAGCTGATTTGCGAGCAGATGCTTTTCAGCGAGCAGTTCGTCTACCTGATGCGCAACGGCCATCCGGCCGCGCGAGACGTTCTGACGGCCGCACGCATACGCACCCTGCGCCACGTGGTGGCCAGCCCGCCCGGCACCCGCCACCTATATGCCGTCGAAAAGGTGCTGACCAGCCCGCAGGTGCGCTCCGAGATTGCGCTGCATGTGCGAAGCTTTCTTTGTGTGGGTCCGATTATCGTCGACACCGACCTCGTCGCGCTGGTGCCCAGCAATCTTGCCGCACTGGTCGCCAACAATCTGGATGTGTGCGTATGCAAACCGAAGGTGAAGTTTCCGGCTTTCAATATATGCATGTATTGGCATCGGCGTTTTCACCAGGATCTTGCCTCTGTTTGGCTGCGTAACACGATTGCCGACTTGTTCAGTATTAGGACTGCAAGCCAGCGCACCGGGTGACCGTCAACTATGTTGACAAGCACATCGATCTGACGAACCTTCTCGACAATCTGCCTTGCGTTATGTCGCTTCCCGGCATCAGTCCTTGACGCTGAATATTTCATTCAGTCTGATCCAGGAAAACCCGGTCAGGTCATTCCCTTCAATGGCTCCCACTCATGTCCTATCCCGCCGCGGCAAAATGCAAGTCTGGGCTGCCGTCACCGTTGCCCAGATGAACTGCGCAGAGGATATGAACGTTCTGTAATGTTCTGTCGGCCGCCGAAACGGGCTTGAACAGAACCAAGAATTAAGTCACAGGGAAGCTAATAAAGATGTGGACGCCGCTCACCCGCTGGTGCGGGTCGGGCGGACAGTCCATCGCGTGATAACAAGGAGGAAACGACTGATGACAAAAAGGAAACTGACATTGGCCGCGACGGCCACCGCGCTCGGTCTTTTGACCGCGACCGCGGTGTCGGCGCAGGAGACCGTAAAGGTCGGCCTGATCATTTCGATGACCGGCCAGCAAGCTTCCACCGGCAAGCAGATCAAGGCCGCGGTCGAACTGTATCAGAAGGAACATGGCAACACCGTCGCCGGCAAGAAGATCGAAGTGATCCTTCGCGATTCCGGCTCGGTTCCGGACAATACCAAGCGCATCGCGCAGGAACTGATCGTCAATGAAAAGGTGAATGTGATCGCCGGATTTGAAGTGACCCCAGCCGCTCTCGCCATTGCACCGCTTGCGAGCGAAGCCAAGGTCCCGGCCGTTGTGATGGCCGCTGGCACCTCGATCATCACCGAACGGTCGCCCTATATCGTTCGCACCAGCTTCACGCTGCCGCAGTCATCGGTGATCATCGCCGACTGGGCGGCGAAGAATAACATCAAGAAGGTCGTGACCATGGTGTCCGACTATGCACCGGGGGCGGACGCCGAGAAGTCCTTCGCCGAGCGCTTCAAGGCGACCGGAGGTGTGATCGCCGAAGCGATCAAGGTGCCGCTCGCCAGTCCGGACTTTGCGCCGTTCCTTCAGCGCGCGGCCGATGCCAAGCCGGACGCCATCTTCATTTTCGTGCCGTCCGGCCAGGGCGGTACGTTCATGAAGCAGTTCTGCCGAGCGCGGTCTCGACAAGGCCGGCATCCGCATCATCGGGCCGGGCGACGTGACCGACGACGATCTGCTGCCCGCCATGGGCGACTCCGTGATCGGTGCGGTCACCGCACATCTGTATTCTGCCGACCACAACTCGGCGAAGAACAAGGCGTATGTCGATGCCTTCCAGAAGGCGGCCGGTTTCCGCCCGAACTTCATGTCGGTCGGCGGCTATGACGGCATGCATCTCATCTATGAGGCGGTGAAGAAGACCGGCGGCAAGGCCGACGGCGATTCCCTGATTGCCGCGATGAAGGGTCTCGCCTGGGAAAGCCCGCGCGGACCGATCTCGATCGATCCGGAGACCCGCGACATCGTCCAGAACATCTACATCCGCAAGGTCGAGAAGAAGAACGGCCAGCTCTACAACGTGGAGTTCGCCACCTTCGAGAATGTCAAGGACCCTGCAAAGGCCCAGAAGAAATAGCGATGTCTGACGCACGGCGGCGTGAATGCCGCCGTGCGCAGCTCTTGCACTCGCGGCCGCAGGCCGTGAGGTCCTACGGATGCAGGCCAACGCGCCAATAGAAGCCCAAGCGATGCTGACGATCCTGTTCGATGGTGTGGCCTATGGCATGCTGCTCTTCGTGCTGGCATGCGGTCTGGCGGTGACGCTCGGATTGATGAATTTCGTTAATCTGGCGCACGGCGCGTTCGCGATGGCGGGAGGCTATTGCACCGTCGTGCTGGTGAATCGGATGGGTGTGCCGTTCTTTGCGGCCTTGCCGATCGCCTTCGTGGTGAGCGCGCTGATCGGCCTCATCCTGGAACGGACGCTCTACGTTCATGTCTATCGCAAGCCGCATCTCGATCAGGTGTTGTTCACGATCGGGCTGGTCTTCATGTCGGTCGCCGCGGTCGACTATGTGGCGGGATCGAGCCAGGTCTTCGTGCAGCTGCCGAGCTGGCTGCAGGGCCAGGACGTCATTTTCGGCGTGGGCGTCGGCCGCTACCGGCTCCTGATCATCGTGATCTGCGGCGTGCTGACGCTTGCGCTTCAACTCGTATTGTCGAAAACCAGATTCGGCAGCCGGTTGCGCGCCGCGGTCGACGATGCGCGCGTTGCGCGCGGTCTTGGCATCAACGTCGATCGGGTTTTCGCGCTGACATTCGCCTTCGGATCGGGGCTCGCCGGGTTGGGCGGCGCGCTCGGTGCCGAAATCCTCGGTCTCGATCCGAGTTTCCCGCTCAAGTTCATGATCTACTTCCTGATCGTCGTCACCGTCGGCGGCACGTCGAGCATCACCGGGCCGTTTTTCGCGGCGCTGCTTCTCGGGATCGGCGACGTTGCGGGGAAATATTACTTCCCCGCCTTCGGCGCGTTTGTCATCTACACGATCATGATCGTTGTCCTGATCTGGCGCCCGCAAGGCCTATTCTCCCGGCCTGCCGGACGGTGACGCGATGAGCACAGAGCCGACAACATCCTTCGTGTCGCGCAGCTTGATCGGGCGTGCGCATTGGCACCCCCTCGAGGTCCTGTTCTGGATTGCCGCCTTCTCCACGATATGGCTGTTCCCCGGAAAATATCTGATCCTGACCGAGATCGCCTGGCTCGCACTGTTTGCGCTCTCGCTCGATCTCATCCTCGGCTATGCCGGCATCGTATCGCTCGGTCACGCCGCCTTTTTCGGCGTCGGCGCCTATACCGCGGCGCTGCTCGCCAAGCACGAGATCATCAACGAGCCGGTGCTTGCGCTGATCGTGGCCGGTCTCGTCGCCAGCGCCGTCGGTTTCGTGACGAGCTTCCTGGTGCTCCGCGGAACCGATCTCACGCGCATCATGGTGACGCTTGGCGTGGCCTTCGTGTTGCGCGAGCTTGCCAACCAGAATGGCTGGCTGACCGGGGGCGCCGACGGTCTTCAGGGCGTCACGATGCAGCCGATCCTCGGCCGATTCCGTTTCGACATGTTCGGCCACAACGGCTATGTCTATTGTCTGACCGTGCTGTTCGTCCTGTTCCTGCTGGCGCGGCGGATCGTGAATTCGCCTTTCGGCCTCTCGCTGCAATCGATCAAGAACAATCCGCTGCGAGCGGCGGCGATCGGCATCAATGTCAATTTCCGGCTGGTGGCCATCTACACGATCGCGGCCGGCTATGCAGGTGTCGCGGGCGCGCTGCTGGCCCAGACGCAGGCCTTCGCCTCACTGGCCTATTTCGACTTCGAGCGTTCCGCCGACCTTTTGCTGGTGCTCGTGATCGGCGGCGCCGGCTATCTCTATGGCGGAATCATCGGCGCGATCGTGTTCAAGTTCATGCAGGATTATCTGTCGGTCTGGACCCCGCAATATTGGCCGTTCTGGATCGGCCTGCTGCTGGTGGTGATGGTTCTGGTCGGACGCGAACGCATCACCGAATGGACCCGCCCGTTCCGTCAACTCGCCGACAAACTGGATTGGCGGCGGACAAGCAAGCAAGCGCCCAAGGACGCAGCCTGATCATGGCGACCGTCCTCGAAACCGTGAATCTCATGAAGCGCTTCGGCGGCATCGTCGCGACCGATGACGTGTCGCTGAAGGTGGAAGCCGGCGCGCGCCATGCCTTGATCGGTCCGAACGGGGCCGGCAAGACCACCGTCATCAATCTTCTGACCGGCGTGCTGCCGCCAAGCGCCGGCAAGATTCTGCTCGACGGCAAGGATATTTCACGGCTGAGCCAGCATGCCCGGGTTCGCCGCGGCATTGCGCGGACGTTCCAGATCAATCAGCTGTTCATGGACCTTTCGCCGGTCGAGACACTGGGCCTCGCTATTTCCGAGCGGCTGGGTCACGGCACCGCCTGGTGGCGCACGGTCGGCTCCAAGCCCGCCGTCATCGAGGAGATCGTCGAACTGCTTGAGCGTTTCCGGCTGACGGATGTCATGAACGACCGCACCGCCATTCTGCCTTATGGCAAGCAGCGCATGCTCGAGATCGCGGTCGCCATCGCGTGCAAGCCGCGGGTGCTCTTGCTCGACGAACCCGCAGCGGGCGTTCCGGAAGGAGAGCGGCACGATATCCTTGCGGCGGTTTCAGCCTTGCCCAAGGACGTCACTGTGCTGCTGATCGAGCACGACATGGATCTGGTGTTCTCTTATGCCGACCGGATCTCAGTGTTGGTGAACGGTGCGCTCTTTGTCGAAGGGGCGCCGGATGAGGTAGCACGCGATCCGCGCGTCAAGGCGGTCTATCTGGGCGAGGAAGCCCATGTCTAACGTGCTTTCGATCACCGATCTCTCGGCGGGCTACGGCGAGGCGATCGTGTTGTCCGGCGTTTCGCTGGCGCTGGAGCAGGGGCAGGCGCTCGCGCTGCTCGGCCGCAACGGCATGGGCAAGACCACGCTGATCAACACCATCGTCGGCGCCACGCGCTATCGCGGCGGCAGCATCGTGCTGGCCGGTCAGGAATTGACCAGTCTGCGCTCCGATCAACGTGCCGACGCCGGCGTGGGCTGGGTCCCCCAGGAGCGCAACATCTTCAAGTCCCTGACGGTCGAGGAAAACATCACCGCCGTCGCGAGGCCCGGATCCTGGGATTTGAAGAAGATCTACGCGCTGTTCCCGCGGCTGCAAGAACGTCGCAGCAATCTCGGCAATCAGTTATCGGGCGGCGAACAGCAGATGCTGGCGATCGCGCGGGCGCTTGCACTCAATCCGCGGGTTCTTCTGCTGGACGAGCCGCTGGAGGGACTGGCGCCGATCCTGATCGAGGAATTGCTGGCGGCGTTGCACCGGATCATTCGCGACGAGGGCGTTTCGGCGCTGCTGGTTGAACAGAATGCGCAGAAGGTGCTCGGGATCACGGATCGCGCCATCATCCTCGAACGCGGCACGATCGTGCATCAGGCGGACAGCGCGATCCTGAAGGAGGATCGGGCAACGCTCGAGATTTATCTTAGTGTGACGGAAGGCAAGTCGCGCAATTAGAATTCCCTGTTGGCAGGAAATCGGGCAGCAGTGGGTTCGCACACGACTGCAAGACGCCTCAAAGCGCCTGCCGCGTCAGGCCGCAATTATTGCACAGGCGGGATTGGCGAACTAGGCTCTGCGCGCATGATCGCGCTGACCGGCATCGATTTCGAACTTCTGTCCCGCTACGGCGGCAAGCCTATCTTCTTCGAAAAGGGCGATGTGATCTTCCGCGAAGGCGACGCGGGCGATTGCCTTTACGTTATCCGCGAAGGCGCCGTGGATATTACCCTCGGCAACCGGGTGCTCAAGCTGATGCAGCCCGGCGATATTTTCGGCGAAATGTCGCTGATCGACGGCGAACCGCGCAGCGCCAACGCGGTCGCCCGTGCCGAGACGACGGTCATTCCGATCACCGAAGAACAGTTCCTGTTCCTGATCGGCAAGCTGCCCTATTTCGCGCTCAACGTGATGCGGGTTCTGGCGATGCGGCTGCGCGACATGAACCGCGCGATCTGAAGCTGCCGATCGCGCGGCCCGCATCCTCACATCTTCAGAAGCTTCTTGGCGTTGCCGCTCAGGATCTTCACCTTGTCCTCGTCCGACAGCGGGATGGTGTCGACCCATTTGGTGCCGGGCGGGTTCATCACGAACGGCCAGTCGACCGCGAACAGGATGCGGTCGACGCCCATTTCCATGACGGTGCACAGCAGCGCCGGATTGGAGAAGAAGCCCGAGGTGGTGACGTAGAAATTCTTGCAGAAGACGTCGCGGAAGCTCAGCGACTTCTGCCCCGGCCGCGCCAGCGCCTGATCGATGCGCCAGACCAGAAACGGCAACGTCTCGCCGAGATGGCCGAGGATGATCTTCAGCTTCGGATGCTCCTGAAACAGCCCGGACAGGATCATGCGGATCGCCACCGTCGCGGTCTCGACCGTGAAGCCCCAGGCGGCGCGAACCACCATCGGGTAATCCTTGATGTAGTCCTTGTAATAGGCGTCCATCACCACCTGCATCGGCACCGACGGATGCAGATAGATCGGCACATCGAGCTTCTCGGCCTGCGCGAAAATCGGGCGCAGGCTCTTGTCGTCGAGCCAGACGCCGTTGGCGAGGCCGTGGATCATCGCGCCCTTGAAGCCGTTCCGGATGCAGCGTTCGAGTTCGGCCGCGGCGGCCTGCGGATCGGAGGTCGGCAGCGCGCAGAAGCCGGCAAAGCGCGTCGGATGCCTCGCGATCGCTTCGGCCAGCCGGTCGTTGACCCGCCTGGTCAGCGCGATGCCTTCCGGGCCGGTCAGCCCCTGCGCCGACGGCGAGCCATGCGACAGCACCTGAATGTCGATGCCGGCCTCGTCCATTTCGCGCAGGCGAAGATCGCCGAGATCGAGCAGGCGCCGAACCTGCTCTTCGTTTTGCGTGGCGCGGCCGATGCCCGCATAGGTGTCGGATAATTCCTTGTCCCAGTAATGCTCCTCGATGGCGATGACCGGACAGGCAGGCTTCTTGAGCATGGTTTCCCCCAGCAGGATTCTTGCGGGGAAGTGTGTAGCACAGCCGGCGCGCGGGGGAATAAGTGTTACCGCCCGCCCCGCTCCTCGCGCTCGAAATGCTCGCGCAGGATGCGCACGTTGCGCTTGTTCCCGCGCCAGAGCACGTCGAACACGTCGCCCGCGACCGGTACCGCGCCGATCATGCCGTCGATGGCGACATTTCCGAGCATGCGAAACAGCACCTGCTTCGGCACGCCCAGCTGGTACGCCTCATGGACGATCCAGAGCGACAGGCCCGTGGTCACCACGTCGCCAAGGCCGGGCGCGAGGCCGATCAGGCCGTCGACGCCGAACCGGAACTTCGTGAACGGGATCCGGAACGCGACGTCGAGCAACGTCGCGAGCTTGTCCAGCCGGGCGAGGCGTTCCGCGCGCGTCCGCGAGCGGGTGAAACGGGTATTGCCGAAGGCGTAGGTCGCGTTCATGGCGCGTCAAATGGGAAGGCGCGCCCGGAATGCAAGAAATAATCTTTTGCGGCTGCAGTAGCTGAATGCGATGACAGAAAGCCCGCAAGATACGGAAACTGCCACCGAATATCCGGTCTATTTCGTCGACGGAACGCCCTCCTTCCGCATCTCCTATGAGCTGCGCGGCATCGCGGTGACGCCGAGCGGCATCGCCTTCACCGGCGAAAATGGAGCCCGCGAAGTGCCGTTCGACGGAATTCTTCGCCATCCGTCTGCACACGACCTATGCCCAGAGCGGCGATACGCCGCTTGGGGTGTGCAGGATCGATTTCCGCAACGGCCACAGCATGGAGATCTATAGCGGCGACGCCTATGGCCGGGTCGACGGCGAGCAGCTTTCGCATTACCGGGCCTTTGTGCGCGAACTGCATCGCCGAATTCCGCAAGATCAGCGTGCCCGCATCGCCTTTCGTGGCGGCCTGAGCGATAGCCGCTACCAGGTCCTGACCGCCGCGATCATCGCGGGCGCCGTCCTGTTTGTGATTGCTTCCGATCGGGCTTGTTTCTCTATTCGCCGTCCTGGCAAAGCTTCTTCGTCGTGGTCGCGGCGGGCGGCCTTGCTTATGGCGGCTGGAAAACCTTCGACCGCAACAAGCCGGCACTTTACTCGCCCGACAGCGTGCCGAACGATTTGCTGCCGTGACGGGAGAGCGTCACGGCAGCGCCAGCACCTCGAGCGCGCCCGGCACCAACTCGTAGCGCAACGGAATCTTTTCGCGATGCAATTCGCCGTCGGTCGCGGCCCAGGCGTGGCTGCGCGCGCGCCCGATCGCGACATGACGCGCGGAGATGGTGCGGATGCCGTCGGTGTCGTCATCGTTGCGCCAGGCGCCGGTGAGCAGATTGGCGCTGGCGCGCAGCTTCGACAGCGCATCCGAATGTTCGGCGATATGGATTTCCAGAACGCCTTCATTCAGGTCGGTCCGTCGCCAGGTCGGGTTGAAGCGATTATTCGTCACCAATACTGCCAGCGCCTCGACATGCTCGCGGCGGCTTTCGGTGCGGATATCGAGCGTGAAGGAATAGGTGCGCTGGATCGCACGAAAAGCCGCGACGCCGACGCCGAACAGCCGGCCCAGCGGATGTCCCCTCACCTCCTCGCGCGCCCGCGCCATCTGGCTGAAAAAGCCGAGACCCGACAGCGAGTGGAAATAGCGGCCGTTGACCCGCGCCAGATCGATCTTGCGCGGATGCGCCGCGCCCAAAGCCTCGATCGCCTCCTCGATCTGCGCGGGCATCGAGAGATCGCGCGCCAGCAGATTGAGCGTGCCGAACGGCAGCACGCCCAGCGTCTTGCCGGTGCCGGCGAGCGCATGCGCCGCCAAACTCACCGAGCCGTCGCCGCCGCCGACCACGATGGTCGAAAACTCGCTCGCGGCCGCGCGCCGGATTTCGTCCACCAGATCGCGCGGCTTCACCAGCAGAATGTCGGCGCGCGTGCAGCGCCCCTTCAGCGACGACACCAGCGCATCGCGTACGCGCTCCGGTCCCGCATCGATCAGCGTGCCGGCGCGCGCATTGAGAAGGACAAGGGTGTCGCCCATGCGGCCTAGACGCGTTGTCGTCTCGCGCGCGATCGGACGCGGCCGGCCCTCCTCGTCGATGGCGACGAAGGTGAAATTGGCGTCGGTGACCTTCTCGTGGTGATGGGTCATGAAGCGCCGCGCCCAGGCTTCGATATGGATTTTCATCGAGGTGCGCCCGACCTTCTCCACATGGGTATAGACTTCCAGCACATCGCCCACCTTGACCGGCCGGATGAACGTCATCGCCTCGATCGCGATGGTGACGGCGCGGCCCTTGGCCCGCTCCACCGCCGCGATGCCGCCGGCCTGGTCCATGCGCGACAGCACCCAGCCGCCGAAAATATCGCCGTTGGCATTGGTATCGGCCGGCATGGCGATGACGCGCACCGTCAGCGCGCCGTGCGGTTTTTCTTCAGCCATGTCGTAACTCAGTCCTGCTTGGTCAGTTCCACATGAAAGCGATGCAACACGCGGTGAAAGACCGGCGCAAGCACAAATCCGGTGGCGATGACGATGATGAGGCCGGAAAAGATCGCATAGGTGCCGGCGAAAATCTTGCCGCCCACGGTCTTCAATTCGCCGAGCGGACCCATGCCGGACAGGATCATGGCCGCATTCACATAGGCGTCGGTGAGCGACATGCCCTCGAAATAGGAATAGCCGGCCATGCCGATGGTGAGGCCGAGCCAGCGTCAGTGCGCCCCACAGACCGACGGCGGTCATCATCCGCCATGCGAATTGATGCCGCGAGATCACCTTCTGGCTGCGGTGCTCGAGCCGCAGCAGAGTGCTTTCGGAAGCGGCAGCTTTCGGGTTGGGATTTTTGGGATTGGTCGCCATGCGGCTCGGCTCGATTCGGGTTGCGGTATGATAGGGGATAATCGCGACCCGTTGGTTTTGGTTCAGTGGCGGCCCCTCCTCTGCCTGCGGGGACGACTGACACCAAGACAAAGCTTCGCCGCCCCTGTTCTTTGCGGCGCGGGGTACGCCGTAGTCCAACCTCGCATCCCTGCCCAGTGAAGGGCGCGCGGAACGCCGGGCTTTCGACAAGCCCGCAGCCTCATGCGGATGTGTGAGAGATTCCGCACGAGCAAAGTCACCACGGACCGCCGATGCGTCGGCGTACGCAGACAAGTTTACGCAGTCTGCGCAAGCTTGACTGCGATGCGCGGCGCGTTACAGGTCTGCTCCAACGCCACCGGTGGAAGGCTCCACCGCCGTCTCCGGGCACACCGCCTCGGCGTGGCGCGGCATGAACCTGTGCGTTGAGCACGGTGCGTCTGCCGCATCTCAAGGCCGCCGCATCCCGTCCCGCGCCTCCCGACGCTCATGAAACGCCCCTTCAGCAGGGATGGGATAGCTAAGATTATAGTCCTATTTCAGAGAAAAAGTCAATCCCGCAAATGACCCTTCGCCAAAATATTCAGAGGCCTCTTAGGGAGGTTGGTACCTGCCTCCTCGTCTCCAGGTTCGAAGGCAGCAGCCGGACCCGGTCCTCCTGGACCCTGTAAATCAGTCCCAATGCCGCCAGCCCACTACTCTACCGTCGATCACGACGCCGGCGCTGCAATTGAACCACATGCCATCGGCCCAGCGACAGGCGAAGGGAAGCACGTAAGTGCCGGAATTATCTTCGCAAAGCACCTCCATGGGCCGATCGCCCGGAGGCGTTCCCTGGACCGAAAAACTGCTCAATCTTTGTTCGCGGGTAGCCATAGTTGGGCTTTCTGATCGGCACCTGTCATTGTCGGTCGATTTTGTGCTATTGTGACCGCTCTGCGGAACATCAATCGGAGGCTATTGTGGCTAAAGGTACGGTAAAGTGGTTTAACGCGACCAAGGGTTATGGATTCATTCAGCCCTCCGGCGGCGGCAAGGACGTTTTCGTTCACATTTCAGCGGTGGAAAAGGCCGGCCTGAGCAACCTGAACGAAGGCCAGACGGTCGAATACGAAATTGTGTCCAACCGTGGCAAGAATCCGCAGAAAATCTCAAGGTTTGATTCGCGCGGACATTTGGGCCGCTTAAGGCCCGTTGGTTCATGGAGACCCGGCTGCCCGCCGGGTCTTTTTTTGCGTCTCAGGCCGTGGCCGGAAGCTTTGTCAGTTTCAGATAACTGTCTTTCCCAAACGTGATCGCCCAAAGCGACAGCAAGGCGCTCCAGTTCCTGCTCACTTCGATTTCGATCTTTTGACGAGGGGATGCTTCGATCGTCAGCGGCCGGCTGCGTCCCCAATCGATCCTGGCTTCGATCACAAGCGATCCCGCCGGGACCTCCAATTCGAGAACGCCGCCAGCGTCGATGGCTCCAACCATCTCGCCGTTGATCAAGATCCGATAAGACCTGAGATAATCCGCGAATTGCGAACCACGGACAATTCTGATTTGGCTCATGTTGTCTTGCGTCATGATCCGTTCCATTTCAAAAACTCAAACCGAAATTGCGGATCGGATCTCGGCGTACTGCATATGCGGCTGCGCACGCAGTAACTTTGCGAATCTCAAGTGCGAAGCGTGAAACGAAGATGCGCGACGCGCTACGGAGAGCTGCTGTTGTCGCTGCTTCGCTGCTCGCGAAGGTGCGGTATAGGTGATCGTGGTCTCGTCTCGGTGACGTCTTCGTCAGCGTGGAAAATTGACTGGATCGCATGCCTTCGGCACACGATCGGTAGCGCGAGCGTCGGAATTCGCGCGGCTCTGCGATCGTACTTGAAGGTCAGGGTTCGGCTTGATCGCTGGAGTGCAGGAATTGCGTGACGAAATGAGGAAAGGAGCGCTTGATATGCATGCGCGTTTGAATACGATCGTGTCGCGAGCGCGACATCCGGATAGATCGCCGTCAGCGCCTTCTGATCGACCCGATAGCTTGGTTCGTCGTCGACCGAGGCATCGCGGAAAATGCGCGAGGGCGGCACCTCGATTTTGCGGGCGTCGCTTTTTTCCGTATAGGCCTCGAGCAGATCGAGCATCTCCATCTCGTCGATATAAGTCGCGACTTGCTGTCCGGCGGCGCGGATCGCGTCCTGATGCAAGACGACGATGCGGCGCGTTTCCTCCAGAATAGCGGTGCGATCCTGTCGACGGTCAGCACCGCGTCGATTTTCGTCAGCTCTGGCCGGGCGCCGGCGCGGCGGGCAAGCCGAGCGACAGGCAGCCCGTAACGGCGGCGCCGATCAGCGCGGCTTCAAGCCAACCTCCGCACAGAGCCGTGGAAAAGCCCTCCGTCCGAATGCGGGACTGGCAAGACTCGCCATTTCTATAGGTCGCCGCAGGGAGTTCGAAGGTTCAAATCGTCGGAGCGACGGCGCGCTCCACCGCCTCAGGGTTTGATCCAACTTCGTTAATCAAACCCATCGCTTTTTTGGGCATGATCTGTTCCGAAAACCGGTTCCCACTTTTCGGGATCATGCCCTTAAATCGCAACCGCCCGCTTGCCCAGGCCGTCGCTGCCGAAAATCCGCATATACCGCGCAATCTCCTCCGGCGTTCCGGTCGCCTTGTTGAGATTGTCCGACAGCTTCACCGCCGGGCGGCCATTGGCTTCACTCACCTTGCAGACCAGCGAGATCGCTTCCAGACGCGCATTGTGCTTGGGCGCGCAATCCTTGAAATCGTTGGTCAGGTTGGTGCCCCAGCCGAAGCTCATGCGCACCTTGCCCTCGAAGTGACGATAGACCTGCTCGATGGTCTCGACATCGAGCGCGTCGGAAAACACCAAGAGCTTGTCGCGCGGGTCTTTGCCCTTGGCGCGCCACCAGGCGATGATGGCTTCGCCGCCTTCGATCGGCGGCGCCGAGTTCGGGACGAAAGCCGGTCCATTCCGCGATCCAGTCCGGCGCATCGCGCAGGAACGAGCGCGGTGCCGAAAGCATCCGGCAGCACCACCAGCAGATTGCCGCCGTAATAGCGCTGCCATTCCTGCAGCACCTTGTAGGGCGATTGTTTCAGCTCCGCATCGCCGTTCGCCAACGCGGCCAGCACCATCGGCAATTCATGCGCATTGGTGCCGATGGCTTCGAGATCGTTGTCCATCGCCATCAGCACATTGCTGGTGCCGATCAGCGCATCGCCGAGCCGCTCCTTCAGCGCCTCGACGCACCAGCGCTGCCACAGAAAGCTGTGCCGCCGTCGCGTGCCGAAATCGGAGATCTTCAGGTCCGGAAGCGCGGCCAGCCGCTCGATCTTCGACCACAGCTTGGCCTTGGCGCGGGCATAGAGCACATCGAGCTCGAACTGGCCGAGACCTTTCAGCGCGGCGCGCGAGCGCAATTCGTTGACGATCGCGAGCGCTGGGATTTCCCACATCGTGGTGTGGGTCCAGGGGCCGGCGAAATTCAGGATGTACTGGCCGTCCTCCTTGCGCAGCTCGTATTCGGGAAGCTGAAAGTCCTCGAACCAGGCCAGGAAGTCCGGCGCGAAAATCTGCCGGCGTCCATAGAAGGTGTTGCCGGCGAGCCAGATCATTTCCTTCTTGGAGAGCCGGATGGTGCGCGCATGGTCGAGTTGCTCGCGCAATTCGAACTCGTCGATCTCCTCGGCGAGGCGAATGCGCAGGTTGCGATTGACCAGCGTGAAGGTGGCCTGCACATCGGGGTGAAGGCCGTGGATCATCTGCAGCATCAGCAGCTTGTAGAAGTCGGTATCGAGCAGGCTGCGGATGATCGGATCGAGCTTCCACGCGTGGTCGTAGACCCGTCTCGCAATATCGGTTTGCGCCGTCATATCAGTTCACGTCCCGGGACCACGCGGCCTTCCGGCACGACCCTTATCAGATATGAGGACACTGTCTCTAGCGCGTATTGGCGGCGGTTTTGCCCGCTGTCTTGGCGTTACCCCGCGCGAAGACCGGCGGCTTGTCCATTTTCGCGACCACCACCAGGCGCTCGACCTCGCCGCGCAGGAAGGCCTCCAGGAATTTATTGTAGTCCTTGAGCGAGACGCAGCCGTTGGACTGCCCGTTCGGCCCAAGCATATAGGTGTGGGCGAGGATGCCGTCGCGGCCATGCATTGCGTCCTTGTCCTCCGGCAGCAGGCGGATCGCGCGCACGCCGTGGAACAGGGCTTCGCGCATTTTCAGCCGGTAGGTGTTGGGCGGCGTCGCGCCGCGCATCCGAAGCTTGATGTGGCGCGGATCGTCCATGAAGCGGCCGAGCCCGGAATGCGCTTCCAGCCGCTCGCCACCCGGCATGTAGACGGTTTTCGCGGTGATATCGTAATAGGCCGTCCGGGGCGGGGCTTCGTCCTGCGGCGGCGGCTTGATGCCGATTTCGGCAGGCGACAAGGCCGCGACGCGCTGCTTCGGCTTGTCATTGGCGCGCGCCAGCGGACGGTCGGCATCGAGCCTGGCATTCGCCGCAGGACGCAGGAACCGCTCCGGCGTGACCGCTTTCGGCAGGCCGAGCGAGCCGGTGATCAAGCGGTCGGCGAAGCGATCGTCGCTTCTCCGCTTCCGGCAGCGCCGCGAGCGCCACCACCGTCGCCGCATCAGCATCGCTCTGCGCTTCCGCGAGATAGAACGGCGATTGCATCACCTCGTTCGACAGCGTGCTCCAGGCGAGCCGGCGCAGCGGCGGGCCGAAGGTGCCGGTATAGCGAAGCTCGGTCGGGGCCTCGAGCGAGACCGGCAGCAGCCGGCCGCTGCCCATCACCGCGGCCACGATCGCCACCGGCACCACCGCGACAGCGACAAGCGCGAAGGCCACAGCCTTCAGCAACAGACCAGCTGATTTCGGGGTTTCCGCCGTGCGGAAATCCTGACGTGTAACGGCGACGCATACGTCATGGAACGCACTACTCGACACGAACTCAACCGGTCGACACTGCCAAAGGGTGGTTAAACGGCCGTAAAGGCCGGAATAAATTCAGGTATCTAGCGCTGCTGGAAGGCGAGCCGCGCGCCTAGCGCCACGAACGCCGCGGCGAAGCTGCGCCGCATCCAGGTCATCACCGCCGGGCGGGACACCACATGCTCGCGCATCGCCGCCGCGAACAGCCCGTAGATCGCAAACACCACGAAGGTCACGGCCATGAACACGCCGGAGAGTTCGAGCATGCGAAGCAGCGGATAGGCCTCGCCCGCGGCGATGAATTGCGGCAGGAAGGCCACGAAGAAGATCGACAATTTCGGATCGAGGATATTGATGAGAATGCCGTCGACCACCACGCGCAGCGACGAGCGCGCATCGGGCTTGGCATCGATGCGCAGCGTGCCATGCTCGCGCAGGCTTTGCCACGCCATCCAGAGCAGATAGGCGACGCCGGCATATTTGACGATCTCATAGGCCAGCGCGCTGGTATGCAGCAGCGCCGCGAGGCCGAGCATCGCCGCGACCAGATGCGGCACGATGCCGAGCGTGCAGGCAAAGGCCGCGAGCACGCTCGCCCTGCCGCCGCGAGCGAGACCGGCCGCCAGCGTATAGATCACGCCGGTGCCGGGCGAGGCCACGATGATCAGGGTGACGATCAGGAATTCGAGGCTCATGCGAGACGACTCCGCCCCTAGCCCCGCGCGCCGAGCTGCTGGGCGAAATAATGCAGCGTCCGGCGATAGACCTCGGACCTGTTCCACTCGCGCATCACCTCGAAATTCTGCGTGCCGAGGCCGAAGGGCTGTCCCGGCTGCCAGCCATTGACCTTCAGCAGATTGGCGGTGGAGGCCAGCACATCCGGGATCGAGCGGCGCAGATCGACATGGCCGTTGCCGTCGAAATCGACGCCATACTTGATGTAGGACGACGGCAGGAATTGCGTCTGCCCGATCTCGCCGGCATAGGCGCCGACCAGTTCCTTGAACGGCAGGTCGCCGCGCTGCACGATCTGGAGCGCCGCCAGCAATTCCTTCTGGAACAGATCGGTGCGCCGGCAATCATGCGCGAGCGTCGCCAGCGTGCGCACCACCGGCAGCTTGCCCATGTCGGCGCCGTTGTCGGTCTCCATGGTCCAGATCGCGACCACCAGCTCCTTCGGCACGCCGAAGCGCTGCTCCACCCGCTGCAGGATCGCGGCATGCTTCTGCATCATCTGCTTGGCGCGATTGACGCGGGCGGGGCCGACGCGGGTGGCGGCATATTGCTCGAAGGTCTTCTTGAAGGTGCCGCGCTGGCGCCGGTCGAAGGCCAGCACCGCCGGATCGAAGGTGACGCCGCCGAGCCCCGCCGCGATCACCTGCTGCGAGACGCCCTGGCCCGCCGCCTCGCGCGAGATTTCGGCGATGAAGCGGTTGAAATCGCCGCCGCATTGGGCGGCCTGCGCCGGGGCGGAAAGGACAAGGGGTGACGAGGGCTGCGATCGCGCCCTGGAATGATCTGAAATACATGCGAATCCCGCTGGCTTTTGCCGCATTATCGCATGCGAATTGTGGCTTTAGAAGCCGCCCGCAGGCCGCAGCCCACGAACAGTCCCCCCGCCTGATCCGGATCAAGGCACGCTTTTCCCAAAGCGGCCACGATTTTGGGGCAAAAAAGGCTGCCGCCAGCACGGCACGGGCAATCGCGACACGGAAACGAAACCATGAGAGACAAGATCGCCTTTCTCCTTTCGGTGAAGCTGTTTCGCCTGCTGGCGATCAATCTCGCCATCGGCATCGCCGCGGCCTTGCTGATGACCGGCGGCCTGTTGCGCTCAACCCCTACGGCCTGCGCTCGCTGCTGCTCTCCGACCCTTCCGGCGGCATCGTCGCGGTGCTGATGCTGTTCGGCTTCATCGTCACCTTCGGCTCGACCGCGATGGGCACCGCGATCATGGCGATCGGCCGCGACACCCCGCCGCGCGGCGGCAAGAATGCGATCCCGACCGGCGAGCCGGTGCCGGTGAAAATCGCCGCGCGGTGAATTTCAGGGAATTCCAGGCGCGCGACAGCGCCCCTGTTCTTTGAGGCGCGGGGTACGCCTTTAACCCACCTCAGTCCCAATGCCCTTTTTCACTGCGATATCGGCAAGCCGATATCGCAAGGGCGCGCGGAACGCCGGGCTCTCAGCCTGCCCGCGGCCTCGTGTGGGATGATGAGTTGGTCCACACGAGCATAGTCACCACGGAAAGCCGGAAATCCGGCGTTCCGCGCGCGGCGCGCTACAGGTCTGCTCCAACGCCACCGGTGGAACGCTCCACCGCCGTCTCCGGGCGCAGTGCCTCGGCGTGGCGCGGCTTGAACCTGTGCCCTGCGCGCGGACACGTCCGCCGCGCACAAGGCTGCCGCACCCCGCCCCACGTCTTGCGACGTTTGATCAGACGTCCCTTGCTATGGGACGAGGTAATGTGGAATATAATCCTAGATTGCGATCAAATTATGACCCCCGAGGAAGATTTTCGGTGGCGGTCGGTAAGACGGTAAGTTATCTTACCCCTATGAACCGTCAGACCCGCCTCCCGTCCGTCTTTTCCAAGGTCTCGGTGAAAAGCCAGACCGTGATCCCGCGCGAGGTGCGCGAGCGGCTCGCCCTCAAGCCCGGCGACACGTTGCGCTATCGCGTGACCGAGGAAGGCGTGCTGCTCGACAAGGCGCCGGCGAACGAGGCCGACGATCCGTTTGCCACCTTCTCGGAATGGGCGAACGAGGCCGACGAGAAGGCTTATGGCGATTTGTGAGAGTTCGCCGCGAACTCCGCTTCACCTCTCCCATCGGGAGAGGTCGGATCGCGCGGCCATGCGCGCGATCCGGGTGAGGGGTTAGAGCACACGATGGACCGGGCCCCCCTCACCCCGACCCTCTCCCCACGCAAGTCGGGCCTGCCCGACTTGCGCGCTATGATGCTGAACTCGGGCAAGCCCGAGTTCAGTGGGAGAGGGAGCGCACCGCGCTCTTGGCACGGACGCCAATGACAACCGACAGCAAACGCTTCGACCCCTTCGACATCGTCGTCGTGCCGTTTCCCTATGCCGACCGCCTCGCCGAGAAACGCCGCCCGGCGCTGGTGATCTCGAACCGCAAGCTTGCCGTTCACGGCCTTGTCTGGGTGGCGATGATTACGAGTGCCGAGAATGAAGGCTGGTCGAGCGATGTTGCGATCGCTGATTTGAAGCGCGCCGGGTTGCCTGCGCCGTCGGTGGTGCGGGTGGCGAAGATCGCCTGCATCGAGCCGGCGCGGATCGATCGGAGAGTTGGGAGGCTGGGGAAGGCAGAGGCGAAGGTGGTGGGACAGAGGTTGCGCGGGTTTTTGGGAGAGGGATAGAAGCTGGCTCGGCGTCGGCGCCCTTAGCCCGTCCTACCTTCGCTACGATCTAAAATAGTTCGGTCTGCCCCGTTGATTTCGGCTTTGGCTGACGTACCGGCAAAACGGGGACAAGCTCAATTGCCTTGAGATAACAAGTGGCGACAAGGTCAAGCCTCCGATCAAGTTCTGTCTTATCAAGAAGAGCAAGCTTTGAAAGATGAGTTCTCGCAATCGCCGCTTGCCGGTAATCTCATCACGAGAAAGATCGACGATCAAAGCCTCCAGTGGCTCAAGAGGATCACAACAGAATTCGTAGTGAAGCGCGCTGTGCCAAATTCTGAATTGCTCGTGATTTGGTTGTTCATCAAGACGAGGTTGAAGCGCCACCAAGCACTTTCGGTCCGCGTTGGTGAAAAGAATTTTCCAACTGGACGCAGTTTGACCGTAAACCCGTGACCGACAGGCACGTCACGGGGATGAATGCTATTCCCTGCCAGCCATATTTTCGAATGAAGTCCAAAAGCAACTGAACTGCCTTCCAAACGAATCGCGCGACCCTGGAGGAACATTCGCTTTGACGGCCTGCTTAAGCGCACTCTCGAATCTTCCCGTCAAATACGTATGAAGCAGACTCACGTAGCCAAGAAAGCGACCATCCCACTCGCTTCTTTTCTCGATAGCGCCCACGCTCGCAAAGTTGCACGTTCATCGTCCTGCCAAAGGCGGACGGTATCGTAAATGCTGGCAGAGCCTTCTCAGGCATCGATTCCGCTAACCGATTCGCGGCGACAGATCGAATCTAACTTATTGGAGATTATTTACCGGACTGTCAAAAAACGCTTTGATGGTCTGTGGATCAATCACCAACGAGAAGTTTGCGGACGTCATGGAGCGCTTCAGAGTTCTGTCCCATGGTCCATTGGGTAGGTGAGAAAGCCTAACAAGTTCCCACGGGTCCATCCGACCTAGAAAAGAAGTATCTCGCCAAGTTTCGCGACGCGAATTGGAGTACTCGCTGTACGACGACATTCTTGCCGGACTCCAAATCATGACCGCGAAACGAGTGACTTTATCGGACGGTCCATGTTGCTTCAGCGAATGGTAGAGTTCTGGAACAACCGGACCGTGCTCCCATGCTTCGAAGCGATTAACGACAAGGGGCGCTCCGTACCGAGCCAGGTAGGTGCCATGTGCAAAAAACACAATTTTTTGAAGCTGCAGATTCGTAAGGAAAATTCCGTTGCTCATCGCGAACTCTGAGATAGTTGGCGATCGCCCGCGCATCGAAGCTGACGATTGTCACAGCGAACCTCGAACGCCCTGATGGCGCTATGGGGCGCAGAATCATCGCTGTCTCAAGTAATGCTCGTCATCTGATGCACCGGATCAATCTGCTACGGACACTCTAGACTTGTTGGTCCATTTATTCAGGTCCACGCCAGCTGACCGACACTCCATCACAGAGCGCAGCGACCATTGTACTCTGGGTCCCCGCCTTCGCGGGGACGAGCGGAGAAAAGGCTACGCCGCCGCGTGCCGCTTCAGCTTGCCCGCCGCCTCGATCTCGCGTTGCAGCCAGTCCGGTGCGATGTCGAAGCCGTTCGGCCAGGTCGGCGCACCGAATTCCAGAAAGACGCGCTTGAAATAATCGAGGTCGCGCAACGGCTCGATCATCGGGCCACTCTCCTGCACGAGGGCCGCGAAGTCGTATTCGCCGGAGCTGTCGTCGGAGAAGCGGAAGCCGAGCCGATGGCCGCCCAGCCATTCCATTTTAGAGACCTTGATCATCGTCCAGACCTGCGATGCGTTCGAGCGGCATTCTAGCACGCGCCCTGCGCCAATTCTCCATCAATTCCGACCGATGCGCGAGCGTCCATTGCTTGACGAGGCGCGCGGCATTGGCCGGAAGCCGGCCCGCGATGACGTCCCCGGTTTCGATCGCGATATTGGCTTCGTATTCGTTGTAGACCGCCTGGAAGTGCGGCGGCGGGTGATCGAGAAAATACATGCGGATGGCGATGCCGTAGAACCACGCGATGGTTGGCATGCTCTCCGCTCCGGTCGTCATCCAGTCCGGCAAGCCTATAGACGCGGATGGCCGGAACAAGCCCCGTCAAAATACGCACCGTTGCGCCCATCTGCGAGTGCTGCGTTTGCGTCTCTGGGTCCCGGCTGGATTTTATGCTCGGATTGCGCAAAGCACAGGCCCGGGTGCGGGGACGAGCGAAGAATGGGGTCCCGGTTCTGCGCAGCGGCATTCTTTAATGCAAGACGCGCGTAAACGCGCTTTTGGTGCCGCAGCGCGCCCGGGACACGAGAGCATCGATTGTCCGAAGGCCCAGCTCTTGCCCCCACCTCCCCCACCCCTTGCCATAACCCCATCCCATGATCACCCACGCCGCCGTCTTCCGCGAGATCGGTGCGCCGCTGACGATCGAGACCGATCACGCTCGATCCGCCGCGCGCGACCGAAGTCCAGGTGAAAATCCGCGCGGTGGGCCTGTGCCGCACCGACCTGCATGTGATGCGCGGCGAGCGGCGCGTCGCGATGTCGCCGATGGTGCTCGGCCATGAGGCTTCGGGCGTGGTCGAGGCGGTGGGCGAGGATGTGCGCGGTGTCGCGCCCGGCGATCATGTCGTGCTCACCTTCATCCCCGGCTGCGGGCGCTGCCGCTGGTGCGGCAAGGGCCTGCATCACCTCTGCGCCGAGGGGCCGCGCATCACGCAAGGGCCGCAGCTCGACGGCAGCTATCGACGGCGCGACCGCGACGGAGCTGAGGTCGGCGCCTTCTGCATGATCGGCGGCTTTGCCGAGCGCAGCGTGGTCGATCAGGCCTCCGTCGTCGTGATCGACAAGGACATGCCGTTCGATCTCGCGGCGCTGGTCGCCTGCGGCGTGCCGGCGGGAGTCGGCGCCGCGCGCCATCGCGCGAAGGTGAAGGCGGGCGACAGCGTGCTGGTGGTGGGCTGCGGCGGCGACGGCATGAATGTGGTGCAGGGCGCGCGGCTCTGCGGCGCTGACGTCATCATCGCCGCCGATCTCAACGACGCGAAGCTTGCATGGGCGCGCGACTTCGGCGCGACGCATGGCGTCAACGCGCAGGGCGAGGCGCTGACCCGCGCGGTGCTGGAGCTGACGGAAGGTGTCGGCGTCGATCATGCCTTCGTCTGCATCGATCCGCCGGCGACCCTGCTGCCGGCGTTCCGCGCGACGCAGAAGGGCGGCAACGTGGTGGTGACCGCGATCACGCCCGACACCGTGAAACAGATCGACATTCCGCCGCTGGAATTGTTCGCGACGCAAAAGGCGGTGATGGGCGCGGTCTATGGCTTTGCGAGCCCGCGATTGCAGATCCCGGAATTGCTGCGGCTTTATCGCACGGGCGATCTCAAGCTGCGCGAACTGATCACCCGCACCTATGCGCTCGCCGACATCAACCAGGGCTATGCCGACCTCGAAGCCGGCAAGAATTTGCGCGGGATGGTGGTGTTCGATTGAGAGGATGCGGGCGGCCGCAAAGACAAACGCCGCGCCCATGTCGGACGCGGCGTTTGTGTTGTGGGTCCCGGTTCTGCGCGGCAACACTTCGTGCTGCAGCGCGCCCGGGACACGAGAGGGTCAGTTGTCGAGGAACGAGCGGAGCTTTCGCGACGCGAGAGCGGATGCTTCAGCTTGCGCAAGGCCTTGGCCTCGATCTGGCGGATGCGTTCGCGCGTCACCGAGAATTGCTGGCCGACTTCCTCCAGCGTGTGGTCGGTGTTCATGCCGATGCCGAAGCGCATGCGCAGCACGCGTTCTTCGCGCGGCGTGAGCGACGCCAGCACCCGCGTCGTGGTCTCGCGCAGGTTGGACTGGATCGCCGCATCGATCGGCAGGATCGCGTTCTTGTCCTCGATGAAATCGCCGAGATGCGAGTCCTCTTCGTCGCCGATGGGCGTTTCGAGCGACAGCGGCTCCTTGGCGATCTTCAGAACCTTGCGCACCTTCTCGAGCGGCATGCCGAGCTTCTCGGCCAGTTCCTCGGGCGTCGGCTCGCGGCCGATCTCGTTCAGCATCTGGCGCGAGGTGCGCACGATCTTGTTGATGGTCTCGATCATGTGCACCGGAATGCGGATGGTGCGCGCCTGATCGGCGATCGAACGGGTGATCGCCTGCCGGATCCACCACGTCGCGTAGGTCGAGAACTTGTAGCCGCGGCGATATTCGAATTTGTCGACCGCCTTCATCAGGCCGATGTTGCCTTCCTGGATCAGGTCGAGGAACTGCAGGCCGCGATTGGTGTATTTCTTGGCGATCGAGATGACGAGGCGCAGGTTCGCCTCCACCATTTCCTTCTTCGCCTGGCGCGCCTCGCGCTCGCCCTTCTGCACCGAATGCACGATCTTGCGGAATTCGCCGATCTCGAGCCCGGTCTCGCTGGCGAGGCCGTGGATGTCGGTGCGGATGAACTTCACCTTCTCCTTGTCCTTGGCGACCAGGTTCTTCCAGCCCTTGGCCGACAATTTGGAGACGCGGTTGAGCCAGCGCGGATCGAGCTCCGAGCCGAAATAGTTTTTCAGGAAATCCTCGCGCGCGACGCCGTGGCTTTCGGCGAGCCGCATCATGCGGCCTTCGAGGCCGACGAGGCGCTTGTTGATCTCGTAGAGCTGATCGACCAGCGAATCGATGCGCGCCTGATTGAGGCGCAGCGACTTCACCGCGGTGATGATCTCGTCCTTCAGCTTCTTGTATTTGCGCTCCTGCGACGGCGACAGCGAGTCGCTCTTCAGGCGCAGCTCGATGTCCTGCTCCTGCAGCTTGCGCAGCCGCTTGTATTCGTTGGCGACGGTGTCGAAGGTCTCCAGCACCTTCGGCTTCAGCTCGGCCTCGATCGCGGCCAGCGACATCGAGTTCTCGAACTCGTCGTCTTCCATGTCGGCTTCGGCGGCGAGTTCGGCCGGGTCCTTCTCCTCGCCATCGGCGACGCCGGGCGCAGGCCTTGAACGGGGTCGCCTGCGGCGGCGCGGACGGCGGCGACACCGCTGCCGGCTGCTGGAAGTCGGAGCTCGACATGCCGGGCACGCCGGGCAGCGGCTTGCCGTCGGGACCGACCGGCGCCGGCATCTTGGCGTCGGGGCCGGCATAGGTGGCTTCGAGGTCGATGATGTCGCGAAGGAAGACCTTGCCTTCGTTCAGTTCGTCGCGCCAGATGATGATGGCCTGGAAGGTCAGCGGGCTTTCGCACAGGCCTGCGATCATCGCCTCGCGGCCGGCCTCGATGCGCTTGGCGATGGCGATTTCGCCCTCGCGCGACAGCAGTTCGACCGAGCCCATTTCGCGCAGATACATCCGCACCGGATCGTCGGTGCGCTCGGACGGCTCCTTCTTCTCGGTGGTGGCCAGCGGCTTGGCGGTGACCTCGACCAGCTCGCCGCCCTCGTCGTCGTCGTCCTCTTCCTTCTCGCCGTCTTCGCCTTCGGCGGCCTCGTCCTGCTCGACGACGTTGATGCCCATCTCCGACAGCATCGAGAGCGTGTCCTCGATCTGCTCGGAGGTGACCTCCTCGGACGGCATCACGGCATTGAGCTGTTCATAGGTGATGTAGCCGCGCTTCTTGGCCTGCTTGATCATCTTCCGGACGGCGGCGTCCGAAAGATCGAGCAGCGGCAGCGGCGTATCGGGCGTGGCCTCGCCGTCCTTTTCCTTGTCGGCGGCTCGTCCTTGCCCTTGCCCTTCACCGGCTTCCTTGTCGGCCTTGCCCTTGCCATTGGGGCGGACGGGCTTCGGGACGCGAGGGGGCCTTGGCGGCAGGCTTTGGCGGTTTCCTTGGCGGGCGCCTTGGCGGCGACTTTCGGCGGTTTCTTTCACGGGTTCCTTTACGGGCTCTTTGGCCGGGCAGCCTTCGCCGCTTCCTTGGCGGCTTCCTTGGCGGCTTCCTTGGCCGCAACCTTGCCGGCGGCGCCCTTGAACAGCGACCTGACGGTATTCTTGATGGAATTCTTGACCTTGGCCGCCGTCTTGCTGGCCGCGCTCTTGCTCGCCATGAAGCTCTCTCTCCCGCGGCGGGGCGTACCCCGCCGTTTCGACGACCCCTACCCTATGGCGTGAGTCTCGATCTTACCTCCAAGTCCCGCTCGGCCGGGGTGGCCGAATCACCACACCGACTGTCGTCGCACGCCCTTAAGTGGGGATTAACCCTCTGAAAGGCCCTTTCATTCGCCAAAAAAGCCCCGAAAACGGGGCAAATCTCCAAACCCTGCGCTTATGCCCGGATGCCGGGTCGTCACACACCCCGCACCGGACGGCCCGACGACGCCCCAAAGCCCTCGATCAGCGCCTCGGTACCTTCGAGCGCCGCGAGCCTGTTCTGAACGTCCCGGATCCAGGCCAGATTGGCCTCGCTCGGATCGTCCCCGAGCGCGCGCTCTGCGTCCTTGAGCTCCCTATTTAACGTGCGCGCCTTGCGATGCAAGGTAACGATGTGGGTCCACCAATGCGAAACGTCGGTCTCGCCCGCGCCCGGCCGGGCCGGCCAGTCCGAAGTATGGGTAATCGCCGCCCGGACCCGCGAAATCAGCGGCTTCCAGGCCCTTTCCGACGAGATCTGCGCTGCAGGGTCGGCGCATCGATCGGAACCTCGCCGGAGGCGGTTTCCAGGACGCCCCGGCGCAGCCGGTCGGCATCCGGGTGGATCAGCTCGATCTCGGCGAATTCCTCCAGATGGGTCTTCCAGCAGCCAGGGATGCTCGATCACGCCGAGCAGGATCAGCGCCTCGCGCGGCGGCAGTCGCGCTTCTGGAGCCGCGGACCAATTGGCTCTGGCCAAGCCGCGACGGACATCGGCCCGAACGGCTCGCGGGCATTGCGCTGTCCGCTAGCGCCAGTCGCCCGGCTTGCCGCCGCGCCGGTTCGGCTCGAAGCGCCGCCCGCGCTCGAAGCCGCCCGCTTGCTGCGCCGGCATGAACAGCGCGCGCACCCGGGCCTCGAAATCCTGCCGGTAATATTTCCGCACCGCCTCGTGGCCGATGGTGCCGGTGATCTCATCGAGCCGCGCTTCCAGCGCCGCGCGCCGCTCCGGCGTGTCGAAGGAGGTGCTCTCGGTCTCGCGCATCCACAGGATTTCGGCGAGCGGACGCGCGCTCTTGAGCACCTCGTCCATCGCCGCACGGCCGCCCGAGCGGATCAGATCGTCGGGGTCCTGCCCTTCCGGCAGCAGCGCGAAGGACAGGCTCTTGCCCGGCTGCAATTTCGGCAGCGCGAGATCGACCGCGCGATAGGCGGCGCGTGCGTCCGGCCTTGTCGCCGTCGAAACACAGGATCGGCTCGTCGGCGATGCGCCAGAGCAGACCGAGCTGCTCCTCGGTCAGCGCGGTGCCGAGCGGCGCCACCGCGCCCTCGATAGCCCGCGGTCACCATCGCGATCACGTCGACATAGCCTTCGACCACGATCAGCGCCTTGCCGTCATGCACGGCCTGACGCGCCTTGGCGCCGTTGAACAGGATCGAGCCCTTGTGGAAGAGCGGGGTCTCCGGCGAATTGAGATATTTCGCCGGCGCTTCCGGATCGAGCGCGCGCCCGCCGAACGCGATCAGCCGTCCGCGCCAGTCGGGGATCGGAAACATCACGCGATCGCGGAAGCGGTCGTACGGCACCGGGATGTCGTCGCCCGCGATGGTGAGCCCGGCTTCGATCATGTCCTCGACCGGCACGCCCAATGCCGCCGAGATGCTCCTTCAGCGCGAAGCGGTCGGCCGGCGCGTAGCCCATGCGAAAGCGAACTGCGTCTCGCGGATCGAGTCCGCGATCGGCGAGATAGCCGCGCGCCTTCGCGCCCGCGCGCGACTGCAAGCTGGCCTCGAAGAATTTCGCGGCAAGCTCGACCACTTCATGCAGGGTCTTGCGCTTCTGCTCGCGCGCTTCGTCCTCGCGCGAGACTTTCGGCATCGGCACGCCGGCCATCGCGGCAAGCCGCTCGACCGCTTCGGGAAAGCCGACGCCTTCCGTCATCATGATGAAATCGAAAATCGAGCCGTTCTTGCCGGACGAGAAATCGAACCAGGCCTGTTTCTGGTCGTTGACGAAAAACGACGGCGTCTTTTCCTGATTGAACGGCGACAGCCCGCGCCACTCGCGCCCGGCCTTTTTCAGCTTCACGCGCCGGCCCACCACCTCCGACACCGGCAGGCGTTCGCGAAGGTCGTCCAGGAACTGGGGCGAGAAGCGCATGGGATGGCTATAGCGACCGATGGCCGGCCATCATAGCCACCGATTCGGGAGGCATTTCGGAGACTATCGCGTTTGGGTGCTATTTTAGGGCTTTTCCGAATTTTCCACAGGATGGCAATATGCCATCAAGAGCTTGAAATATTAGAAATACGATTGTATATACATATTTGGATTTGGAATGGAGTTTTCGGTCAAAGGCTTCCAATGGGACGCCGCAAAGAGCCAATCCAATCTGCTGAAGCACGGGATCGACTTTGAAGACGCCAAAGAGATCTTCTACGGGCCGATCGCGGTTTTGGATTCAAATCGCAACGATGAGCGGCGATGGGTTGCGATCGGCGATCTTGAATCGCAGTTGATCGCTGTGATCTTTACGGTTCGGAATGGTGAGGTTCGCATCATATCTGCGCGGCGAGCGAGAAAACATGAAGAACGAGCGTATCGTAATAAGGAAACTGGGTGATCGACGAAGGGGCAAGACCGATCTGGCCCGCCTCGCTGCGTTGACCGACGAGGAAATCAACGCCTCGATCGCCAACGATCCGGACTGGGCTGACTTCAAGGATGCAGACTGGTCCGAAGCCGTCATCATCGTGCCGCCGAAGAAGCAGCCGATCTCCATCCGCATCGACGGCGACGTGCTCGACTTTTTCAAGAAGCAAGGCGCCGGCTATCAGAAGCGCATCAACGCGGTGCTGCGCAGCTTCATGAATGCGAGCCGCAAAGGCAAGAAGCGGGCGTGACGCCCAAGCGTCACCCGACCACCTCGTCCGTATAAACCAGAAACTTCGTCAGCGTCGTCCGGCCGAACGAATTGCTCAGCGGCACGTCGGCGGCATCGCGGCCGCGGCCGACCAGGATGCGGCCGATGCGCGGAATGGTTGTGGCGCGCATCGAAGGTGTACCAGCTTCCCGACAGATAGACCTCGAACCAGGCCGAGAAATCCATCGGCGACTCGTCCGGCGGCACGCCGATATCGCCGAGATAGCCGGTGCAATAGCGGGTCGGGATATTCATGCAGCGGCACAGCGTGACCGCGAGATGCGCGAAGTCGCGGCACACGCCCTGCCGCTCCTCATGCACCGAATGCGCGCTCTTGGTCGGCGCCGCGAAGTGATAGCCGAAGGTCAGGTGATTGTGCACGTAGTCGCAGATCGCCTGCACCCGCTCCCAGCCCGGCTTGGTATCCTTGAACAGCGACCAGGCGAGATCGGTGAGCTTGTCGGTCTCGCAATAGCGCGAGCCCATCAGATAGACGAGACATTCGTCCGGCAATTGCTCGATCGGCAATTGCTGCGCGCGTCGGCACCACCGCATCCGGCAAACCGGAATCGCGCACCACGCGCGCGGCACGACAGACACCACGCCGCCCGGCCGGCGCCACCAGACGGCCGCAGATATTGCCGAAGCTGTCGCGATAATAGGTGATCGGCGTGTAAGGCGCGGTCGCGATCTCTTCGACGCCGACCAGATCGCCCTGCCGCGACGGATGCACGTTCAGCATGATGACCATCGGCGTCGGCAATTCCGCGCCGTAACCGATGTCGTAGCCGATCTTGATTTTCATGACGCGACTTGCTCTTGCGTTTCAGGGCGCTCGCAGAGCCCTCATCCCGGAAAGCGCAATCGCCGTGCTTGACTGCAGTTCCGGTCGCGCACGCGGAATGACTGACAGCGCGCACATGCCTCACGCCTGCGTCTCCGACACCACGCGGATATTCACCTTCATGGCGAGGTGATCGGACGGGCTTGCCGGTATAGCTGCCCCAGAGCGGGATCGCCTGCCTCGGCTCGCGCGCGATCGCGACGCGGATCAGATCGTTGTTGCCGACGATGCCGTTGGTCGGATCGAACTCGACCCAGCCCGCGCTCGGCAGATAGACCTGCACCCAGGCATGGGTCGAGCCGCCGCCGACGCGATCCTTGTCGGTTGCGCGCACATGCAGATAGCCGGACACGAAGCGCGCGGCATAGCCGAGCGAACGCGCCGCCTCCATCATGAACACCGCGAAATCGCGGCAGGTGCCCATGCCGGTGCGCAAGGTCTCGAGCGGATCCTGCACGCCGGCTTCATGGCGGCGCCGATAGACGAAGTCGCGCTTGATCGCATGCGTCATGTCTTCGAGCAGATCCTGCGTGCGGGTCTGCCCGCCCGATTGCACGAATTGCCGCGCCCAGAGTTCGATCTTGCGTTCCGGGTCGTCGAAGCTGCGCCGGATCGAGCGTTCCAGGTCCGGCATCTCCTCGTCGTCATAGGCGAAGGGATGCAGATAGGCGTAATCCTCCGGCGACAGATGCAGGCCGCGGACCGGGCGGTGATCGACCTTCACCTTGCTGTCGAATACCAGCCGGTCGGAATGGCCGTTGAATTTCACGATGCCGACGGTGTTGCCGAACACATCGCGGATCCATTGCACCGAGGCGGGCTTGGGATCGATGGCGAGCGCTTCGCCGAGCACCCGCAGATCGTGGCCGTCGCGCGGCCGCAGCATCACGCGATGCTCGCCGAACGCCACCGGCCGGGCGTAGCGATATTCGGTCTTGTGATGGATGGTCAGGATCGGCATGGCATTTCCGGTCTTTCACCCGAAACGAAGCAAGAATCGTGGCAGTTTCGATTGAGCACCCGAATCATGCTGCATTTCAAAGGCTTTCGAGAGCATCCGATGAAACCGGCCGCGGCCGCTGTTCAAATCTTGGGCATTTTCGGGACCGGTCGCATGACGAGCCCCTGCTGGCGCCCGACGAGCCGCCCGCGGTCGGTGACGCTGCGGCCGCAGGGCCAGTCGCCCTTCCTGCTGGTCAGCGACCATGCCGGGCGGCGCATTCCGAGAAAGCTCGGCGATCTCGGCGTCTCGGAAAGCGAACTGCGCCGGCACATCGCCTGGGATGTCGGGATCGAGCCGGTGGTCCGCTTCATGGCCGACGAACTCGACGCGCACGCGATCCTGCAGCCCTATTCGCGCCTGGTGATCGACTGCAACCGGCCGTTCCAGGCCGAAAGCTCGATCGCGCAAGATGAGCGAGAACACGCCGGTGCCGGGCAATGTGAAGCTTGACGCCCGAGGAGATCGCGGCGCGGCAGCGCGAAATCTTTGCGCCCTATCACGACGCGATCACGAAGGAACTCGACCGCAGGCAGCGCGAGCATCTGCCCGGCCTTTCTGGTCGCGATGCATTCCTTCACCCCGGTCTACAAGGGCGTGTCACGGCCCTGGCATGCGGGCGTGCTTTACAATCGCGACTCGCGCTTCGCCGCCTTCATCCTGCGGCTGTTGCGCGAACAGGACGAACTGACAATCGGCGACAACGAGCCCTACACGGTGAGCGACGACACCGATTACACCATCCCGGTGCATGGCGAGCAGCGCGGCATTGCCGCATGCCGCGATCGAAATCCGTCACGACCTGATCGAGACCGAGGAGGACCAGCGCTTCTGGGCGCAGCGCATGTGCAGGATATTGCTGGAGGCCAAGCGGCTGCGGGACGAGAGTTATGGTGTAGGCTGATCGCTACTGGAGGCCATCATGGACATCGCGCGCATCACATCGGGCAAGAACCCGCCGAAGGACATCCATGCGGTGATCGAAATCCCGCTCGGCGGGGTGCCGGTGAAATACGAGATCGACAAGGAATCCGGCGCGCTGTTCGTCGACCGCTTCCTGCACACGGCGATGTTCTATCCCGGCAATTACGGCTTCATCCCGCACACGCTTTCCGCCGACGGCGACCCTTGCGACGTGCTGGTCGCAAGCCAGGTGCCGGTGGTGCCGGGCGCCGTGATCCGCTGCCGGCCGGTCGGCGCGCTGGTGATGGAAGACGAGGCCGGCGGCGACGAGAAGATTCTGGCGGTGCCGGTCGATTCGCTGCATCCGTTCTATGCCGGCGTGCAGAGCTATCGCGACCTGCCCGCCATCATGTGCGAGCAGATCGCGCATTTCTTCCAGCACTACAAGGATCTGGAAAAGGGCAAGTGGGTGACGATCGTCAACTGGCTCGACGCCGACGGCGCCGAGAAGCTCGTGATGGACGCGATCGAGCGCTACAAGCGCTGATTTTGCGTCGATCGTCGGGGCAGACTTATTTCGGCTCGGCCTTCGGCTTTTTCAGCATGTTGATCACGATCGTCGCGAGCGGCACGATCAGCGGCAGCACGCCCTCGAGCGGATTGCGCAGGGTGCGGCCGACCAAAGCCCATTCCTGCTGCACCAGCCGCGCATCGGCCTGCAGCGCTTCTACCGCCGACTTGTGAATCTCGTTGGCGAGTTCGAGTTCGCGGCCGCCGGGCTTCTTGCGCGCGGCGATCAGGAACAGAATGCCGGCAATGATGAAATTCAGCGAGCCCAGCACCAGCGCCGAGGCGATCTCGTTCCAGATCTGCAGCAGCATGAGATAGGCCGCGAGTTCGAACATCAGGAGCCCGAACACCGCGATCAACCCCGCGACCGCATTCAATCCCGACCGCGCCAGCAGGTGGCGCAGCCGGATATCGGCAATGGTGGAATCGGCGTGCCACAGGACGCGCAGGTTGTTGACGAAGCGATCCATATTCATCCCTTCCGCGACAGGAAGTTTGCGACCAGAATTCCGAGCAGGAAGGCGGCGGCGACCGAGGCGTAAGGATGCGCGGCCACCATGTCCTCGACCTCGTCGGCGGCTTCGCCGAGCTTGACTTGCAATTCCCGCTCGGCTTCGCCGAGCTTGTCCTGCAATTCGCGCAACGTGCGCTCGATTTCGGCGCGCATGTCCCCGCCCGCAGCCGCGGCGGCGGCGCCGTCCTCCTCGATCACCGGAACCTGCCGGAGCTCGCGCCGCAAGGCTTCGAGTTCTTCCTGAAGGTTGGCCGAAGGCGTGGACTGAATCATCCGATTCCCTTAGAATCGATCCTTAACGCGAGCGATCCCATCTCCTTCGTGACGCGAATTTTCTACGCTCCGGCTGTCCGCTAGTTTGAAAACGTACCGGATCGTTGTCGGCTTTACCGATGCAAGGGTCAATCGATGAAGCGCGCGGTCTTATTGATGTCGCATTCTTGCGCGTTGCCGCAGACCGCCAACGCCCAGCAGGCAGCGCCCGGCCGACACCAAAGTCATCGCGGATTGTCTGAAAAAGGCGGATGCCGATGGCGCTCTCGGCACCGCCTGCATCGGGCTCGTCGCCGAGCCTTGCACGCGCAAGGCCGGGAACGATGTCGCCAAGTCCAAGGCCTGCGCGCAGCGCGAATTGCTGGTGTGGAATGCGCTGACCGAGGCCGCCGCCAAGCGCGTGCGCTCAGGCGGCTTCAAGGAAATCAGCAAGGCGCTGGCCAACTCCGAGAAGGCCTGGGCGCAGCAGCGCGACGCCCTGTGCCCGGTCTTCGACAAGATCGAGCCCGGCTTCCTGCCGGGAGACGCCGTCTATTGCCGGATGCAGACCACCGCGAACCGGGCCTTGCTGTTGCGAAGGCTCGGCGACGCGGTGAATGAGCATTAGTCGCACGCCGCCCCGCCGGCCTTTGCCACCGGGTTATGCCGCGATCGAAGGCTTCCAGCGAAAGGCCGGATAATATTCGCGCATCAGACGATCGGTATAACCGACGAGATTGCCGTAGCTCTCCGCCCGGCGGCGCAGCGGAGAGTCGAAGAACGGCGTCAGCGCGGCCGCGAGCATGGCAAAGGCCGTTGCATCCGTCCCGCACGGCTTGTCGCCGAACAGATAAGCCTTGTCGCCCAGCAGAACCGACAGCGCCATCAGCGAGCGCTCGCCAAGACGCACGATCTCGTCCGGCGCATGCCGCGCCATGCCGACCGCTTTCATGTTGTCGGCCACCCGCGCCTGCACGTCGCGACGCAATGTGTCACGGATCGCATCCGGAGCATGGTCGAAGAAATGGGCGGGGCCTTTGGCGAAATTGGCCGGATCGAGCCATCGGAAATAGCCGATGGCGAAACCGAAATGGTTTTCCAGCATCCGTTCGATGGCCCAGGCTTGCGCGCGAGCGCCAGCATCCAGTCCGGCATCGAAATCGAAACGGTATTTCGCCTCGATATGAGCGCGAATGAAGGTCGAAGTCGGCGATTGTCTCACCGTCATCGACGATGAAAGGCAGTTGCCCCTTGGGAGAGGCATCGGGCATCGCCGTTTCCTTGCGATAGAGCAGGCCGGCCATCATCAGGTGAATCTCGGCCTTGGTGCAGTAGGGGCTGATTTCCGGCAAGCCGAAGCCTTCGGCGAAGGCATAGAGCGTAATCTGTGAATTCTGGCGCATTCGGTCTCTCCTTGCTGAGACCCCGTCCTACTGACATCCTGCTGACAACATGGTGTCAGCAGCGAACCTTTAGCAAACGGCATGAGACGCGCCGACCGGCTATTCCAGATCATCCAGGTGCTGAGGCGGCGCGCGCCGGCCGGTCACGGCGGACCAGCTCGCGGCCGAACTCGAAACTTCCAAACGCACGATCTATCGCGACATCGCCGACCTTATGGGCCAGCGCGTGCCGATCCGCGGCGAAGCCGGGATCGGCTATGTGCTGGATGCGGGCTTCGATCTGCCGCCGCTCATGCTGACGCCGGACGAGATCGAAGCGGCCGTGCTGGGGGCGCAGTGGGTAGCCCGCCGCGCCGATCCGGCTTTGGCCAAAGCGGCGGAAGACCTGATTGCCAAGATCGCGGCTTCGGTGCCGGAACGGCTGAGACCTCATGTGCTCGAACCCGTCAGCGGCACGCCGCCGGCATGGAACGTGGTGGCCGATGCGCTCGACATGCCGATGTTGCGCGCGCAGATAAAGAACGGCCGCAAGATCGCGCTGCATTATCGCGACGAACAGGGCCGCGAGTCGCACCGCAAAGTGTGGCCGATCACCATCGGCTATCTCGATACCACGCGAATGCTGATCGCATGGTGCGAATTGCGCCGCGACTTTCGCCATTTCCGGACCGATCGGGTTGTCGCTATGGAGTTTCTTGACGAGCGCTATCCCGAACGACCGGCGGCGTTACGCACGAAATGGCAAAAGAGTCTGTCGATGCGACGGCGCCAAGATAGCGGCGGTGAATAAGCATTGGTTCTCGGTTGTCATGCGCGGGCCCGGCAATGACAACCCAGAAAATCTCACCCGCCGAGCTTGCCTTTCACCACGCCGCTGGCCTTGCCGAAATCCATCTGGCCGGCGAATTTCGCCTTCAGCAGGCCTACCACCTTGCCCATGTCCTTCATCGAGGCCGCGCCGGTTTCCGCAATCGCAGCATCGATCGCCGCCGACATTTCGGCGTCGGACATCTGCTTCGGCAGATAGGCGGTGATGATCGCGATCTCGTCGGCTTCCTGCTGCGCCAGTTCGGGCCGGCCGCCCTTCTCGTAAAGCTCCTTCGATTCCTGGCGCTGCTTGATCATCTTCTGCAGCACCGGAAGCAGGTCGGCGTCCGACAGCGTCTTGCCCGCGCCGCGCGCCTCGATATCGGCATTCTTGAAGGTGGAATTGACCAGACGCAGCGTCGAGACCTTGCGCTCGTTCTTCGCCTTCATCGCCTCTTTCAGAGCATTGTTGATGTCGTCGCGCAGCATGAAGACCTCTCAGATCTCAGGGCGGCAGCGGGCGCGGGCCGAGCAGAATGACGGCAGCGCCCAGAATGCAGATGGCCGAACCGATCGGGTCGACCAGCGGTCCGGCCGCGCGCCCTCGACCGCCCATAACCAGAGCAGCGAGGCGGCGATATAGACACCGCCATAGGCCGCATAGGCACGCCCGGCAAAGGCCGCTTCGACCAGTCGTCAGCAAATAGGCGAATAGCACGAGGCTCGCGACCCCCGGAACCAGCCACCATACCGGCTTGCCGAGCCGCAAAACCGCCCAGAATGCGAAACAACCGGCAATTTCGGCCAGGGCCGCGCGATATAGACAAGCGCGGTCATCATGCTTGACGAGTCTCCTTGGCAAGCCCCTCGGCATCCGACTATTTAGGCGCTTTATGAACACCTACCATATCCGAATTCCGGCTGGACCGAGCCCAAGGCGACCGCCCTGCTGGTGCTGGCCGACGGCACCATCCTCGAAGGCCATGGCTTCGGCGCCACCGGCACGGCGGTCGGCGAGGTCTGCTTCAACACCGCGATGACCGGTTACGAGGAAATCCTCACCGACCCCTCCTATGCCGGCCAGATCATCACCTTCACCTTCCCGCATATCGGCAATGTCGGCACCAACGACGACGACATCGAGACCGTGAACATGGCGGCGACGCCGGGCGCGCGCGGGGTGATCCTGCAGGGCGCGATCACCGACCCGTCGAATTACCGCGCCACCCGCCATCTCGACCAATGGCTGAAGGCGCGCGGCATCATCGGCCTGTCCGGCATCGATACCCGCGCGCTGACCGCGCTCATTCGCGAAAAGGGCATGCCCAACGCCGTGATCGCGCACGAGCCGTCGCGGCAAGTTCGATCTCGAGGCGCTGAAGAAGGAAGCGCGCGAATGGCCGGGCCTGGTCGGCATGGACCTGGTGCCGATGGTGACCAGCGGCCAGCGCTTCACCTGGGACGAAGGCGAGTGGGTCTGGGGCAAGGGCTATTCGCGCACCGACAATCCGGAATTCCATGTGGTCGCGATCGACTACGGCGTGAAGCGCAACATCCTGCGGCTGCTGGCCGTCGAGCGGCTGCAAGGTGACGGTGGTGCCGGCCACGACCTCGGCCGATGACATCATGGCGCTGAAGCCCGACGGCGTGTTCCTGTCGAACGGCCCCGGCGATCCGGCCGAGACCGGCAAATATGCGGTGCCGGTGATCCGCACCATGATCGACAGGAGCGTGCCGACCTTCGGCATCTGTCTCGGCCACCAGATGCTCGGCATCGCGCTCGGCGGCACGACCATGAAGATGCATCAGGGCCATCACGGCGCCAATCATCCGGTGAAGGACCTCACCACCGGCAAGGTCGAGATCACCTCGATGAATCACGGCTTCGCGGTCGACAAGGATTCGCTGCCCGGCAATGTCGAGCAGACCCATATCTCGCTGTTCGACGGCAGCAATTGCGGCATCGCGCTGAAGGACAAGCCGGTGTTCTCGGTGCAATATCACCCCGAGGCCTCGCCCGGCCCGCGCGACAGCCATTATCTGTTCAAGCGCTTCGTCGAATTGATGCGCGAGCACAAGAAGCGCAAGGCGGCCTGAGCGGTCGACGCCATCACGCGCAGCACTTGCCGCCGGCCTGGACCGGCGGGCACGCAACGGAGCCATAGGAACAGAAAACGCAGCAATCGCCGCGCTTTGGCTTTAGGTGCAGACCGCAGCCCTTGCAGTCATAGAAATAGACGCATGCATCGACGGGCATGTTCTCCTCGGAGGCCTGACCGCAGGCGGGACAGGTCAAGATCGAACGGCTGATAATTTCGGCCATATCATAGTCGGTGCTGCATACGCGGGTCGCAGCCGTGCGCACTTCATCATAGGGGAGCAGCGGCGCGCGCGACAATCGAATATCATTGGCGACGTGCCGCATCGCCACGCTATAAAGCCGCATGTCCGACTGGATTTCCTTCTTCGATTCCGACCACGCGATCTACGTGAATGCCCGCCATCGCGAGGTCCATGCGCTCATCACCGGCGAGGGCATGCTGGCGCATGTGAAGCACGGCGATCGCGTGCTCGATTATGGCTGCGGCGAAGCGGCCTATGCCGAACGGCTGGTGCGCGAAGCCGAATCGCTGACCTTGTGCGAGGCCGCCCCCAACCTGCGCGAAGCGGTGATGCGCCGAGTCAAGCACGAGCGCTACATCGCGATGCTTTCGCCCGAACAGACCGCGGCCCTGCCGGAGCGCTCCTTCGAGGTCGTGATCCTGCATTCGGTGTCGCAATATCTCTCCGCCGCGCAGCTCGACGAGTTGTTGAAGCTGTTTCGCCGGCTGCTGCATCCCTCCGGCAAGCTGGTGATCGGCGACGTCGTGCAACCCGGCACCCCGGCCTGGAAGGACGCGCTCGCGCTGCTGCGCTTCGGCTGGCGCGACGGCTTCTTTCTGGCCGCGCTCGGCGGATTGTTTCGCACCGCGCTTTCGGATTATTCGCGGCTGCGCAAGGATGCCGGGCTGTCGCGCTACAGCGAAAGCGACATGCTGGCAAAGCTGGACGCTGCGGGCTTTCGCGGCGAGCGACAGGCAGAAAATATCGGCCATCTGCAGACGCGCATGACATTCGTCGCGGCGCCGCATTAACCACGTCTCCAATTGGAGCCGGCCGTCGTGGTTAATCATTGGTTTTGTGGCGGCCTCTAACTTGAAAGCAATCACACAGGCGTTATCGTCGGCGCCGGCCCGGTGGCGGAGCGGCAACGCAAAGGTCGTGCATGACCTTCCTTAGCCAGGTTCGAATCCTGGCCGGGCCTCCAATTTCCAGGCGAAGCTCGCTATCGGTCGGGCTTCGCCTGGCTCTTTTTCAGGCCAATGCGGCGGCTGCGCGCCTCAAGACGTGGACCGCGACGTAGAGCTGCGAACCGTCGTGCTCCGAACCGTCCGGAAAATGGCCGGATCGCCGCCCAGCAGGCCGGTCAGGGCCGCGGCCTCCTCGGACAGGATCGCCTTCATGTCCGCGACCGCCCGGTCGGTGAAGCGGGATTCCGGGCCGGACAGAATCAGCGCGCCCGCCGCCATGCGATCCATGCCCAGCACCGGACAAACGACGGCCGCGACGCCGGCCACCCGTTCGCTTGGACGCGCCACCAGCACCACCTGACGCCGGACGGCGTCGTACTCCTTTCCCTTCATGCCGGAAAAGGCCGACAGCACGCGCGAGCAGGCGCTGCTGTCGATGGGGAAACGTTCGCCCTCGACAATGCCGGCATCATGCACCGGCCGCGAGGACGCGGCGCGGTGCAGACAGACCTCGCTGTTGCCGTCCCGGATATAGAACGAGGCGGTCTCGCCGGTGCGGGCCACCAGATTGCGCAGCACCGGCTCGACCGCATCCCGAAGCTCGAACGAACTTTGATAGATGCGGCCCAGCCGGAAGACAGCCGCGCCCAGACGATAGCGGCCATCCGCCAGACGGTGCAGATACCCGGACCGCAGGAGCGACGCACACAAGCGCAGGATGGTGCTTTTGTAAAAGCCGGTCACAGCGGCCAGTTCCGCCAGTGATAGCGCTGCCCGACCCGGCTGGAAGGCTTCCAGGATCGAGAGGCCGCGTTCGAGCGCGGCCACGCCCGGCGCCGCATCGCCAGCTTTCCCCGACGATGGATTCGATGCTGGCACTCGGTTTCCACCTTGTTTGACAGGGATATTGGGCAGCGTTAGTATTTTGTCTGACAGAATATCATTCTGTCTAGCAGAACGATTTACCCATTTCAAGTCTGGAGAAACCGGCGATGGCCTCTTCCGTGGCCCCTCACGCGTCCGCGCGCCCCGAATCTTCCGCGCGTTCAAAGACTCCCGCGCAGCCCAAGACCATGCGGACCTGGATTGCCGACCTGGAAGCGGCCGGCGAGCTGATCCGGGTCGACAAGCCGGTCGATCCGCTGACCCAGATGGGTTCGCTGCTGTATCAGTCGCGCGAAAAGGCGGTGTTCTTCGAAAACCTGCCGCATGGCTGGCGCTCGCTCGGGCAGGCGCCCGCCAACGTCCGCCATGTCGCGCTGGCCTTCGGCGCCACCGAAAGCACGGTGGTGAAGAAGGTTGCCGAAGGCATGGGCAAGCTGATCAAGCCGGAAATGGTGAGCGACGCGCCGGTGCAGGAGATGGTGTTCGGCGAAGGCGAGTTCGACCTCACGCATCTGCCGGTGCATATCGCCGGCGTGCGCGACGGCGGCCCGGTTTGCGGCTCCGGACTCGTTGTGACCAAGGATCCCGATACCGGGCAGCGCAACGTCAGTTTCCACCGGCTGCAGATCAAGGGCCCGAACAAGTCGGGCATCCTTCTGTATCCGCGCCACTCGTGGAAGAATTACATGAAGTACCAGGAGCGCAACGAGCCGATGCCGGTGGCCATCTTCATCGGCCATCATCCGGCTTATTACGCAGCCGCCGCGACCACGGCCGCCTACGGCCTCGACGAGTTCGAGATTGCCGGCGGCTATCTCGACGAGGCGGTGCGGCTGGTCAAATGCAAGACCGTCGACCTCGAAGTCCCGCCGACGCCGAACTGGTGCTGGAAGGCCATATCCCGCCGCATTACCGCGAGGACGAAGGCCCGTTCTCGGAATTCCAGGACTATTACGTCACCGGCACCGGCGAATCTCGGTCGTCGAATACAAGTGCATGACGCGCCGCAAGGACGCCATCTTCAAGAACCTGCAAAACGGCTCGGAGATGGAAGGCTGCGTCTTCCACAAGCTGCCGATGAGCGCCACCATCTACCGGCGCCTCAAGGATATCGGCGGCGGTCCCAATCTGCACAACGTGATGGTGCTGCCCGGCGTGTTCGGCGTGGTGGTGCAGATGACGCAGCGTGCCTATGGCGAGGCGAAGAACCTGCTGCTGGCGGCGCTGGCGTCGGAATACCAGCATCCCAAGCTGGTGATCGCGGTCGATGAGGACGTCGACATCTTCAATCCCGCCGAGCTGATGTGGGCGCTCGTCACGCGCGTCAATCCCGAGCGCGACGTCGTCATCATTCCCGGCACCGACAATCACGCCATGGATGCCAGCCTGCCCGAGCTGGGCGCGCCCGGCACGCCGCTGTGGCAGCGGCAGGGCTCGAAGATGCTGATCGACGCCACCATCCCGCCGCCTTGCGACGCCGAGGCGCGCGCGGCGTTCGAACGCATCCGGCCGCGCAACCCGCATCTGCGGCTGGAGGATTTCGCGGCTGCCGGATCGCTCGACATCGTGCGGTCGCTGCCCGAGCGCTTCTTCGGCTCGCAATTGCTCAAGTCTTCGCAATAGGCGGACGCATAAGCGAACACGAAAGACGAGGACCGGCGCTTGCGCCGGTCCTATCCTGTTTCAGCCGATGCTTGCCTATTCACGGCGCCTTGCCTGTTCGCGGCCGCCCGGCGCGAGCGGCGCCGGGAGCAGAGCCGTCAGTTCTGGCTCGGAACGATCTTCGCAGCCTTCACCAACTCCGCGTTGCGGGCGAGGTCCTTGCGGATGTAGTTGCTGAATTCCTGCCGCGACATCAGCATCGGGTCCTGACCCATCTTCACGAAGCGCTCCTTCAGCTCCGGCAGCGCCAGCGCCGCTTTCGCCTCGGCATGCAGCTTGTCGGCGATGGCGTCGGGCGTATCGCCTGGCGCGAACAGGCCGATCCAGAAATCATAGGTCGCCTCCGGCACGCCAAGCTCGGCGATGGTCGGCACGTTCGGCAGCAGCGACGAGCGCGACGATCCGCTGACCGCCAGCGCGTCGAGCTTGCCCTCCCGGATCAGCGACAGCGCCGGAAGCAGCGGACAGAAATAGAAGTCGACGCGGCCGGCGACGACCTCCTGCAATCCTTCCGGCGATCCCTTGAACGGCACGGCCAGCGCCTTGAAGCCGGCCTTCAATCCGAGCAACTCGGCGGTGAGTTGCGCCGAACTGCCGAGCCCGATGGAAACGTAGCTCACGGAATCGGTCTTCTTGCGGGCGGCTTCGATCAACTCCTTCAACGACTTGTACTTGCCGCCGGTCGAAACCAGGACATTGGCGACATTGCCGAGCGATATGATCGGCTTCAAATCCTTGCTCGTGTCGTAGGGCAGATTCTGCAGCGCCGGTGTGATGGTGAGCGCGGAGGGCGCGACCAGCAGCGTGTAGCCGTCGCCCGGGGACTTCGCGACTGCCGTACTGCCGATGACGGTCGCAGCACCCGGACGGTTCTCGACCACGAAGGTCTGATTGAGCGTCTTGCCCATCTGCTCGGTGGCAAGCCTTGCGGTGACGTCGGTTCCGCTTCCCGCCGTGAGCGGAACGATGACCTTGATCGGTTGCTTGGCCGGCCAATCCTGCGCATTTGCCGGGCCGATGAGCAGGCACGCAGTGAACACCAGCAAACATTCGGCTAAAGACTTGTACATGTCTCGTCTCCCTCAGAGCTGACCGTCTTTGTCCCGCTTCCGAAACCGGGGAGACGCGACGCTTCTTGTTTTCAATTTGACAACAGGATTCCACCCGCCTTCGCCGGGACTATAGCGCGGGCCGGTTCGCGAAGCTTCGCCGAAGCATCCGCGCAAACGGGTGAAAAACCCGAGGACTTAAGCGGCACGGCGCGCATAACGGCCTTTCAGCAGCAGATCGACATTGCCGGACAGGATTTTCTCGCCGGCCGGGCCCAGTTTGCGAATGTCGTTCACAAAGTCACGCACGGCTTCGCGCCCGCGAATCTCCTGCGGATAATCGGTCGCAAAGACCAGTCGTTCGGCCGGAATTTCCACCAATGCCGTCTGGACGCAGCCGATCGCGCCGCAGAACCCTCCGGTGTCGAACACCAGGTTGTTGCGAAAATAATAGTCGAAATCCTTCTCGCAGGTGCGGCCATGCTTGGCGTTGCCGCGCAGACCCCAGAAATCCTTGTCCTGGTAGCCGCGAATGCGGCCCAACATGGACGCGATGCCGCCGCCGAGATGCGCCATATGCACGGTCAGCGACGGATGACGATCGAATACGCCGCTATTGATCAGCCGGATCGTCGCCATGATCAGCGAGAATTCACGGCCGACAGACCGCGCCGTGTCGTAGGCGTCGAATTGCTGCGGAAAATTCAGTTTGAGCGCGGGGTGAACGAAAACGAACAGACCGAGCTTTTCGGCTTCCGCCCAAAACGGTTCGAATTCCGCCGCATCGATAAACAGGCCATCGACTTCCGAGGTGACGACCACGCCCGGAAAACCAAGCTCATGCGCGCATCGCGCCAATTCCTTGAAAGCCGCCGGTCCGCCCAGCGGATGCACATGCGCGGCGCCGATGAACCGTCCCGGATAATCGCGCTCGGCCTGCTTCGCCTTGTCGTTGATGAATTTCGATCGTTCGAGATCGACGCACATTCCGGCGCCGCTGGTGATGAAGGCCGCGTCCACGCCTGCGACATCCATCATGCGGATGTGTTCGTCGAGGTCGTAGAGCATCTTGTGCGAGGTGTAGCTGGGCGCGCCAGTCTCATCGAAGACGATGACAAGCTTTGTCGCCGAGATCCTCCTTGAACAATTCACGCGGCGTGAAGTGATGCTGGAAGTCGACGATCATGGAGTTTCCCCTCGACAAGGCCAAGTTTTGTTCGTTATTCGAACAATAATTCGATATACGAACAGAAAAACACGGAAGAATTTCCATGTCAAACGATGTGCCTACCCTGCCCCGTCAGGAAGGCATGGCCGGACTTGCCAAGGGTCTTGCCATTCTGGAACTGCTCGGAGCCCGGAATGACCGCATCACGGTCGCCACCGCGGCCGAGCGAACCGGCATCACGCGCGCGGCCGCACGCCGTTGCCTGCTGACGTTGACGTCGCTCGAGCTACCTGCATCACGACGGCAAGTTCTTCACGCCGGCGCCGCGCCTGTTGCGTCTTGGTTCCGCTTATCTCGGGGGCGATACGCTTGCGGCCGCGGCCGCTCCGATCCTCGACCGATTGCGCGACGAGTTCGGCGAATCGGTTTCGCTGGGCGTGGCCGAAGACGACGAAGTGCTTTTTGTCGCCCGGTCGGCGACCGCGCGGGTGGTGTCGGCTGCGATCCGAATTGGCGCCAGATGGCCGCTATATTGTACGGCGGCCGGCCGCGTCCTGCTCGCGGCCCGCTCGGATGCGCAAATCGATGCCTATCTCGCGCGTCACAACTTCGAAAAGCGGACGCGCCTTACGGTCACGGATGCGGCCGGATTGCGGCAGATGGTCGAGCGAACGCGCAAGGCGGGACATGCGGTGAGCGACGAGGAACTCGAGATCGGATTGCGCGCGGTGGCGATACCGGTTCATTCGCCGGCCGGAAACGTCGTCGCCGCGATGGCGGTCAGTGCATCGTCGGCGCGCATGTCGATCGAGACCATGGAGCGCGATATCGTTCCCGCGCTCCACGAGGCCGCCAAAATGCTGGTGCCGCGGTAGAATCGGCCCGGTCGTCCGATCGGCCGAAAGTTGCGCATGGGACGCTCTCGGGCCTTCCCCCCTCCCCGATTCTGGTCTAGACACCGGCCCGCGCGAGGCCCATATCGCCGTCGCCGAGCCCGAGGACGCGCGCAAAGCGCGCCCTTTTTTTATGTGCGTGAAGCCCCGCGGTCGCGGGTGCCAGCGGAGCCGATGCCGAAACGAACCGACATAAAATCGATCCTGATCATCGGCGCGGGCCCTATCGTCATCGGACAGGCCTGCGAATTCGACTATTCCGGCACCCAGGCCTGCAAGGCCCTGCAAGGAAGAGGGCTACCGGATCGTGCTGGTCAATTCCAATCCGGCCACGATCATGACCGATCCGGATCTGGCCGACGCCACCTATATCGAGCCGATCACCCCCGACATCGTCGCCCGCATCATCGAGAAGGAGCGCCCGGACGCGCTGCTGCCGACCATGGGCGGGCAGACCGCGCTGAATTGCGCGCTGTCGCTCAAGAAGATGGGCGTGCTCGACAAGTTCGGCGTGCAGATGATCGGCGCCACCGCCGAAGCGATCGACAAGGCCGAAGACCGCGAGCTGTTCCGCGAGGCGATGCACAAGATCGGGCTGGAGACGCCGCGCTCGGCGCTCGCCAATGCCTCGGTGCTGAAACAGGCCGACCGCGACAAGCAGACCGCCGGCATTGCCGCGATCAAGGCGAAGAAGCTTCGCCCGACGAGGAGAAGAAGGCGCTGCATGCCTTCGAAGTGGCACTGGGCCGGCGGCGAAGCCGACCGCAAGAAGAAATATATCGAGCGCGGACTGATCGAGGCGCTGGAAGCGCTGACCGAGATCGGGCTGCCGGCGATCATCCGGCCGTCCTTCACGCTGGCCGGCACCGGCGGCGGCATCGCCTATACGCGCGAGGAGTTTCTCGACATCATCGAGCGCGGGCTCGACGCCTCGCCGACCAACGAAGTGCTGATCGAGGAATCGGTGCTCGGCTGGAAGGAATACGAGATGGAAGTGGTCCGCGACAAGGCGGACAATTGCATCATCATCTGCTCGATCGAAAACGTCGATCCGATGGGCGTGCATACCGGCGACTCGATCACGGTCGCGCCGGCGCTGACGCTGACCGACAAGGAATACCAGATCATGCGCGACGCCTCGCTCGCGGTGTTGCGCGAGATCGGGGTGGAGACCGGCGGCTCGAACGTGCAGTTCGCGGTCAATCCGGCGGACGGCCGGCTGGTCGTCATCGAAATGAATCCGCGGGTGTCGCGCTCCTCGGCGCTGGCCTCGAAGGCCACCGGCTTTCCGATCGCCAAGGTCGCGGCCAAGCTCGCGGTCGGCTACACGCTCGACGAGATCGCCAACGACATCACCGGCGGCGCCACGCCGGCCTCGTTCGAGCCGACCATCGATTACGTCGTCACCAAAATCCCGCGCTTCGCCTTCGAGAAATTCCCCGGCGCCTCGCATGTGCTGACCACCTCGATGAAATCGGTCGGCGAGGCGATGGCGATCGGCCGCAATTTCCAGGAATCGCTGCAGAAGGCGTTGCGCTCGCTCGAGACCGGGCTGACCGGCCTCGACGACATCGACATCGAGGGCTCGGGCGAAGGCGACGACAGCAATGCCATCCGCGCCGCGCTCGGCACGCCGACGCCCGATCGTCATCCTGCAGGTCGCGCAGGCGATGCGGCTCGGCATGGACGACGAACTGATCCATGAAGGCTGCAAGATCGATCCGTGGTTCCTGTCGCAGATCCGCGGCATCGTCGAGACCGAAGCAGCGATCAAGACGCGCGGCCTGCCGCAGACGCCGGGCGCGTTGCGGCGGCTGAAGGCGATGGGATTTTCCGATGCGCGGCTCGGCAAGCTCACCGGGCTTGCCGCCGAGGCGGTCACGAAGAAGCGCCACGCGCTCGACGTGCGCCCGGTATTCAAGCGCATCGACACCTGCGCCGCCGAATTCGCCTCGCCCACGGCCTATATGTATTCGACCTATGAGGCGCCGTTCGCGGGCACGCTCTCGAACGAGGCGGCGCCGTCCGACAAGAAGAAGGTCGTGATCCTGGGCGGCGGGCCGAACCGGATCGGACAGGGCATCGAGTTCGATTATTGCTGCTGCCATGCCTGCTTCGCGCTGAAGGATGCGGGCTACGAGACCATCATGGTCAACTGCAATCCGGAAACGGTGTCGACCGATTACGACACCTCGGATCGCCTGTATTTCGAGCCGCTCACCGCCGAAGACGTGCTCGAGATCATCGACATCGAGCGCTCGCGCGGCACGCTGCATGGCGTGATCGTGCAGTTCGGCGGACAGACGCCGCTGAAGCTCGCCGAAGCGCTGGAAAAGGCGAATGTGCCGATCCTCGGCACCTCGCCCGACATGATCGATCTCGCCGAAGACCGCGACCGCTTCAAGAAGCTGCTCGACAAGCTCGGCCTCAAACAGCCGCAGAACGCGATCGCCACCTCGCCGAAGGAAGCGCGCGCGATCGCCGGCGAGATCGGCTTCCCGATCGTGATCCGGCCGTCCTACGTGCTGGGCGGGCGCGCGATGGAGATCGTGCACGACACCCATCAGCTCGACCGCTATCTGGCCCGCCTCACCGGCGATCTCGACCGGCCGTCCGAACTCGTGGTGTCGAAGAAGCGCCCGCTGCTGCTCGACCGCTATCTGTCGGATGCGATCGAGGTCGACGTCGATTGTCTCGCCGACGGCAAGGACACCTTCATCGCCGGCATCATGGAGCATATCGAGGAAGCCGGCGTGCATTCCGGCGACTCCGCCTGCGCGCTGCCGCCGCATTCGCTCGACACCGAGATGATCGCCGAACTGGAGCGGCAGACCCGCGCGCTGGCGCTGGCGCTCAAGGTCGGCGGGCTGATGAATGTGCAATACGCGATCAAGGATCGCGACATCTACGTGCTCGAAGTCAATCCGCGCGCCTCGCGCACCGTGCCCTTCGTCGCCAAGGTGATCGGGCTGCCGGTCGCCAAGATCGCGGCGCGCGTGATGGCGGGCGAGAAGCTCGCCATCTTCGGCCTGAAGCCGCCGCGCTTCGACCATGTCGGCGTCAAGGAGGCGGTGTTCCCGTTCGCGCGCTTCCCCGGCGTCGATACCGTGCTGGGACCGGAGATGAAATCGACCGGCGAGGTGATGGGGATTGCGAGCAATTTCGAGATCGCCTTCGCCAAGAGCCAGCTCGGCGGCGGCACCCGGGTGCCGCGTTCCGGCACCGTGTTCGTGTCGGTGCGCGACGCCGACAAGCCGCGCATCGTGGACAGCCTCAAACTGCTGATCGGCATGGGCTTCAAGGTGATCGCCACCTCCGGCACCAAGCGCTATCTGGACCAGCAGGGGGTGCCCTCCGCCAAGGTCAACAAGGTGCTGGAAGGCCGGCCGCATATCGTGGACGCGATCAAGAACGGCGACGTCCAGCTGGTCTTCAATACCACCGAGGGCGCCCAGGCTCTGGCCGATTCCAGGTCGCTGCGCGCCGCCGCCCTCTTGCATAAAGTGCCGTACTACACCACTCTTTCCGGAGCCGTCGCGGCAGCGCGAGGAATAAAAGCCTTTCTCGAGGGGGACCTCGAGGTCCGCGCGCTGCAGAGTTATTTCGGCGGCCGGAACTGAACCAGATTCGTTCCGGCGAGTTGGTGACGGTTGTTTTTTGGACAGAAGTTCGATCGCGTGCCGGACGATCTGCGTCGGCCTGCGATCAGCACTTTTGTCTTTTTGCGTCTTGCAGCGCCGGAGGGCCTGCGAGACCGGAGGTTAGAAGACGATGGACAAGATTCCGATGACCGCGGCCGGCTATACTGCGCTCGAGACCGAGCTGAAGCATTGCCAGCAGGTGGAGCGCCCGCGCATCATCCAGCAGATCACCGAGGCGCGCGGCCACGGCGACCTTTCGGAGAATGCCGAATATCACGCCGCCAAGGAGGCGCAGTCGCATAACGAGGGCCGCATCGCCGAGCTCGAGGACAAGCTGGCGCGCGCCGAGGTGATCGACGTCTCGAAGCTGTCCGGCGACACCGTGAAATTCGGCGCCACCGTCACCCTGATCGACGAGGACACCGACAAGAAGCAGGTCTGGCAGATCGTCGGCGAGCCGGAGGCGGACGCCAAGTCCGGCCGGATCTCGATCTCCTCGCCGCTGGCGCGCGCGCTGCTCGGCAAGAAGAAGGGCGCGAGCGTCGAAGTGGTCACGCCCGGCGGCGCCCGCGCTTACGAGGTCTCTGAAGGTGGAGTGGCGATGATTCATCGCGCGCTACCCTTCATCCATGGTCGAAATGCCCGGCCCGCGCCGGCATTTTGCTTCGTCGCGCTGACAATGGCCTGTGCATCCGGTCGGCGCAAGAACATGGCGCAGATGCGATCTGGAGATCGCCGGATGCGACCTGGCTCGCCGTGCCGCTGTTGTTTTCGCTCGGCGCGATCGCCGGCGAGGCGGCCGCGCTCCGGACAGCAATTCAACGCGCTGGTGAAGCGGGCCGTGGCGCTCGCGAAGCTGGCGACCGGCAGCAGCAGGTGCCGTGGTCGAATTCCTCGCTGCGCGATCTATCTGGTCGGCGGCAAACCCTGATCCGCCAGGGCGGTCGGTCGCTCGGTCGGCACATTCGGCGCATCCTTCGACATCCGCAGCGACAGCGAGGTCTTCACGTTGCGCACATGCGGCGCGCCGGTGAGCTCGGTGACGAAGGCCTGAAAGGTCTTCAGGTCGGGCGCCACGCATTTCAGGATGAAATCGACCTCGCCCGACAGCATCCAGCATTCGCGCACCAGCGGCTGCGCCGCGCACGAAGGCCTCGAACGCGGCGAGGTCCGGCTCCGCCTGGCTCGACAGATGCACCAGCGCGAACACCGTGACCTCGTAGCCGAGCCGCTTCTCGTCGAGCAGCGCGCGATAGCCGCGGATGTAGCCGGCCTCCTCCAGCGCCCGCACCCGCCGCAGGCAGGGCGGCGCCGAAATGCCGACCCGGCGCGCCAGCTCCACATTGGTGATGCGGCCGTCGTCCTGCAGTTCCGCCAGGATTTTCCAGTCGATGGCATCGAGCCGGGCCAGCATGAATCGGCGATCCTCCGTGACCATCTGCGGCGGACTTTAGCCGAATCCGGGCCGGCCGCGAAATAAAATTGCGCGGCCGGCGGTTTCCAGCGTGTTCCCGTTGCTTATCCCGGCAGATCGGCCGCAGGCGGGTTGCAAATCTTGCATGGCTCCGACAAATGCCTAAATTCGGCACCGCAACAGCCGGGTCCCTCGATACGGCCGCGACCGCTTCCGGCCCGACAACTCCCGACGAATCGCATGAGCAAGACCACCCACGCCAAGGTCGTCATCATCGGTTCCGGCCCGGCCGGCTACACGGCCGCCATCTATGCCGCCCGCGCCATGCTGGAGCCGGTCCTGATCCAGGGCTACCAGCCCGGCGGCCAGCTCACCATCACCACCGACGTCGAGAACTATCCGGGCTTCGCCGACGTCATCCAGGGCCCCTGGCTGATGGAGCAGATGCAGAAGCAGGCCGAGCATGTCGGCACCCGGATCGTCACCGACCACGTCAACAATCTCGACACCGCCGCGCCGCCCGTTCCGGCTGACCTGCGATTCCGGCGACGTCTATCTCGCCGACGCCGTGATCCTCGCGACCGGCGCGCAGGCGCGCTGGCTCGGTCTGCCGTTCGAGGAGAAATTCAAGGGCTTCGGCGTCTCGGCCTGCGCCACCTGCGACGGCTTCTTCTATCGCGGCAAGGAAGTGATCGTGATCGGCGGCGGCAATACCGCGGTCGAGGAGGCGCTGTTCCTCACCAATTTCGCCACCAAGGTCACCTCGTGCATCGCCGCGACTCGCTTCCGCGCCGAGCGCATCCTGCAGGACCGCCTGTTCAAGAATCCGAAGATCGAGGTGATCTGGGACAGCGCGGTCGACGACCTCGTCGGCGCCGACAACCCGCCCAAGGTCACTCGGCGCAGATCTGCGCAATCTGAAGACCGGCGCCGTCAGCGAGCGCAAGGTCGACGGCGTGTTCGTCGCGATCGGCCATTCGCCCGCGACCGAACTCGTGCAGGGCAAGGTCGAGATGAAGCCGTCCGGCTATGTCGCGACCGCGCCCTATTCGACCGCGACCTCGGTGCCCGGCCTGTTCGCCGCCGGCGACGTGACCGACGACATCTACCGCCAGGCCGTGACGGCCGCCGGCCTGGGCTGCATGGCCGCTCTCGAGGCCGAACAATTCCTCGCCGCGCACGCGCAGACGCGCGCGGCGGCCGAATAAGGCGGTGCCGTTTTGCTCCAGCAACGATCGCGATTTTCAATGACCTCGATGGACTGGGACAAGCTGAAGGTGTTCCATGCCGCGGCGGAAGCCGGCAGCTTCACCCATGCCGGCGAGCAGCTCGGCCTGTCGCAATCGGCGGTGTCGCGGCAGGTCTCGCGCGCTCGAACAGGCGCTCAATGTCTCGCTGTTCCATCGCCATGCGCGCGGGCTGATCCTGACCGAGCAGGGCGAGCTGCTGTATCGGACCGCGCATGAAGTGTTCATGAAGCTGGAATCGGCGCGCGCCAAGCTGACCGACAGCCGCGAGCGGCCGAACGGCGACCTGAAGGTCACCACCACGGTCGGGCTCGGCACCCATTGGCTGACGCCGAAGATCGGCGAATTCATCGACCTCTATCCGGATATCCGCATCTCGCTGATCATGACCGACGAGGAACTCGACCTCGCCATGCGCGAGGCCGATGTCGCGATCCGCCTGCGCATCCCGACCCAGCCGGACCTGATCCAGCGCAAGCTGTTCTCGGTGCATTTCCACGCCTATGCGTCGCCGGAATATCTGAAGCGCTTCGGCACGCCGACCAAGATCGACGATCTCGACAATCATCGCATCATCCTGCTGGGCGGCGGCAACATCCCAACCTTCCTGCAGAACCGGAACTGGCCGCTGGAAGTGGGCCGCGACGGCAAGGCGCCGCGCACGCCGATGCTGATCGTCAACAACATCCTGTCGCTGTTGCGCGCCTGCCAGCAGGGCATCGGTATCGCGCTGCTGCCCGATTATCTGATCGAGGAAAACGGCGGGCTGGTGCAATTGCTCGGCGGAATCCGACCCGATCACGCTCGACGCCTATTTCGTCTATCCGGAAGAACTCAAATCGGTCGCGCGCGTGCAGGTGTTCCGCGACTTCCTGGTCTCGAAGGCGCAACGCTGGACTTACTGAGCTCTGATCCGGCGTCGTTTTCCGAAAGCCGGCTTGCCACCGGCGACGCGGCATGGCAGCACCGCGAAGACTTGCGAAAGTCGCATGGCTGATCAACGAAGGCGTGCGTTGCGACAGCGCGGTTGCAGACTCATAATTTGAATCGACTGGATGCGAGCGGTTTTCGAATCCTCCCAGATCGCGACCGATTGCAGACAGTGATTCCCCTCTGGAAGGTGATTGCCAGCATCCCGCGCTGGCATGAACTCAACCGGACCGCTCCCCTCGCGGTCCGGTTTTTTCTTTTTCGATCGGGCGCGTGCTTGCGCGGCTTGCCGTTGCGACAACAAGCCGCTTCGCCGCGCGTGACGCTGCATCGATATAGCGCCGCTGACCGTGAATGAGCGTCAGCGCCATCGAGCCTTCCAGCAGCAGCATGATCTCGGCCGCGCGCTCGCGCGGCTCGCCGACGCGGGCAAGCGCGAGACGGCTCGGCGAGCCAGGCTTCGGTCGCGGTCTTGGCCCGGCGGGCGAGCGCGCGCGCCGGATGTCCCGGCAGATCGGCAAGTTCCACGACCAGCCGCGTGAAGCCCGAGCCCGACCAGCGCGGCGTCGCGCTGGCCCAGCCGGCGAGCTGACCGAAGAAGGAATCGATCATGCCGTCGCGGTCGGCCGGCATGCGGTCGCCGATCCGCTTCAGCCGCTGCGCTGCAAGCTCGTTGTAATGCGAAAGCACGGCGGCAAGCAGATCGTCCTTGCTGCGGAAATAGGAATAGAGCGTCCGCTTGGTGACATCGGCGCGCGCGGCGATGGTGTCGAGCGAGGTACGGTTGAAGCCTGCACGCCAGATCTGCTCATAGGCCGCGTCGATGATTTTCTGCCGCGTCGCCTCGCTCTTCCTGCGCATGACCGGTCCCCGGATAAGTATACCGGGCAGTGAGTTTACACCGGCGGCGCCGCTGACACCCTTGGCCGCAATCGGAATTTGCACTTGAGAGGGCAGCCGATGCAGCCAAACCTTGACCTTCCGTTCGATCCGCGCCCGCGCCGTCGTGCTGAAGCTGCGCCGTCCGATCGTCGCGCGCATCATGACGATTATCGGAATGGCCGCTGATCCTGATCGATCTCGAAACCGAGGAAGGCGTGACCGGCCGCTCCTATGTCGGACCGTACAACGCCGCATCCATCAAATATCTGCTGCCGGTCATTCGCGATTTCGGCAGCGCTGTTCAAAGGCAAGCCGGTGGCGCCTGCGGAAATGTACGAGCGGGCGCGCAAATCGCTGCACCTGATGGGCTATTCCGGCGTGTCGATGATCGCGGTATCGGGGCTCGACATGGCGGCCTGGGACGCGCTGGCGCAAGCCGCAGGCGTGCCGCTCTGCGTGACGCTCGGCGGCAGCGTCGGACCGGTGCGCGCCTATAACAGCAACGGGCTCTGGCTCGGTCCGCCGGCCGCGACCGCGGACGAGGCCCCCGTGCTTCGCGACGAGGGCGGATTTGGCGGCCTGAAATTGCGGCTCGGGCGCGAGCGGCCGAAGGACGATGTCGCGGCGATCGAAACCATCCGCCGCGCGGTCGGCGACGACATGCATCTGATGGCGGATTTCAACCAGGGTCTCGACATGGCCGAGGCGTTGCGCCGCTGTCCGATGATCGACGATCTCGGACTGACCTGGATCGAGGAGCCGATCCTGTACGAAAATCTCTCGGGCTGTGCGCAGCTCGCGGCGCAATTGAAGACGCCGATCCAGATCGGCGAAAATTTCTACGGACCGCGCGACCTGCAAGCCGCACTCGACGCCAGGGCCTGCGACTTCGTGATGCCGGACCTGATGCGGATCGGCGGCGTCACCGGCTGGCTGCGGTCGGCGGCGATTGCCGCAACCGATGGCGTGCCGTTTTCGTCGCATCTCTATCCGGAATTTTCCGCGCATCTGTTGCGCGTGACTCCGACCGCGCATTGGCTCGAATGGCAGGACTGGGCCGAGCCGATCCTGCAACGCCCGTTCCCGGTGAAGGACGGCATGGTGCAGATCCCGGATGTGCCGGGCGCCGGCATCGCGTGGGACGAGGATGCGGTGAAGCGCTACGCGGTCGACGCATGACGGCCTACGCGTATAACCGCTCGCTATCCATGCCCTTGTAGAGATCGGCGACCCATTCGCCATAGCCGTTGAACAGCAGCGTCGGCACGCGCTTGCCGCCGTGCGCCGATCACTTCCTCGGTCGCCTGGCTCCAGCGCGGATGATCGACCTTCGGATTGACGTTGGCCCAGAAGCCGTATTCGCGCGCCTGCAGCGACTCCCAATAGGATTTCGGACGCTTGTCGGTGAAGTGGAAGCGCACGATCGACTTCACCGACTTGAAGCCGTATTTCCACGGCACCGCGAGCCGGATCGGCGCGCCCATCTGGCGCGGCGCGGGCTTGCCGTAGACGCCGGTGACCAGGAAGGCGAGATCGTTGTTCGCCTCGGCGATGGTGAGGCCTTCGGTGTAAGGCCACGGATACCAGGTCTGCCGCTGGCCGGGCGCCATCGACGGATCCTTGAAGGTTTCCATCTGCACATATTTCGCAGACGACAAAGGCTTTGCCAGTTCGACCAGTTTCGCGAACGGAAAGCCGGTCCACGGAATCGTCATGCTCCAGGCTTCGACGCAGCGCAGCCGGTAGACGCGCTCCTCGAGCGGCATCTTGCGGATCAGATCGTCGATGCCGATCTCGAACGGCTTTTCCACCATGCCGTCGATCTTGACCGTCCAGGGCCGCATCTTCAGCGCCTGCGCGCGCTGCGCGATCGCCTTGTCGCCGCCGAATTCGTAGAAATTGTTGTAGGTGGTCGCTGACCTTCTCCTCGGTCAGCGGGCGGTCGACCGGATAGGTGGTGTTGGCCTTGGCCGGATAGAGGTCGGCGGTCGGGTCCGGCAGATTGGCGACATCGGTGAGACGCTGCGCGGAAGCAAGCTGCGGCGACAGGATCGATGCCATCGTCCCCGCAGCTCCCGCCATGAAGGAACGCCGGTTGAAGAAAAGATGCTCGGGCGTGACCTGGCTCTCGGGGAGTTCCCAGCCGCGGCGGCGTATGATGTTCATCGCAAGGCTCCGGTATCGCGAAAATCGGGCTTCAACGCTCACTATCGCAAGCGGATCGCGCAGGGCAAGTCACGGATACGGGATGCGGATTTGAGGCCGGCGGCGTGTAACAAACCGCCGCTGCGCCGACCGAATAAGCGGCTAGGAGTGTTACGCCCTCGCGCCGAAACGCGGCGAAAAGCCCCGCAGCGAGCGGCCGCTGTGCACCGCTTGCGCCTGATCGGTATCTCGCACCACCCGCCGGCGCAGCAGCGACACGAATTGCTCCTTCGCCATCGGCTTTGCGAACAGATAGCCCTGCCCGACATCGCAGCCGACGCCCTGCAGCTTGTGGCTTTCGTGGTGGGTCTCGATGCCCTCGGCCACCGTCTTCAGCCCGAATCGGTGCGCGAGTTCCACGATGGTCTCGCACAGCCCGGCATTGTGGCCGTCCTTGTTGCAATCGGTGACATAGGAGCGGTCGATCTTCAGTTCCGAGAACGGCAATTGCTTAAGCCGCGCCAGCGAGGAATAGCCGGCGCCGAAATCGTCGATCGCCAGCGTGCAATGGTGGGCGCGCAATTCGGCGGCGACTTCGTTGGCGATATCGAGATCCTTGACGATCTCGTCTTCGGTCACCTCGATGATCAGGCCGGGCCAGCTGGTCGAGCGCGGACGCTCCTCGCGCAGCATGGTGGCAAGCGGCAGCTTGGTGAAGGCGGAGACCGGCGCGTTGACCGAGAGCCGCACCGACACGCCGTTGGCGGACAAGGTCCTCCCAGTCGCGCAGCGACGTCAGGATCACCTGTTCGGTCATCTTCAGCATGTCGTCTTCGGACGCGCCCGGCAGGAACGAGCCCGGAAACATGGTGCCGTGTTTGGGATGCCGCACCCGGATCAGGCCTTCGGCGCCGACCAGGCGCTTGGTGGCGAGATCGATTTTCGGCTGATACCAGAGCTCCAGCCAGTTCTTCTTCATCGCCTGATGCAGCGTGACGCGGGCTTGCCGCCAGCGTCGTGGCGGCGCAATCCGAATTCCTGTGCGAGCTTCTTCACCGCGCCGCCGTCATGGGGCGGCTGCAGCACCTGCGGCATCTTGATGCCGAGCTTGTCGCCATGCAGGCGCAATTGCCCGACCGCACCGACCTGCTCGTAGGTCGTGACCTTGACGGGAGCGACGAGCTGGATCGCAGCCGTGCTTGGGCAAGGCGGCAATGCCTTCGATCGCAGCGCGCGCGGCGGCAACGCCGAGGCCGAGATCGACGAAGACGAGATCGGGCGCGCGCGAGGACGCGGCTTCGAGCATCTGCGGCACGCTGTCGAAACGATTGGCCTTCGATGCCCTGCGCCGGCAGCGCTTCGGCATAGGGCTTCAGCCGTTCGCGATGGCCGGCGAGATGGCAGAGCGGCGCAGCGCCGCTGCCAAACCCGATCAGCTTGCCCAAGGCTCCGAACATGACGCTGTCACCGGACCGTCCCCGATCCGGCGCCCTTCCCCGTATTGTTCGATGCGACCTAGCGCGCGCGGGTTAACACCCGCGCTAAAATGCGAGCGGAGGAATTCGTTAAGGTTGCGGAATGGGAAACGTCGCTGTGACGAAGGTTCAGCGCAAATGCGCGGCGACGATGGCGCGTCCGGCCTCGATGAAATTGCAGCGCCGGGCCTGCGTGTCCGGTGCGACTGGGTGCAGACCAGCGCGCCCTCCAGCAGCATGAAGAGCTGATCGGCGAGAAGTTCGGGCTGCTCCGCGCCGGCGCGGCGGCAGAGCGCGACCAGACTCTCGCGCGAGTCCTGTTTGCATTGCTCGATCACGCAGCGTGCCGGATGTCCCTTTTCCGGCAATTCGACCGCGGCATTGGCAAGCGCGCAGCCGCGCGACTTCGGATCGCTGACATGGTTGGCGGCCTCGACCAGCCAGGCCTGAAGCTGGGCACGCGGATCGTCCGGGATGCGCGGCTTCGATGGCGGACCAGACGTCATGTTTTTCGGCCGCAAGGCCGCGCAGGTATTCCGCCACCAGTTCGTCCTTCGAATCGAAGTGACGATAGAGCGTCATCTTGTTGGTGCCGGCGGCTTCCGCGATCGCCTCCACCCCGACCGCCCGGATGCCGTGGCGATAGAACAGGTCGCGCGCCACCGCGATGATCCGCTCGCGGGGCGGAAGCCGTTCGGAATGTCTCGACTTTCGCAGCGGTCATGGCACTTCGTCAAGCCCTTGCCCCTTGACAGGGGTGTTACCGGTCAGTAACTAGCAGATGTTACCGGTCGGTACCACAGTCAAGGCGGTGCCGGCCAGCCCTTTAAAGCCGGACCGGAGGCATTATGGATTTATCCCTCTACGCCAAGTGCGGTGCCGCCGATAGAGCGCCGCGACCTGCCCGCCCTCACCTTTCCCGACATCCTGTCCGACCCGCTGGTCCGCCTCGTCATGAAGGCGGACAAGGTCGACCCCAAAGCCCTCGAACTGCGAACTCTGGGACATCGCGGCCTCGCTGCCGGCGCCGACGCAAAGGCAATGCGACCCGAACTGCCAGCTCTGCTGAATCCCTGCCGTTTTCCGACGTGGCGTAGCCCGCGCCCCGCCACGCCGCGCCGGACGGCTACCCGTCCCCTCCGCCGGAAAGCCGTCCGGCGCCGCAATTTCCAACACAAAGGAACTGCAACCATGACCGCCCTACCGCCATCAAGACCCGCCAGCGCCGCCGACCGAGCCGTTGTTCGAGCCCTATCAGCTCGGCCCGCTGCATCTGTCCAACCGCTTCGTGATGGCGCCGATGACGCGCAGCCGCGCGCTCGACGGCAACGTGCCGAACCCGCTCGCCGAAACCTATTATCGCCAGCGCGCCGGCGCCGGACTGATCGTTACCGAGGGCACGCAGGTGAGCCCGCAGGGCGTCAGGGTTATATCCGTACGCCCGGCATCCATTCGCCCGAACAGATCGCGGCCTGGCGCAAGATCACCGCCGCCGTAGCAGCGCGCAGGCGGCAAGATCTTTCTGCAGCTCTGGCATGTCGGGCGCATCTCGCATCCGGACTTTCATGGCGGCGAGCTTCCGGTCGCGCCGTCGGCGATCGCGCCGGACGGCGAAGTCTTCACCGCGCAGGGACCGAAGAAGATGGTGACGCCGCGCGCGCTCGATGCGTCCGAGCTTGCCGGGCATCGTCGAGCAATTCCGCAAGGGCGCGGAGAATGCCAAGGCCGCAGGCTTCGACGGCGTCGAGATCCACGGCGCGAACGGCTATCTGCTCGATCAGTTCATCGCGCGACGGCACCAATCACCGCACCGATTCCTATGGCGGCGCGATCGAGAACCGCGTGCGCCTGCCGCTCGAGGTCACACAAGGCTGTGATCGACGTCTGGGGCAAGGACCGCGTCGGCTACCGCATCTCGCCGAACGGCGCCTACAACTCGATGTCGGATTCCGATCCGCGCGCGACCTTCTCCTATCTGACGCAGCGCCTGAGCGAACTCGGCATCGTCTATCTGCACACCTTCGATCCGCCGAGCGGACCGAACCATCTCGCGCCGCATCTGCGCAAGCTGTTCAAGGGCACGCTTCATCGTGAATGGCGGCTATGACGAAGCCAGCGGCAATGCCGCGATCGCCAATGGCGAAGCCGATCTGGTCGCCTTCGGCGTGCCGTTCCTCGCCAATCCGGATTTGCCGATCCGCTTCAGGACCAAGGCCACGCTGAACGCGCCGGACCAGACGACGTTCTATGCCGGCGAGGACAAGGGCTATACGGATTATCCGGCGCTCGCCTGAGTACGCCGCTTTTCTTCACCTCCCCTGAAAGGCGGAGGTGCGGCGAACAAAGTTCGCCGGGTGGGGGTCATTGCTGTGTTGCGTTGATCCCCTCCCCAACCCTCCCCCCTTGCAGGGGGAGGTAGAAGCCGTGTTCGCGGCAGCTATTCCGCCGCCCGTCTCGCCGCGACGATCTGGTCGGCGGTGCGGCCGGTCAGTTCGGCCATGTGGTCGAACTTGAAGGTGAAGGTGCCGACACCGGCGGTGGCCGAGCGCACTTCCACGATCAGGTCGCCGATCTCCGATTCCGGCATCATCGCCTTCACGCAGTCCCAGCCCGGCCAGCCCTCGCGGGTGTCGAAGCCGAGAATCTGGCCGCGCCGTCCCGACAGGATGGCGTTGATCTTCGCCGTCGCATCGTTCGGACAGACGATCTCGACCGAATGGATCGGCTCCAGCAGTACCGGATGGCATTGCGGCAGCGCTTCCACGACGCCGATGCGGCCGGCGGTGCGGAACGCCATGTCGGAGGAATCGACGGTGTGATAGGAGCCGTCGATCAGCGTCACCGCGATGTCGACCACCGGGAAGCCGAGCGGACCGTGCTTCAGGCCGTCGATCACGCCCTCTTCCACCGAGGGGATGTAGTTGCGCGGCACCACGCCGCCGGTGATCTTCTCCTCGAAAGTGAAGCCCGCGCCGCGCGGCAGCGGCTTGATGTCGAGCACCACGTCGCCGAACTGGCCGTGGCCGCCGGACTGCTTCTTGTGGCGGCCGCGCTGCTGGATGGTCTTCTTGATGGTCTCGCGATAGCCGACGCTCGGCTGCCGCTTCTCGATCGCGATGCCGAAGCGGTCGGTGAGCCGCTCGGCGATCACCCGCAGATGCATCTCGCCCTGCCCCCACAGCACCACTTCATGGGTGTCGGGATTGTGCACGATGGTGATCGAGGGGTCTTCCTCGACCAGCTTGTTCAGCGCCTGGCCGAGCTTGACGTCGTCCTTGCGTTCCTTCGCCGCGATCGAGATCGCCAGCACCGGCGGATAAGGCACGATCTCGACCAGCCGCTTCGGATTGTCCTTGCCGGACGCGAGCGTGTCGCCGGTCTCTGGCATGATCGAGCTTGCCGAAGGCGACGGTCTCGCCGGCCGCAGCGGGCCCGCGTTTCTCGATAGCCCTGGCCCATGCACCTTGGACACGCCGGAGACGCGGCCGGCATCGCGATCCTGCGAATTGAGCGTGGTGCCGTCGCCGATCTGCCCGGACAGCACGCGCGCGATCGACATCTTGCCGCCATGCGAGGTGTTGATGGTCTTGACCACATAGGCGGTGGCGTCGCCGCCCTTGACGCCGAGCCGCTTTGCGGTCGCCTCCACATTCGGCACTTCGTGGCGCAGCGCCTTCAGCAGCCGCAGCACGCCGTTGGTGCGCGTCGCGACGCCGATCAGCACCGGGCAGACCTGACCTTCGCGCAATTCCTTGGCGAGATCGTCGAACACCTTGTCGCGCGGCGGCGGAATATCCTCGAGCAATTGCTCCATCAATTCGTCGTCGTGATCGGCGAGCGTCTCCAGCATGGTGAAGCGCGCGGTCTTCTCGCGCTCCAGATCCTCGCCCGACAATTCGATCACCTCGGAAGCGGTGTGCTCCTTGTAGACATGGGCGCGTTCGAGCGCGAGATCGACGAAGCCGGTGACGATGCCGTTGCGCCAGATCGGGATTTGCCGAAGCAGCAGCGGCACGCGCGAGGCCGCGCTGCAGCATCTGCAGCGTCTCGCGGATGCGCTTGTCGGCCTTGTCGATCTTGTTGAGAAACAGGAAGCGCGGAATCTTCAGGTCTTCGAGCTCGCGCAGCACCAGCTGCAATTGCGGGATTTTCTTCTCGTCCGCCTCGCAGACCACGACCGCGGCATCGACCGCCGGAAGCGCCGCGCGCATGTCGTGGATGAACTCGATCGAGCCCGGGCAATCGATGAAGGTATAGCTGTCGTCCATGAAGGTCGTGGTCGCGACCGACAATTCGACGCTCATCTTGTGATGACGGGCTTCCTTGGAATTGTCGCCGATCGTGGAACCGGCCTCGACGCTGCCCTGCCGCTGGATCGCGCCGGTGCGCGCGAGGATCGCCTCTAGGAGTGTGGTCTTTCCGCTCTGAAAGGGGCCCACCAATGCAATGCACCGGGGACCCTTCGGCCTATTGCCGTTGGTTTTAGTGCCGTTCGCATTCGCTTCCGTCATTGACGCCTCCCTTGGCATGGGCGCCAGACGTGAAACAGCCGGTTTAATTCCGGCCGTAATCCGACGCCGGAAGGCCTATGCTCTGCGCACTTTGTGGCGTTGGCAAGAGGCGGAGCCTGAACCCGCGATTTGGCGCAGCATCGAGATGCGGCGCTAACACCTTCGCGGCGCAAGTGAAATCCAGCCGAAGCCGCGCGCGGAACCGCGCCGTGCAGCGCAACAATTCAGTTCTTTGTTAATGGCAGAGCAAAGACTCGCGATCCGATCTAGAAATCGTCGGGAATATCCGGGAAAACGGCACCTTGCCCGCCCGCACATGCATGCGGCCAAGCTCGGCGCAGCGATGCAATTCCGGGAACACCTTGCCCGGATTGAGCAACCCCCGCGCGTCGAAGGCGCATTTCAGCCGCTGCTGCTGATCGAGGTCCTGCTTCGAGAACATCACCGGCATCAGGTCGCGCTTCTCGACGCCGACGCCGTGCTCGCCGGTCAGCACGCCGCCGACCTCGACGCAGAGCCGCAGAATGTCGGAGCCGAAGGCTTCGGCGCGGTCGAGTTCGCCCGGCACATTGGCATCGTAGAGAATGAGCGGATGCAGGTTGCCGTCGCCGGCATGAAACACGTTGGCGACCTGCAGTCCGTATTTCTCGCTCATCTCCCGCATGCGCGACAGCACCAGCGGCAAGGCCGCGCGCGGGATGGTGCCGTCCATGCAGTAATAGTCCGGCGAGATGCGCCCGACCGCCGGAAACGCCGCCTTGCGTCCGGCCCAGAACAGCAGCCGCTCGTCCTCGTTCTGCGAGACCCGGCAGGTCGATGGCGCGGCACTCTCTCGCGATCGCCTCGACCCGCTCGATCAGGTGATCGACCTCGGCCTGGCCGCCATCGAGTTCGACGATCAGCAGCGCCTCGACATCGAGCGGATAGCCGGCATGCACGAATTCCTCGACCGCATGGATCGCAGGCTTGTCCATCATCTCCATGCCGCCCGGAATGATGCCGGCGCCGATGATGCGGCCGACGCAGGCGCCGGCATCCTCCGAAGTCGGGAAGCCGACCAGCAGCGCCCGCGCGGTCTCCGGCTTCTTCAGGATGCGCACGGTGATCTCGGTGACGACGCCGAGCAGGCCTTCCGAGCCGGTGACGATGCCGAGCAGATCGTAGCCGCCGGAATCGAGATGCTTGCCGCCGATGCGCAGGACCTCGCCGGTCATCAGCACCATTTCGAGACCGAGCACGTTGTTGGTGGTCATGCCGTATTTCAGGCAATGCACGCCGCCGGAATTCTCCGCGATATTGCCGCCGATGGTGCAGGCGATCTGCGAGGACGGATCGGGCGCGTAATAGAAGCCGCGATGCGCGACCGCGTTGGAAATGCCGAGATTGGTGACGCCGGGCTCGGCCACCACGACGCGATTGTCGAAATCGATCTCGCGGATGCGGTTGAATTTCGACATGCCGAGCAGCACGCCGTCTTCCAGCGGCAGCGCGCCGCCGGAGAGCGAGGTGCCGGCGCCGCGCGGCACCACCTTGATATTGTTGTCGTGGCAATAGCGCAGCACGTCCGACACCTGCTGCGTGGTCGAAGGCAGCACCACCACCATCGGCAATTGGCGATAGGCGGTGAGCCCGTCGGATTCGAAGGGCCGCATCTCGCGCTCGCCCGCGATCACGCCCTCGCCCGGCACGATCGCACGCAAGGCCGTCAACGATCGCGTCGCGGCGCGACAGCACGGCCGGATCGGATGGCGGCATTTTGACGGACATCGTCGTTCTCGCAATCTTTTGCTAGAATTAGCGCGGTTTTCGCCGTCTTGCGAGGCCAGCCTCGCTGCCTGCACGTTGACATGCATCAAGGCGGCGAAGCCCTGCGCGCGGCACGAGAATTCCCTACCTCCAATGCGGAGCCGAACATGATCCGGGACATCATCGTCAATCTGACGCCGAGGGCCGATTTCGACCCCGCCTGCGCCTACGCGATTTCGCTCGCCGAGGCCTTCAACGCCAATATCACCGGCGTCGGCTTCGCCTATGATCCGCCCTGGCCGCCTTCGGTGCTGGAAGCCGCGGTGATCGATATCTACCGGACCGTGAAGGACAATTACAAAAAGGACGCGCAGCAGGCACTGTCGCGCTTCGAGGATGCCGCCCGCCGCTCGCAGCTTTCCGCCCAGGCGCTGCTGCTGGAAACTTCGCTGGTGGGCTCGATGGAAACCTTCACCCGGCTGGCTCGCACCTACGATCTTTCGGTCGTGAAGCAGCCGGAGCCGGACCGCGACGATACCGCTCAGGACATGCTGGAAGCTGCCCTGTTCGATACCGGTCGGCCGACGCTGATCGTGCCCTATATCCAGAAGGAAGGTTTCTCGGCCAAGCGCGTGCTGTGCTGCTGGGACGGCAGCCGCGCCGCCGCCCGCGCGATGGGCGATGCGCTTCCGATCCTGCAGAAGGCCGGCAGCGTGAAGGTGTTGACGATATCGACCGGCAAGTTCGACGAGCGCGACGTCAAGGGCGCCGATCTCGCGACCCATCTGGCGCGCCACAAGCTGCAGGTCGAGCTGGTGCGAATTCCGGCTGCCGATATCGATGTCGCGAGCGCGATCCTGTCGCATGCCGCCGACAGCAGCGCGAACCTGATCGTGATGGGCGGCTACGGCCATTCCAAGATGCGCGAACTCGCGCTCGGCGGCGCGACGCGCGGCATGCTGCAATCCATGACGGTGCCGACGCTGATGTCACACTGACCGGACAAGGTTACCGGACCGGGAACCTTCCACTACCATTTTGCGTTTCCTTGCCACTCATCCGCACGATCGCGCCCGAATCCCGACACGGATTGCGGGCGCAATCGTGTCGGGCTGTGGAACGCATGAGGTTGGAATGCCGTTTTCTTTCGGGATTGAGGAAGAATATTTTCTGGTCGACCGCGACAGCAAGGCGGTCGCGCGCAGGATGCCGGACGGCTTTTTCGAAGCCGCGCGCACGGCGCTGGGTGACAGCGTCGCCGGCGAATTCCTGCAATCGCAGATCGAGATCGTCACCAAGCCGCATGACGATGTCGCGGCGGCGCGCGCCGAATTGCGCCACCTGCGCAACGTCGCTTGGCGATATCGCCTCCCAGCACGGACTTGCCATTCTGGCCGCCGGCACCCATCCGACCGCGATGTGGGAGCGCTCGCGCCAGTCGGAAGGCGAGCGCTACGACAATGTCATGGACGATCTGCAGATGATCGGGCGGCGCAACATGCTGTGCGGCATGCATGTCCATGTCGAAATGCCCGACCCGGAAAAGCGGGTCGACGTGATGACGCGCATTCTGCCCTATGTGCCGCTCCTGATCGCGCTGTCGACCTCCTCGCCGTTCTGGCGTTCGCGCCCGACCGGGCTGCAGGGCTATCGGCTCGCGGCCTATGACGAACTTCCGCGCACCGGCATTCCGGAATTGTTCAAGACCAAGGCGCAGTTCGAGGCCTATTCCGAGGCGCTGGTGCGCGCCGGCGTGATGCCGGATTCGAGCTATATCTGGTGGGCGGTGCGTCCGTCGCTGAAACACCCGACGCTGGAATTGCGCGCGCCGGATTCCTGCACGCGGATCGAGGATTCGATCGCCATCGCCTCGCTGTATCGTTCGCTGGTGCGGCGGCTGTCCTTCAATCCGTGGCAGAACTGGGACATGAACGCGGTGTCGCGCGCGATCATCGTCGAGAATAAATGGCGCGCGCAGCGCTACGGCGTGCACGGCACCTTCGCGCAGCATCGAGGGCGACGGGCCGGTGACGGTTGCCGAGATGCTGGAAGTCGCGATCTCCGAGGTGCAAGCGCGATGCCGAGGCGCTCGGCTGTCTCGACGAGGTGCTGCATTGCCGGCGCATCGTCGAGGACGGCACCTCGGCCGACCGGCAGATCGGCATCTACGATCAGTTCGCCGACAATCCCGAACACGCGCTGCGGCAGGTGGCCGACTGGCTGACCGAGACGACGCTGCAATAACGTGTCGTGCCGGCGGTCGTTTTCGGACCTGGTCTCCGGATCGGGCTCGCCTGGAAGGAAAGCGGTCGCTATAGCGAATTCATGCTCGACTTCGCTGCCCAATACGAAGCCTTCAAACGCCGCGATCCCGCCTGGGACGGTGTGGTGTTCGTGGCGGTCAAGACCACCGGAATCTATTGCCGTCCGGTATGTCCGGCGCGAACGCCGCTGGCGCGCAACGTAACATTCTATCGCAGCGCAGCAGCCGCGGAATGTGCCGGCTTTCGGCCGTGTCTGCGATGCCGTCCCGAAACCGCGCCCTTTTGTCCTGCCTGGAAGGGCACCAAAACGACGGTTGAGCGTGCGCTGACTCTCATCGAGGAGGGTGCGCTTGACCGGGGGAACGTCGGTCAACTTGCCGATCGGCTTGGCGTCGGATCGCGTCACCTGTCTCGGCTTTTCGCAGAGCATCTCAATGCATCGCCGCTGCAGAGTCGCACTCTCGCTTCGGGTGCGCCGCGCCAGGCGTCTTCTGGAGGACACCGATCTTCCGATCCGGCTCATCTATGAGCGTGCCGGCTTTTCCAGCGCACGGCGCTTAAGCGCTGCGTTTGCACGCATCTATGGCCGCTCGCCCTCGGCGATCCGGAAGAAATCACCGGCATCGACGATATCGCGAAACAACTGAGCCCTGTGGAAGAAGCCGATGACCGTCAAGACCTACGGAACCGTGAGCGCCGAACAGCAGAAGCAAATGAGCGGCCTGGAATTCGTCCACGGCCTTGCAAGCGGCGCGCTGCCGCTCAACACGATCGCGCAGACGCTGGGATACGACGTCGCCGAAGCGGAGAGCGGCCGCGTTGTCGTGACACTTGAGCCGACCGATGCCCATCTCAACCCGGCAGGCACTGTCCATGGCGGTCTCACGGCGACCCTGCTCGACTCCTGCATGGGACTGGCCATCCAGTCGACGCTGGACAAGGGCATCAGCCAGACCACGCTCGAATTCAAGATTTCTCTGGTGCGCCCGATCACGCCCGAGACCGGCCCGATCCGGGCCGAAGGCAAGGTGCTGAATTGCGGCCGCCGCATCGGCACGGCCGAAGGACGCGTGGTCGACGGCAAGGGCCGATTGCTCGCGCATGGCACGACGACCTGCCTGATCTTTCCGAGCTGACAAGCAAGCGCTCACCTTTGCGCGCATTGAGGGCGACGGCTCGGTGGGAGCGTCGTGGAGGACGGCACCTCCGCCGACCGGCAGATCGGCATCTACGGCCAGTTCGCCGACTGCTCGATACACTGTTTGGCGCGGAGCCGGACTAATTACGCCGCGCCCTCGCCCAAGGCCGGCAGCGCGATCTGCACCACCAGGCCGCGGGCGCGCGCGTCGACCACACCGAGCGCGCGCAGCGACAGCAGCGTCAGCGCCTGCACCGCGTCATGCGCGCGCGCCGGATCGTCGTTGCCGCCGGGCGCGAGCGGACCGATCAGTCCTTCGAGCAGCGCGCCGACCAGAGCCGGCGCCGCGAGGCCGGTATCCTGCGCCGGCAGATATCCGGCCTGCATCGCGGCGGCGATGCGGGCCTGCAATTCCTCCGCCGAGCGCCGTGCGATAGGCGATGCGCACGGCTTCCACCTCGGCATCGACCGGCTCGGCGATCACCGCCCAGGCGAGGCGCCGGTTGCGCAAGCGCGCGCGCGGCAAAGGTCGCAATCGATGCCGCCAGCGCCGAGAGCGGACCCGGGCGCGGCCTTGCCGGCCTTGCGCACGGCGCCGATCTCGCGCTCGGCAATGGCGCCGACCAAAGCCGTGACCAGATCGGTCTTGGAGGGGAAATAGCGGTAGACGGTACCGGTCGCGATCCCGGCGCGCTGGGCGACCGGCGCCACCTGCACCGCCGCCATCCCGCCCTCGGCCGCCGCCGTCCGCGCCGCCGACAATGATCGCCTGATGCCGCGCAGCCAGGCGGCGAATCACGTTATCGGTGCGGCGATAGGCCATGCATGGAGTGAACCCTGATTCACTCTATTTTTCAATGCCTGTCGCCGCGCCTGCGTCAGCGTGTCCCGGCCGCCAGCGCCTTGTCGCGGATGCCCTCGATGGTCATGGTCGGGGTGATCGCCGCCGGATCGACCTTGAGATGGATGATCGCGGGCTTGCCGGACGCCCGCGCCGCCTCGATAGGCCTTCGGGAAATCGGCGGTCTTCTCCACCGTCACACCGAAGCCGCCAAAGGCGCGCGCATAGGCCGCGAAATCCGGATTCTTCAGCGCGGTCGCCGACCACCCGGCCGGGATATTCGCGCTCCTGATGCATGCGGATGGTGCCGTACATGCCGTTGTCGACGATCACGATCACGATCGGCAGATCGTATTGCACCGCGGTCATGAATTCCTGCCCGTTCATCAGGAAGTCGCCATCGCCCGCGAGGCAGAACACGTTGCGCTCCGGATAGAGCCGCTTCATCGCGACCGCGGCCGGCACGCCGTAGCCCATCGAGCCCGAGGTCGGGCCGATGAAGGTGTTGAACTGCGCAGGCGATAGAAGCGATGCAGCCAGCCGGAGAAATTGCCGGCGCCGTTGCAGAGAATGTCGTCGGGCGAGAAGATTGCTCGCGCAGCCACACCATGATCTCGCCGAGATTGACGGCGCCCGGCACCTCGGTCGCCTTCTCGGTGAAGGCGATGATAGTCGGCATGCGCGGTGCGGGTTTCGTCGGACCACGGCAATCGTATTCGGCGCCTGCAGGCCTTCGAGCGCCGCGGCGAAGGCGGTCGGCGACGCGTTGATCGCCAGAGTGCGGGCGATAGACCCGGCCGAGTTCTTCCGGGTCCGGGATGCACATGCACGAAGGTCTGCTGCGGCGCCGGGATATCGAACAGCGTGTAGCTCTGGCTCGGCATCTCGCCCATCCGGCCGCCGACCAGCGATCACGAGGTCGGACGCCTTGATGCGCGCGAGCAGTTTCGGATTGGGGCCGATGCCGAGATCGCCGGCGTAATTGCGATGGGTCTGGTCGAACAGATGCCCGCGCCGGAAGGTGGTCGTCACCGGCAAGGTCGAAGCGCTCGGCGAAGCGCTGCGTCGCGGCCCAGGCCTTGTCCGACCAGCGGCTGCCGCCGAGGATCATCACCGGACGCTTCGCCGCCCACAGCATCTTCTGCAGCCGCGACATGTCGGTGAGACCGGGCCAGGTCTCGATCGGCTCGAAGGCCGGCGCATCCGGCACGATCGCGCGCTCGACCAGCATGTCCTCCGGCAGCGCGATCACCACCGGCCCGGGCCGCCCGTTGGTCGCGACATGGAAGGCGCGCGACACGATTTCGGGAATGCGCGCCGGGATCGTCGATCTCGGTCGCCCATTTCGCCATGGTGCCGAACACCGCGCGATAATCGAGCTCCTGGAACGCCTCGCGCTCGCGCATGTCGCGCGCCACCTGGCCGACGAACACGATCATCGGCGTGGAATCCTGCATGCGCGATGTGGATGCCGGGCGAGGCATTGGTGGCGCCCGGCCCGCGGGTCACGAAACAGATGCCGGGCCGGCCGGTCGCCTTGCCGACGGCCTCCGCCATCATCGCCGCGCCGCCCTCCTGCCGGCAGACCGTGATCGCGATGTCGCGGTCGTGGAAGGCGTCGAGCGCGGCGAGATAGCTCTCGCCCGGCACGCAGAAGGCGTGCCGCACGCCGTGCGCGACCAGTTGATCGACGAGGATTTCGCCGCCGGTCCGGGAGCCGTCATTGCTGCGCATGGCGTGCCTTTTCTTCTTATCGAACGATCGGCGCGAACTTGGCCGGAATCATCAGCTTGGTCACCTGATTTTCCAGATAGCCCGCCTCCGTGTTCTTTTTCAGATAAACATGCCATTCGGGATCGGCCATCATCTTGGCACGCTTGGCGGCGCGGTCGGCGGCATCCTCATAGGCCCACATATGGACGATGGTGTTGAGGTCGCCGCTCTCGGCGAACATATAGGCGACCGGCTTTCCGAGATGACGGGTCTGCGCGGCAAGACCATATTGCTCGTAGAGATCGAGATGGGCCTGCACGGTTCCCGGCTTGACGCGATAGGTTCGATGATCGATGAGCACGTAATTCCTCCGCTCGGAATGCGAGGCGCCCGTCGGGCGCGACAAGATGCGCCGGCTGGCGCAGGGCAGGCATTGTCGGTGCGACGCGGTCCGGGTCAAGGGTTCAGCAAAGCGCTCCGGTCATGAGCCACATCACGCAATCGCAGGACGAAGTGTTCGCCTTTCTGGCCGATCCGGCGGCGCATGGCGGGGCAGCCGGTGACGCGCATCGATACCCATGGCGCGGCGGTGTTCCTCTCCGGCGAACGGGTGCTGAAGGTCAAGCGCGCGGTGAAATTCCCGTTTCTCGATTATTCGACGCTTGAGAAGCGCAAGGCCGCCTGCGAGGCCGAGCTTGCGGTCAACCGGCCGTTCGCGCCGCAGATCTATCGCGGCGTGCGTGGCGATCACCCGCGCAGGCCTCGGGCGGCCTTGCGATCGGCGGCGAAGGCGAAGTCGTGGAATGGGCGCTCGAGATGCAGCGCTTCGACGAGAATGCGACGCTCGACCGGCTGGCGGAGCGGGGCCGGATCGACGACGCGCTGGCCGATGCGCTCGGCCGCGCGGTCGCGGCCGCGCATGAGAAGGCGCCGGTCGTCGATGCCGACCGCCTGGATCGCGGCCCTGTCGGAATATATCTGCCAGAATGACGAGGCCTTTCGCGAATTTCCGGACCTGTTTTCGCCAGACGACATCGCGGCGCTGACGCCGATCGAGCCGCGACGCGTTCGCGCGCGTGCAGCCGCTGCTGCAACGGCGCGGCGGCATGGGGCTGATCCGCCGCGGCCATGGCGACCTGCATCTCGGCAATATCGTTCTGATCGACGGCAAGCCGGTGCTGTTCGACGCGCATCGAATTCGATCCGCTGGTGGCCTCGGGCGACGTGCTCTACGACCTCGCCTTCCTGCTGATGGACCTGGTGGAGCGCGGCCTCGGCAAGGCCGCCAACATCGTGTTCAACCGCTATCTCGCCGAGACCGCGCGCGAGGACGATTTCGACGCGCTGGCCGCGCTGCCGCTGTTTCTGTCGATGCGCGCGGCGATCCGCGCCAAGGTGACGGCGGCGAAGCTCGAAAATGCGAAAGCGAGCGAAAAGCCGGCGATCGAGAAAAGCGCGCAGCGACTATTTCGCGCTCGCCACCCGTCTCATGGCGCCGCCTGAACCCGCGCTCGCCGCAATCGGCGGATTGTCGGGCACCGGCAAATCGGTGCTGGCGCGCGCGCTCGCGCCTTCGCTGCCTGCCCGCGCCCGGCGCAGTCATTCTGCGCTCGGACGTGATGCGCAAGCGGATGTTCGGCGCGCACGAGACCGACAAGCTGCCGCCGGAGGCCTACACGGCGGAGGTGACTGCGAAAATCTATTCGACGCTCGGCGCGCAGGCGCGCCGGATCGCGGCGGCCGGCCATTCGGCGCTGGTCGATGCGGTGTTCGCGAAGGATGCGGAACGCAGCGAGCTATCGCCGCCATTGCCGCGCGGAGCAAGGTGCGCTTTCGCGGCCTGTTTCTCACCGCCGATCTCGAAACCCGCGATCAAGCGGGTGGGCGCGCGCGTCAACGACGCCTCGGATGCCGATGCCGAGGTGGTGCGCAAGCAGGCGCAATACGATCTCGGCCGCATCGACTGGACTGGAGATCGATGCCTCCGGCACGCCGGACGATACGCTGGCGAAGGCGAAGGCCGCGCTGGCTCAATAACCCAGCGCGCGAATGCCGGCCGCGACCGCAATGCCCGCGGCGAGCGCCAGAAACTCGTTGCGCCGCCAGATCATCAGCAGCGCCACCGCGACCATCGCAACTCCCGCCGACAGGCCTTCCTTGGCGATCATCGGCATGATCAGCGCCGCCACCACCGAGCCCGGCAACGCCTCCAGCATCCGCAGGATGCGCGGCGTCAGCGTGACCCGGCCCATCATCCAGAAACCGGCGAAGCGGGTGAACACCGTGACCGCCGCCATCGCCGCGATGGCATAGAACACGCCGATGCGGCAGCGCCTCATTCATCGCCGAACAAGCCTCCGGCGATGGCACCGGCGAGCGTGCCGGCGATGATGTACCAGAAGCCCGGCACGAAATGCTGGACCGCGACCGCGACCGCGCCGGCAATCGCCCAGGGCAGCGAACGGCGCAGGCTTTCGAACATCGGCGCCAGCAGGGCCACGAAATAGAGCGGCAGGATCAGGTCGATGCCGTAGGGTTTCGGATCGGCGAGCAGCGAGCCGAATACCTGTCCGACGCCGGTCGCCGGCACGAAGGTCAGCCAGATGATCAGTCCGCCGCCGAACAGATAGCCGACATCGGCGCCGCCCTCGCGCCGATAGCGCAAGGCCGCGACCCAGTTGCTGTCGGTCAGGATGTAGAGGCTCGGATAGACCTGCGCGGCGGCGCCGGAGGCAAGCCAGGGCCGCATCGAGGCGCCCATCAGCAGCATGCGCAGATTGATGACCAGCGTCGTGAAGGCGATGCGTCGCGATCAGCACCGGCGTGATCGCCGGCGACCAGATTTCCATCGACACGATCTGGGACACGCCTGCGAACACGATGCCGCTCATCAGCATCGTCTCGAACGCGTCAGCCCCTTTTGCGCCGCGAGCGCGCCGAAGGCTGCGCCGAACAGCACGACGCCCGGCAGCGCCGGCACCATGACGGCGGCGCCGGCACGAACGCCGTCAAGGCTCCAGGTCGGCGCAGGTCCGCCGTCGCCGGTTAAGGATTGGCCGGTCTGAGGTTGCATGGATGTCATGTCGAGAGCGAGGTCCCGCGCTCTAGCAAACGCGATCCCGTTGGGCAATGTTACTAGTGGAGCGGATTTGACATTCGCTACCCACCCAGCCGCGGGCTCGCGAAGCGAATGTCAAATCCAAAGCTCCACTAGAATCCAATATTTTCTAGTGGTCCTTTGATTCTAACATTCGCAAAAGAGCCTGCCGAGAAGGGATGCGAATGTTAGAATTGGACCACTAGCCCGCCTGCCTCGCATTCGGCCCATGCAATGATCGTTTCCATGCCGCGCGTCGCGATTGCGGTGGCCGGCTTCGCCGCGATGATGAACATGTATGCACCGCAGGCGGTGCTGCCGCTGCTGGCGGATGAGTTCGGCGTGGGCCCGGCCGGCATCAGCCAGATCATGACGGTGAATGCGCTCGCGGTGGCGGTGACCGCGCCGTTCACCGGCGTGATCGCCGATGTGCTCGGGCGCAGGCGGGTGATCGCGGTGGCGATGGCGCTGCTGGTGATTCCCGACCTGATGATGGCATTCTCGCCCGGGCTCGAGGCGCTGCTGTTCTGGCGCTTCGTGCAGGGCCTGCTGCTGCCGCCGATCTTCGCGGTGTCGATCGCCTATATCGGCGGCGAATGGCCGGCCGGCGAAGCCACCGGCGTCACCGGCCTGTTCATCGCCGCGACCGCGGTCGGCGGCTTCACCGGCCGCATGCTGATCGCGGCGCTCGCCGAACCGATCGGCTGGCGGCATGCCTTTTTCGCCTGCGCCGCGATCACCGCGATCTGCGCCGTCGCCGTCCTCGCTGATGCTGCCGCGCGAGAGGAATTTCGTGCGCGCCACCACGCTTGCGGCTTCGCTCCGGCAGATGTTCCGGCATCTGCGCGAACCGCGGCTGCTTGCGACCTTTGCGGTCGGCTTCGGCATCATGTTCAATTTCATCGCCGCCTTCACCTTCATCGGTTTCGTGCTGGCGGCGCCGCCGTTCCAGCTGTCGGCGACCGCGATCGGGCTCGTCTTCGTGGTGTATCTGTCGAGCCTCGTCACCACGCCCTATACCGGCCGGCTGGTGGCGCGGTTCGGGCGGCGCAATTTCGGACTGATGGCGATTGCGGCGTGGATCTGCGGCATCCTGCTGACGCTGGTGCCGTCGCTGCCGGCCATCGTCGGCGGGCTGATGATCGCGGCCGCCAGCGGCTTCTACGTGCAGACCTGCTGCCAGAGCTTCGTCGCCACCCATGCGAAGCGAAGGCAAATCGTCGGCGATCGGGCTCTATGTCACGAGCTTCTATATCGGCGGCCGTTCGGCGGGCTGATCCCGGGCCTGCTCTGGAACATCACCGGCTGGCAGGGCACCGTTGCGCTCGTTGTGCCATGCTGATGATCATGGCGGCGATGATCCGCTTCGCCTGGAGGACGCATGAGCAGCAGGCGCATGTATCGGCCTGCGAATTCCGACGCTTCAGCCGGCGCTTTGGTGCCAGTGCGGCCGATAGCCCGCGCGCAGCACGGCGACGATCGCAGGCGGCGTCAGCACCTCGACGATCGTCTTCGTCCGGCCGCGGCAAGGCTTGCGCATAGCCGGACGGCGACCAGGGCAGCAGCCTGTCGCCGCGCAGCGCGAAGGCGTGGCCATCGCGCGCGATCATCGCGCCGTCCGGCAACGCATCGAGCGGCACGCGATGCGTCCGCTTGCCGCGCCCGTCCAGGCGCTCGGCATGCAGCACCGCGTCCATCTCCGGCGCGCTCGGCCGCTTGCGCACCCCCGCCCCAGCCTTCCGCAAAGGCTATCGCGTCGGCGCGCCGGCATTCGAAACAGGGCCGGTGTCCGGCCGCGAGCGCGGTCACCTCATCGAGGAAAAACAATTCGGTATAGCCGTGCCCGAAAACCCGCCGCTGCCGGCCCTTGAAATCGAGCCGGCAGCAGATCCATTGCCGCGATGCCCATCGCCGCGCCCCCAGCGTGCGGTCGTCGCGATGAATGCGGCCGCCGCGATTGCCCATGAAGCCGCCGCGCGCGGGATGCGCGAAAATATCGCCGAACGGATCAACCCGGTTTTGCAACGACATATTATACAACTATTGATTGCATTCATATTGCCGCCTAGGATCGTGGCGTTCCGTTTGCGGGAGGCATTCATGCAGCTCGACCAGGCCTTTCGAGACCTCAACATCGTCCAGGATTTCATCCCGGTCACCAATTCCAACCGGCCGGGCACGCGGCTGGTGCCGACGCATATCACCATCCACAACACCGATAATGCCAATCCGGGCGCCGATGCCGCGGCGCATGCGCGCTACGTGAAGGGCGCGGACGCGCAGGCGCGACAGGTGTCGTGGCATTACACGGTCGACGATCGCGTCATCTATCAGAGCCTGCCGGTGAACGAGGTCGGCTGGCATTCGGGTCCGGGCAATTCCAAGAGCATCGGCATCGAAATCTGCATGCATCAGGGCATGAACGAGGCGAAGGCCTATGACCGCGCGGCGTTGCTGGTCGCGGTGCTGGCCCTGCAGAACGGCATCCCGGTTCCGAGCCGGATCGTGCAGCATCATTTCTGGACCGAGAAACATTGCCCGCGCGTGCTGCGCGACAAGCCGAATGGCTGGAGCGATTTTCTGGCAAAGGTGCAGTCGGCGCTGACGCAGCTTCGTTCGGCGCCGAAGGCGGCGCCACAGCATCGGTCACGCATGCCGGCGATTACGATTCCTGCGAGGTGCTGAACAGTTCCGCGCCGAAAGGTGCGGCCCGAACCACGGCCCCGGCGAAGCGCAAGACGAAAGCGAAGACGCAAAGCCAAGTCCAAAACCAAGACGAAAAGCAAGATCGAAGGCACGCCGAACGAAAACCCGCAAACGTCCGCGCAAGACCTGAGCCTGCGCTATCGCTGCCAAGACCGGCTGGCGGGAGATCAGCTTCGGACCATAGACCGCGGCGAAGCCTCCAAAGGCCAGGATCCATGCGGTGCCCGATGTATGGATCAGCGCCATGCTGCCCGTGCAGGCGGCAGTGATCCGCAAGATGGCCGCGACCAGCAGGCAGGCATAGATTGCCTGCGTCATCGGGGATGCGACCAGTCCCTGTCCGGTATGGCCGAGACTCGCACCAGTCATCACCGCCATCGTCATCATGCCGATCGCCCCCGCGGTCCAGGCATGGATTCCGGCACTCGCCGGCGCGTGATCGGGCCACAACACCGCAGCACCCATGAGCAAGAAGCCGATCGGCACGAAAGCGTAAGCTACGTGCAGCACCAGCACGAGCCGATCGCGGAAGGTGCGATCGCCGGCCCAGCGCGCCAGCCTTACGACATGCAGGATGCCAGCGAGGATCATCAATCCGCCGGTCACGGCCGCCTCGGGCGCCGCGATCCAGCTTGCGAAAGTTATCGCCGACAGCACGATCACCACGCCGTCGAATCGTCCGAACGAAACCGGCAGCCGGCCCGGATTTTCCCGCACCATCCAGTTATGGGTGAAACTCGGAATGACGCGCCCGCCGACCAGGCTGATGAGCAGGAGGACCGCGGCAATCCCGATGCGCGGGCCGTAATTGACGGCCCCGAAGCGGATGGCCTCGACATGGAAAATCAGATTGCCGGCGAGCAGCACGAGGATGAGCGCCAGCACGCGCAGATTGCGCCAGTTCTTCCCGGCAACGACCTCGCGCAAGGTGACCGCCAGCAACAGAACGAGGAAGCTGCTGTCGATGGTCGCAGCGGTCACAACGCCAATACTGGCGCCCATCAGCATCGCGATACGGCCGCTGAGCCAGACCAGCGCAAGTCCCGCCAGCGGCGCGCCGCAGACCGGCAACCGGCCGGTCCAGTTCGGAATCGCCGTCAGAAGGAACCCGGCGACAACGGCCGGCACATAGCCGTAGAGCATTTCGTGGATGTGCCAGTCGAGCGGCGACAATGGCGAGCGCCAGGTGAGCGCGCCCGCATAGAGCGGAATCCAGATCAGGATCGCCAGCGCGGCCCAAACCGCGGCACCGAGAAAGAACGGGCGAAAGCCGTAGGAGAAAATTGCCGGCCCGGAATAATCGCGCCGGCGCGAGAGTGCTGCAGGAATGCTCATGTCATGCAATTTAGCGAGAGCGCTCCCGAGCCAGTTGACCTAAGTCATTCGGGAACCACGACGTGAGATCACGTTGCCTTGAAAACATAAACGCCCGCCATGCGGCGGGCGTTTCTGATTCTCATTCTAAAGTTCAAGCCGCTCAGGCCTGCGGCTGCGGCTCCATGCCACCGCGCCGGGTGTCCGGCCGCGGACGCTGCTTGCCGGCCGGCGGCACGGCGGAGGCGCGCGGCGTCGACGGCTCGGATCACGCCTTCGCGCACCGGCGGCTTGCCGTCGAGCAGGTCCTTGATCTCGTCGCCGGACAGCGTCTCGAATTCGAGCAGGCCCTTGGCGAGCGTCTCGAGATCGGCGCGCTTCTCGGTCAGGATTCTGCGCGCTTCGTGCAGCCCTTCCTCGACCAGCCGGCGAACTTCGGCGTCGATCTTCTGCGCGGTGCTCTCCGAGACGTTCTGCTGGCGCGACACCGAATGGCCGAGGAACACCTCTTCCTGGTTCTCGCCATAGGCGACGGTGCCGAGCTCGGGCGAGAAGCCCCAGCGCGTCACCATCATGCGGGCGAGCCGCGTCGCCTGCTCGATGTCGGATGCGCGCCCGAGGTGACCTTGTCATGGCCGAAGATCATCTCCTCGGCGACGCGGCCGCCCATCATGATGGCGAGCCGCGAGGTCATCTGCTCGAAGCTCATCGACAGCTTGTCGCGCTCCGGCAACTGCATGACCATGCCGAGCGCGCGGCCGCGCGGGATGATGGTCGCCTTGTGCACCGGATCGGTCGCCTTGACGTTGAGCGCGACGATGGCATGGCCGCCTTCGTGATAGGCGGTCAGCATCTTCTCTTCCTCGGTCATGACGAGCGACTTGCGCTCGGCGCCCATCATCACCTTGTCCTTGGCGTCCTCGAACTCGCCCTGCGTGACCATGCGCTTGTTGCGCCGCGCCGCCATCAGCGCCGCCTCGTTGACGAGGTTCATCAGGTCGGCGCCGGAGAAGCCGGGCGTGCCGCGCGCGATGGTCTTGCAGGTTGACGTCGGGCGCCAGCGGCACCTTGCGCACATGCACCTTCAGGATCTGCTCGCGGCCGACGACGTCCGGATTCGGCACGACCACCTGGCGGTCGAAGCGGCCCGGACGCAGCAGCGCCGGATCGAGCACGTCGGGACGGTTGGTGGCGGCGATCAGGATGATGCCTTCGTTCGCCTCGAAGCCGTCCATCTCGACCAGCAACTGGTTCAGCGTCTGCTCGCGCTCGTCGTTGCCGCCGCCGAGGCCGGCGCCGCGATGGCGGCCGACCGCGTCGATTTCGTCGATGAAGATGATGCAGGGCGCGTTCTTCTTGGCCTGCTCGAACATGTCGCGCACGCGGCTGGCGCCGACGCCGACGAACATTTCGACGAAGTCGGAACCGGAGATCGTGAAGAACGGCACGTTGGCTTCGCCGGCGACGGCGCGCGCGATCAGCGTCTTGCCGGTGCCGGGAGGGCCGACCAGCAGCACGCCGCGCGGAATGCGTCCGCCGAGCCGCTGGAATTTCGACGGATCGCGCAGGAATTCGACGATCTCCTGCAGGTCCTGCTTGGCCTCGTCGACGCCGGCGACGTCCTCGAAGGTGACGCGGCCATGCGCCTCGGTCAGAAGCTTGGCCTGCGACTTGCCGAAGCCCATCGCCTTGCCGGCGCCGCCCTGCATCTGGCGCGACAGGAAAATCCACACGCCGATCAGCGCGATGAACGGCAGCCACGACACCAGAAGCGACACGAACCACGGCACCTGCTCCTGCGGCGAGCGCGCGGTGATGGTGACGCCCTTGCCGTAGAGGCGCTGCACCAGCGTCGGATCGTTCGGCGCATAGGTGTTGAACGGCGCGGCCGTCGGTGAAGTTGCCGTGAATCTCCTGGCCCTGGATCAGCACGTCGCGCACCTGGCCCTGATCGACTTCGGTCAGGAGCTGCGAGAACGAAATATCCTGCGCGGCCTGGCGCTGGCTCGGGATTCTGGAACAGCGTGAACAAGGCAAGAACCAACAGGACGATGATCACCCACAGGGCGAAGTTGCGGAGATTTGCGTTCATCACGTGTCCTTGTTGGACCGCGCGGACCGAGAGGCGCGGCGTGCATCTTTTCGAGAAGGCGGGAGCGTTCTTGGCATCCCCCGCGGAAACCAATGTAAGTGTCGCCTCCCCCCCTGCCAAGGTACGTAGCTTCGGAAGCGGCCGGCTGGAAGTGCCCATTCGACGGCCGATTCGGCACCACCGGAACATGACATTAGCGGCTCCGGAGCCCCGCCATCGGCACGAGTTTTCCGCGTGGTTAAGGCCGAAATTCGACCGTTTGGCCGTTTCCCGCAGCTTTGCGGCGTGGCGGCGCCCGCTCGATCACAAGTTCGGCCGGCCGGCCGCTGACCAGGGCGCCGGCAAGGCTGCGGCGAAACGCGCCGCCTTCGGGCCGCCGCGACAGCGAATCGAACAGGCTTTCGAGCTTGCCGAGTTCGACCGGGCCCTCGTCGCCGACCTGCGCGATCGCCCGTCCGAGCAGCCGGATCGCGATCTCGTCCGGCAGCCGCACGAAGCCCTCGCGGTCGAACACGATGCGCCTGCCCTCGCCCCAGGTCTCGCTTGGAGCAGCGAAACCCGCGCCTTGCGCGTCGGCGACCGATTTGCGCAAGGCGGCCTCGGCGCGCTGCAGACGCCTCGCCAGCAGCGCCAGGCGCGGCGCCGTCAATCCTTCGGCCTCGAGCGTCGGCATCAGCGCGCGCAGGCGCGGACGGGTGTGGCGCGGATCGCGATTGGACGGGATCGTCGGCGAAAGCGATGCCGGCCGCAGCGACGGTCGCGATCAGCCGCGTCTTCGGGATTGCGAGCAGCGGACGCGCCAGCGTCAGCCATGCCGCGCCCGGACAAGGCGACATCGAGGCCATCGCCTGCAGGCCGGCCGGTCCGCTGCCGCGCAACAGCCGCAGCAGCACGGTCTCCGCCTGATCGTCGAGCGTATGCGCGGTGAGCAGATAGCGCGCGCCGGACTTCCTCGCCGCCGCGGCCAGCAGCGCGTAGCGGGCCGTGCGCGCGGCTTCCTGCAGGCCGGTCGCGGGCTTGTCGCCTTTCCAGCGCAACGTGCGATGCGCGACTCCAAGTTTGCGCTGCGAGTGCCTTCACCGCCCTGGCTTCGCGCGCGGCTTCCGCGCGCAGCCCGTGATCGACCGTCACGGCCAGCAGTTGCGGCCCGGTGCGCGAGCGACGCGCGCCATTGCGCGGCGAGCCATAACAAGGCGGTCGAGTCCGGACCGCCCGATACGGCGATGACGACGGCTTCTTCTTTCGCGAAAGGTTCGAACAGCGCGCGCGCTTGCGCCAGCGTTAACGGCCGATCCGCGTCAGCAGCGGACACGCTTCTGTTCCCGCTCGGCGCCCTGCTTCACTCCCGCCGACGAATTCGGATATTTGCGGCCGATTTCGGCGAACGACGCACAGGCCATTTCCTTCTGGCCCAACGCCGCAAGCGATTGTCCGAGCCGCAGCAGCGCATCCGGCGCACGGCTGGTCTGTCTCGTATTTGGTGGTCACGATCAGATAGGCTTCGGCGGCGTCCTGATAGCGCTGACGCTGGAACAGGCTTTCGCCGAGCCAGTAATTCGCCTCCGGCGCCATCCGGTCGGATGGGAAACGCTGCACGAAATCCTTGAAGGTCTGCTCGGCATGCGCGTAATCGCGGCGCTGGAAATAACCATAGCCCATGTCGAAATAGTCGCGCGGGCTGTCGCCGGGCGGGGCGACCGCCGCCATCGGACCGGGGCCGCCCGGATTGCGCTGCGGCGGCGGCGGCAATTGTCCGCGCCGTTGCGCGCCCGGATCGCTGGCGACATTGGACAGATCGAGCGGCGAGCCCGGCTCGCGTCCGCCGCGCGCATCGTCCTGATCGTCGGCATCGCGCGGCGGCACCGAGGCCTGGCCGGGCGGCAACGCACCGAGCGCACGCGGCGCGCCGGGCGCGGCCGGGTTGGCATTGGGATCGAAGGCATCGCCGCGCCGGCCGCCCGGATTGGGAGTGGCCACGAAATTCGGATTGTTGTTGGGATCGCGCTGCACCACGCGCGGATCGGCGGGCGGCTGTTGCTGAATCGGCGGCTGCGGCTGCGCCACCTGGGGCGCGGGCGCCCGCTGCGGCTGGGCCGCGCGCGGCGCGCCCTTCCCGCCCAGTTCCTGAAAGCGGAATTCGTAATCCTCGGTGGTGCGTTTCAATTGCTGTTCGAGCTGCTGGTTCCGAAACTGCAATTGCTCGACCTGACCCGTGAGTTGCCGGATCTGGTTCTCCAGCGCGTCGAGCCGCATCGCCACGTCCGACGACGACATCTGCGCCAGGGCCGGCGACAGGCTCGCCACCAGGAACGGCAGAATCGTCAAAAGCAGGCGCGACGGGAAACGCATGGATCGGACACTCGGTTTGCACGGGAATTAACGCCTTAGCATAGGCGCGGTCACGTCGAAATTATGACTGGAAATCTTTACCAGCGATTAACCAGCCGTTTTCGCCTCGGTCTTTTGCGCCTTGCGCGCACCGAGCCATTCCTCGAAGCGCTGAATCAGCACGAACAACGACGGCACGAACAGCACCGCGAGGCAGGTCGAGGCGATCATGCCGGTGAACACGGTGAGGCCGATCGACTTGCGCGCGCTGGCGCCGGCGCCGGTCGCCATCACCAGCGGCACCATGCTGATGATGAAGGCGAAGGACGTCATCAGGATCGGCGCGGAAGCGCGCCTGCGCGGCGCCCGACCGCCGCCTCGAGGATGGTCTTGCCGTCGCGCACGCGATGCTCGCGCGCGACTTCGACGATCAGGATCGCGTTCTTGGCCGCGAGCGCGATCAGCAGCACGAGGCCGATCTGGGTATAGAGATTGTTGTCGACGTTGAGACCCTTCAGCGCCAGCACCGGCCCGACCAGGGCGAGCGGCACCGACAGGATGATCGAGATCGGCGCATACCAGCTCTCATATTGACCGGCGAGCACGAGATAGACCAGCAGCATGGCGAGCGCGAACACGATATACATCTGATTGCCGACCGCCTTCTCCTGGTACGACATCGCCGTCCATTCGAAGGCCGACGCCCGCGCGGCAGCGTGCGCTGCGCGATCTGCTCCATCAGCGAGATCGCCTCGCCCGACGAGAAGCCGGGCGCCGGCAGGCCGATCACGGTCGAGGCCGGATAGAGATTGTAGAGGGTGATCAGCGAGGGGCCGACCGACGGCGTGATCTTCACCAGCGTGCCGATCGGGACCATGTCGCCCTTGGTGTTGCGCACCGAAAGCTGGTCGATGTCGCTCGGCTGCACCCGGAACTGCGAATCCGCCTGCACATAGACCTGGAAGGTGCGGCCGAACTTGTTGAACTGCGCGACATAGCTCGAGCCGAGATAGCTCGCGATCGCCTGGAACACCTGGTCGACCGGCACGAACAGGGTCTGCGCCTTGACGCGGTCGACCTCGACGATGAGCTGCGGCACGTCGGCGCGGAACGAGGTCTGCACCCGCTGCAGACCGCTCTGCGACTGCGCATTGCCGACGATGGCGTTGGTGATCGCCTGCAGCTTGGTGAAATCGAACGAGCCGTCGCGCAATTGCACCTGCATGGTGAAGCCGCCGGCATTGCCGATGCCCTGGATCGGCGGCGGCGGCAGCACGTTGATCTTCGCCTCCATGATCTGGTCGAGTTCGCGCGTGAGCTTGCCGAACAGCGGCAGCAATTGCTCGTCCTTGCCGCGCTCGTCCCAGTCTTTCAGGATGATGTAGATGACGCCGGAATTGGCGAGCGTCGCGTTGTTGTCGAGCGCGGAGACGCCCGCGATCGAGAGCGACGTGCTCGACGCCGGGCGTCTTGCGCGCGATCTCGGCGGCGCGCTGCATCGAGCGTTGTTGGTGCGCTCCAGCGAGGCGCCGTCCGGCAATTGCACGGTGGCGAGCAGATAGCCCTGGTCCTCGATCGGCAGGAAGCCGGTCGGGATGCGCGACAGCCCGTAGCCCGCGGCGCCGATGATCGATCAGCGCGATCACGCATCGCGACGCCGGCATGGCGCACCATGCGCGCCGATCAGCCGCACATAGCCGCGCTCGCAGGCGTCGTAGACGCGGTTGAAGCCGCGGAAGAACGACGTTGCGCTGTTCCGGCGGCACCGACGGGCGCAGCCACAGCGCGCATTGCGTCGGCTTCAGGGTCGCCGCGTTGATCGCGCTGAGCAGCGCGGTCGCGGCGATCACCAGCGCGAATTGCGCGTACATCTGCCCGGTCAGGCCCGGCAGGAAGGCCGCCGGGATGAACACCGACATCAGCACCAGCGTGATGCCGATGATCGGGCCGAACAATTCGTCCATCGCCTTGATCGCGGCGTCGTGGCCGTTCATGCCGCGCTCGATATTGTGCGCGGCGCCCTCGACCACCACGATGGCGTCGTCGACCACGATGCCGATCGCCAGCACGATCGCGAACAGCGTCGACAGATTGACGGTGAAGCCGAGCGCCGCCATGCCGGCGAAGGCGCCGATGATGGTGACCGGCACCGTGGTCGCCGGCACCAGCATCGCGCGCCAGTCCTGCAGGAAGATCAGGATCACGATCAGCACCAGGATCGCCGCCTCGATCAGCGTGCTGTAGACCTCGTTGATCGAGGCGTTCACGAATTTCGTGGTGTCGAACGGGATCTGATATGCATGCCCGGGCGGAAAGCCTTGGCGAGCTCCGCCATCTTGGCCGCGACCAGTCTGCTCGACCTCCAGCGCATTGGCGCCGGGCGTCTGGAAGATGCCGAGCGCGGCCGCCGGCTGGCCGTCCTGCGTGAAGATCTGGCTGTAGGTCTGCGCGCCGAGCTCGACGCGGCCGACATCCTTGATGCGGATGAGCTGGCCGCCGGCGCCGGTGCCGGTCTTGACGACGACGTTCTCGAATTGCTCGACCTCGCTGAGGCGGCCCGAGACGTCGATGGTGTACTGGAAGTTCTGCCCGGCCGGCACCGGCGGCATGCCGATCTGGCCCGGCGGTCACCTGCTGGCTCTGCGCTCGCAGCGCGTCGATCACGTCCTGCGGCGTCGAGACCGAGCGCCTACAGCTTGTTCGGATCGAGCCAGACCCGCATCGAATACTGCCCGGCGCCGAACACGGTGACGTTGCCGACGCCCGAGCACGCGCGACAGCTCGTCGCGCAGATTGATGGTGCGCGTAATTGGCGAGGATAGAGGCTGTCGCGGCTCTTGTCCGGCGACGTCAGCGTCACGAACATCAGGATCGCGGTCGACTTCTTCTGCACCGTGACGCCCTGCGCCTGCACCGCGTCCGGCAATTGCGACAGCGCGCTCGAGACGCGGTTCTGCACCAGCACCTGCGCGAAGTTCGAGGTCGGTGCCGATCTTGAAGGTGACGATCAGCGTGTAGGTGCCGTCCGCCGCGCTGGTGGACTGCATGTAGATCATGTCCTCGACGCCGTTGACCTGCTGCTCGATCGGCAGCGCGACGGTGTCGACGACGACGCGCGCGCTCGCGCCCGGATAGCGCGTCGTCACCTGCACGGTCGGCGGCATGACGTTCGGATATTGCGAGACCGGCAGATTGATCAGCGCGACCAGCGCCGATCACGACCATCAGGATCGCGATCACGTTGGCGAGGACCGGCCGCTCGATGAAGAATTTCGAGATCATCCGCTCGGTCCCCGGATCAGGTCTGCGACGGCGGCGTCGAGCGTCTGCAGCTTGCGGATCGACCTTCTGGCCCGGGATCGCCCGCAGGATGCCGTCGACCACCACGCGATCGTCCGGCTTCAGCCCCTCTCGATCACGCGCAGCGGCCCGACATGCTGACCGGCCTCGATCTTGCGCTGCTCGACCACATTGTCGGCGTTGAGCACGAGCAGATAGCGGCCGCCCTGATCGCTGCCGATCGCGACGTCGGGAACCAGCAACCGCTCCTGCCGGGTCCCGGCACGCGCACGCGCACGAAATAGCCGGGCAGCAGCGCGGCGTTCGGATTGTGCGAGGATGCCGCGCACCGCGAGCGTGCCGGTGCCGGGCGTCACGGTCGGCGCCGCGTAGTCGAGCTTGCCCTTGTACGGGAAAGCCGGTCTCGGTCTGCAGGCCGACCTCGACCGGGATGTTGCTCACATCGTTCGTCGTGTCAGCCCATCTTGGCGCGCTCGGCGCGGATGCGCTGCACGTCCTGCTCGCTGATATTGAAATTCACCCAGATCGGATCGATCTGGACGATGGTGGCAAGCTTGGTCGGCGTGTTGTTGGCGCCGACATATTCGCCGACCGAGACCAGACGCGCGGTCACGACGCCGTCGAACGGCGCCGCCACCTGCGTGTAGCCGTAATTGATCTTGGCGATCTCGGTATTGGCCTGCGCCTGTTCGAGATTGGCCTTGTCGGTGTCGCGCTGCGCCAGCGCCTTGTCGTAATTCGCCTGGGTCGAGACCTGGCGCTTGACCAGATCGGCCTGGCGGTCGAACTCCGCCTGCGAATTCAGCGAGCTGCGCCTTGGCGGCGTCCTCGGCGGCGACCGCCTGATCCGACCTTCACCTTGTAGGGCTCGGGCTCGATCATGAACAGCGGCGTGCCCTTCTTCACGATCGCGCCGTCCTTGTACTTGATCTCCTGCACGAAGCCCGGAATGCGCGCCACCAGATCGACGGTGTTCACCGCCGCGAGCGTGCCGGTCTCCTCCAGATAGCCGATGACGTTCATGCGCAGCGGATTGGCGACGGCCACCTGCGGCGGCGGCGGCGGCACATAGCGGTTGGGCTCTTCGCAGCCGGCGAGCAGGCCGGCGCAGTGCGGCAAGATGGCGAGATGCATGACGGGAGACGATTCCGCGCAGGGATCATTGGCAAGCGGCTACGATTCCGCGCCGACGTTGGTCCACGTATTGGCAAGCGAGCACAAAACAAAACCGGCGCCCTGCGGCGCCGGTTCAACAGACATGTCATCGTCCGCGGGCTACGAACTCGCGTTCAGCACCGTGACCGCGCGCCGGTTCTGCGACCAGCAGGAGATGTCGTCGCAGACCGCGACCGGACGCTCCTTGCCGTAGGAGATCGTGCGCATGCGCTGCGGGCTCACGCCGCGCGAGGCGAGATATTCGCGCACGGTCTGCGCTCGGCGGGCGCCGAGCGCGATGTTGTATTCGCGGGTGCCGCGTTCGTCGGCATGACCTTCGATCGTGAAGGTGTATTGCGAATAGCGCTGCAGCCACTGCGCCTGATTGTCGAGGGTGGCGCGCGCCTGCGGCGTCAGCGTCGACTGATCGGATTCGAAGAAGACGCGGTCGCCGACATTGACCACGAAGTCCTGCTGGCTGCCCGGCGTCGCGGCGCCGGCCGGCGCCGACCTGATCGTTCGGCTTGTTCGCGCAAGCGGAGACCGCAAGCGCCGCGGCGAGCGCACCGCACCAGGCCCAGCAACGCGCAGGGATCGTCTGACAGAATTCATCCCGGTGACTCCATTCACAACTTACCGGACACTGCACACAGGTCTAAGCCCGGATCGTTAAGCGAACCTTCCGTCAACCTTGACCAGACCTTGCAAAGTGCCCCGAAGTCGGCCCCCCGGCCGCAAACTCTCGTTAATGGTTACTCATGGCTTAATGCCGAAAATACGGCGATGCCAACTTTCTTGCGCATCGACGTTCCCACTTCGCCGGATCATGCGCGCACATTCACGACAAAAGCGGCGACCAGGCCGGATCTGATGCAAAACTAGGCGTCGGAATCCGCTGCTCGTTGCGGCCGGTAATGTCGACCGAAAAGAGCGACGGCCCGCGCGGCGCCGGTTCCCTCGCGGAAGAACATCAGCACGCGGCCGTTCGGCGCAAAGGTCGGGCCTTCGTTGTGGAACCCTTCGGTCAGGATGCGCTCGCCCGAGCCGTCGGTGCGCATGATGCCGATCGCGAAGCGGCCGCCGCCCTGCTTGGTGAAGGCGATCGCGTCGCCGCGCGGCGACCAGACCGGCGTCGAATAGGAGCCCTCGCCGAAGGTGATGCGCTGCGCCGGTCCGCCATTGGCGGACATGACGTAGATCTGTTGCGAGCCGCCGCGGTCGGATTCGAAACAGATGCGCTGGCCGTCCGGCGAATAGGACGGCGCGGTGTCGATCGCGGGCGATTGCGTCAGCCGCGTGGTGGCGCGCGAGCGCAGATCCATCACGAACAGATTGGAATTCGAGCCCTGCTGCAGGCTCATGATCACGCGCTGGCCGTCCGGCGAGAAGCGCGGCGAGAAGGTCATGCCGGGGAAATTGCCGACGATTTCGCGCTGGTTGGTTTCGATGTTGAGCAGATAGACGCGCGGATCGCCCTGCCCGAACGACATGTAGGTGATTTCCTGCGTCGAGGGCGAGAAGCGCGGCGTCAGCACGAGGTCGTCGCCGCGCGTGAGATAGCGCACATTGGCGCCGTCCTGATCCATGATGGCGAGCCGCTTGACGCGGCGGTCCTTCGGTCCGCTTTCGTCGACGAAGACGATGCGGGTGTCGAAATAGCCCTTCTCGCCGGTCAGCCGCTCGTAGATCGCGTCCGAGATGATGTGACGCGATGCGCCGCCAGTTTTCCGGCGTGGTGAAATATTGCTGCCCGGCCTGCTGCTGGCCCGCGAACACGTCCCACAGCCGGAATTCGGTGCGCAGCCGGCCGTCGCCCTGCCGCATGACGCGGCCGGTCACCAGCGCCTGCGCGTTGATCGCGCGCCAGTCGGCGAAAGTGCGGGATCGCTTCCGCATCGGTGATGCGCTCGATGAAGGCCGCCGGATCGATCGGCGCAAACAGGCCGGAGCGGCGCAGATTGTTGGTGATGATGCCGGTCACATTGCGCGCGACGTCGCCATCGGCCGGCGACCGCCGAGGAAATCCGGGCAGCGCGATCGGCATCGGCTGCACGTTGCCCTGCGTCACGTCGAGCTTGAGCACGGCCTGCGCCGGGCGCAGACCCGCGGCGACCAGCATCGATCCGGTGCCGAGCGCGAGCACGCGCCTGCGGGTCAGGAGAGAATTGCCAGCGAAGGACTTCGACATCGGGAACGATCACTCTTCTGGAAAAGGGTCAGCTTTGAAACGGCTCAGCCTCGATACATCTCGCGCGGATCGAAGGTCACTTCGACATCCTGCCAGATGTCGTATTTCGCGATCGGCATCTTGTAGGGCGCGCAGCGGCGGATCGCGCGCCGGGCCGCTTCGGCGGCGACCTGGAATTGCGGGTGGCTGCCGCGATTGAGCACCTGCGGATCGGCCGAGACGCTGCCGTCGCGGTTGAGCTGCAGGCGCACCTGCACGACCAGATCGCGCGAATCGAGCGAGCCGGGCGGCGGATTCCAGCAGGCCTGGATCTGCGCGCGCAACGCATCGATCTCGCTCTGCGACAGCGTCGCGGCATTGCCGGTCGGCACGCCGAGCGAGGCGGTGCGGTTGATGGTGTCGCCGGTCGCGGCCTGACGCTGCGGATCGCGCTTGTCGAGCAGGGCCGAAATCTTCGAGGGATCGAATTTCGGCTGCGGCTTTACCGGCGGCTTCTTCGGCGGCGTCGGCACCTGCGGCGCCTCGGTCAGCTTCTTCGGCTCTTCCTTCTTCGGCTTCTTGTCGGCCTTTTCCAGCGCTTCCGCGATCGGATCGAGCTTCTGTTCCGGCTTCGGCTCGGGCTTGGCGTCCGCCTTCGGCGCGGGCTTTGGCGGCTCGGGCTTCTGCTCGGGCTTGGGATCGGGCTTTTCTTCCGGCACCGGCGGCTTCGGCTCGTTGCGCGTCGCCTCGATCTCCTTGCGCTCGGTGATCTTCTGCACCGGCTCGGGCGACCGGCTTGCGCTCGCCTTCGCGCTCGACCAGCGGCTTGGCAACTTCCTGCTTCTTCGCCGTCTTCTGCCCCTGCGTCATCTGGGTGAATTCGGTGGTGGAGATGATGTCGACCGGCAGCGAATCGGACGGCGCCGATTCCAGCGGATTGGCACCGAAAGTCAGAACCGCCCATAGCAGCGCCGAAGCGTGCACCGCGCTCGATATGGTGAGACCGGTCCTCATCTCTGGCTTTCGGCTTTAAGTCCCCTGCTCCACTTCGGTGACCAGCGCCACCCGGCGATAGCCCGCCGCCGACAGCCGCCCCATCACCCGCATCACTGTACCGTAATTCACGTTGCGGTCGCCACGCACATAGATGCGCTCGTCGGCGCCGCCGCTGCCGCCGCGGGCATCGATGATCGCCTTCAGCTTGGGAACCAGTTCCTCGACCTTGATCTCCGAATTCATCAGGAACACCTCGCCCTTGGTGTTGACCGTGACCGTGAGCGGTTCGCGGTCCTGATCGAGGCTCTTGGCCTGGGTCTGCGGCAGATCGATCTGCACGCCGACCGTGAGCAGCGGCGCCGACACCATGAAGATGATCAGCAGCACCAGCATGACGTCGACCATCGGCGTGACGTTGATTTCCGCCATCACCGGCTTGCGGCGATGCCGCCGTTTGCCGCCTACCCCCGCGCTGCCTGCGCCCATCGCCATCGTGTCACGCTCCGGTCACGCTGCGCCGCGTTCGTCGATCTGACGCGACAGGATCGCCGAAAATTCGTCGGCAAACCCCTCCAGGCGATGCGCCTGCTTGTTCACCTCGGAGACGAACTTGTTATAGAAAATCGTCGCCGGGATGGCGGCAACGAGGCCAATTGCGGTTGCGAACAGCGCTTCGGCGATGCCGGGCGCCACCACCGCGAGCGAGGTGTTCTTCGAGGCCGCGATCGACTGGAAGCTGTTCATGATGCCCCAGACGGTGCCGAACAGGCCGACGAAGGGGCCGGCCGAGCCGACGGTCGCGAGCACCAGCAGCCGGCGTTCCAGCCGGTCGATCTCGCGCATGATGGTGACGTCCATCACCTTGTCGATGCGCTGCTGCAGGCCGGCAAAGGAACGCGCCGGACCTTCGAAGCTGCGCTTCCATTCGCGCATCGCCGCGACGAACAACGCCGCCATCGAGTGCGTCGGTTTGGCCGACAGCGAGCGATACAATTCCTCGAGCGACTGACCCGACCAGAAAGCCTGTTCGAAACGGTCCATCGCGCGCTTGGTGCGGGCGAACAGCAGGATCTTGTCGACCGCGATCGCCCACACCCAGATCGAGCAGGCGAGCAATCCGATCATCACCGCTTTCACGACCCAATGCGCCTGCAGGAACAGGGACGAGGATCGACAGATCGGCGGTGACCGGCAGGGCCGACTGCGCCACGTCGGCTGGATTCATGCGCAATATCCTCTTCGCAATCCGCTGTGCGCCCCTTGAACGCACGCTCGGCCGTTAGCGATGCGAAAAGTGCGAACGTTTCGGACGCATCAGCTCGCACGTCGATCGCGAAATCGCGTGATCGAGCCGGTTCGCGCTCAACGCCCAACCAAGTCGGGACATGCAGCGGCCCCTTCAGGCGCTGCGTGCAATCCCGATTGTCACGAAGACGGCGCCGTCCACCACCGGCAGATCGACGAAATCCCCGTGAAACTTGGCCAAACTAGGGCGCAAGCCGGCCTCCGCCAGCCTAAACAGCGCCTATTGTGGTTAAGGAAGGGTTACAATTCTGCGACCGTTCCATGCCCTGAGTTCCAGCACTCCGGACGCCGGCAGAATTGCAGACCGCGAACGATCTCCGCCGGTTCCGGCGCACGGACTTCGCCGACGGCAAAACGGGCAGCGCACGCGCAATAAAAACGTCCGCCGCATCGCTGCGGCGGACGCTCTACGCAAAACCGAACTATGCTTACTGGCCTTGCGGCGCCGGCGGATTGGCGCCGCTGCGGCCGCGGCGGTCGGCCATGAACTGGTCGAACTCGGCCTTGTCCTTGGCCTCGCGCAGACGCACGAGGAAATCCTGGAATTCGCGCTGCTCTTCCTCGAGCCGGCGCAGCGTCTCGGCGCGATATTCGTCGAAGGCGCGATTGCCCGAAGACGGCGGCTGCCAGAAGCCGAAACCGCCTTCGCCGCCCATGCGCGTGCGCATGCGGTCCATTTTCTCCTGCATGCTGCCCATCTTGGCCTGCCAGCGTTCCATGCTGTGTCGTCCGCAACCCATCCGACCGCTCCATATCGAGAAGGCCAGAAGGCTGAGACCGACAGGCCACCAGACGAGAAAGCCCAGGATCGTCGCGGCGATCCAGGCAGGCCTGCCGTATTCGTCAATTCTGTCCGTGAGACGTCATCGCATCCTCATGGCCTAGATGTGAATGTTAATAACATTCACATAACTTCGACCTCTTCGCGGTCGTCAAGCCCCGGCGCTTGGGTTCCGGTCAGACTTTGCCGTGCAGACCGAGACCGCTCAGATAGACAAGCACTCCGGCTTCCAACAGGTCCTCGGGCGTCATCGGCAGCGATCTTTGTGCGCCATCGCCGCGCGCGAACAGCGACGCGATGCCGTGCGAGAGCGCCCAGATATGCAGCGCCATCATCAGCGCCGGCGGCCGTTTCTCCTTCGGCAGCAGCGCCGAGATCGCCTCGCAGGCACGCCGCACCACCGCGAAGGCGCGATCGCCCGCCGCACGCAGTTCCGGACTGGCGTCGAGCGGAATGCCGGCCTCGAACATCGCCGAATAGTAGGACGCCTCGCTGCGCGCGAAGGCGAGATAGGCCTTGCCCAGCCGCTCGAAGGCGGTTTGCGGATCGGGCCTGCCCGTCGTCCCAGGCGTCCGCAAGCTGCTGCTCGAACTTCTCGAAGCCGCTGCCGCGCGACATCGGACAGCAATTCGTCGCGATCGCGATAATGCCGATAGGGCGCGGCCGGGCTGACCCCCGCCCAGCGCGCCGCATCGGCGAAGGTGAAGCCGGCCGGACCTTTCTGCGCGATCAGTTCGAGCGCCGCCCGCACCAGGGCTTCTTTCAGATTGCCGTGGTGATAGCCGCGTTCGGCGCCGCCGCGTTTCCAGACCATGTGAAGGGGCTTAACATGCGTCGCCATGCCGCGTCGATGGCGGCGTGAATCAAGTTTGCCCGGTTCGCAGCCGCTTCAGCGCGCGGGAAAAAACCGACTTGTCGGCCTTGGCGCGCGCCAGAACCAGCGCTCCCTGGATGCCAAGCAGGATGTCTTCGGCGCGTTCCCTGGCCTGCACGGGCGTCATTCCGCCGCGGCGAAAGCGCTGTCACCAGCGCATCCTCCCAGGCAACGAAATAGGCGCGCACTTCTTTGCCGAACATGATCGCGCGCGGCAGCCAAGCGCGAACACGCCGACCAGACAGACACGACCGCCGGAACTCGAAATAGCGATCGACCGCGTCATACATGCGCGCAACACCCTCGCCGCTTCGATCATCGCGCAACGGTTCCAACACATGGCGCTCGAACCAGTCGTCGATATGCGACGAGCACCTCGGCCGCCATCTGCTCCTTGCCGCGCGGAAACAGATTGATAGAGGCTGCCCTTGCCGAGCCCGGTTGCCTGCGTGATCAGGGAAAGGCTCGCACCCTCATAGCCATGCGCGCGGAATACTTCGCCGAGTTGCACGAGCAACTTGTCGCGCGAGGATCGCCGTCCGGTTTCGATTTCGCCGCCGTCAAAACGGAACGCCGGCGAGCCCCGGCACATCGGCCGGACGCGCGCCCGGTGCGGTCCAAAAGAAGCGACGGTCCATGGATCTCTATCGGCAGATCATTGATCGAGGCCTCGCGCCGCTTCATCAGGCCGGCTTCGTCGAATTCCCATTGCTCGTTGCCGTAGGAGCGAAACCACGCGCCGCTCTCGTCGTGCCATTCATACTGGAAGCGCACCGCGATCCGGTTCTCGTGGAAGGCCCAGAGATCCTTGATCAGGCGATAGTCGCGCTCCTTCGCCCATTTGCGGGTGAGGAATTCCACGATCGCGTCGCGGCCGACGAAGAATTCCGAACGGTTTCGCCAGGTCGAATCTTCGGTATAGGCGAGCGACACCCGCACCGGGTCGCGCGAATTCCAGGCGTCTTCGGCCATGCGCACCTTCTGGCGCGCGGTCTCCAGATTGAACGGCGGAAATGGCGGACGCGACATGCTGCTGCTCCTGCGAAAAACCGGCACAGCATTTGTACCGATCGGTACAAACCAAAGTCAACACTTGGGCCGCCTGGCGGGACGACCGCCCTATTCGGCCGCCTCAGAATGAGCCCGCGCGAACCTGATCAGCGCATCGTCGTCCACGGGCTCGATTGGAGTGAAATCCCGGTGCGCGATGAATTCCGGCCGCGTCGGCTTGCGGATATAGTTCGAGACTGCATTCAGCGTCAGATAGACGATCTTGCGCGGATAAGGCGTGATGTTGCCGGCGGAGCCATGCACGAGGTTGCCGTGGAACATCAGCATGCTGCCCGGCTTGCCAGTGGGCGCGACGATGCCGCCTTCCCGCACCAGCCGGGTCACGGTTTCCTCGTCGAGCGTCCATAACGGGTAAGATGTCGTTTGGACATCGTGCGAAGCTTTGAGGTCGCCGGCGGTCTGGCTGCGGGGCACCAGCATGAGCGGACCGTTGATCGGCATCACCTCGTCGAGAAACACCGAGATGTTCATGGCGCGCGGCAGCGGCATGCCGTCGTCCCGCTTCCACGTGCCGTAATCCTGGTGCCACTGCCAAACCTCGCCGGTGAAGGCCGACTTGGCGTTGATCTTGTATTGATGCAGATAAACCTTTTCGCCGAACACCTGCTCGACCGGGCGGATCATGCGCGGATGCGCACCCAGCAAACGGAACGCCTCGTTGTAGGTGTGCGCGGCGAAGGCCGTGCGCGGCGCACCGCTTTTCTCGCGCCACACCTCCGGACGATTTTCCGAGTAGATCGCCTCGGCTTCGTGCCGCAGCAAATCGACCTCTTCGGGCGTGAAAAGATCCGGAAGGAGAATCGAACCCTCGGTGTGGAATTGATCAAGCTGAGCCTTCGTCAGTTCCATCGCTTCCTCCCTGTACGCCGCCTTTTCCGGAATTCAAGGCGCCGCCGGGGCGGATGTCAAACGGAGGCTTCGGCGGCATCCTGATCGGCCTTCATCGCAATGCGCAGCGGCTTCGGGATCGGCTTGGCCCGCCCGCCGGAAATGAAGGCGACCCGCACATCGGCCTGCACCAGCAATTCGTCGCCGCGCATCACGCGCTGGCGGATGGTGACAGACGCGCCCTTCACCTCGTTCGGCTCACTTACGATCTGCAGCAGATCGTCCATGCGCGCGGGCTTGAGAAAGTCGATATTCATCGAGCGCACGACAAAGGCAAAGCCCGGCGCTTCCTGTTCGGTCTCCTCGAACAGCTTGCGATGGTCGGCACCGATCAGGCGCAGATAATTGGTGCGCCCGCGCTCCATGTAGCGCAGGTAATTGGCGTGATAGACGATGCCGGTGAAATCGGTGTCTTCGTAATAGACGCGCACGATCAGGGTGTGGCGACCGCCGCGCAATTCACCGTCGATGGGAATGGAGGTCACGTCGCCCCGCAATCAAGAAAAAACTCGACGTGTTTAGACATGCGGGCGGCGTCTTCGCAAGATCGAAGCGATTACCAATGCCGGCCCTGGATAACGGCGTCGAGCCGGGCTTCAATTCCGCCAGGGCGCAACAATTTCACGATGTTCAATCGTCCTCGGAAGCAAACAACCCGAATTGCCCCGGATCGCGCGCGGGCTCGGCAAGCCCGAGATGGCGGAAGGCATGCCCCGTCAGCAGCCGTCCGCGCGGGGTGCGCTGCACGAAGCCCTTCTGGATCAGGAACGGCTCGATGATGTCCTCGATCGCATCGCGCGGCTCCGACAAAGCCGCCGCGATGGTCTCGACGCCGACCGGCCCGCCGCCATAATTCAGCGCGATCACCGACAGATAGCGCCGGTCCATCGCATCGAGCCCGGCGGCATCGACTTCGAGCGCGCCGAGCGCCTTGTCGGCGACGGCGCGGTCGATCGACTTGTCGCCCGGCACATCGGCGAAGTCGCGCAGGCGCCGCAGCAGCCGTCCCGCGATGCGCGGCGTGCCGCGCGAACGGCGCGCGATCTCGTTCGCGCCGTCCTTGGTGATCGCGACGCCGAGCACGCGCGCGCCGCGGGTCACGATCTGCTCCAGTTCGCCTTCGGTATAGAAATCGAGCCGCACCGGAATGCCGAAACGGTCGCGCAGCGGATTGGTGAGCAGCCCCGCGCGCGTGGTGGCGCCGACCAGCGTGAATTTCGACAAGTTCGATCTTCACCGAGCGCGCCGCCGGACCCTCGCCGATGATCAGGTCGAGCTGGAAATCCTCCATCGCCGGATAGAGGATTTCCTCGACCTGCGGATTGAGCCGATGAATCTCGTCGATGAACAGCACGTCGCGCTCTTCGAGATTGGTGAGCAGCGCCGCGAGATCGCCGGCCTTGGAGATCACCGGCCCGGAGGTGGCGCGGAAATTCACGCCCAGTTCGCGCGCCACGATCTGCGCCAGCGTGGTCTTGCCGAGGCCGGGCGGGCCCACGAACAGCACATGATCGAGCGCCTCGTTGCGCGCCCGCGCCGCCTTGATGAACACGTCGAGATTGGCGCGCGCCTTCTCCTGGCCGATGAATTCGGCGAGCTTCTGCGGACGCAGCGAGCTTCCGCGACATCGTCGTCGCGGCGTTCGGCGGAGACGAGGCGCGATGCGTTCACTCGTTGCCCCGCGAATATTTGTTCGGCAGCAATTCGCCGATCGACACCACCGACGGCTCCGGTCCGTTCGGCACGATCACCCGCGCCTTCGGATCGTAGTCGTGGATCAGTTCGCGGCAGGAGCCGCAGGGCGACACCACCTTGATGCGTCTGGTCGGCTTCATGCGGACGCGGATGGCGCACCGCGACGATGGTCTCGATGCCCTTGTCGCCGGCTTCGGTGATCGAGCGGCCGATCGCGATCGCCTCGGCGCACACCGCCATGCGGCCGAGATAGGCGTCGATATTGACGCCGGTGATGATGCGGCCGTCGCGCGTGCGCATGGCGGCGCCGACCTCCTGCCAGTCGTTGCGATAGCGCTTCTTGATCGCCTCGCTCGCGGCGGCGATCAGTTCCTGATCGTTCTTGGACAGCTTCATTACCTGTTTCGCTCGTATCGGCACGTTCCGGCACGCCAGCCACCAGCATATAAGCGACGGCACGAGGCACGTCAGCACTTTCAGCGCGAAATAGGCCGGCACGCCGAGCCCGTTCGCATCCACGGCGCGATGGAAAAACAGCGCGAAGGCGATGCCCGCAGAGCAGTCCGACCAGCCCCGGCATAGACCGGCCCGGGCGCGCAGCCAGCGACGATCCGACGACCATCATCAGCGGCCGACAGCAAGGCCGGAATGCAGCACCGAACACATAGCCGAACGGCATCCCGACCAGCAGCCAGCCGGAACGCCGCCGGCCAGCGCCGAGAGCGGCTCGCCCGGCTGCGCTTCGCCCACGATCACACCGGTCGCGTAGATCAGCCAGCCAAGCGGCGGCGCGAGCAGCAGGAAAGATGCAGAAGGTCCGAGCATGCGGCATGTCGCTAGCGCGCAAGCTCCTTCAGTCCGAATCGGATCAGCTTCGCGGTATCGGCGCCCTCGCCCGCTTCGCGCGCGGCGGCCGCGATCGCGGCCGCGGCCTGCGGCTGGCCATAGCCGAGATTGACCAGCGCGGAGACCGCGTCGCGGATCGGCTGCGGCGCGCGATCCTCGTCGACCGCGCCCGACAGCCGCACCAGCGCCGGATCGACGATCGGCAAAGGCCGGCGCCTTGTCCTTCAGTTCGGTGACGATGCGCTCGGCGACCTTGGCGCCGACGCCGGGCGTGCGCGAAATCGCGGCCTTGTCGCGCAGCGCAATCGCATTGGCGAGATCGGACGGGCTTCAGCGTGCGACAGCACCGCCAGCGCCACCTTCACGCCCACGCCCTGCACGGTCTGCAGCAGCCGGAACCATTCGCGCTCCAGATCGCTGGTAAAGCCGAACAGCCGGATCTGGTCCTCGCGCACATGGGTCTCGATCGACAGCGTCGCGGCCTCGCCGGCCGCCGGCAGCGCCTGCAGCGTGCGCGCCGAGCAATGCACCTGATAGCCGACGCCCTGCACGTCGAGGATGACGTAATCCTCGCCGTAGGAATCGATGATGCCTTTGAGCTTGCCAATCATTGCGATTTTCAGTGCGAATCGTCGCTCTCCATTAAAGCACGATTTCCGCTGCCCTCTCAGGACGGATTCATGACCGATTGCATTGGCGATTTTCCGGGAGCCGTGGTCGAAGCTCGACCCGCAGGTCGCCGCCGTGCTGGATCGCATCTATACCGGCGCCGACGACGAGGCGCCGATCTTCACGCGCACACCCGCGAGCGCGCGCGATCTGATCGATCGGCTGCTGCCGTTCTATGTCTCGGCCGGCGCGCCCGCGATTGCGCATATCGAGGAGCGATTGATCCCGGCGGCGAGCGGCAAGATCCGCGTCCGGCTTTACGATCCGGGCGCGCCCGCGCCCGCGCCCGACCATCGTGTTTCTGCATGGCGGCGGCTTCGTGGTCTGCGACATCGATGTCTATGACGGCGTTGCGCGGCAACTTGCGAAGCGTTCCGGCATGCGCGTCGTCAGCGTGGATTATGCGCTGGCGCCCGAGCATCCGTTTCCGGTGCCGCTGAACGATTGCATCGCCGCGATCCGCTGGGCGGCAACGCATGGCGCGGACTGGGGCATCGATCCCGCGCGCATTGCGGTGGCCGGCGACTCCGCCGGCGCCAATCTGGCGCTCGCCGCGACGATCGCGCTGCGCGATGCCGGCCATTCGCCGGTGCGCGGCGCCGCCTGCATCTATGGCTGCTATGCGCCCGATCTGAACACCGAGTCCGAGAAGGCACTATGGCGGCGGCGCCTATCTGATCAGCGCTGCGGAAATGGCCTGGTACTGGAATCATTATCTGGCGAACACGGCCGACCGCACCAATCCGCTGGCGGCCCCGTTCTGCGCCGATCTGCGCGGCCTGCCGCCGCTTGTACGTCACGGCCGCCGAATTCGATCCGCTGCGCAACGATTCCGAAATGCTCGTCGAAAGGCTGAAGGCGCCGGCGCCGCCTTCGAATTCCGTCTCTGGCCCGGCACCGTGCATGCCTGCGTCAACCTGATGGGCTGGATCGCGGCGATGGGCCCGCGCGTCGACGAGATCTGCGCCTTCCTGAGGCGCGTGACGCCGAAACGTGAAATACCGCTCAGCCGGCGGCGATCCTGAGCGCGGCTCGCGCGCGGTGATGCGCATGCGTGATCGCAATCGCGAGCGCGTCGGCGGCGTCTTCGCGTCCGCGGATCGGCCTTCGGCAGCAGCACACCGAGCATCATGCGGATCTGCGATTTCTCGGCATGGCCGGCACCGACGATGGTCTTCTTCACGAGGTTCGGCGCATATTCGGCGACGCGTCAGTCCGGCGCGCGCCGGGATCAGCATGGCAATGCCGCGCGCCTGGCCGAGCTTCAGCGTGGCCGCGCCGTCGCGATTGACGAAGGTCGATTCCACCGCCGCCTCGTCGGGCGCAAATTCCTCGACCACTTTCGACAGCCCGTCGTGGATCTCGACCAGCCGCACCGCCAGCGAGGCGCGCTCCTGCGTCTCGACCGAACCGCAGGCGAGGAAGATCAGCCGGTTGCCCTCGCAGGCGATCATGCCCCAGCCGGTGCGGCGGAGGCCCGGATCGATGCCGAGAATGCGAATCGGTCGCTGCATGACAGCGTTCTGATAGCACGGCCGCCGCATGGATGGCCCGCGCCGCCGGCGCTCGCAGTGCGCGGCTCGCCCTGCTAAGGGAGCGTCCCGCCAGCCGGAACTTTTCCGTGACAGAATTTTCCTTCACTGCGCAGCTGTCGAGCCTCGTCGCCGATCCGCGCTTTCCCGCGGCGGTCGCGGTCGCCGTGCATATCGGGCGTGGTGCGCGGCTTTTCCGGCTTCGGCTCGGCGCTGATCTATGTGCCGCTGATGGCGGCGATCTACGAGCCGCGGATCGCCGCGGTGACGCTGCTGATCACCGATTTCGTCGCGAGCATGCCCTTCACCGTCGGCGAGATCGCGCCGCTGCAACTGGCGCGAGGTCGCGCCGGTGTCGATCGCCGCGATCGCCACCATTCCGCTCGGCGTGCTGGCGCTGCAATATTTCGAGCCGGTCACGCTGCGCTGGGGCATCGCGATCCTGGTGGTCGGCCTGCTGGCGGTGATGGTGTCGGGCTGGCGCTATCACGTCGCGCCCAGCATCGCCGGTTTCGGTCGGCGTCGGACTCGTCGCCGGCATCGGCGCCGGCGCGGTGCAGATTTCCGGTCCCGCCGCGATCATCTATTGGCTCGGCGGACCGAACAGCGCCGCCACCATCCGCGCCAACCTGATGGTGTATTTCGGGCTGCTGGCGATTGCGTCCTTCGTCGTCTATTACCTGCGCGGCCTGTTCACCGCCGACGTGCTGGTGCTGTCGCTGCTGCTCGGACCGGTCTTCATCGTATCGATGGCGGTCGGCGCCTGCTGTTCCGCGGATCGTCCGAACACAGCCTATCGGCGCGTCGCCTATGCGATCATCGCGCTGTCGGCGCTGGTGAGCCTGCCGCTGTTCGACGAACTATTTCGCTGAATTCGGTCGCTCAGGCGGCGTCTCATCGGCCTTGAAATCGTTGCGCTCCAGCAGATGCGACGCGGCAAGACCGAACACGAGGCCCCAGAACGGCGCACCGATCCGCAAGATCGGCACATCGGCCACCGTCACCACAAAGCAGATCAGCGCGCCGAAGCTGAACTTGTCGCGAAACGATACCTGAAACGCCGTCTGCAGCACGCGCAACATCGCAAGCCCCGCAAGCGTCGCGATGAAGGCCGGCGGCGTTGCCAGCATCACGCGCGTCAGGAACGGCGCGATCAGGCCGAACGCGATGCCGAAAAATCCGATCAGGATCGCGCCGGTATATTGCTCGCTCAGCTTGCCGCCACTCGCGAGGATCGCGTTGACCGGCCCGGTCAGGCAGGTCGGCACCGCACCGAACAACGGAGGTGACGATCGAACCTACGCCGCAGCCGACGGTGATCGCATTGATCGGCGGATGATGGCCGCTCGCGGTCAGGATCGCGATGCCTTGCGAGTTCTGCACGATCAGCACCGTGATCGCGAGCGGGATGACCAGTTCGACCATCGCCGGCCCAGGAGAATTGCGGCATGTGCAGATCGGGCTCGTGCGAGCGAAAACAACGCGCCGGCCGGCGGATTGAAGCGGCCCGACAGCCAGATCGCGATCGCGCCCGCGATCAGCGCCCCGATCAGCGGCGGCAGCATTTTCGCAAGCCGCGGCATGGCGGTGAGCGCGACAAAGACAGCCGTCATGGTCGCAGCGATCCAGGAAATCGGCGCGGAAGGCCTGCACCAGTTCGATGCCGAAACGCAGGAATACGCCGGCCACCATGCCCATCACGATCGGCATCGGGATCGCCTGCATGGCGCGACGCACGAGACCCGAAAGCCCGAGCAGCAGCATCAGCACGCCGGTGACGAGCGAGGCGCCGATCACTTCCTGGAAGCTGAGATGCGTCGAGCGCCGGCCCGACCAGCACCGCGCCCGGTATCGTCCAGAAGAAAACCAGCGGCTGCCGGTACAGCAGCGTGAAAACGAGCGTGACGATGCCGTTGAAAAAGAACGAGGCGAACAGCCAGGATGAAAGATCGGCTTCGCTCAAGCCCGCGCGCGTGCCGACCGACAGGATGATGGCGACCGGCGCCGAGGTGGCGAACAGAAACGCCACGATCGCGTTCGAGACATGGACGAGCGCCGAAATCCGGCAGCGGATTGCGCAGCGGCCAGACCGGATGTTCCAGCGGCAGGCGGATCACCGGCCCGGACCGCGGGCGCGCGTCACGCGCTCATCTTCGACATCAGCGAATCCGACACTTCGAAATTCGCATAGACATTCTGCACGTCGTCGCTTTCTTCCAGCGTCTCGATCATGCGCAGCAGCTTCTCGCCCTGCTCGTCGTCGACCGCGAGCGTGTTCTGCGGCTTCCAGATCAGCGCCGACTTGCGCGGCTCGCCGAATTTCGCCTCCAGCGCCTTCGACACTTCGGCAAGCGAATCCGGCGCCGTGTAGATTTCGTGACCGTTCTCGCTGGAAACGACATCCTCGGCGCCGGCGTCGATCGCGGCTTCCAGCATGGCGTCGGCGCTCGCGACATCGGCGTTGAATTCGACCACGCCGACACGGTCGAACATGAAGGAGACCGCGCCGGTTTCCGCCATGTTGCCGCCGTTCTTGGTGAAGGCGGCGCGCACGTCGCCGGCGGTGCGGTTGCGGTTGTCGGTCAGCACCTCGACGATGACGGCGACGCCGCCCGGCCCATAGCCCTCGTAGCGGACCTCGTCGTAATTCTCCGAATCGCCGCCCTGGCTCTTCTTGATCGCGCGCTCGATATTGTCTTTCGGCATGTTCTCGGCGCGGGCCGCGATGATGGCGGCGCGCAGGCGCGGATTAAAGTTCGGGTCCGGCATGCCCATCTTGGCGGCCACCGTGATTTCGCGGCCGAGCTTGGAGAACAGCTTGGAGCGCACCTTATCCTGGCGCCCCTTGCGGTGCATGATGTTCTTGAATTGGGAATGACCTGCCATGACCTTCGGCCGCAAATCGGTTGACGCGGCGGCGTTATAGGACGGCCGCCGCGACTAGCTCAACCCTTTTGGCGCGTGGGCGCCGCTACAGCACCGTCTGCAGCGGTGCCGGGAAGTAACGGTAGCCGTCGCCCTGCCTCCCGATATAGCCGAGTCCCGGCCAGGGGAAATGATAGGACACCAGCGGAATGCGCTGCGACGCCAGCATGTCGAACACCTTCAGCCGGCTCGCGATACCCTGCGCGCCGTCCGTATCGTAGGTAAAGGCCGCGCGCGGCATCTGGGTCGAGATCAGATGATGATGCGCGATGTCGCCGCTATTCAGCAGCGTCTTGCCTTCGCGAGGTGATGACGAAAACGGTGTGGCCCACGGTATGGCCCGGTGCCGACATCGCCTGGACGCCCGGGACCACCTCCTGTCCATCCTTCACCCAGACGATACGGTTGCGGTTCGGCAGCAATTGCGCGCGCGTGCCTTCGATGAAGGCGCTTCATCGCGTCGATCTTGAGCTTGGCCTCGTCGGTCCAGAAATCGAAATCCGCCTGCGCCAGGTAGATCTGCGCATTCGGGAAAGTCGGGTTGCCGGCGGTGATCAGACCCCAGCAATGATCCGGATGCGCATGGGTGAGGATCACCGCGTCGATATCCTTGGGATCGATGCCCGCCGCCTTCAGGTTGGCAAGCTGACGTCCGCTTTTCGGGCCGAACATTTTCGAGCCGCCATCGCCGGTATCGAACAGCACGAGCTTGTCGCCGGTATTGATCAGAAGCGTGTTCTGCTCCATCTCGACCTGATCGGACGGCAGGTAATTGTCGTTCAGGAGCTTGACGAAATCGGTCTTGGTCACGCCGGTGAAAATGCCGTCCTGCGGCGCGCCCAGCGACAGCGGCCCGTCGGAAATCACGGTGGCCTCGAAGGCGCCGAGCTTGAAGCGATAATAGGCCGGCGCCAGCGCTTTCTGCATCGGCGCTTTGGCAAAGGCGCTGCCGGCAGACAGCGTCGGGGTGGCGGCAAGCGCGGAGAAGCCAGCGATCAAGGCGCGGCGGGTCGGTTGCAGCGAAGTGGCCATGTTCCCAATCCTTGGTTTATCCGGGGATGTTTGAAAGCGCTCGGCGCGTCATTTGTATGACCGGTGGCAGCCGAGCGGCGCTACGGTTGCGCGCCGCCGCCGGACGACTCGGCACCGAGCCAGGTATCGTTGCCCATGATCAGCCGGCAGGGCTCGACGCTCTTGTGCCGCTCCTTGCAGCCATCCAGCACGATCTTGCGCGCCGCGGCATCGTTGCTCGATCCATATTGTATCGAAAGTTTGCCGTCGACGGTCTGCGCCATCGCCTTGTAGGTCGGCGCCGCGAGATAGGTTTCGAGAAAGCCGCGCTGCTTCGCATCGAACTTCAGAAGCTTCATCAGGTCGGCGACGCCGTCGCGCCGCGTCGCCGGCAATTTGTGAAAGCGCAGGAAGGAATCCACCTCCATCAGCCAGCGCAACCGCCCGCTCGCGCTCGCGAACATGGTGTGGCCATCGTCGCCGATCTTGTCGAATTGCACGAGCTTCACATCGCCGCCGCCGTCGAGAAACGCCGAATGCATGCGCGCGACCAGATCGGGACCGAAGAAGCTGTCATTCTTGGCATAGAGCCAGATCGAAGGGACCCGGCTCACGGCGCCGTATTCCTTGTAGGCATTCACCAGCACGTCCTCTTTCGGGCAATGCGGCATGCGAAGTCCGCCCGAGACGCTGATCACGCCGCGCAGATTTTTCGGATTGCGCGCGGCGAAGGCAACCACCGCAGCGCCGCCGGCGGAGGCGCCGATCGCAATGACCCGCTCCGGATCCGCGTCGGCGCGCTGGCCGATGACATCGAAGGGCGGCCTGCAGATCGTCGGCATCGGCGCCGAGGCGTTCGGCGAAGCTTGTGGTTGCGCAGGAAACCGGTGCCGCCATCGGGCCGTCCGATTGTCCGAAACCGCGCCGCATCACCACCACTGCGAGCCAGCCGCGTTGCGCAAGATCACGCGCCTGACCCGCAAGGGCTTCCGCCTTTGCATCGAGCATGTCGCTCAGATCGGCCGGCTTGCCATGCGTGATCAGCGCGATCGGGAGCTTGTCGGCGAGGTCGGAGCGTTTGACGATCAGCGCTTCGAGCCGCACGGCGCGATTATCGATCCGGGTGCGAAGGAAGCTGCGCTCGATGACGAAATCGTCGGCGTGGGCGATGCCGCAGCCTGCGAAGATCGCCATCAGGAAAGCGGAAAGTCTCTTGAACCGCATGCCAACGCGCCTGAATATCGCGCGCAGGATAGCGTTTTCGTCCGTCCGCAGCCAGCGCGAGCGGGCCGCGAAAACCGGATTGCTTAACGCTCCGCTACCGGGCGCTCGACCTTGCGCTCGACGCTGCCGATCGCCTGCGGACCAGTCCAGGTGTCGTTTTCCATCACGATCTTGCAGGGCTCGGAGGCCTTGAACTGCTCCTGGCAATATTCGAGCACGGCCTTGCGGGCGATTTCCATCGACTGCGCGCCGTACTGGGTCGCATGCGACTTGCCGTCCGCGGTCTGCGCCATCGCCTTGTAGGTCGGCGCGGCGAGATAATTCTCGAGGAAGGCGCGGTTCGCCTCGGAGAGCTTCAGGAGCTTCATCAGCTCCGGCACGCTGTCGCGGCGCGCGGTCGGCAATTCGTGGAAGCGCAGGAAGCCGTCCATCTCCATCAGCCATTTCAGGCGGCCGGACGCATCGGCGAAGATCGAGTGACCGTCATTGCCGTGCTTGTCGAACATGACGAGCTTCACGTCGCCGCCGCCGTCGAGATAGGAGGACTGCATGCGCTCGACCACATTCGGGCCGAACAGGCTGTCGTTCTTGGCGTAGACCCACAAGGTCGGGACGCGGCTGGTGGCGCCGAAATCCTTGAACGCGTTGACCAGCACGTCTTCCTTCGGACAGGCCGGCATGGCGAGGCCGCCGGAGACGTTGATCACACCCTTCAGGTTCTTCGGGTTGCGGGCGGCGAACGCCATCGCCGCGGCGCCGCCGGCGGAGACGCCGATCGCGATCGCGCGATCGGGGTCGGCATCGGGCCGCTTCACGATGATGTCCATCGCGCCCTGCAGATCGTCGGCATCGGCGGCGAAGCGGTTGGCGAAGGTGGTGGTGTCGCAGGTCAGGTCGACCGGCATCGGACCGTCCGACTGACCGAAGCCGCGACGCATCACCACGACCGAGAGCCAGCCGCGGCGCGCGAGGTCGCGCGCGGAGCCGGCATAATCGGCGGCCTTGCTTTCCAGCATGTCGGTGAGATTGGCGGACTTGCCGTGGGTGATCAGCGCGACCGGCAATTTTCCGGTGAGGTCGGCACGCTTCAGGACCAGGCCTTCGAGCCGGACCGACTTGCCGTCGATATTGGTGCGAAAGAAGGTGCGCTCGGCGACGAATTCGTCGGTCGCGATCTGCGCCAAGGCGGGCGTCGTGATGGCAGGTGCGCCGATGGCGAGCGCCACAAGGCCTGCCGACAGGATCGCGCCTGCCCAATGCCGGATCGCCCCGGCTTGCCGTTCGAAACAATTCCACCCTTGGTCCGCATGGCGGCGCCCATTCACGCCGCTGTCCAGCCTTTGACCTGTGGGCCGGGTTACGCCTGGAGCCAGAAGCGCGGCAAGGCCTCCTCCAGTCGCGCGCCAAGCCGGACAGCTGCCACCTTTTTGGCCAGTCCGGTCGCATCGTCGGTCTCGATGGCAAGGCCGCAGAGGGTCGCCGGACCCGTTGCGGCCTCGAACTTGGTCGCAGGAATACGTCGGAGAAAGCGGGTCACCGGTTCGTCCTTCCCCATGCCGATCACGGAGTCGTAATCCCCGGTCATGCCGGCATCGGACTGAAAGGCGGTGCCGCCGGGCAGGATCTGGTGGTCGGCGGTCGGGCACATGGGTATGGGTGCCGACCACGACGCTGACCCGGCCGTCCAGGAAATGCGCCCATCGACTGCTTCTCGCTGGTCGCCTCGCCGTGGAAATCGACCAGGATGGCGTCGGCGTCGCGCTTCAGCCGGCAGGCGTCGAGTTCGCGGTCGATGGCGGTGAACGGATCGTCGAGCGGATCCATGAAGATCCGGCCCATGGCATTGATGACCAGCACGCGCGCGCCGTTCTTGGCCTCGATCATGGCAGTGCCCTTGCCCGGCGTGCCCTTCGGATAATTGAGCGGGCGGATCATGCGGGGCGCGCGCTCGATGAAGACCAGCGCCTCGCGCTGGTCCCAGGAATGATTGCCGAGCGTGACCACGTCGACGCCGGCATCGATGAATTCGTTGAAGATCGCCTCGGTGATGCCGAAGCCGCCGGCGGCGTTCTCGCCGTTCAGCACCACCAGATCGAGCTTCCAGTCGGCGATCAGACCGGGCAGCCTTTGATTGACGATTGCGCGCCCGGACCGGCCGACCACATCGCCGATAAACAGAATGCGCAACAATCAGCTCCCGGAATGGTGGCGGAAATCGATGATCTCGTTTTCCGTTAGCACGAGATCGAGCCGCTGGTCGAACGCGGTGGCCGGCACCTGCTCGATTTCCTGCACCGCGAAGCAGACGCCGATGGCGGTGACTGTGCTTCATGCTCGCGCAGGCGGGCGATGGTGCGGTCGTAATAGCCGGCGCCGTAGCCGATGCGATGACCGGCGCGATCGAACGCCGCGAGCGGCACCAGCAGGATATCGGGAAAGACTTCCGGCGCGTCCGGCTTCGGCTCGCGGATGCCCCAGACGCCCGACGCCATCTCGTCGCCGAATTTCCAGGCGCGCATGATCAGCGGCAATGCCGCGCCCCGCGACCACCGGCAGCGCCAGCGCGCACCGGCATCGGCGAGCTTTCGCATCAGCGGCACCGGATTGAATTCGGTCTTGATCGGCGAGAAGCCGGAGACGACGGCACCGTGCGGCACCTCGACCGGGAACGGCCGCTGCGTCACGGTCTCGACCGCCGCGGCACGTGCGGCGCCGGCATCGCATCGCGACGCGCGAGCGCGGATTGGCGAGCGCGATTCGAGTCGACTGTTCGAGCGCGAGCATTACCGCACTTGATGCGGTCATGTCTTCGGCGCTGATGCGTTCGCTGACGAGACATGGATGGCCGATAGCCGGCCATGACGAAGAAGACGAACAGAGCGCGGAGCCGCCTGGCCGGTCGGATGTGACCCCGGGAACCTACATAAGTAGGTGGGCGCCATATGTCCGGACCCACGGGCCCGGCCAGGGACAGCTCCCTTCAGGATCGTAAGGCCCCGGGAGAATGTTTCCGTCGCACTCCGCAGCCCCGCCGGCGCAATGTAGTGCGGCGACAGCGTCATGCACAGCTAGCCCAACGCCACGCCGGGCGCCGGTTTGTACCGTCTGATTGAGCTGACGCGTGATCTCCTCGATCCGCTCGGCGGCCGCGTTCAGCGCCGCGACGATCGCGGCCTGGGTCTGCTGCGCGCGCTCGGCGGCGACCACGCCGCGCATCCTGCAAGGCCGCCACTTCGTCCTCGCAGCCGCAGCATGCTTGTGCGCCTGTTCCGACAATTCATCGGCGACGCGTGAGCGCCGCCATCACCGTCAGCCGCTGATCGCCGATCTCGCCATGCGCCCGGCGCAGCCGGTCGATCAGTTCGTCGATATCCTCCGCGAGCTTGGCGACATGAGCCTCCTGCCCCTCGTCGCAGCCCATCCGGTATTGCCGGCCGTTGATCGTCACATTGACCTGGGCCATCGCCGTCCTCCGCGGTCCTCAGCGGTCATGCTCTTCGAGCAGGCGCCTGAATGGTTCCGATCGCGACATCGATGCGGCGCGCCACTTCGCGATTGGTGTCTTCCAGATCGCGCACCTGCGCGGCCGCGGCATCGAGTTCGGCGGCAAGCCGCGCCCGGTCGCTGCCGATGCGCATGGAGCTGCGCCGCCACCGCGTCGCCGCTGCGGTCGGCCTCGCGGCGCCGCATCGACCGCGGCCTGCAGCGAGTCGAGCGCCAGAGCGAGCCGTCTGGCGGCGGCGTCGATCGCACTCGCATCGGTCATGAACGCATGGCACCCATCGGAACAAAAACGCTTTTCGCACAAGGATTAAGCCTGCGAGCCTAAATTCGCGCTTCAAGCCCGTCAACGCTCGCATGGGCAGCCGTCCCCATAGAATCGCACGGACAAATGTGCAAAGGCCCGCGCCGGACCGGCGTTTCCTTGGACTACCGGGGCCTGCGTGTTATGTCCGCCGGCCACTTCACCCTCCCGGACGGACCCCGAAATGTCGCGCGCACAACATGACCGCATGGCCAACGCAATCCGCGCGCTGGCGATGGATGCCGTCGAACAGGCCAAGTCCGGCCATCCCGGCCTGCCGATGGGCGCCGCCGACATCGCGACGGTGCTGTTCACGCAGTTTCTGAAATTCGATCCGTCCGATCCGAAATGGCCGGACCGCGACCGCTTCGTGCTGTCGGCCGGCCACGGCTCGATGCTGATCTATGCGCTGCTGCATCTGACCGGCTACGAGGCGATGACGCTCGACGAGCTGAAGAATTTCCGCCAGCTGGGTTCGAAGACGCCGGGCCATCCGGAGAATTTCATCACGCCGGGCGTCGAGACCACCACCGGCCCGCTCGGCCAGGGCATCGCCAATGCGGTCGGCATGGCGATCGCCGAGCGCCATCTGCAACGCGATCTTCGGCGACGTCGTCGATCACCGCACCTATGTGCTCGCCTCCGACGGCGACCTGATGGAAGGCATCAGCCAGGAAGCGATCGCGCTCGCCGGGCATCTCAAGCTCAACCGGCTGATCGTGCTGTTCGACGACAACGGCATCACCATCGACGGCAAGCTGTCGCTGTCGGACTCGGTCGACCAGGTGAAGCGCTTCGAGTCCGCCGGCTGGATCGCCGCGCGCATCGACGGCCACGATCCGGACGCGATCGCCGCCGCGCTCGAAGAAGGCGCAAGAGCGCCGACCGGCCGACGCATGATCGCCTGCAAGACCACCATCGGCTTCGGCGCGCCGACCAAGGCCGGCAGCGAGAAGTCGCACGGCTCGCCGCTCGGCGCCGACGAGATCAAGGGCGCGCGCGAGAAGCTCGGCTGGACCGCATGCGCCGTTCGTCATCCCGGACGATATTCTCGAGCGACTGGCGCAAGGCCGGCCAGCGCTCGCAAGGAAGCGCGCAAGGCCTGGGACAAGCAAGCTCGCCGCGCTCGCGCCCGAGGCGAAGCGCGCGAATTCGAGCGCCGCATCGACGGCGAATTGCCGAAGGCGCTCGCCGACGCGGTGCAAGAGCGTGAAGGAGACGCTCGCGAAGACGCCGAAGGACATCGCCACCCGCGCGTCTTCGGAATTCGCGCTGGAAAGCCTCGTTCCGGCGGTGCCGGAAATGATCGGCGGCTCGGCCGACCTCACCGGCTCCAACAACACCCGCACCAAGTCGATGAAGGCGATCATCGGCATCGGATTTCTCCGGCCGCTTCATCCATTACGGCATCCGCGAGCACGGCATGGCGGCGGCCATGAACGGCATGACGCTGCATGGCGGCATCATCCCCTATTCCGGCACCTTCCTGGTGTTCTCCGACTATTGCCGCCCGGCGATCCGGCTGGCGGCGCTGATGGGCGAGCGCGTCATCCATGTGATGACGCACGACTCGATCGGGCTCGGCGAGGACGGGCCGACGCATCAGCCGGTCGAGCATCTCGCGGCGCTGCGCGCGATCCCGAACCTCAACGTGTTCCGGCCCTGCGACGCGGTCGAAGCGATCGAATGCTGGGAACTGGCGCTGCGCGCCAAGGACACCCCGAGCGTGCTGGCGCTGACCCGCCAGAACCTGCCGCAGCTTCGCACCGGCCTATAACGCGGACAACCTCTGCGCCGCCGGCGCCTACGAGATCTGGCGGTCGAAGGCGACAATGCGGATGTGTCGATCTTCGCCACCGGCTCGGAGGTCGCGATCGCGGTCGAGGCCGCGCAATTGCTGAACCGCCAGGGCAAGCCGGCGCGCGTGGTGTCGGTGCCCTGTTTCGAACTGTTCCTGTCTTGCCGGCCGAGCAGCGCCATCCGATCATCGGCGGCGCCGAGGTCAAGGTCGCGGTCGAGGCCGGCATCCGGCAGGGCTGGGACGCGATCATCGGCTCGGACGGCGTCTTCGTCGGCATGACCGGCTTCGGCGCCAGCGCCCCCGTACAAGGACCTCTACAGCCATTTCGGCATTACGCCGGAGGCGGTGGCGGCGGCGGCGTTGAGCAAGTTCCGGCCGCGATGAACCGTTCACGCGGATTTTCCGGCAGATGCGGCATCGCGGACTTCCGCGAGTTGAGTTGCGGGAAATCCCGCTATAGGAAGCCCGCAAGCGCGACCCGCAAGTGGACCGGTTGCGTCGTCGCGCCAACTGCAAGCCGGGAGCCTGAAACCATGACCGTACGGGTCGCCATCAACGGATTTGGCCGCATCGGCCGCAACGTGCTGCGCGCCATCGCCGAATCCGGCCGCAAGGATATCGAGGTGGTCGGCATCAACGATCTCGGCCCGGTCGAGACCAACGCCCATCTGCTGCGCTTCGATTCGGTGCACGGCCGCTTCCCCGGCGAAGTCACGGTCAAGGGCGACACCATCTGCGATCGGCAACGGCGCGATCAAGGTGACCGCGATCAAGGACCCGTCGACGCTGCCGTGGAAGGATCTCGGCGTCGACATCGCGATGGAATGCACCGGCATTTTCACCGCCAAGGACAAGGCCTCGGCGCATCTGACCGCCGGCGCCAAGCGCGTGCTGATCTCGGCGCCCGGCGAGAATGCCGACCTGACCGTGGTCTATGGCGTCAACCACGACAAGCTGACCAAGGACCACAAGGTCGTCTCGAACGCCTCCTGCACCACCAACTGCCTGGCGCCGGTCGCCAAGGTGCTGAACGACGCGGTCGGCATCGACAAGGGCTTCATGACGACGATCCACGCCTATACCGGCGACCAGCCGACGCTCGACACCATGCACAAGGATCTCTATCGCGCCCGCGCCGCGGCGCTGTCGATGATCCCGACCTCGACCGGTGCCGCCAAGGCGGTCGGCCTGGTGCTGCCGGAACTGAACGGCAAGCTCGACGGCGTCGCCATCCGCGTGCCGACGCCGAACGTCTCGGTGGTCGATTTCAAGTTCGTGGCCAAGAAGGCGACCAGCAAGGACGAGATCAACGGCGCGATCAAGCGCGCCGCCGAGCAGCAGCTCAAGGGCATCCTCGGCTATCACCGACGCGCCCGAACGTCTCGATCGACTTCAACCACGATCCGCATTCCTCGATCTTCCACATGGACCAGACCAAGGTGATGGACGGCACGCTGGTGCGCGTGATGTCGTGGTACGACAACGAATGGGGCTTCTCCAACCGCATGGCCGACACCGCCGTCGCGATGGGCAAGCTGATCTGAATCATCTGCGCCCCGGACGGCGAGGCAGCGTGACATGTCGCAGTCTTCTGGTCGGGACGTATTGCTTTTCATCGTGACCGGGTGCCGGTCTGCATCGTCGTCTGGCAAGCTTCAAGCGCGGCGACAAGGACACGAGACGATGAGCGCACGACATGTCGCAGACCGCTTCCGCACCCTCGATCACGCCGATCTCAAGGGCAAGCGCGTGCTCGTCCGCGTCGACCTCAACGTCCCGATCGACAACGGCAAGGTCACCGACGCTCACCCGCATCGAGCGCGTGGCGCCGACCATCTCGAAATCGCCGACAAGGGCGGCAAGGCGATCCTGCTCTCGCATTTCGGCCGCCCGAAAGGCCGCGACCCGAAGGATTCGCTGCAAGCCCGATCGCGGACGCGCTCGTCGCAGGTGCATCAAGCGGCCGGTCGCCTTCGCCGACGATTGCATCGGCGACGACGGCGAAGACCGCGGTCGACGCGATGAAGCCGGGCGACATTCTCGTTCTCGAAAACACCCGCTTCCACAAGGACGAGGAAAAGAACGATCCGGCCTTCGTCGCAGAAGCTCGCCGACGCTCGGCGACATCTATGTCAACGACGCCTTCTCGGCCGCGCACCGCGCGCATGCCTCGACCGAAGGCCTCGGCCACAAGCTGCCGGCCTATGCCGGCCGCACGATGCAGGCCGAGCTCGACGCGCTGTCGAAGGCGCTGCTCGCGCCGAAGCAAGCCGGTGATCGCCATCGTCGGCGGCGCCAAGGTCTCGACCAAGATCGATCTTCTCGAAAACCTCGTCAGCAAGGTCGATGCGCTGGTGATCGGCGGCGGCATGGCCAACACCTTCCTGCACGCGCAGGGCATCGACATCGGCAAGTCGCTCGCCGAACGCGATCTCGCCGACACCGCGCGCCGCATCCTGGACAAGGCGGAGGCCGCGAAATGCGCGATCATCCTGCCGGTCGACGCCGTCGTCGCGTTCCAGTTCGAGGCCAATGCGCCGTCGCAGGCCTATGGCATCGACGCGATTCCCGCCGACGACATGATCCTCGATATCGGCCCGCTCTCGATCGAGCGGGTCAACCACGCTATCGACGATGCCGCGACGCTGCTCTGGAACGGCCCGCTCGGCGCCTTCGAATTGCAGCCCTTCGACCGCGGCACGGTGGCGGCCGCGCGCCATGCCGCGGAACGAACCAAGGCCGGCAAGCTTGTCTCGATCGCCGGCGGCGGCGACACGGTCGCGGCGCTCAACCACGCGCAGGTGGCCGAGGATTTCACCTATATTTCCACCGCCGGCGGCGCCTTCCTGGAATGTTGCGAAGGCAAGGCGCTGCCGGGGGTCGAAGTATTAAGGGCAAAATGACCGCGCCCCTTTCCGGCGCTGCCCGCGGACGATGTAAAAGGCGAACGAATTTTGCCGGTTTTCCGGCGCCTTCGAACGGAGCAACGCGATGAACCTCGCAGAACTGAACAAGGTCGCCGAAGCCATGGTGGCGCCCGGCAAGGGCATCCTCGCCGCCGACGAATCCACCGGCACCATCAAGAAGCGCTTCGACGCCATCGGCACCGAGAATACCGAGGACAATCGCCGCGACTATCGCGAGCTGATGTTCCGCACCACCGAGGCGATGTCGAAATACATCTCCGGCGTCATCCTCTACGACGAGACCATCTGGCAGAAGGCCAAGGACGGCACGCCGCTGGTCGATCTCATCAAGAAGGCCGGCGCCATTCCCGGCATCAAGGTCGACGAAGGCACCAAGCCGCTGCCGAATTGCCCGGGCGAACTCGTCACCATCGGCCTCGACAAGCTCGCCGACCGCCTCGCCAAATATTACGAGCAGGGCGCGCGCTTCGCGAAGTGGCGCGCGGTGATCGATATCGGCAAGGGCATTCCGAGCTACACCTGCGTCAGCGCCAATGCGCATGCGCTCGCGCGCTATGCCGCGCTCTGCCAGGCCGCGCAGATCGTGCCGATCGTCGAGCCGGAAGTGCTGATGGACGGCGACCACGACATCGACACCTGCTACGAGGTCACCGAATGGGTGCTGAAGGAAACCTTCCAGCAGCTCTATTATCAGAAGGTCGCGCTCGAAGGCATCGTGCTGAAGCCGAACATGGCGGTGCCGGGCAAGAAGAGCGCGAAGAAGGCGTCGCGTCGCGGAAGTCGCCGAGAAGACCGTGAAGCATGCTGAAGAATTGCGTGCCGGGCGCGGTGCCGGGCATCGCCTTCCTGTCCGGCGGCCAGTCCGACGAGGAAGCCACCGCCCATCTCGACGCCATGAACAAGATCGGCAACCTGCCCTGGAAGCTCACCTTCTCCTATGGCCGCGCGCTGCAGGCGGCGCCGCAAAAGGCCTGGAGCGGCAAGAGCGAGAATGTCGCGGCCGCGCAGCGCGCCTTCAACCATCGCGCGATGATGAACGGCCTCGCCTCGCTCGGGCAATGGAAGCAGGATCTGGAAAAGAAGGCGGCCTGAGCCCGATTTTCGTTGCGGGGGCCAAATTGCCGCCCGATTGAGGTCGCATCGGGTCAGACCATGGCGTCACCTCGAAACAACAAGGACGAACGTCCGCAGCCGCGTCTCTATCTGGTGACGCCGGCTGCGGCCGATATCGCCGCCCTGAAGCTCGATCTGCTCGGCGGCGCTCGATTGCCGCCGATATCGCAGCCGTGCTGCTGCGCCTGCCGCATGACGACGACCGCGCGCTGACCAATCGCGTCAAGGCGCTCGCGCCCGCGGTGCAGAATTTCGACGCGGCGCTGATCCTCGACGGACATCCCGGCATCGTTGCGCGCAGCGGCGCCGACGGCGCGCATCTGACCGGCATCGCAGCGTTCCAGGATGCGGCAAGCTCGCTCAAGCCCGACCGCATCGCCGGCTGTGGCGGACTGACGACGCGTCATGACGCGATGCTCGCCGCCGAAAGCGGCGCCGATTACGTGATGTTCGGCGAACCGGACGAAAGCGACACGCGCCCGTCGCTCGAGGCCATTCTCGAGCGCGTCTCGTGGTGGGCCGAAGTGTTCCAGATCGCCTTGCGTCGCCTATGCCGCGAGCGCTCGACGAAGTCGCGCCGCTCGCGCAGGCCGGCGCCGATTTCGTTGCCGTCGGCGACTTCATCTTCTCCGATCCGCGCGGCGTCGCGCGCGCCGTGTCGGAAGCCGCCGAACGCTTGCGGCTGCCGGAGGTCGCGGCATGAGGACGCGACTGTCCGCCTTCGCCGCCATTCTCGCGCTGCTCGCAAGTCCGGCGATCGCGCAAAAGGCCGCGCCGAAAAAGGAGCCGCCGGCACCGCGTCAAGCCGAATGCCGCCGTGAGCGAGCCCGCGACCGGCGATCTCGCCTATGGGGCGTTCCAGCGCGGCTATTATCTCACCGCTTTCGCGGTTGCGACCAAGCGCGTGGAGGAGCACAGCGATCCGGCCGCCATGACGCTGCTCGCGGTGCTCTACGGCAACGGCTATGGCATCGCGCAAGGACGATGTGAAGGCCGCCGAATGGTACAAGATCGCCGCCGAGCGCGGCGACCGCGAAGCCATGTTCGGCCTCGCCATGTTCCGCATTGCCGGCCGCGGCGGTCCGAAAGATCCCGACGAGGCCGCGCGCCTGTTCGCCGCCGCCGCCAAGCTTGGCCACGCCGCAGCCGCCTATAATCTCGGCCTGCTCTATCTCGAGGGCGTCCGGTTTCCGCAGGATTTCACTCGCGGCGCCGAGTTGTTCCGTCGGCCGCCAATGCCGGCAGCCCGGAAGCGCAATATGCGCTCGCCTCGCTCTACAAGGAAGGCCGCGGCGTGCCGAAGGACCCGGTCCAGGCGACGCGGTGGCTTGCCGCCGCAGCGCTCGCCGATCATCTCGATGCGCAGGTCGAATATGCGATCGCGCTGCATAACGGCACCGGCATCGCCAAGGACGAAGCGACCGCGACGCGCAGCTGCTGCGCAAGGCGGCGCGGCGCGGGGCGCCGCTCGCGCAGAACCGGCTTGCCCGCATCCTCGCCACCGGCCGCGGCGCGCCGGTCGACCCCAAGGAAGCGGTCAAGTGGCACATCGTCTCCAAGGCGGCGGGTGCCAACGATGCCTGGCTGGACGATTACGTCGCCAAACAGAGCCCCGAAATCCGCGCCGCGGCCGAAAAGGAAGCCCAGCCCTGGCTTTTCCTGATTGCCAATTCGCGCTCTTGACGGCGGCGGTCGCGCCGGGCACATGGCGCGCGACGTCTCTTTCCCGAAAGCTCACGGAACGCCGCATGGCCAAGATCAATGGCAACGAAATCCGTCCTGGCTATGTCATCGAATATCAGGACACGCTCTGGGTCTCGGTGAAGACCATGGCGGTGAAGCCCGGCAAGGGCCCGGCCTATAACCAGGTCGAGCTGAAGAACCTGATCGACGGCCGCAAGCTCAACAACCGCTTCGGCTCCGACGAAAAGGTCGAGCGCGTGCGTCTCGAGCAGAAGGATTTCCAGTTTCTGTACCGGCAGGGCGACAGCCTGGTGTTCATGGACAACGACACCTACGAGCAGACCGAACTGCACGAGGATTTCGTCGGCGAACGCGCGGCCTTCCTGCAGGACGGCATGACGGTCACGCTCGAAATGCACGACGAGCGCCCGATCAGCATCAAGCTGCCGGATTATGTGACGCTTGCAGATCGTCGAGGCCGATCCGGTCGTGAAGGGCCAGACCGCCTCGTCGTCCTACAAGCCGGCGAAGATGGAAAACGGCCTGCGCGTCATGGTGCCGCCTTTCATCACCGCCGGCGAGAAGATCATCGTCGACACCAACGAAGTGACCTACGTGCGCCGAGCGGAGTGATCTTAGCCCTCCTCGCAAGGGAGGGATAAAAAAGACCCATGCTCCACTCCGCCCTCCTCAACGTGATGATGAAAGCCGCGCGCAAGGCCGCGCGCCAGCTCGTGCGCGATTTCGGCGAGGTCGAAAAGCTGCAGGTCTCGGTCAAGGGACCGGCGAATTTCGTCACCGCCGCCGACCGCAAGGCCGAGCAGACCTTGCGCGACGAACTGATGACGGCGCGGCCGGGCTATTGCTTCGTCGGCGAGGAAGGCGGCCGGATCGACGGCCCCGACAAGACCCACACCTGGTATGTCGACCCGCTCGACGGCACCACCAACTTCCTGCACGGCATCCCGCAATTCGCGATCTCGATCGGACTCGAGCGCGAAGGCACGATGATCGCAGGGCTGGTCTACAATCCGGTCTCCGACGAGATGTTCGTCGCCGAGCGCGGCAAGGGCGCGTTCCTGAACGACCAGCGCCTGCGCGTCGCCGGGCGCCGCTCGATGGCAGGACGCCGTGGTCGCCTGCGGACTGCCGCATCGCGGGCGCGGCGATCTCGCGCTGTTCCGCACCGAATTCGTGGCGGTGCAGGAACAGGTGGCGGGACTTCGCCGCTTCGGATCGGCGGCGCTCGATCTCGCCTTCATCGCCGCCGGCCGCTTCGATCTCTACTGGGAGCGCAATCTGTCGTCCTGGGACATGGCGGCGGGCTTGCTGATCGTGCGCGAAGCCGGCGGCTATGTCACCGATTGCGACGGCAACGACGCGATGTTCGCCACCGGCCACATCGCCGCCGGCAACGAGACGCTGCTCAAGGAATTGCTGAAGATTTTGAAGACCTCCGGCGTGGCGTAAGTCCCGACGCCGTCGAGCACGCCCGGCACCCGACGCCGCATTCGACGATTTTCGAGCCGCGTGCGGCACATGGCCGACGGCTGGCGCCTCGTCTCCTCTGCTTCAGTCGTCTGCGCGGTCCGGGAAAGAACAGATTGGTGCGGCGCCTGGTATTCCTCGAAGGCGGCCCCGCGCGTGCGCTCCATGTGCGTTTCGAGATGCGGCACGCCGGTCGCGTAGCGCAGCACCCAATACATCGTCGCAGGCCCAACAAGCGCGAGCCAGCCGAACGGATAGCCGCCGGAAAGATCGATCGCGATCATCGGCCAGGCCAGCCAGCCGAACCACTGGAAGAAATAATTCGGATGGCGCGACCAGGCCCAAAGGCCGGTATCGAGAATCTTTCCGCGATTCGCCGGATTTCTCTGGAAATGCCGCAATTGCCAATCGGCGATCGCTTCGCCGAGGATCGCAAGGCCGACGATGGAAAAGCCGATATAATCCTGCAGCGCGCATCGACGGCGCCGGATTTTTCGCGGCCAGATAGACCGACAGCGCCAGCGGCACCGAGCCGAAGGCCTGCTGCTGCAGGAACACGAACATGCGGCGCGGCGCATCCTTGCCCCAGCCTTGCGCGAGCTTGGCGTAGCGCGGATCGTCGTCGATCTTTGCGGTGCGGGCGGCGATGTGAACGCCGAGCCGCGCCGCCCACAGCGCGATCAGGAACGCCACCGCCATCTCGCGCGGCGGAAAATTGTGCGGCGGCAGCAGCAGCGCCGCGCCGATCCCCACCATGCCGAGCCCGAAGGTCCAGGTGGTGTCGACCCAGCCCGAATTGCCGGTCCGCTGCTGGATGATCCAGGCGACCGCCATGATCGCCGACAGCGCCACCGCGATGGCGAGGATGGCCAGAATCAGAATTTCGATTGTCATCATGGAACCGTAAATTCGATTGCGCCTCAGGCAAAGCGCCGTTTGGGCCAACCTCCGCGAGCTACGGTCTGACTTTTCAATTGTTTCAACAGGGCCGAAATCCGTCCGCAGGGCCGTCCGGGTTCAATTTGGCGCCGCCTGTGCCATATTGAGGTCTGCTTTGTCATCGAAAGGCTGGCCTTCAAGCAATGGCTCGCAAATTCGACCCCTACAAGCTCTCCTCCCCGCGCATCTTTCTGGTGCGGATGCTGGTGTTCCTGGTGCTGGCCGCGCTGGTCGCCGTGGTCCTGTACCGGCAGATTCTCGGCGCCTTCATGGCCAATCCGGGCCTGAACGGCCTGATCCTGGGCGTGCTTTTCATCGGCATCCTGCTGTCGTTCCGGCAGGTGATCCGGCTGTTCCCGGAGGTGGCCTGGGTCAACAGTTTCCGCCTCGCCGATCCCGGCATCGCGGTCGACCGGCCGCCGGTGCTGCTGGCGCCGATGGCCGCCATTCTCGGCGACCGCATCGGCCGCATGGGCATGTCGACCCAGACGATGCGCGGCATTCTCGATTCGATCGCGGCCCGGCTCGACGAGGCGCGCGATCTGTCGCGCTACCTGACCGGCCTGCTGATCTTTCTCGGCCTGCTCGGCACCTTCTGGGGCCTGATCGAGACCGTGAGTTCGGTCGGCAAGGTGGTCGAATCGCTCAAGCCCGGCGGCGATGCCGGCGCGGTGTTCGAATCGCTGCGGGAGGGGCTCGCGGCGCCGCTGAGCGGCATGGGGCTGGCGTTTTCGTCCTCGCTGTTCGGTCTCGCCGGCTCGCTGGTGCTGGGCTTCCTCGATCTGCAGACCAGCCAGGCGCAGAACCGCTTCTACACCGATCTGGAAGACTGGCTCTCCACCACCGTGCGCGACATCACGTCCGAGCCGGCCGATGCCGCCGCGGCGCGCCACTATCCAGCGACATGAAGGCCGCGATCGAGCGCCTGCGCGAGACCGTGGCCGAGACCGGCGGCAACAAGGCCGCGACCGCGGCCATGGCCAATCTCGCCGAGGCGATCCAGGGTCTGGTCCACCACATGCGCCAGGAACAGCAGATGATCCGCGACTGGGCCGATTCGCAGGCCGAGCAGAACACCGGAGATCCGCAAGATCCTGCAGGTGCTGTCGCGGGAAAAGACGTAAAGCAGCATGGCTCTCGCACGCAGCCGCCGCGACCGCGGCGTCGATTACTGGCCGGGCTTCGTCGATGCGCTGTCGACCTTGCTGCTCGGCATCATCTTCCTGCTGTCGATCTTTGCCGTGGTGCAGTTCTATCTGTCGCAGGAAGTGAGCGGCAAGGATACCGCGCTGCAGCGCCTGAATGCGCAGATCGCGCAGCTCACCGATCTGCTGGCGCTGGAAAAGACCGGCCGCTCCGATCTCGAGGAGCAGATCGCGAGCTTTCGTTCCAATCTCGCCGCCACCGAATCCGAACGCGACCGCTTGCGCGGTCTCGCCGAAGGCGCCGGCAATGCCGCCGCGGCGCAAGGCAAGGCCAACGAGCTCGCCAGCCAGCTCGATCTCGAAAAGCAGAGCGTGGCGCGCGCGCTGGCGCAGGTCGAATTGCTGAACCAGCAGATCGCGGCCTTGCGCCGCCAGCTCGGCGCGCTCGAAGCCGCGCTCGAGACCTCCGAAAAGCGCGACCGTGAATTCGCAGACCCGCATCGCCGATCTCGGCCAACGGCTCAATCTCGCGCTCGCCCAGCGCGTGCAGGAATTGCAGCGCTACCGTTCCGACTTTTTCGGCCGGCTGCGCACGGTGCTCGGCAATCGCCCGGACGTGCGCATCGTCGGCGACCGCTTCGTGTTCCAGTCGGAAGTGTTCTTCGACGCCGGACAGGCCGTGCTGAAGCCGGAAGGCCGACCGAGATCGACAAGATCGCCAGCGCCTTGCTCGATCTCGAAAAGCAGATTCCGGCCGATATCGGCTGGGTCATGCGCGTCGACGGCCATACCGACATTCGCCCGATCGCCAATGTGCAATTTCCCTCGAACTGGGAATTGTCGGCGGCGCGCGCGATCGCGGTGGTGCAATACATGATCTCGCGCGGCGTCTCCCCGCAGCGGCTGGTCGCCGCCGGCTTCGGCGAATTCCAGCCGCTCGACACCGAAAAGACCGAAGACGCCTTTCGCCGCAATCGCAGAATTGAGCTAAAACTGACCGAGCGGTAACGTAACGCCGCCGGCCACACGGGACCGTTACAGGAAGCGCCGCATGTCGCAGGGGATGTTCAGGCTGCGGCCCTATCAATCCTCCGATGAAGAGGCCGCGACCGCGCTCTGGCAGCGCGGCTGGCAGCAGGCCTATCCGCAGCATCGATTTCGCCCAGCGCGTCGACTGGTTCCGCGAGCATTGGGCCAATCTGCAGCTCAACTCGCGCATCGTCCTCGCCGAATTCGCGCTGCCGCCGCACAAGCTCGCCGGCTTCGTCGCGGTGTCGCCGCGCACCGGCTATCTCGACCAGATCGTGGTGGCGCCGGAGGCGCAGCGCCTGCAGGCCGGGCAATTGCTGGTGGAAGCCGCCAAGCATGTCGGCCGCGAGGGCCTCTATCTGCATGTCAACAAGGACAATGACGCGCGCGCTCGGCTTCTACCAGAAATGCGGCTTCGTGATCGCGGGCGAGGACGTCAATCGCAGGTCCGGCGCGCCGGTCTACATGATGACCTGGCGGCCGGACGCCGCGCCGTCACCGTAAATCGAACTGCAGCTTCGCCAGCCGCGCATAGAGCCCGCCGCGCCGCGACAAGCTGCTCGTGGGTGCCCTCCTCCACGATCCTTCCCTGCTCCAGCACCAGAATGCGGTCGCAGGACAGCACGGTCGCGAGCCGGTGCGCGATCACGAGCGTGGTGCGGCCTTCCATCGAATGTTCGAGCGCCTTCTGCACCAGCGTCTCGCTTTCGGCATCGAGCGAGGAGGTCGCCTCGTCGAGCAGCAGCAGCGGCGCATCGCGCAGGATCGCGCGCGCGATGGCGATGCGCTGGCGCTGGCCGCCCGACAGCGTGATGCCGCGCTCGCCGATCATCGTCGCCATGCCCTGCGGCAGGCGGCGGATGAACTCGGTCGCCGCCGCCATCTCGGCCGCGCGCTCGATCTGCGGCATCGGTCGCATCCGGCCTGCCGAAGGCGATGTTGTCGCGGATCGAGGCGGCGAAGATCGCGGCCTCCTGCGGCACCAGCGCGATGTGGCGGCGCAGATCGAGCGGATCGGTCTCCGCGACATTCACGCCGTCGAAGGTCACGCGCCCGGAAGCCGGATCGTAGAAGCGCAGGATCAGATGAAAGATCGTGCTCTTGCCGGCGCCCGAGGGACCGACGATCGCGACCTTCTCGCCCGGCGAGACGCGGAACGAAACGCCGTCGAGCGCGGACGCGTCCGGCCGCGTCGGATAGGCGAAGCGCACATTCTCGAAGGCGACTTCGGCGCGCGCGCGCTGCCGGCAGCTTCACCGGATTGGCCGGCGCCTTCACCTCGGGCTTGACGGCGAGAATTTCGAACAGCCGCTCGGCTGCGCCGGAGGCCTGCTGCACCTCGCCCCAGACCTCGCTCAACTGGCCGAGGCCGCCCGCCGCGAACACCGCATAGAGCACGAACTGGCTGAGCCGTCCCGGCGTCATCTGGCCCGACAGCACATCCTGCGCGCCGACCCACAGCACGACGCACGACGCTCGCGAAGATCAGGAAGATCGCGATCGCGGTCAGCACCGAACGCGACAAGGTCGATTGCCGCGCCGCCTGGAAGGCGGTCTCGACCGCCGCGCCGAAGCGCCTGCGCGGCGTAGCTCCTCGCTGGTGAAGGCCTGCACCATGCGCACCGCGCCGATCGTCTCCGCCGCATAGGCGGAGGCGTCGGCCAGCGAGTCCTGCGCGAGCCGCGAGCGCTTGCGCACCGCGCGCCCGAACGCGACCAGCGGCAGCACGATCACCGGGATCGCCACCAGCACGAACAGCGACAGTTTCGGGCTGGTGATCACCATCATGGTGCCGGCGCCGATGAACAGCACGAGATTGCGCAGCGCCACCGAAATCGAGGCGCCGACCGCGGCCTTGATCTGGGTGGTGTCGGCGGTGAGCCGCGACATCATCTCGCCGGTCTGCGCGCGGTCGAAGAAAGACGGCGACAGCGCGGTGAGATGGCGGAACACCTGCTCGCGCAGGTCGGTGACGATGCGCTCGCCGAGCGTGGTGACGAGGTAGTAGCGCAGCGCGCTGGCCATCGCGAGCACGAACACCACGCCGATCATGACCGCGAAATAATTGTCGATCAGCGAGCGCTCGCCGGAAAAGCCGAAATCGATCATGCGGCGGACCGCGATCGGCACCGCCAGCGTCGCCAGCGCCGCCACCACCAGCGACACGAAGGCAAACAGCGCCCGGCCCCGGTAGCGCAGGATATAGGGGACCAGCAGCCGCAGCGGCTTCAGCGAAGGGCGTCCGCCGCCCTCGCCGCGCGCCGCTGCGGCCCTGGCCGTACCGGCGGGCTTGCCGCTCTCCGCCACCAGCGCCATCGGGGTTCCGGTCTCCGCCTCGTCTAAGCCCTTGAATGCCGTGCGAAACGGCGCCCGGCAAGCCGTATTCCGTCCGCCTTGTGCCGGCGGCGGCCTTGCGTTATAGAGCCGCCAAATTTCAGCATCACGTCAACCCGGCAGACGCGGCGCCAAGGCCGCGGAGAACCCCGTCATGAAGTCCGACATTCACCCGAACTACCACACCATCAAGGTCAAGATGACCGACGGCACCGAGTTCACCACCCGCTCCACCTGGGGCAAGGAAGGCGACACGATGCATCTCGACATCGACCCGAAGTCGCATCCGGCCTGGACCGGCGGCGCCCAGCAATTGCTCGACCGCGGCGGCCGCCTGTCGCGCTTCCAGAAGAAGTTCTCGGGCTTCATGAAGGAAGACGGCGGCAAGAAGTAAGTCCCGTCGTCACCGAAGCTCAGGTCTGTCCGTCGTCATGCCCGGCCTTGTGCCGGGCATTGGCGTTTTGGCGGCAGGCTCACGACGTGGATCGCGCTGCGGAACTCGACGGGCTAGGCCTTCCGCTCGAACGCGGCCTTCAGCATCCCGATCTGATGCTCGACCGGGTTGTTGCTGTTCTGCGGCGCCGCCGGCCGGCGTATGAATGGTGGCGTCGAGCCGCCGCACCTGCTCGGCAAGCTTCATGGAACGGCGGATCAGCGCCACCAGCGCATCCGGAAGCAGCTTCAGCGTGTCCTCGTCGGCCGAAAAGGTCGGCGACAATTTCACCTTGGTCTTTTCCTGATTGACCTGCGAGAGCGACATCTCGCCCTCCTTCACCGCGCGATGCAGCAGCAGCCAGGACGCGAGCTGCATCAGCCGCGTGGTGAGCCGCATGCTTTCGGTGGCGTAGGAAAGCGCGGCCGCGCGCGGCAGCGCTTTGGATTCCTTGCGTCCCGGACCGTCGAGATAGGCCGCGGTTTCCTCGACCAGCGCCATGCCGTCGCGAAACAACGCCGAGAAGGCCTGCGAACTCGCGAGCTTCTCGCTAAACGAGATCGGCCCGCCGTCTTGCGCGGAAAACTCGGACATACGCTACGCCTCACCCACAACCAGGACCATCAGCATAGTCGGCACCGGGCCGCCGGGTAAAGCGAATGCGAAGCTAATTTGATTTCATAGTTGCCGGATCGGGCGCACGCGCCACAACCTGTTCCGTTCCGGGACAACGGGACAAAAAAGAGCCGCCGTTTCCGGCGGCTCAAGTGGATAACAGGGAGGCGTCAAACAGAGTGGACAGGAGCCACTCGATGTCCAGAAGATGGACGCCGCCAGTAATACCCGGGAAAGCTTAAGGCTTGGTTAAATGCGCAATAATTCGGTAAAGCGCGGCCGCGATCGATTGCGCTCGATTCGTTCACTTCTTGAAGAACTGGTCGGCGCTGGCGCGCGACGATTGCTTCTTGGCGATATCGGCTTCGAGCCGCGCGATTTCCTCGCGCAGCAGCGCGATGCGCTCGTTCAGTTCGCCGACCGAGATCAGCGTCAGATCCTGCCCGATCTCGTGCTGCAATCTTCTTTTTCGGTCGGTCGTCGTCGTCGAAAGCGGCCATGGCGGAACCTCATCTGCGCCGCAAAATTAGCGCCGCGAAGTCGGGTTGTCACATCGCGGCCGGGCCACTAAGAAGCCGAACGCACGCCGCCATTCCGTACCTCCGCAGGAATTAACCATGACCGCACTTCCCGCGCGCATGACCGTGATCGGCATTTCGGCGCCCGGCGGCCCGGAGGTGCTGGTGCCCGAACAGCGTCCGGTTCCCGTCTCCGGGCAAGGGCGAGATCCTGGTCAAGGTCGCGGCCGCCGGCGTCAACCGGCCGGACGTGCGCCAGCGCCAGGGCAGCTATCCGCCGCCGAAGGGCGCGGGCGACATTCCGGGGCTTGAGATCGCCGGCGAGGTCGTCGCGCTCGGCGAAGGCGTGACGCGCTTGCAAGCTCGGCGACAAGGTTTGCGCGCTGGTGGTCGCGCGGCGGCTATGCCGAATATTGCCTCGCCTATGAGAGCCACGCGCTGCCGGTGCCGCCGTCGCTCTCGATGGTCGAGGCCGCGGCGATCCCGGAGACCTTCTTCACGGTGTGGCAGCATCTGATGATGCGCTGCCACTTCAAGAGCGGCGAATGGGTGCTGGTGCATGGCGGCACCTCCGGCATCGGCACCACCGCGATCATGCTCGCCAAGGCTTTCGGCGGCCATGTCGTCACCACCGCCGGCTCCGACGAGAAATGCGCGGCGGCGAAGAAGCTCGGCGCCGATGTCGCGGTGAATTACAAGACCGAGGATTTCGTCGAGGCGACCAAGAAGGCGACCGGCGGCAAGGGCGCCGATGTCATCCTCGACATCGTCGGCGGCGATTATATCGACCGCAATTACGACGCCGCCGCCGATCAGGGCCGCATCGCGCAGGTCGTCGTTCGCCGGCAAACCCGAAGGCGACCGCGAATTTCGCGCGCCTGATGCCCAAGCGCCTGATCCATGAAGGCTCGACGCTGCGCCCGCGCACGGTGGCCGAGAAGGCCGAGATCGCCAGCGGCATCGAGGACAAGGTCTGGCCGCTGGTTGCGGCCGGCAAGATCAGGCCGGTGATCAATTCCACCTTTCCGCTGGCCAAGGCCTCCGAGGCCCATGCCCGCATGGAATCGAGCCAGCATATCGGCAAGATCGTGCTGACGGTCTGAGGCCTGACCGGCCGTTATCGCGCCTGTCGCGCATTCCGCTTCCCCATCCGGGCGCGAACGCCCTATAACTGCCCAACTCAGCGGCAACGCCCCGAAATCGGCGTAAATGTCAGACTTCTCTACACGCTAGAGGACGGGGAATTTTGCCGGCACGGCGCGCCAACACCTGCAATCCGCGATCGCGAACGGGAACCTGGCGCAGCCTGCCGGGGACCGTTGTCGCGGCCGTGCTGGCTTGCGCCGGATTATGGCTCGGCTCGGTCCCCGCCCGCGCGGTCGATGCCGTCAACGTCCGCACCGACGCGCCCGCCATCGACCTGACCGCCGCCGCCGAGCGCCCACGCACCGATGGCGACCGCGTCCAGGTTTCGGTCGCGCCCGGCCCCGACGGCATCGTCCGCCGCATCGAAGTGCGCGCGCGCGAGGCCGGCAACCACTGGGCGGTGTTCGCGCTCGCCAATACCGGCGACGAGCAGATCGACCGGCTGATCGTCGTGCCGCATTACCGGATGGTCGGGCTCCGGCCTGTTCTGGCCCGATCTCGGACTGTCGCGCGTGGTGACGGTGACGCCGAGCGCGGGCGAACGGCCCGAGCGGCAGGACTCGGCGACCGCCGACATTTTCCGCATCACGCTCGATCCCGGCTCGGTCGTGACCTACGTGCTCGAGCTGCGCTCCGACAAGCTGCCGCAGCTCTATCTGTGGGAGCCCGACGCCTACAAGGACAAGGTCAATTCCTTCACGCTCTATTACGGCATCGTCATCGGCATTTCCGGCTTGCTCGCGCTGTTCCTCACCATCCTGTTCGTGGTGAAGGGCTCGGTGATGTTCCCGGCGGCCGCCGCGCTCGGCTGGGCGGTGCTGGTCTATATCGGCATCGATTTCGGATTCTGGGGCAAGGTGTTCGACATGTCGGCCGGCGCCGAGCGCATCTGGCGCGCGATCGGCGAATGCGTGCTGGCGGCGACGCTGCTGGTGTTCCTGTTCGCCTATCTCAATCTCAATCGCTGGCATGTGCGCTACGCCCACATCACCATCGCCTGGCTCGGCGGCCTTGCGGCGCTGATCGCGGTCGCCCTGTATCGATCCGGCGGTCGCGTCCGGCATCGCGCGCTTCTCGCTCGCCGGCGTCGCCGTTCGCGGGCTTCGCGGTGGTGGTGCTGCTGTCGACGCACGGCTTCGACCGCGCGGTGCTGCTGATCCCGACCTGGTTCCTGCTGGTGGTGTGGACGATCGCGGCGGCGCTGACCATCACCGGGCTCGTCACCAACGACATCGTCGGCCCGGCGCTGCTCGGCGGCCTGGTGCTGATCGTGATGCTGATCGGCTTCACGGTCATGCAGCACGCCTTTGCGGGCTCGATCACCCACGGCATCGTCTCCGACGTGGAGCGGCGCGCGCTCGCGCTCACCGGCGCCGGCGACATGATCTGGGACTGGGACGTGTCCTCCGACAAGGTGTTCACCCGCCCGGAGACCGAGCAGATGCTCGGGCTCAAGCGCGGCGCGCTCGAAGGCTCGGCCGCGAAATGGCTCGACGTCCTGCATCCGCTCGATCGCGACCGCTTCCGCGCCACGCTCGACGGCGTGATCGAGCAGCGCCGCGGCCGCCTGATGCAGGATTTCCGGCTGCGCACGCCGGACGGCCATTATCTCTGGTTCACGCTGAAGGCGCGGCCGGTGGTCGGCTCCGACGGCGAGGTGGTGCGGCTGGTCGGCACGCTGACCGACGTCACCGAATTCAAGACCGCCGAGGAACGCCTGCTGCACGACGCCGTGCATGACAATCTCACCGGCCTGCCGAACCGCCAGCTGTTCCTCGACCGGTTCGAGGCGGTGCTGGCGTTTCGCCAAGACCGACCCGGCGATGCGGCCGACCGTGATCGTGATCGATCTCGACCGCTTCAAGCAGGTCAACGATTCGGTCGGCATGGCGGTCGGCGACTCGATCCTGCTGACGCTGGCGCGCCGCCTCGCCCGCCTGCTGAAGCCGCAGGACACGCTGGCGCGGCTTTCCGGCGACCAGTTCGCGCTGATCCTGCTGTCGGAGCGCGATCCCGGCCGCATCATCGCCTTCGCCGAGAATATCCGCCGCACCATCCGCGCGCCGATCACCTTCAACGACCGCGAAATCTTCCTCACCGCCTCGATCGGGCTGTGCCTCGCCGACGGGCAATCGAACCGCACCGAGGAAATCCTGAAAGACGCCGAGCTTGCGATGTATCACTCCAAGCGCATCGGCGGCGACCGCATCGAGGTGTTCAAGGCGGCGATGCGCGCGCGCAAGTCCGACCGGCTGACGCTGGAATCCGAACTGCGCCGCGCGCTCGAGCGCGAGGAGATCAAGATCCTCTACCAGCCGATCGTCCGGCTGGAGGACCGCACGGTCGCCGGCTTCGAGGCGCTGGCGCGCTGGGATCATCCGAAGCTCGGGCCGCATGTCGCCGGCCGAGTTCATCACCATCGCCGAGGAGATCGGGCTGATCGTCGATCTCGGCATGTTCGTGCTGGAGCGCACCGCGCGCCAGCTCAGCCTCTGGCAGCGCACGGTGCGAACGCATGAGGCGATCTTCGCCAGCGTCAACGTGTCGTCGCGGCAATTGCTGCGGCAGGATCTGATCCAGGATCTGCGCACGGTGCTGGCGCGCTCTTCGGTGATGACGCGGAACGCTGAAGCTGGAACTGACCGAATCCATGGTGATGGAAAATCCCGAACATGCCGCGCAGATGCTGTCGCGGCTGCGCGAGCTTGGCGTCGGCCTCGCGCTCGACGATTTCGGCACCGGCCATTCGTCGCTGTCCTATCTGCAGCGCTTCCCGTTCGACACCATCAAGATCGACCAGTCCTTCGTGCGCATGAGCTCGAAGGGCACGCGGCCGGTGATCCTGCGCTCGATCATCGCGCTCGCGCATGATCTCGGCATGGAGACGGTGGCGGAAGGCGCGGAGACCGATTCCGATGCGGTCGAGCTCTACCAGATGGGCTGCGAATACGCGCAGGGCTTCGTCTTCGGCCAGCCGATGACGGCGGATGCGGCGACCCGCATGCTCTCGACCGACCGGATGGAACTGGCGCAGTAAATCTCCGCCGTCATTCTGCGGCGCGCATGAAATGCGCGAACCCGGAATCCAGAAAAAGCAACTCAGTCTATCTTCGGGTCTCTGGATTCCGGGTTCGCGAACTTCGTTCGCGCCCGGAATGACGACCAGCGGTTAAGCGTGTCCCGCTTCGCTCGACAGCATGCCGGGCGCGATGCCGAGCTTGCGCATCGCCTTTTCGTATTTCTGCTCGGGCTCGCCGAAGATCAGTTCGGGATCGGCCGGGCAATGCAGCCAGCCGTTATTCTGGATTTCCGACTCCAGTTGGCCCGGCGCCCAGCCGGCATAGCCGAGCGCGAGGATGGCGCTCGCCGGACCCGTCGCCGGTCGCGATCGCCTTGAGGATATCGATGGTCGCGGTCAGGCAGATGCCTTCGTCGATCGGCAGCGTCGAATTCTCGATGAAGAAATCCGCCGAATGCAGCACGAAGCCGCGCCCGGTTTCGACCGGGCCGCCCTTCATCACCTTCACGTCCTCTTGCTGGGCGACCGTGATCTGGCTCGCTGTCGGACACCACGTTGAGCTGCACCAGCAGATTCGGGGAACTTGATGTTGTTGGCGGGCTGGTTGACCACGATGCCCATCGCGCCTTCCGGCGAATGCGCGCAGATATAGATCAGGCTCTTCGCGAAACGGTCGTCGCTCATCGACGGCGACGCGATCAGCATCTGGCCGTCCAGATAGCCGCGGGCCGATTTCTTTCCCATACCGCTCTTCGGTATCTTCATGTTGCAAGCCTAACCGCTTCGCGCCGGGGATGGGAAAGGGAACTTTAGCCACACCTCACGGTGAATTCAGTGGCCCACCGGGCTGGAAATCCCCTAAAGGGGCGGCATGTCCAGACCTCCGCGTTGCGCCCTTCTTCGCCACAATTGTCGCCGCCACAATCGCGGCTGCCCTGCGCCGGCGGCCGCCGACAACTCGGCGTGGGACGGCGATGCGCGCGCCGGCATCCGGCTGATCGCGGGCGGCGGTGCGACCGAAAAAGGCGAAACCGTGTTGCGCGCCGGCGTCGAGATCCGGCTGGCGCCGGGCTGGAAGACCTATTGGCGCTATCCGGGCGATTCCGGCGTGCCGCCGCATTTCGATTTCGGCAAATCGGAAAATGTGAAATCCGTGACGGTGGCATGGCCGGCGCCGCAGCGCTTGGTCGATTCCGAGGGCATCACCATCGGCTACAAGAACAGCGTCCTGTTCCCGCTCAGGATCGTGCCCGAAGATGCGAGCAAGCCGGTGCGGTTGCGGCTGAAGCTCGATTACGCGATCTGCGAGAAGCTGTGCGTGCCGGCGCAGGGACAGTCCGAGCTTGTCGATCAAGGCAGGCGGCGCGGCCGCGCCGGCGATCGCCGCGGCCGAAAAGACGGTGCCCAGGCCGCGCGCCGCTCGGCGCCGAGGCGCCGCTCTCGGTCAAGGCGGTGACGCGCGAGGACGGCGGCAAGCTGCCGCGCATCCTGGTCGATGTCGCAGCACCGGCCGGCGCCGCGATCGAGATGTTTGCCGAAGGCCCGGCGCCGGATTGGGCGCTGCCGGTCCCCGAGAAGGTCGAGGGCGCGCCCGCCGGGCTTGCAGCGCTTCGCCTTCGCGCTCGATGGCCTGCCGCCCGGCGCCAGCGCCAGGGCGCCGAATTGAAGATCACGGCGGTCGCCGGCGCGGACGCGATCGAGACCACCTACCGGCTCGACTAAGCCGCGCGCTGCCCCTATTTTGCCGCCCTATCCCAAAACGGCCCGATAGTGGCCGGACAGCGCGCACAGGCGGAGAGGACTATCACGATGCCCATCAAGGTCGGCGACACCCTTCCCAACACGACATTCCGCGTCATGACGGCGGACGGTCCGAAGCCGAAGCCCAGCGAAGAGGTGTTCAAGGGCCGCAAGGTGGTGCTGTTCGCGGTGCCGGGCGCGTTCACGCCGACCTGCAGCAAGAACCATCTGCCGGGCTTCGTGAAGAACGCCTCGGCGATCAAGGCCAAGGGCATCGACGCCATCGCGGTGACCGCGGTGAACGATCCGTTCGTCATGGCCGCCTGGAAAGACGCGGCCGGCTCCGACGATATCGAATTCCTTGCCGACGGCAGCGCCGATTTCGCCAAAGCCGATCGGGCTCGAGCTCGACGCCTCGGCCGGCGGGCTCGGCATCCGCTCCAAGCGCTATTGCATGGTGGTCGACGACGGCGTGGTGAAGTCGCTGGCGATCGAGGACGCGCCCGGCAAGGCCGACGTCTCGGGCGCCGATGCGCTGCTGAAGTCGCTGTAGACTCTGCCTTCAATCCGCCTCAGCTGAGGAGGCTGCGAAGCAGCAGTCGCGAAGTGCTAGGCGGCCATCGTGGTCAGCCCGATCTTTCGCGACGCATCGCACGCGACGCTCCTCAGGCTGAGCCGAAGGACGCTTTACTTCGCCTTCAACCTGATCTCCGCAATGCCCGCGCGCGCGAGCTGATCGGCGCGCTCGTTCAGGTCATGGCCGGCATGGCCTTTCACCCAATGCCATTTGACCTCGTGATGGCCGACCGCCGGCATCGAGCCGCTGCCACAGATCGGCATTCTTCACCGGCTTCTTGTCGGCGGTGCGCCAGCCGTTCTTCTTCCAGCCCTTGATCCAGCCGGAAATGCCGTTCTGCACATATTGGCTGTCGGTATGCAGATCGACGCGGCAGGGCTTCTTCAGCGCTTCCAGCGCCGAGATCGCCGCCATCAATTCCATGCGGTTGTTGGTGGTATGCGCCTCGCCGCCCTTCAGCTCCTTGGTGTGATCGCCGAATTGCAGGATCGCGCCCCAGCCGCCGGGACCGGGATTGCCCGAACAGGCGCCGTCGGTGTGGATGATGACATGCGGCAAACTCATTTCCGCCGGCTCACGCGAGTTCCCGCGCCTCGACGCCGTAATCGTGCACGCTCTGCGCCTTCTGGTGGAAGCGCAGCTTCCTGAAATATTCCTGCGGCGCCTTCGGCCGCACCAGCGCGCCCGGCGGCACGTTCAGCCAGTCGACCAGCCGCGTCAGCAGAAAGCGCAAGGCCGCGCCGCGCGCCAGCAGCGGCATCGCGGCGAGTTCGGCATCGGTCATCGGCCGCACCTTCGCATAGGCCTGCAACAGGGCGCGGCCCTTGGTGACGTTGTAGGAATGATCGGCCTCGAAGCACCAGGCGTTGAGACAGATCGCGACGTCATAGGCCAGCATGTCGTTGCAGGCGAAATAGAAATCGATCAGCCCGGACAGTCTTTCGCCGAGAAAGAAGACATTGTCGGGAAACAGATCGGCATGGATCACGCCTTCCGGCAATCCGCGCGGCCAGGATGTTTCCAGCGCGTCGAGTTCGTGCGCGGATGGTCGCGGCCATGCCGTGCTGCACATCGTCGACGCGGTCGGCGCAGGATTCGAACAGCGGCCGCCAGCCCGCAACCGACAGCGCATTGGCGCGGCGAAGTTTGAAATCCTTTCCCGCCAGATGCAGCCTGGCCAGCGCCTCGCCGACCGCCGCGCAATGTTTGGCGTCGGCTCGGCGCATCCACATGCCGTCGAGAAAGGTCACGATCGCCGCCGGCCGGCCGCAGACTTCGCCGAGCGTGTCGCCGCCTTGGTCTTCACCGGCTGCGGACAGGTGATGCCGCGCGCGGCCAGATGCTCCATCAATCCGAGAAAGAACGGCAGATCGGCCGCCGCGACCCGCTTTTCATAGAGCGTGAGAATGAAATAGCCGGCATCGGTGTGCAGCAGGAAGTTGGAATTCTCCACGCCCTCGGCGATGCCCTTGTAGGACAAGCAGCTTGCCGAGATCGTAATCGGCGAGGAAAGCCTCGAGGTCCTCGACCGCAGACGTCGGTATAGACCGCCACGGATCAGGCCGCCGTTTGCGGCAGCCGCAGCGGCCGCGGCAGCGGGAAAAACATGGTCTCGTCGACCGCCGACATGGTCTCGACCGCAAGCTCGTAGCGCTCCGCGAACGCGCCGAGCACCTCTTCGACCAGAACCTCCGGCGCCGACGCGCCGGCGGTGACGCCGAGCGAGGCGATGCGCGCCGAAGCGCTCCCAATCGATATCGGCGGCGCGCTGCACCAGCACCGCATGGCGGCAGCCGGAGCGCTCGGCGACTTCCTTGAGGCGCTGGGAGTTCGAGGAATTGGGCGCGCCGACCACGATCATCGCGTCGACCAGCGGCGCCACCAGCTTCACCGCTTCCTGCCGGTTGGTGGTGGCGTAGCAGATGTCGTCCTTGTGCGGTCCGACGATCGAGGGAAACCGCGCCTTGAGCACATCGACGATGCCGGCGGTGTCGTCGATCGAAAGCGTGGTCTGCGTCACATAGGCGAGGTTGTCCGGATGCTTCGGCACGAAGCTCCGCGCGTCGTCGAGCGTCTCGATCAGGGCGACGCTGCCTTCCGGCAATTGCCCGAGCGTGCCGATCACCTCGGGATGTCCGGCATGACCGATCAGCAGGATTTCGTGACCGCGGCGATGATGGATCTCGGCCTCGCGATGCACCTTGGTCACCAGCGGACAGGTGGCGTCGAGCGTCAGGAAGTTGCGCGTGCGGCGCGTCGTCCGGCACCGATTTCGGCACGCCATGGGCGGAAAACACCACCGGCGCGTCGGTGTCGGGGATTTCGTCGAGCTCCTCGACGAAGATCGCGCCCTTGGCCTTCAGGCTGTCGACCACATAGCGGTTGTGGACGATTTCGTGCCGCACATAGACCGGCGGACCATACAGCGCGAGCGCGCGTTCGACCGAATCGATGGCGCGCACCACGCCCGCGCAGAAGCCGCGCGGCGAGCACAGGATCACCCGCAGTTTCGGCTTTTCGCCGCCCGTTTCCTTCGGGAAGGCCCGCTATTGGCGCTTTTTTCATCGTTTCGGCTACCGCGACCTGCTCCGGACATGGGGTCCGGAGGCGGGCGAAGTCAAGGCGAAGCGTCGACTTAAGCGAACGGAAAAGCTATGATGATCTTATGCCCTCTTGGCCGGAGCGTGAACCGGCAAGCGTGCATTTGCGGCGTTGGAGCCTGGACCGGCCATGAACACGAGCTGGAAGTTGATTGCGGCTGCTCTACTTGCCACGAGCCTCGGCGGATGCGCGGGCGGTGGCAATTATTACGCCGATCAGCCGGGTCCGAACCATCCCTTCTCCAATTCGGCCCTGTCCGACGACGTCTTCGTCGATGGAACCGGCCAGACCTCGCGCCGGGCGGTGCGTCGAAGCCCGACGCGCTATCAGGCGGCCGGCGCCGAGCCGGGCGCCCCGACCCGGGCGGTGGCGCGTTCGCGGCCGCTTGCGATCGAGCGGGAAGCACGATCCGACGCGGTTTCCGGCACCACCGGCGCCCGCGGTTCGACGCTCAATACCGACAAGCCGTTCTCGGAGGCCTGGTGGGAGCGCGAGAAGCTCGAGGATGCCCGCCTCAAGGCCAAGATGGATATCTGCCGCGGCTGCTGATCCGGCCGGAATATCCCTGTTTTCGGCCCCGGAACCGGAACTGAGCCGGTTGCCCGGCCGCCCTTCAGCGCCTATATTCCGCGCAATTCCAGTCATCCCCGATGACGACCTGCTTCGCCCGGAAGGGCGGGCGAAGCGTGAAGGAGATTTGCCTATGCAGGAAGCGCCGCTGATGCCGAAGGCCACCGCCGTGTGGCTGGTCGAGAACACCGCGCTGTCGTTCGATCAGATCGCGGATTTCTGCAAGCTGCATCCGCTCGAGGTGAAGGCGATCGCCGACGGCGATTCCGCGCAGGGCATCAAGGGTCTCGACCCGATCCAGACCGGACAGCTCACGCGCGAGGAAATCGAGCATGCCGAAAAGGACAAGAATTCGCGCCTGAAGCTCGCCGACCGCAAGGTGCGGGTGCCGGAACAGAAGAGCAAGCGCGGCCCGCGCTATACGCCGGTGTCGCGCCGGCAGGACCGGCCGAACGCGATCCTGTGGATCATCCGCAATCACCCCGAGCTCAAGGACAGCCAGATCATGCGGCTGGTGGGCACCACCAAGTCGACGATCCAGAGCATCCGCGAGCGCTCGCACTGGAATGCCGCGAATCTCAGCCCGCTCGATCCGGTGACGCTCGGGCTGTGCTCGCAGATCGACCTCGATCTTCAGGTCGCCAAGGCCGCCAAGGAAAAGCCGGCGCCGGCCGATCATGACCGCGTGACGCTGTTGCCGGCCGCGGTCACGACCGCGCCGGACGCCGATGCCGGAAGAAAGCCGCACGCCGGCGGCCACCAAGTCGCAGGAAGATGCCGACGTCGCGTCGGTCTTCGCCAAGCTGAAGAAGATCGGCGGCACCCGGGCGGAAGAGGAATAGCCCGTCGCGCCGGCTCACTCCACCGCGAGCTTGCCTTTCGCCACGGTATTCGCCCAGACCGCAGCCTCTGCCGCTGCGTCCTTGGCGAATTGCGATGGGCTCTCGCCGCCGGGAAGAAAACCCATCTCGTCGAGCCGCTTCACCAGCGCGGCATCTTTCAGCGCCGCCTGCACCGCCGCATAGATCGCGTCGATGACGGGCGCCGGCGTGTTCTTCGGCGCCGCCAGCCCCCACCAGTTTTCCGCAACGAAGCCGGGCACGCCGCTCTCGCTCGCGGTCGGCAGACCGGGCACGTTCGGCAGTCGCTTCTCGGAAGCCACGGCGAGCGCTTTCACCTTGCCGGATTCCACGAAAGCGCGGCCGACGCCCCAGCCGGCGAGATAGAGCTGCACGTCGTTGGTCACCAAGGCCTGCATCGCCGGCGGCGCGCCGCGATAGGGCACATGCACGAGATCGATGCCGGTGCAATTGCTTGAGCCGCTCGACCGACAGATGCGGCGTCGATGCCGAGGCTGGGCGAGGCATAGCTCAGCTTGCCGGGATTGGCTTTTGCGTAAGACGACGAATTCGCCGAGCGTCTTCACCGGTACCGACGGGTTCATGTACATCACCGACGGCACCACCGCGACCTTGGTGATCGGCACGAATTCCGTCAGCGGATCGAACCGCGATTTCGGGAACATGAACTGGTTGATGACGAAGTTGTTGGTCGCTCCCATCATCAGCGTGTGACCGTCCGGCGCTGCGGTCGCGACCGCATTGGCGCCGATCATGCCGCCGCCGCCGCCGCGCGCATCGATCACCAGCGGCTGGCCGAGTTTCTTCTCGATCGCGTCGGACAAGCAGCCGGATGATGACGTCGCCCGCGCCGCCCGCCGCATAAGGCACGATCACCGTGATCGGCCGCTCGGGAAAAGCGGCGCGCGCGAGACCCGGCGCAAACAATGTCGCGGCCGCGGATGCCATGAAGGTGCGTCGGGTCAGAGGTCATTGCCGTCTCTCCGGTGTCAGAGATCGATCCGCATCAGATCATGCGCGATTTGCAGCGGCCCCCGATAGACGCTGCGGATTTCGCGAAACGAAGGCGTCGATCTGGTGCGGCCCCATCAGATTCGACCGGCATATGCTTCCTGGCTGCGCGCTTCAGCACGGTCGAAAGCGAATCGCACATGGCCGATATGGGTCGCGACCAGCGCCTTCACCTTGGCTTCGACCGCGAGCTTGCCGAGATCGGCGGGGCTGGTATGCGAGAAGGTGCCGACCTTCGACTTGCGGCGATGCTCGATGAAGGCCTCGGTGAAGGTGCATTCGTGGATCAGCAGATCCGCGTCGCGCGACAAGTTCCAGAATATCTGTCGCAAGGCGCGGTATCGCCGGAGAACACCACCACCTTGCCCTCGGCCTCGATGCGAAATCCGAAACAGGGCGATACCTCGCGCGGGATGTGATCCATGTAGGTCCGCGGTGACGCGGATGTCCTTGTCTTCGAACCACCACGGCCGGCCTCGTACTCGCTGACATTCGGACGGATCGCCTCCATGTTCGCCTGCCGAGCCGGATAGGCGCCGCGTGCGCGGATATCGGCATCGAAGGCGCCGTTCTCGAACAGATGGCCGACCAGCTTCCTCGTGCCCTGGCGGTCCGCGAAGATGTTGAGCGCGCCGCGGCGGCTCAAAATCCAGCCCGAGATCACGAAGAACGGCAATTCGCAGACATGGTCGTGATGCAGATGCGTCAGCGAACAGGTCGCCGACATCGGCCGGATTGACGTCGACGCGCATCAATCTGCCGCGTCGCGCCATGCCCGCAATCGAGCATCAGGTGGCGGCCGTTGTCGAGCGTGATCAGGATCGAGCTGTGGCAGCGGTCCGGGTCCGGAAGGGCGCGCCGGTGCCGAGCATCACGATCCGCATGGCACGCTCCTGTTTCGCTCACCGCATCCTGCGCCCGAAACAGTGATAATCAAAAATCGAAATATGCTATAAGAGTGATTACGTTTTGGAATATCAACGATCAGGTCCAGGATGCGGACCGCCTTGCGCATTCGCGGATCTGGAAGTGCTGCTGGCGGTCGCGGCCGCCGGCTCGATGCAGCGGGCGGCGCAGCGCGCCCATCTGACCCAGCCCGCGATCTCCAAGATCGTGCGCGAACTGGAGGCGAGCTTCGGCACCACCCTGTTCGAGCGCTCCAAACGCGGCGTTTCACTCACCGAGAGCGGGCGTGCGCTCGCCGAGCGCGCGCGATACCTGCTCAACGATGTCGAAAGCACGCGCGAGGAGATCGCGGCGATCGACAAGGGTACGGTCGGAGCGCTGCGCATCGGCGTGTTGCCGGTGGTCGAGAGCACGCTGCTGCCGAAGGGCCTGCAGGCGCTGCGCAAGGATCGCGCCCGGTTTGCGCATCCGGATCGAGGAAGGCGCGCGAGCGGCCGCTGCTCGGCTCGCTCCGGCGCGGCGAGACTCGATTGCGTGATCGGCCGGCTCGATGTCGGATCGGACGACGCGGAATTTCATTGCGGAGGGGCTGCGTGCGCCTGCCGGTGCGGATCGTGGCCGATATCCGGCACCCGCTCGCGCAGGCAAAGCGCGTCACGCCGGCGACAGCTCACGGCCTATCCGTGGGTGCTGCCGCCGCCCGGCGCGCCGATCCGCAGCGTGATCGACGGCATGTTCGTCCATGCCGGGATAGCGGCGCCGTTGCCGCTGGTCGAATCCACATCCATCCGCCTGAATTACGAACTGATCCGCACCTCGGACATGATCGGCACGATGACCGAGGACGCGGCCGCGGCCTACGCGGTGCCAACGCGAGCTCGCGATCCTGCCGATCGAGCTCGGCGACCGGCTGCCCTATGTCGGCGCGATCACGCGGCACGGCCGGGTGTCGAACGCAACCGCGTTGTTCTTGCGCGTCCTGCGCGAAATCTTGTGGATAGCTGGGATATGCGCGCCGGTATCCGGCTCTGGTCGCTCTGCGGTGTTGTTCCGCACGCGTTGTGGCTTTCCGGCACTAGGTGTGACCAGGCGACGCAGATAATGTCCGGCCCTCATCGGCGGGGGCGTCGAGGGAACAAACTCTATGAAATTGCTGAACTTTCTTGCGACTGCGGCTTCGCTTTCGTCGCGTTTCCGCAAGCCTCCGCCCAGGATACTCGGCCAAGCGCCCGTGAGGCACGCGGCCGCACCGGCGTCGCAGGATCCCGCGCCGGCCGCGCCTCGCTCCGAGCCGAAGCCGGCCGCAGCGCCGGCTTCCGAAGCCAAGCCCGATGCGGCGCCTGCCGCCGCCGGCCAGCCGGCGCCGCAAGCCCGCCAGCGCGCCGTTCGCCGCGCGCCGCCGCAGCAGGCGGGCCAGCAGGGCTATTGGTCGAACTTCTTCCGCGGCTACAACCAGCCAGGCGCTCCGGATTCGCGCTACGCGCGTCCGCGCCCAGCCGCAGCAACCGGCCAGCCGCAGCCGCAGTCCTATATGCGCGCGTCCGGCCGGACAACCGGCTGTTCCTCGGCATGTTCTATTCGCACGATCCCGCGGCAGACCGTGGCGTTCCGCGAGAACTACGCGCCCGGCACCATCATCGTGCGCCAGCGCGAGCGCCGGCTCTATTACGTGCTCGGCAACGGTCAGGCGCTGCAATATGCGGTCGCGGTCGGCCGCGAAGGCGCGGCCTGGTCGGGCACGAGCGTCGTCTCCAACAAGCGCGAATGGCCGAGCTGGACGCCGACGCCGGAAATCCTGCGCCGCCAGCCCAACCTGCCGCGCCACATGGAAGGCGGCCCGCAAAATCCGATGGGCGCGCGCGCGCTCTATCTCGGCGACACGCTGTATCGCATCCACGGCACCAACGAGCCCTGGATGATCGGCGAGGAAGTGTCGTCCGGCTGCATCCGCATGACCAACGAGGACGTGATCGATCTCTATAACCGCACGCGCATGGGCGCGACGGTGATCGTGCAGCGCTGATCGCTCGAAACGAATTTGGCGGGGGTGGAAATGGCCGGGCGAAACGCCCGGCCATTTTCTTTGAAGCGTTCTTTCGCCGTCTCACATTCGTCATGGCCGGGCAAAGCCGTCGAAGACGGCGTCGTTGGACGCACTTATGTCCCGGCCATGACGATGAGGTTGGCATCGCGTCGCTACACCCCCACGCCCTTGCCCTTCACCGCCTCGCCGATCTCGTCCAGCACCTTCGGGTCCTCGATCGTCGCCGGCATGGTCCAGGGCTCGCTGATCGGCGATCTTCTTCATGGTGCCGCGGAGAATTTTGCCCGAGCGCGTCTTCGGCAGCCGCGGCACGGTGATCGCAAGCTTGAACGCCGCGACCGGCCCGATGCGCTCGCGCACCAGCGCCACGATCTCCTTCTCGATCTCGGCGGCGCTGCGCGTCACGCCCGCCTTCATCACCACGAAGCCGCAGGGCACCTCGCCCTTCAGCGTGTCGGCGACGCCGATCACCGCGCATTCGGCGACATCGGGATGCGAGGCCAGCACCTCCTCCATGCCGCCGGTCGACAGCCTGTGGCCCGCGACATTGATGATGTCGTCGGTGCGGCCCATCACATGCACATAGCCGTCGTCGTCCTTGAAGCCGGCATCGGCGGTTTTGTAATAGCCGGGAAATTCGTCGAGATAGGCTTCGCCGAAGCGCTCGTCCTGCTGCCACAAGGTCGGAAACGCGCCGGGCGGCAGCGGCAGCTTCACCACGATCGAGCCGATGGTGTTGGCCGGCACTTCCTTGCAGCTCTCGTCGACCACGCGCACGTCCCAGCCCGGCATCGGCACCGTCGCCGAGCCATGCTTCACCGGCAGCATGCCCAAGCCCACCGGATTGCCGGCGATGCACCAGCCGGTCTCGGTCTGCCACCAGTGATCGACCACCGGCTTGCGCAATTGCTGCTCCGCCCATTCCACCGTCGGCGGATCGGCGCGCTCGCCGGCGAGAAACAGCGTGCGGAATTTCGACAGATCGTATTTGCCGATCAGCTTGCCGTCCGGGTCTTCCTTCTTGATCGCGCGAAAGGCGGTCGGCGCCGTGAACAACGCCACCGCCTTGTGCTCGCGAGATCACCCGCCAGAACGCGCCGGCATCGGGCGTGCCGACCGGCTTGCCCTCATACATGACCGAGGTCGCGCCATGAATGAGCGGGCCATAGACGATGTAGGAATGCCCGACCACCCAGCCGATATCGGAGCCGCACCACCACACTTCGCCGGGATCGATGCCGTAGAGATTCTTCATCGACCATTTCAGCGCGACCAGATGCCCGCCATTGTCGCGCACCACGCCTTTCGGAATCGCCGGTGGTGCCGGAGGTGTAGAGAATATAGAGCGGATCGGTCGCCAGCACCGGCACGCAAGCGGCGCGATTTCTTCGCCGCGATCGCGGCGTCGCGCAGATTGCCCCAGTCGTGATCGCGGCCCGCGATCAGGGTCGCCTGTTCCTGCGGCCGCTGCAGCACGATGCAGGCGGAGGGCTTTGCTTCCGACATCGCGATCGCTTCGTCGAGCAGCGGCTTGTATTTGACGATGCGGCCGGGCTCGATGCCGCAGCTTGCGGACAGGATCAGCTTCGGCTTGGCGTCGTCGATGCGCTTGGCAAGCTCGGTCGCGGCAAAGCCGCCGAACACCACCGAATGGACCGCGCCGATGCGCGCACAGGCCAGCATCGCGAACACCGCTTCCGGCACCAGCGGCATATAGATGATGACGCGGTCGCCCTTGCCGACGCCGAAATCCTGCAGGATCGCGGCGAGCGTACTGCACCTCGAACAGCATCTCTTCGTAGGAGAAGGACGCCTGCGATGCCGGTGACCGGCGAATCGTAGATCAGCGCCGCCTGCGGCCCGCGCCCGCGCGCGACATGGCGGTCGAGCGCGTTGTAGCAGGTGTTGACCACCCCGCCCGCGAACCAGCGGCCATAGACGCCCATCGACGGATCGAACACCTTCTTCGCCGGCTCGATCCAGTCGATCTCCTTGGCGGCCTCCGCCCAGAAGCCTTCCGGGTCGCGCTGCCATTGCGCATAGACCTCGTGGTAGCGGCTCGCGGCTTTGGCATCCATTCGCGTTTCCCTCGGGCATCTTGTCTTTGCCCGCATTGTGGGCGGGCAGCACCGCTTTGCAAGCGCCGCGCAGGCGCGCCATTCGATTTTAGCAGTAGCGTGGAGCGGCGCCGGTCGGGTTTGATCCGCCGCAAAACGAGACCCCTCCCCTTGCATCTCCCCACCGAACCGCTGTTCTGGATCGTCGCCACGATCTCCGTGACCCTGCTTGGCCTTGCCAAGGGCGGCTTCACCGGCGTCGGCATGGTCGGCGACGCCGCTGCTCGCGCTGGTGATCCCGCCGCTGCAGGCGGTGGCGATCATGCTGCCGATCCTGCTGCTGCAGGACGTGATTTCGGTCTGGGCCTATCGCCACCACTGGGATGCCTGGAACCTGAAAGTGCTGATCCCGGGCGGGCTGATCGGGGTCGCCGCCGCCGGCTTGCTCGCGGCCTATGTGCCGGATGCGGCGGTCCGGCTCGCGGTCGGGGTGATCGGCGTGACCTTCGTGCTGTGGCGCTGGTTCGGACCGGTCAGCGGCGATATCGGCATCCGGCCGAGCGCCTTTTCCGGGGTGTTCTGGGGTGCGCTGTCGGGCTTCACCTCGACGCTTGCCAATGCCGGCGCGCCGCCCTGGCAGGTCCACATGATGCCGCAGCATCTGCCGAAGCTCGTCTTCGCCGGCACCGCCACCATGTATTTCGCGGCCACCAATGCCGGCGAAGGTCATCCCCTATTTCGCGCTCGGGCAATTCACCACCGACACGCTTCTGACCTCGGCGGTGCTGTTTCCGCTTGCGATCGCCACCAATTTTCTCGGCATCTGGCTGGTGCGTGTGACGCCGCAGGAAACCTTCTACAAGATCGTCTATGTGATCACCTTCGCTGATCTCGCTCGAACTGATTCGCAACGGCGTCACCGCCATCGTTCACGCATAGAGCGCGCCAGCAAAAGTGAGCACCGGTTTTGCGTCAAGGCGCGCTCCAAGAAAGTCCAAATGACCATCATCACCGACCCGTTCTTCTACCTGGTCGCGGTGCCGGCGGTGATCGCGCTCGGACTGTCGAAGGGCGGCTTTGCCGGCGTCGGCATCCTGTCGACGCCGCTGCTCGCGCTCTATCTGCCGCCGCTCGAAGCCGCGGCGCTGATCCTGCCGATCCTGATCCTGCAGGACATGATTTCGGTCTGGTGGTACCGGCAGGATTGGGATCCCTGGAATTTGAAAGTGCTGCTGCCGGGCGCGCTGCTCGGCATGGGGCTCGGCTGGGCCTTCGCGGCGCAGGTTTCGGATGTCGGCTCTTCGCAGCGTCGTCGGCGATCATCGGCGTCAGCTTCGTGCTTTATTCGGTGCTCGGCGGCGCCTCGCAGGAGCCGACAGACGCAAGACCGCGGCGAGCGGCGTGTTCTGGGGCACGGTCTCGGGCTTCACCTCGTTTCTGTCGCAGGCCGGCGGTCCGCCCTTTCAGGTGCATGTGCTGCCGCAGCGGCTGCCGAAGCTGACGCTGGTCGGCACCACCACCATCTATTTCGCCTTCGTCAATGCGCTGAAGATCGGTCCCTATTTCGCGCTCGGGCAATTCTCGACGAAGAATTTCGCGACCTCGCTGATGCTGCTGCCGCTGGCGGTGCTCGCCAATGCGCTCGGCATCTGGCTGGTGCGGGTGACGCCGACCGGCGTGTTCTACAAGATCGCCTATGCGCTGGTGTTCTGCGTATCGTCGCTATTGCTGTGGCAGGGCGTCACGGGATTGTTGCGAGGCTAACCGGTCACGGTCCTGACACAACGGCTTTCTAGTCATCCGGCATGAATGTACGATCTGCCGCCGCTGCCGCTGCCGCCGCCCTTCTGCTTCTGACCATGATGCCAAACGCACCAGCCTTCGACCTCCAGGGCCATCGCGGCGCGCGCGGACTGGCGCCGGAAAATACCCTGCCCGCGTTCGAGACCGCGCTCCGAGATCGGCGTGACGACGCTCGAGCTCGACCTCGCCGTCACCAGGGATGGCGTTCTGGTGGTCAGCCACGACGTGCGTCTCAATCCCGATCACACTCGCGCTCCGGATGGCTCGTTCCTGCACGAGACCGGACCTGCGATCCGCTCGCTGACCTTCGATGAGTTGCAGCGTTACGATGTCGGCCGGATCCGGCCCGATACCGCCTATGCCGCGCGCTTTCGCGATCAGCGGGGCATGGACAATGTCCGCATCCCGGCATTGACCGAGGTGTTCGACCTCGTGAAGCGCAAGGGCGCCGATCACATCCGCTTCAATATCGAGACCAAGATCACGCCGGATTCCGGCGACGATACGCCGGACCCGGAAAGCTTTGCCGCGCTCTTCGCCGAAGGCCGTGCGGGATGCCGGCCTTGCCTCGCGCGTATCGGTGCAGAGCTTCGACTGGCGCACGCTGAAGGCGATGCAGAAGATCGCCCCCGAAATCGAGCGCGTCTGTCTCACCATCGAAGCGCCGATGGAGGACAATATCCAGCGCGGGCAAGGCCTCGCCCTGGACCGCCGGCCTCGAAAATCGACGATTTCCAGGGCTCGGTGCCGCGCCTCGTGCAGGCCGCAGGTTGCGCGGTCTGGTCGCCTTATTATCGCAACGTCACGGCCGCGCAGGTGAAAGAGGCGCAGTCGATCTCGGGCTCAAGGTCATCCCCTGGACCGTCAACGAGATGGAGGACCTGAAACTCGTGTATCGAGACCGGCGTCGACGGCCTGATCACCGACTATCCCGACCGCGGCCGTGCCGCGCTGCCGAAGAGCGTTACGCCGCCGCCGCCGGTGACGGACAATCGATAACGATCCGCGGGCCGCGCCACGCTCAGCGTATAAACAGCTTGCGATCGCGTTCCTTGATATGACCGTTCACATAATGGGACGCGAACCAGGTCTTTTCGTCACGATCCTTGGGTGGCTTGCGCAATGTGATTTTCTCGCGCTTTTCGTCGCCTTCCTTCAGATTGACGCGAAAATGAAAATGGTCGAACAGCCGCAGCGCTTCGATGCCATAGGCGATCGCCACCTTGCGGTCCTCGATCAGGATCATGTTGTCGCCGTTGGCGAGTTCGCCGCCGGCCGCAAGATTTGACGATCCGGTGAAGACCTTCGGGGACGCGCCGTTAAAGTCGGTCACGACGAACTTGTGATGCACCATATTGCCCTCGCCGCCCGACCATTCGCGTTTGAAAGGTTGCGGCGCCTTCTTGGCGATATAGGCGAAAGGCAGAAGTCCGCGTGAGCCGTCCGGCTTGACGACCGACAATCCGCCGGTAAATTCCGTGAACGCTTCGCGCCATCGCAACGATTGATCGACCGCGCTGCGCTTCCTATGCTTCCCGAACCAGATGACGATGAATCTGGATCGACTGTCGTCGCGAAGCGAGGACAGTCGGGTTGGGGGTCAATATTCTCCGTTCCCGCGCGTGATCAGAGATCCCTCCCCAACCCTCCCCCTTTCAGGGGGAGGGAGTCCAAATGGCGAGTTCGCGTCGACATGCAATTGATCGCGCCGCCGCCGCTTTCTATTGTTGCTCCCGCCAAGGGAGGCAACACAGGGAGGCGACCAAGGCGGGCAACAACAATGGCGAAAACGCCAACGTCCAAAGACCGAACGCCTTACGACATCGATCTCGACCGCAACCCGGCGAATTTCCAGCCGCTGACGCCGCTGCTGTTCCTGGAGCGCGCGGCCGCCGTCTATCCCGACCATGTCGCGATCGTCCACGGGCCGCTGCGCCGCAACTATCGCGACTTCTATGCGCGCGCGCGCCGGCTCGCCTCCGCGCTGCGCAAGCGCGGCATCGGCAGCGGCGACACCGTGTCGGTCGTGCTCGCCAACACGCCCGGCGATGCTGGAATGCCATTACGGCGTGCCGATGGCCGGCGCCGTGCTCAACACCATCAACACCCGGCTCGATGCGGCGGTGAATCGCCTTCACCCTCGATCACGCCGAGGCCAAGGTGCTGATCGTCGACCGCGAATTCTCGCCGGTGATGAAGGAGGCGCTGGCGCGCGCCAAGGCGAAGCCGCTGGTGATCGACTATGACGATCCCGAATATTCGCGGCGACGGCGAGCGCATCGGCACGCTCGAATACGAAGACTTTCTGAAGCAAGGCGATCCCGATTTCGCCTGGGAGATGCCGGCCGACGAATGGGACGCGATCTCGCTCAACTACACCTCCGGCACCACCGGCGATCCGAAGGGCGTGGTCTATCACCATCGCGGCGCCTATCTGCTCGCGATCGGCAACGTGCTGACCTGCAGCATGGGCACGCATCCGGTCTATCTGTGGACGCTGCCGATGTTTCACTGCAACGGCTGGTGCTTCCCCTGGACGATCTCGATCGTCGCCGGCACGCATGTCTGCCTGCGCCAGGTGCGCGCGGCGGCGATGTACGACGCTGATCGCCGAGCACAAGGTGACGCATCTGTGCGGCGCGCCGATCGTGATGGCGACGCTGCTCAACGCGCCGGCAGCCGAGAAGAAGCCGCTGCCGCATGTGGTCGAGTTCTTCACCGCCGCCGCGCCGCCGCCGGAGGCGGTGCTCGCCGGCATGAAGGCCGCGGGCTTCAACGTCACCCATCTCTACGGCCTGACCGAAAGCTACGGCCCGGCCGTGGTCAATGACTGGCACGACGAATGGAACGCGCTGCCGCCCGCCGAGCAGGCGGCGAAGAAGGCGCGCCAGGGCGTGCGCTATCACGTGCTGGAAGCGCTCGACGTGATGGACCCCGAGACCATGCAGCCGGTCCCGCGCGACGGCGCAGCAGCTCGGCGAGGTGATGATGCGCGGCAATGTGGTGATGAAGGGCTATCTGAAGAACCGCGCCGCGAGCGACAAGGCCTTCGCCGGCGGCTGGTTCCACACCGGCGATCTCGGCGTGATGCATCCGGACGGCTATGTCCAGCTCAAGGACCGCTCCAAGGACATCATCATTTCCGGCGGCGAGAACATCTCCTCGATCGAGGTCGAGGATGCGCTCTACAAGCATCCCGCGGTGGCAGGCCGCGGCGGTGGTGGCCAAGCCCGACGAGAAATGGGGCGAGACGCCCTGCGCCTTCGTCGAACTGAAGCCCGGCGCGAGCGCGACCAGCCGAGGAACTGATCGCCTGGTGCCGCAGCAATCTCGCCGGCTACAAGGTGCCCGCGCTATCATCGTGTTCGCCGAATTGCCGAAGACCTCGACCGGCAAGATCCAGAAATTCAAGCTGCGCGAGATGGCGAAGGCGGTCTGATCGTCTCACCCTGCTTCGTTCGGGAATGGTGGTTCGAAGCAACGCGCGCCTTGCGTGTAACGAGGCCGCCGCTGTTCGGCGCGGCGATGGCCGGGCGGTCACGGATGTTCTTTGATCGGCCGGAAGCCGCAATTCGTTTGCGGAATTAAGGATAAATCAAAACAAGCGCCGTATGAATGTAGAATTACGGCTTGATTCCTTGTCTATGTCGGCTTCGGGGCGCATTTGGCGGAAATGCTCCTCGCAACATCGCAAATATAACAGACGATAATCAGGGCTATGCCGCTTTCCATCATCCACGTCTTCCGGGCTCCGATCGGAGGACTTTTCCGTCATGTCGCGGACCTGGTCCGCGGACAGATCGCGCGCGGCCATAAGGTCGGCATTATCGCCGATTCCACCACCGGCAACGCGCGCTCGGACGAGATTTTTGCCGAGCTCGGCCCGCAGCTCGAACTCGGCCTGACCCGCATCCCGATGCCACGCCAGCTGTCGCCGCTCGACGCACCGGCGGCCTGGCATGTCACGCGCCGCATCAACGAAACCGGCGCCGACGTGATCCACGGTCACGGCGCCAAGGGCGGCGCCTATGCGCGGCTGGCCTTTCCCGGCCGCAAGGTCGTGCGCGCCTATACCCCGCATGGCGGCAGCCTGCTGCTTCGCCACGACAATTGGTCGGGCCGGATGTATCTCACGCTCGAGCGCATCCTGCTCGCACGCCGCGCGCTGTTCCTGTTCGAGAGCGCCTATAGCGGCGCCCTGTTCCGCGAGAAGATCGGCAAGCCGAACGGCATTGTGCGCGTCATCCATAACGGCGTCTCCAAAGCCGAATTCGCACCGGTCGAACCTGCGCCCGACGCCACCGATCTGGTGTTCATCGGCGAATTCCGTCCGGTGAAGGGCATCGACATCCTGATCGATGCAATCGCGGAGTTGCATCGGCGCAAGATTGCCGTCACCGCGACGCTGGTCGGCGGCGGCCCGGACGAGGCGATATTGCGCGCGCAGGTCGAGAAGCTTTCGCTGCAAAAAGCTGTGCGCTTCGGACCGGTAATGCCGGCGCGCCGCGCGCTCACGCTCGGCAAGGTGATGGTCATTCCGTCGCGTGCGGAATCGCTGCCTTATGTGGTGCTGGAAACCGCCGCCTGCGGCATGCCGCTGATCACCACCCGGGTCGGCGGCATCCCGGAAATCTACGGGCCGCTTACGAATACATTGGTGCCGGCCGGCAATGTCGCGGCGCTGGCGGATGCGATCGCGCAGGCGATCGAAAATCCGAAAGAAGCGGCCGAGATCGCCCAGGAACTTCGCGAGCGCGTCGCCACCTCGTTCTCGGTCGATACGATGGTCGAAGGCGTCTTGTCGGCCTATCGCCAGGCGCTCGGCGAACCGGCGATGATGGCTGCGACCAAGCTGGCGCCGAAACAATAATCGGGCGCGCATTCCGGAACCATGCGCCAGTTTTTTTTCGGGCATGATCTTAGCCGAAAACCGGTTCCCACTTTTCGGGATCATGCCCTAAAGATTCGGCAGGAAGGTCGCGAGCTTCGGAAACACCGCCAGCAGCGCCACCAGCGCGAGCAGCACGAACCAGTAGGGGATCGCGCCGCGGAAAATCTCCGACAGCGTGACGTCGGGGTCGGCACCGCCGACTTCACCGTGAAGACCAGAATCCCGAACGGCGGCGTCAGCAGGCCGGTTTCGATCGCCAGAATTCCCATGATCGCGAAAGCCAGCGGATCGAAGCCGAGCGCGGCCGCGATCGGCGCGAAGATCGGCACCGTCAGCAGGATGATCGAGATCGAATCGATCAGGCAGCCGAGCACGAACCAGATCGCCACCATCACCAGCAGAATGCCCCAGGGCCCGGCGCCGGTGCTCAGCAGAAAGGTCTTGGCGGCCTCGGTGAAGCCGGTCATCGACAGCACGCGCGAATAGAGCTGCGCGCAGAACAACAGCAGCAGCAGCGGACCGGAGGTGCGGCCGACATCCAGCACCACCTGCCAGACCTCGCGCGGCCGGATTCCCTTGATCAGCGCCAGAACCAGCGCGCCGACGGCGCCGAGCCCGGCGCCCTCGGTCGGCGTGCAGAGGCCGAGCCAGATCGCGCCCAGCGTGCCGAGGATGAGCAGGATCACCAGCGCGGTGCTGAACAGCATGGCGCCGATCGGCGCGTCATCGTCGAGCGTCGGCCGGGGCCGCAGGCTGCGTGACATCGGCGCCGAGCGGGCGCCCGCGCAGCGCGCGCGTGGCGTTCCGCCGACCAGTTCGGGCTTCAGCGATCGCGGCGATCACCACATAGGCGATCATGCCGCCGGCGGCGAGCAGGCCGGGTATCACGCCGGCCAGGAACATCTTGCCGATCGACAATTCGGTCAGCACGCACCAGACGATCATCAGCACCGACGGCGGGATCAGCATGCCAAGGCAGGCGCTGCCGGCGACGCAGCCGAGCGCGAAATCGCGCCGGTAGCCGTAGCGCCGCATTTCCGGATAGGCGATGCGCGAGAAGGCGGCCGCTGCCGCGATGCTGACGCCGGTGACGAAGCCGAACAGCGCGTTGGCGATGATGGTCGCGACCGCGAGCCGGCCCGGGAGCCATTTGCTGGCGCGGTTGCGCGAGCGTGTAGAGGTCGCGCGCCGCGCCGCATTTCGCCAGAAAATCGCCCATCAGCATGAACAGCGGGATCACCGCGAACACATAGTCGCGCAGCGCCTCATAGGCGGTGTTGGCGACGAAGGTGCGCACCACCTCGATGTCGCCGGTCAGCAGATAGACGCCGAGCGACCGCGGTGAATGCCAAGCGCGATGGCGATGTGGACGCCGGCGAAAACCAGCGCCGAGCAGGACCACCACGATCACGATCATGTCGAGATGGCCGAGCATGACGTGGTCCTGTCTACAAATGCGTGGAGGCCGCAGGCGTTTCGGCATCCGGTGCCCGGTCACCAGCGAGCACACGGCGTGGACCGCCAGCAGGGCGTAGCTCACGACCACCAGCACCGAGCCGACCATGACCGACGACGCGCGCCGGCCATACCGGCACGCGCAGCGCGCCTTCGCCTTCATATTCGCCGCTGGTCCAGGCATGCAGCGTCGGCTCGTAGCTGCCCCAGACGATCAGCCCGAAGAACAGAATTCCGAGCAAGGCCGACAGCAGCCGCGCGAAGGCGTCGCCGCGCACGCCGAACAATCCCGAGAATACGTCGGTGTAGATCATGCTGCCGCTCTGCACCGCATAGCCCGCGAGCAGGAAGCAGATGATCACGATCGACATCGACACGATTTCCGGCGTGCCCTTGACCGGAGAGTTGAAGATCGCGCGCCCGAAAATGTCGGCGCAGACCAGAAAGCCGAGACAGAAAGATGATCGCCGCCGCCGCCGCGAGCAGCGCGCGCGTGATCCGGGCGTTCAGATAATCGAGCGTTTGCAATCATCGGACGATGCCGGATTGCAGCAACAGTCGGGCGGCCGATTTGGCCGGCCGCCCGCGATCCGCATGCTACTTCACGTTATAGCGGACCGGCCATTTGTGGCCGTTCTGCTCCGCCGCCGACAGCGCGACCTCCAGCACTTGCGTCCCCGGCAGACCCTTGGCGTCGAGATCCTTGGCCATCTGCGCCGGCCAGGCGGCGAGCGACTGCGCCCAGTCCTGCGCGACCTTGTCGCGGCAGCGTGCGCACGATCGGCGCCCTTCGCCTTCAGCTCGTCGATCTGCTTCGGATAGTTGTCCTTGTTCACCGTCCCGGTCTTCGCCTCATACTCCTTGGCGACTTCCAGGATGATGTCCTGCACGTCCTTCGGCAGCTTGCTCCAGCGCGCCTGGTTGATGGTCAGGCCGTGCCAGGTGATCGCGCCGAAGCCGATCTCGGTGTAATATTTGCTCGGCTCGTAGAGCTTGAAGTTGACATAGCCCGACGGGAACATGATCCAGCCGTTATAGACGCCGGTCTGCAGCGCCGGTATAGGCATCGACCAGCGACGACTGCACCGGCACGGCGCCGGCAAATTCCAGCCATTTCAGATTGAGGCCGGCGCCCGCGAGCTTCACGCCCTTCAGATCGGAGACGTTGTTCCACTCCATGGTGGTGCCGAGGTTGTAGCCATTGTCGGCGATCAGCGCGATCAGCTTCTGCTTGAACTTGTCCTCGAACACCTTGCGACATGTACGGCACCTTGTCGTAGACCGCGCGCGCGACCTTGAGACTCGTGACCGGGTCCATCGTGCCGAACGGCAGCATGACCTGGAAGGCGTGCAGCGGCAGGTTCGACGGCTCGAAGCAGAAGCAATAGCCGCCGATGTCGATGATGCCGGACTGCACGCCTTCCAGCGTGTCGGCCACCTTCACCATCGCGCCGCCATAGCCTTCGACGAACTCGACCTTGTGCTTGGTGCGTTCGGCGACGCGCTTGGTCACCTCCGGCACGAAGAAGGTCTGCATCAGGTTGACGTAGGTGTTGACCGGCGGATGGCCGGACGCGATCCGCAGGCGGATCGTCTCCTGCGCCGAGGCCGGCGTGGCCGCAATCAGACGCGGCGAGCGTCAAGACCGCCCGCCCAAAGGCGAATGCTCATGGTTCCTCCCGTAGCCTGGTTCGTTTATTTCTTGTTTATCGCCAAGCATCGGCCCGCGACGGGAGCAGAGTCAATGCAGGATCGATGCGCGCTTGCGCGCATTCGATGAATGCAGCGCCAGATTTTCAGATCGAGAAAGGAACGACGGCGAATCCGGCCCGATCCTCGCGCGCACGAATTGCGCACTCGGCGGACGAAGTCCGCGAGTTACTTCGCGTCTTTCGGCTTTTCCGGCTTTTCCAGCTTGTCCAGCCGCGCCTGCATCGCAGCGAGCGAAGCCTTCAGCGCGGTGACCTCGTTCCTCGCCGCCGTCAGTTCCTTCGCCGCCGCGTCGAGCTTCTGGCGCGCATCGCGCGCATTCTTGTCGATCAATTGCATCAGATAGTCGATATTGGCCTGCAGACAGCCGGTGCGGCGATCCATCTGCTTTTCGGCGGTGCAGACTTCCAGCCCGCGCACGTCCTGCGCGAGCGCGCCGGGCGCGGCAAGGATCAACGCCGACAGCATGATCGATACTAGGGTTGCGGGTCGACGCATGTGAACTCCTTGGGCTGGCAGGCGATCGGCAGGCCGGAGCAGCGGATAACTGACATCGCAGCGGCGGCAGCCGTCGGAGAAGGTTTTGCAGTTCGGTGCATTGCGCACGATCTGCTGCCACCAGCTTTCGCCCTGCGATGGCGCGCCGGCCTGCGGCGGTTGCAAGGTGTCGACCGGCTTCTGATCGGTGACGGCCGGATTCTCCTTGCCGTCCGGCACCGGCGCAACCGGCGGCGTCGTGGTCTGCAATTGCACCGGCGGCGATTGCGGCGGAGCCGCAGCAGTGGCGCGGCGCGGCCGTCGGCGCTCCTCGGAACGGCTTTCGGCTGCAATTCGAGATCGGCGGCGACGGCCGTGCCGCACCACAGATCAGCAAGCAGCGATGACGCCGGCAACGCGCAGCATGGTCAGTCGATCTTCAGATTGAGCTTGCGGATCAGCGTCGACCATTTGGTCTCGTCGCGGTCGAGCAAGGCGGCATGCTCCTGCGGAGAACTGGTCAGCGGGTCGGCGCCGTCGTTGACGATGCGCGCGCGCACCTCCTCGGTCGAAAGCGCCGCGCGCAATTCCTTGTTCAGCCGCTCGACGATCGCGCGCGGCGTGCCGGCGGGCGCGAGCAGCCCGTAATAGAGCACGGCCTCGAAGCCCGGCAGTCCGGATTCGGCAGCGGTCGGCACGTTCGGCAGCGAGCTGAAGCGCTTGGCCGAGGTCACCGCCAGCGGGCGCAAGGTGCCGCCATTGATATTGCCCATGGCGGGCGTGAGGATGTTGCAGGTCACCGACACATGGCCGCCGACCAGATCGGTGATGCTTTGCGCCGAGCCCTTGTAGGGCACGAGATTCATCCGCACATCCGCCGCTCGCCATGAAAAGTTCGGCGCACAGATGCGAGCCGGTGCCCTTCGGCGAGGAGCCGATATTGATCTTGCCCGGCTCCTTCTTCGCCATCGCGATCAGGTCGGCGATGCTGTTGGCCGGAAATGGCGGATAGGCGAGAAAGGCCAGCGGCATCACCGCGATCAGACCGATGGCTTCGAAATCCTTGCGCGGGTCGTAGCCGGCATTGGCATAGAGGCTCGGGATTGATCCCCATGCTGCCGGTATGGCCGAGCAGCAGCGTGTAACCGTCGGGTGCAGCCTTGGCGACCGCGCGCGAGCCGATCACGCCGCCGGCGCCGCCGCGATTGTCGATGACGATCTGCTGGCCGAGCGCGGTCGAAAGCTTGTCGGCGATGATGCGGGCCATCGCGTCGTTGCCGCCGCCGGGCGGGAACGGCACCACCAGCGTGATGGTGCGGGTCGGATATTCCTGCGCACCGGCCGGCAGCGGCAGAACCGACACAGGCCAGAGCGGCAGACGGCAGCCAAAACCACGCGAAGCAGGGAAGCCATCATGACCGAACTCCGACCGGAACGGGTGCCGATCGAAGAAACTCGAGAAAACAAGACCGCCGGTCTCCGTGCGGAGAGCCGGCGGCCCAACCGTCCAATCACACCATAGTGGAAATCGCGGCCTTAATGAATGCTGGTCGAGGCCTGCATCCGCGCGATTTCGTCCTTCACTTGCAGCTTGCGACGCTTCAACTCGGCGATTTTGATGTCGTCGGTCGATGGATGCGCGATGGCATCCGCGATCTCTTGCTCAAGCGCCCGATGTTGGGCCTTGAGTTCGACAAGGTGCTCTTGAATTGACATGAGGCAATGGTCTCCTTGATCAGTTGGAGCCAACGCGCAAGTCTGACATGAGGATTGTGGCAAGTCGACAGCAGGCCATGTTGCGCCGCGACAAATCCCCGCTATTCGTTAGTTTTCGGGATATCGCTTCAAGGCGGGTACGGATGGCGGCAGATTTGGAACTTGCGGCCATGCGCCCGTGCTAAGTGACAACCCACTGAATTGACAGGAATTTCGGAAAAGAATCAGCTTGGGAATGACGGGCGACGACGAGAGCATGCTGCGGGCGGAACTGGCGAGGCTGCAGCAGGAGCACCGCGACCTCGATACCGCCATCGAGGCGCTGATCGACGCCCCGAGCCATGACCAGATCCAGGTGCAGCGGCTGAAAAAGCGCAAGCTGATCCTGCGCGACCGCATCTCCTTCATCGAGGACCAGCTCACGCCGGATATCATTGCGTAACGATGTCGGCAGGTCGTGAAGCCGGCGCCTATCTACCGGCGCCTGCGGAAGCTACGGTCGATTCGGCTGCGTCGCGCAGCTATCCGTGCGAGTTCGGGGCATTCCTGGACGACACGGAGGGCAATATACAGGGAAATGCAAATGAACAGGCTGCTTCGATATGCTGCGATCGGATCTCTCGCCTTGATGATCGGCGGAGCGTCGATGCAGGCGCGCGCAAGCGCGCCGCCGGCGATCCATGGAAGTCCGATGAATTGTCCGCGAAAAAGGATGGCCGCGGCGGCGGCGGCGGAAAGCATGCCGGCAAGCCGGGCGGCGGCAAGCATGGCGGCGGTGGCGGACGGCATCATGCCGGCGGCCGGCACGACGGCGGCCGCCATCACGGCGGACGTCACGACGGCCGGCACCATGGCAGGAACGTCAATGTCCATGTGAACCGCAACGTGCGGGTGGTGGCGCGGCCGGTGCAGGTCTGGGCGCCGCGTCCCTATTACGGCCAGGTGGTCGGCGGTGTCGCGCTTGGAACGATCGTCGCGGCGACCGTGATCGGCTCGGCTCCGGTGGCTCCGGCGCCGAACATGTGCTGGTACTGGGCCGATCCCAGCCAGTCCCGCGGCTATTGGGATTATTGCGTCGCGCCGTAATCCGAGATCGCGAGGTCGCGCGCGCGTCACCTGGCGCGCGACCCGCACCTTCCGATCCAAAATCCGCTGGCCGCTCGCGTGGCGAATTGCCCGTGCAGAAGGGCCGCTTTCCCTTGCCGGCCCGGGCCTGCCTCTTGCCGGACCCCACCCCTTCCTATAATTCCACGCTTCTTTTCGCCCGGATTCGCTCTTCATGGCCGCCCGGCCTGAAAAAACCACCCGCGAAGAAGCCCGTCGCCATCATCATGGGAAGCCAGTCCGACTGGGCCACCATGCAGCATGCCGCCGCGATGCTCGATCACGCTCGGGATCGGTTACGAGGCGCTGATCGTGTCGGCGCATCGCACCCCCGACCGGCTCTATGCGTTCGCGAAATCGGCGGAGAAGAAGGGCTTCAAGATCGTGATCGCGGGCGCCGGCGGCGCCGCGCATCTGCCCGGCATGACGGCGGCGATGACCAACCTTCCGGTGCTCGGCGTGCCGATGAATGTCACCGCGCTCGAGGGCAAGGATTCGCTGCTCTCGATCGTGCAGATGCCGGCCGGCATTCCGGTCGGCACGCTCGCGATCGGCAAGCCCGGCGCGATCAATGCCGCGCTGCTCGCGGCCTCGGTGCTGGCGCTCGACGACAAGGCGCTCGCCAGAGCGGCTCGCCGCGCATCGCAAGGCGCAGACCGCATGCGTTGCCAAACGACCGAACATAGAATGACGCGACGCGAAGCACGACAGCCGCTCGCTGCCCGGCGCGACCATCGGCATTCTCGGCGGCGGACAATTGGCGCGCATGCTGGCGCAGGCCGCCTCCCGCATCGGGCTGAATTGCCATGTCTATGCGCCGGAGGCCGACGTCCTGCGCCTTCGACGTGGTGCAGCGCGCACACGCTCGCCGCCTATGAGGATCAGGACCGCGCTCGCCGATTTCGCCAAGGCCTGCGACGTCATCACCTACGAATTCGAGAATGTGCCGTCGCATACCGCGTCCTTCCTGGCGCAGCGAAAGCCGGTGCTGCCGGACCCGCAAGGTGCTCGCGATCACGCAGGACCGGCTGATCGAGAAGGATTTCATCGACAAGCTCGGAGATCGCCACCGCGCCCTATGCGCCGGTCGGCGATGCCGCGCAGCTATTCGAGGCGACGCGCAAGATCGGCCTGCCGGCGATCCTGAAGACGCGGCGCATGGGCTATGACGGCAAGGGCCAGCACAAGATCGATGCCGGCGGCGATCCGGCGGCGGCCTGGCGCGCGCTGCATGGCGCGCCCTGCATCCTGGAAGGCTTCGTGCCGTTCGAGCGCGAGATCTCGGTCGTGGTGGCGCGCGGCGCGCGACGGCACGCTGCAGAGCTTCGACGTCACCGAGAACGAGCATCGCGACCATATCCTGAAAGTCTCGCGGGTGCCGGCCGCGATCCCGGCCACGGTCGCGGGCGAAGCCGTCGCGCATCGCCGAGAGCATCGCCACGGCCTTCGATTATGTCGGCGTGCTGGCGGTCGAGATGTTCGTGCTGCGCGAGGGCACGAGCCAGCGCGTGCTGGTCAACGAGGTCGCGCCCGCGCGTGCACAATTCCGGGCATTGGACCATCGACGGCTGCACGGTCTCGCAATTCGAGCAGCATGTCCGCGCCGTCGCCGGCTGGCCGCTGGCGCGAGCCGATCCGGCTCGGGCGGGTGGAAATGATCAACCTGATCGGGGCGGAAGCGTCCGATTATGCGCCGCTGGCTGACCGTGCCCGGCGCCTCGCTGCATCTCTACGGCAAGGGCGAGCCCAAGCCCGGCCGCAAGATGGGCCATGTCACCCGGGTGCAGGCGGAATGAGGCGTCGCCCGCGGCGGGTCTACACCCCCCGGTTCGCGCAGTACCTGCTGGCAGGCCTGGCTGATCCGGGTCCGGTTCTGCTGCAGGCAGCCCAGCACCTGCAGCGCGTCGGGCTCGAAGCGCCTGCAGAATTTCGAGGAATCCGGCGCGCAGGCGGCCTCTTCCTGCGGCGTGCCCTTCAGCAGATCGGGAAACGGCAGCGGAAACGGCGCCGGCTGCTGCTGGGCGCCGGCGCTGCCCGCCGGAGAGAACACCAGAAGCGCCGCGACAGCCGTCCACCCGTATCGAGCCATGCGAACCCCCGTGTTTGCCGAATCGATGTGCAGGCTCGGCCACCGACCGGCCCCAGGCAAGTGCCTTGAAAGCCGCACCGGCGGCCCCGACATGGGAACCCGTGCCGCCATGCGCAGTACCGGCATCAGTGGACTCTTAACGCCGTATCTGCTATTTGCCCGCGCCGACTCGAAGGTCAGCCGTTTCGGCGCCCTTCCGCCCCTTAAACACAATCAGGCCGCATTCGGCTTCCGCCGGACCGCTGCTTTCGGCAAGAAGGAATATCCGTTGCAGGTTCTCGTCCGCGACAACAACGTCGATCAGGCCCTCAAGGCGCTCAAGAAGAAGATGCAGCGCGAGGGCATTTTCCGCGAAATGAAGCTTCGCGGCCATTACGAAAAGCCGTCCGAGAAGAAGGCCCGCCAGAAGGCGGAAGCCGTGCGCCGTGCGCGCAAGCTGGCGCGCAAGAAGCTGCAGCGCGAAGGCCTGTTGCCGATGAAGCCGAAGGTGATTCCGGGCGCCGGCGGACCGGGCGGCCGTGACGGCGGACGCGGTCCGCGTCCGGGCGGCTTCGGTGGCGGCGGCGGTTTTGGCGGCGGCGGCGCTTCGCGCGGCTGAGCCGCGAGCCTGATCTTGCCAGGATTTCCGACCGCCGGGTGCAAGCCCGGCGGTTTTGTTTTTGTGCTTACCCTCCCCTGCGCGGGAGGGTCGCCGCGAAGTGAGCGGGTGGGGTCCGCTGCGGTCCACCCTGACCTTCGCTGCGCAGTGGTGACCCGCCCCTCGCGGAGGGAACGAGCGCGCGCAATGCGCGCCGTTTTAACGCCACGGCCTTGCGCTTATCATCGCCGGCAATGAACCCTTCGCCCGCCTCCCCGCCCCCGCTCGACCCGCGCCGCGATGCTGCGCCGCCTCGCTGGCGCTGTCGCCGGCTGTTCCACCATTCTGGAAGGCGGCGGCGGGCTCGCGCCGGAGGCGACCTATGCCGCCTCGCCCGCCAACATCGCCTCGCTCACCGAGGTGATCCGCGACACCCCGAACGACCCGCAGGCCCACAACATGCGCGGCACCGTGCTGGCCCAGGCCGGGCGCCGGCAGGAAGCGCTCGTCGATTTCAACAAGGCGATCGCGCTCGATCCGAAATATGCGCAGGCCTATGCCAATCGCGGCCTGCTCCATCGCCAGAACAACCAGCTCGATCTCGCGCTGCGCGATTACGACACCGCGCTCTCGATCGATCCGTCCTACGCGGCGGCGCATCTCGGCCGCGGGCTCACCTGGCGCCAGAAGGGCGACGCGCGAAAGGCGCTCGACGATTATCAACCGCGCCATCGCGATGCAGCCCGACACTCCGCGCAGGGCTATTACAACCGCGCCATGCTCTATCAGAGCCAGCGCCAGCACCAGTTCGCGATCGAGGATTTCGCGATCGCGATCCAGCTCTCGCCGCGCGAGGCCGAGCCCTATCTCGGCCGCGGGCCTGAGCTTTCTCGCCGCCGGCGACCTGAAATCGGCGGCGGCCGATCTCGACAATGCGGTGATGCTGGAGGAACTGAACGTCGCCGCCTGGACCAGCCGCGGGCTTGCCTATGAGCGCCTGGGCGACAAGGAAAAGGCCGCGGGCTCCTACGCCAAGGCGCTGAATATCGACCAGAATTACAAGCCGGCCGCGGAAGGCTTCAAGCGCGTCGGCGGGCAGACCGGGAAGAGCTATCAGGCGTTTTGAGTTGCGGCTTTGACATCGGCAATGCCAGCCCGGCCATGACTTGGCCCGCCTATCTGGCCCGCCGACGACCTAGCCGCGCCGCGCGGACGCCAGCGACGGCGTGAAACCGCGCCTTCTGGGCTGCAAGTCCGCTCTGGCGGCGTGCGCGAGCTTGCGTCGGCGCAGGAACGGCGAGCGCATGCGTCGAAGCGGACTTCCGATGTGGACTTGCGTGCGACGCTGCGGGAGCTGGCGTCACAGCGCCGGCGGTTCGGCGATCGTCGCCTGGGACTGCTCCTGGCTCGCCAGGGCGTCCGGATCAATCACAAGAAGCTCTATCGACTATATCGGGAGGAGCGGCTCTCCGTGCGTAAACGCGGAGGCCGCAAGCGGGCTCTGGGCACCAGGGCACCGATGGCCATCCCGCAGGATCGGAACCTGCGCTGGTCGCTCGACTTCGTCATGGACACCCTGGCGAACGGCCGGCGCTTCCGTATCCTCACGCTGGTCGATGACTTCACCCGCGAATGCCTTGGACTGGTGGTCGATACGTCGCTCACTGGCCCGCGGGTGGTCCGCGAGCTCGATCGGATCATCGAGCATCGGGGCTCACCCTGCATGATCGTCAGCGACAACGGCACGGAGCTGACCTCAAATGCCATCCTGACCTGGCAGCAGACAACGGGGATCGACTGGCACTGAACGTACTACGGCAATGCATATATAGCCTTTCCATGCACGCCGTCGTCGAAACCTTGAGCGGGGACCGAGAGCTTCGCAGACTCGGCGTCGGTGAAGCGCGTGAAGCAAAGCGCGGCCAGGCAGCGCATAAACGCTGCGTGACGGTGCGCCGATGAGGCGGCTGTGTCTCAGGCGGCGCACAAGGAACGGCCCTGCGCTTCCCGGCGCGCCGTCTCCCCTCACGCACAACTCGGATGCGTCAATCGCGTCGCGAGAACGAGATCGCGTGGCTGTTTGAGATTTGAATCGGGCTTGTTCCGCTTTCACGCCTCCCAGCCGAGTCGCATGTTCGCGACATTCGGCCCGATCTGGTGCGCAAGTCGCGAAACATCCAGACTTGCGATGCGGAGAGGGTAACGAAAGCGGGAACGAGCGGAGAACGGGTCGTGCCCGGCATGACGAACCAGCGCCCCTACTTGAACTTCATCTTCGCGGCGTCGCGCGCCATTTCCAGGCAGGTGAGCAATTCCACATAGCTCGGCGCGCCCATTTTCGCGGTGCTGGTGCATTGACTGCGGTCGGCGGCCGGCCAGCTCGACCAGGTGCCTTCCAGCTTCTGGCGCGCGGCGTTCTCCTCGGAAATGCAGCGGCTGTAGCGCTCGTTCAGGCCGGGGCTGTCGAGCCCGCCCTTGCAGCTCGGCTCGATATTGAAGCGCGGCACCGCGTCGGACGCGGCGATGGCGAGCGGCAGCAGAAGCACGAGCGGCGTCGGAAAGGCCATGTCGGTCACTCCGGAATCGTGGCAATGCTAGCGCATGATGCCGAAAAGTGCGACGCGGTTTTCGGAAAACATCATGCGCCAAATCTAGGGTATCGACGCGCAAAGGGGAATCCGGATTCGAACCCGCCGGATGACCTTTTCGAATATGGCGCAAGCAATGGTAATTTGCCCGAGCGATTTGCGCATGAACAGGTGCGGGCCGCGCCCGCGATCAGGAGGATCTGATGGCCAAGGGACAGATGAAATCGAACAAGGAAAAGAAGAAACCGAAAGCCGACGACGGCAAGGTGAAGCAGGTGTCGGCCTACAAGGCCCAGCAGCAGGGCAGCGGGAAGAAATAGGCTCCCGAAATGCTCGTCCCCGCGAAAGCGGGGACCCGGCATTTTTGCACTTTTGCGAATTCCCGCTGTCGCAGGAATGATGCCCGGCGAGAGCGCGGACTTAGGCCGCCGCGCTTTTCTTGGTCTTGTCGGTGCGCTTGAGCGGGAAAGCCGGGCTCTCATACAGCGCGCGCATCTCGGCCTCGGTGAAACGCTGACTCGTTGACCTCGAGCGTGGCACCCAGCAGCGCGCCTTCCGGCATCTGCTCGACCGCAAAGCGCAAAGCCTCGGCCGCGGTGTTGAAGCGCTTGTAGCTGAACGGCCCGCGCACCCGGCGGCTGCGGCTCGGATAAAGTTCGGCCGGCGCCTTGTAATCGAAACCCGACAGATCGCGGGTCTGCGCCTGCCAGCGCGCACGGTTGATGGACTGGGGCTCGTTGGCCATTCGCTGTTCTCCTTGCGGCCGTGCCGGTTCGTGTCAGGCATCGCAGCGGCACAGGGCGTCGCTGGCGAGACAATGAAAAGGCCGCGTCGTTGCGGCTCAAAGAAATCGGGCTGCCGAGAGGGCGGCCGGGCTGCTAGCGGTTAGATGGGGTTCCGGAAGGAGTTTTTCCAGCACTTTGGGCCATTTTACCACCCATTCCCGCTTCCGTCCGGTTTTTATGGCTTCGATGCTGCATTGCAGCATAAATCATTGACAAATGCAACGATTTATTTTAGGCTTCAAGTAATTTCAGGTGCGGTGGCACGGCGCTTGGCCGGCATATCGACATTTCGGCGGTGGCGTAATCGCGCGATCCGCAAGAGTGGATTGCGCGCCGAAATCACGTGTCCAAAAGAAAAAAGCCCCGGCGGGTGAGCCGGGGCTTCGCGTTGTTCGCCTTACCAGCGCCGCCAGCCGCAGACCTTTACCAGGCGGCCGTGATGCCAGACCTTCCAGCAGTGACGATAGCGGTGACGCCAGCCATAGCCGCGCCAGCCGTAACCGCGCCAGCCATGCCAGCCGCGATGACCGCGCCAGCCATGCCGGCGCCAGCCGTGATGACCGTGCCACTTGCGGCCGCCGCGATGCCAGCCATGGCGCTTGCCGCCCCGGCGTGCGCTGAGCTCATCGGAGCCATGCAACAGACCATCGCGTCTGCACCTGGAGCGAAGTTCCGCCCATCTTCGTATTCTGCGCGGCTTGCGCGACCGGCATCGCGGCACCAAGCGCCAAAGCCGCAGCGAACACGACAGCAATCGTCCTCATTTTCTTGTTCTCCTGTTTGCGGGCATTCCGCCCGCGCGAGCGATATAGTAGTGCATTGAGGTCTTTCGGCGAGTTAAGGCTTGGTCACGCTGATAAACCAATCTGCAGACAACGGCCGTTCAGAAAGATGAGCGTCTTTCCTGGAGTCTACGCATGACGCGATCCATTCTTCTCGCATTGGCGTTCGCGCTTCTCTCCGGCGCGGTCGCGCAGGCGCAGGCACCTGCTTCCACCGGCGCCGAGACGCTCGCCGAAAAAGATGTGCCGGCCGCGCGTCACCTCGCGGCTTCGCTGCAGCAAGCCGTCCGGACCGGTGACGGTTCGCGCCTTTGCCGGCGGCTTCGTGTTCAGCCAGCCCTGCCCGAGCGGCACCGATACGCCCGACCGCATCGTGTTCGCGACCGACAAGAGCGGCTCGGGCGCCAGGCTGCTGCAATTCGTGCGGCCGGAAGGCCGCCGCGTCTCCGCACTCGGCAATGTCGAGTTCGCCGCTTCCGAAACCGAGATCGCCGGAACCAACCGGACGGCTGTCGCGCCGCATCTGCCGCGCCGAAGGACGCTGGCGCATGGAGGGAAAGACGCCGCAGCCGGCGCTGGTATTCTGGCGCCAGACCCGCGATTGCGACGGCAATACCGGCTGGCAGACCATGGTCAACCGCAAGCGCGGAACCGCGCGGTAACGAGCGCCAAATTTGCCCGATTCACAACGCGGTGCAGCCTTGATCGCGCACGCTTGAGGCCCCTTTCGCGTGTCGCAATCGGCACCTTCCTTGGGGATCGCATGCGGGCGGGGGCCTGCGCGCGCGAATGGAAGGAGCCAGAAATGTCGGCAGTCAAGCAGCGTATCAGCGACATGGATCGTCACCCTGCCAGCGAATTCGAAGGCGAGATCCGCGAATTCATTCGCCGCGACGTCACTACGCGTCGCCCGGACCAGCCTACCGAACCCGGCATCGACAATCTCAATTCGCTGATCGAGCGTGTGTCGGCCGCCACCATCTTGGAGATCGATCGCGTGATCTCCGAGTTGCAGAACATACGGAGCCTTCTTCATAGCGAAGGAGACCGGGTTCGACGCGAAATCACCGGATATTCCGGCCTGAGCCAGACGTCGGTCGCCACCATGAAGGTGATCGCCGACACCTTGTCGCAGCTGCAGGCCCGGAATGCAGGTGCCGCCGCGTCTCGACTGACGCCCGGCATTCCTGCCTGCGAAACCGGCGCGATGCATAACCCTGCATCGCGCCCGCTTGTTTTCGGTAAACAATTCGTAAATGGCTTTGCCAAACAAAGACCATGAGCGGCTGCGATGAAATCGGCGGCACGAATCGGAATGCCCGTCCATGAAATCGCTCACTCTTTGTCTCGCCGCGCTGATGGCATTCGCCATTCCCGCCGCAGCCGAGGAACCCGACGACGCGCCGGCCATCGACTGGAGCCGGATCGATTTCGACGCTCTCAGCCTGCTGCGCGAGGTGAAGCCGTCGGCCCGCGCCGCGTCTGTCGACACCCGGTGAAGCCGCCACCTGGAATCGCACCGAGAACAAGAACGGCTCCGCCAATGTGGCGCTGAAGCAGTCCTGGGCGCCCGGCGTCGCAACCCATGTCGGCGTCGACAGCGTTGCGTCCCAGCAGGGCTGGTCGCCGCCCGGCGCCCGCAACCGCCATCGAGCGGCGCCGGCTGGGCCAGCGCCGCGATCCCGGGACTAGGCCCGATCGACCAGGCAACGCTCGATGCGCGTCTCGATCCGGAGACCGATCAGCGAAAATTCGGCGCCCGGCTTTCCAAATCGATCCCGCTCAACGAGCAGCTCTCGGTCACCGTGCAGAACGGCTATGGCGTGAGCCAGCCGCTGGTGACGGCGCCGGCCGCCGGCGTCGCAGCGCCCGCGCAGGTGATCGACAGCGATCAGATGGCCAAGCTGAATTTTCTGCCGCTCGGCACCAGCATATTCGCGGGCTCGAAGATTTCCTCGATCGACGATCGAAGGCTGAATTCGGTTGGCGCCGAGCAGAAATCTGCTGGGCGGGATTTCGCTTTCCGGCGCGGTCAGCGACAACGCGGCCGGCGGCCATGACCGCAGCCTGACCGCGCGCTTCAAGCGGTCCTGGTAACCTATTTCGAAAGCCGCGCGAGCGTCAGCTCGATGCCTGAATCGGCGAGGATCGGGCTGTTGAGTTCGGCACTGACGACGACGAAGGCGACCAGCGCGACCATGACGGTCAACACGCCATAGGTCCATCCGACCAGCCGCAGGCCTTTCCCGTTCGCCACGATACGCTCCCACTCAAAGGACGGCGGCCGAGCGGCCGCCGTTTTTTTCCGACCCGGACCTGTAAGGCAGAGTGATTGATTATTCGATAACGGCGCCTGGCCCAGTCCCCGCGCTCAGGTCACCGCATAGGCGCCGCTGACCATCGCCACCGGCTTGAAATCCACCGCGTTGAGGATCGACACCCGGCCGAAGCAGGTGGAGATGCCGGAACGCACGACCCGCGCATCGGCCAGCACGTCGAAGCGAACCGGCACAAAGAAATGCGAGGTCTGGTCGACGGCGGCCAGCGGCCGGTAGCCGTTCCAGGCGGCGGCGCAGGCGAAAGTCATCGCCGCATCGGCGAAGGCCATCAGCGCCTGCGGCGACACCGATCTGCCGTCATAAGTGATCTTGCGCGAATAGGGCATGCGCAATACCGCGCCGGGATTCCAGTCGGCCGCCATGCCGTGCGGACGCACCGCCTCGATCGCCTCGATCAGGAGACCGAGTTCCTGGGTCCAGGGCGGCAGCACGTCCAGCATCAGCCGGCTGGCCGCTCGCAGACCGAAGATGCTTTGGGGTGCGGCGACGGCTTCCGCTGGCATGAACGTGACAGGCGAGTTGGAGGGGTCTGGCGACGACCTTTCGGCGGACCGGGCGATCCTGCCGCGATAGACTGGCATTGTCGCCCTGCGAATTGTCCTGTGGTAAATGGGTGGGACGCCGAGTTGTCAGACCTGTGCACAGGGCGACACAGCGGCTGGGGACTTTGGTTCCGGCGGGCCCGCCGGCCGGCCAGCGCTCTTGACCGCGGCCCGCGGGCCTAGGCACCGTTGCGACCATCGGTGGGGGTTTTCATGTCCGTCAGGCGCTGCATCGTCGCGCTCGCGATCGTCCTGGGTTTCGGCCTGACGCGCCGTCCCGGCCAAGGCCGCCAACTGGCTCGAAATGAACTTCTGGATGAGCGGCCCGCGCTACAGCGGCAAGCTGCCCGAATGCGACAATGGCAGGGCGCTCGGCATCATCCGCAACCGCTTCGGAAACAAGGAATACGATTTCTGGAATTCGAAGCTCGGCATCGTCCAGTTCGCCAATGTGCAGGAAACCGGCGTCCGGCCCTGGGCCAACGACACCATCCCGCGCCGCTTCTGCAGCGCCAGCGCGCTGCTCTCGGACGGCGTCTGGCGGCCGGTGCATTACCTGATCGGCGAGGATTTCGGCATCATCGGCTCGACCTGGGACGTGGAATGGTGCGTGGTCGGCGTCGACCGCAACTGGTCCAGCAATCCGGCCTGCCGGATGATGCGGCCCTGACCGGGGCGACGTTTCCTTGCCAGCCCTTTCAAGTTTTCCCTTGCTGCTCGAAGCCTCTGGCCGCTGCCCACAGCCGGGCACGGTTTATTTTTGTTTTGTTCTTGTAATGTTCCATTCCTCTGGTAAGGTTTCTCTCGCCAATCGAACGCGTGCCAAGGCGACGTATCGGGTTTCGGATCGAGTTTTGTCTCGGAGTTTTCGGAACCGGTCTTGGCCGCAAGCTTGTGGGGCGTGACATGTTGGGGCGTGACATGCGTGAATTCTTCTATCGCGGTGCGGCCGTCACCGCATTCATCCTGATCTTCTGCATCGCCGCTTTCGCTCAGGACCGCGTCAATTCGGAACGCCTGCAGCGCTTCGATCAGGACGGCGTTCCGACCAGAGCTTCGATCAGGGCCGACGGTTCGACCAGCGGGATCGCTTCGACCAGCGCGGCCGCAATTTCGATCACCGCAACCAGCCCGGCAATTTCGATTTCTATGTGCTGGCGCTGTCGTGGTCGCCGTCCTTCTGCGAATCCTCGCGCGAGCGCAATCAGGGCCGCTCGCAGCTGCAGCAATGCGGCGGCCGGCCCTATTCCTTCGTGGTGCATGGCCTGTGGCCGCAGCATGAGCGCGGCTTTCCGCGCGACTGCCAGGTGCCGGCGCCGCGGCTCGCCCGCTCGATCGTCGACACCATGCTCGATCTGATGCCGAGCCCAAGACTGGTCTTCAATCAATGGGACCGGCACGGCACCTGCTCGGGCCTCAACGGCCAGCAGTTTTTCGAGACCGTCCGCAAGGCGCGCGAGACCGTGCAGATTCCGTCGAAATTCCAGGAGATTTCCGAATACAAGATGGTGACGCCCGACGAGGTCGAGGAAGCCTTTGTCGCCGCCAATCCGGGCCTGTCGCGCGACGCCATCGCGGTCACCTGCGACAGCCGCCGGCTGAGCGAGGTGCGCATCTGCATGTCGAAGGATCTGAATTTCCGCGCCTGTCCGGAAGTCGACCGGCGCTCCTGCCGCAACGAGAAGGTGGTGATGCCGCCGGTACGCGGCAGCTGAGCGGCAGCGAAGCCGAAAGCGCGCCGCCGCAGTCCTTGCGTATTGGCGAGCTTGACGAACGCCGCGGGCTCGTCAGTTTGTGCGCCGATGAATTATCGCCACGCCTTCCATGCCGGCAATTTCGCCGATGTCGTCAAGCACGCCCTGCTGGTCCTTGCGCTCACCCATCTGCGCAAGAAGGATGGCGCCTTCCGCGTCATCGACACCCATGCCGGCACCGGCCGCACCAACCTCGAAAGTCCGGAAGCCGCCCGCGGCGGCGAATGGCAGGACGGCATCGGCCGCCTCTGGACGCAGGATCTTGGACCCGCGGCCGCGGCGCTGCTCGCGCCCTATCGCGAGGCGTTGCGCGGCTTCAATCCGGACGGCGCGCTCAAGATCTATCCGGGCTCGCCGCTGCTGATCGGTCATTTCCTGCGGCCGCAGGACCGGCTGATCGCCTGCGAACTCGAGACCGGCGCCGCGAAGGCGCTCGCGCGCAACCTGCACGGCGACCCGCGCATCAAGGCGATCGCGATCGACGGCTGGACCGCGCTCTCCGCCTATATCCCGCCGAAGGAGCGGCGCGGCCTCGTCCTGATCGATCCGCCCTTATGAGGAGCCCGACGAATTGTCGCGACTGGCCGCGGCCATCGAGGCAGCGCATCGCAAGTGGCAGACCGGCATGATTCTCGCCTGGTATCCGATCAAGGACCTGCGCGAGATCGCAGGCTTCATCCGCACGCTGTCGAATTTCAAATTGGGAAATGCGTTGCGGCTCGAACTCATTCGCGACGGCAGCTCGGGCCCGGCCTTGCGCGGCAGCGGACTGATCGTCGTCAACCCGCCCTTCACGCTCGCCGCCGACGCTCAAATTTTGCTGCCGGCGCTCGCCAAGGCGTTCTGGCCGAACGACCGCAGCACCGTCCGGATCGATAATTTGGCCGTCTAGGAATGCCCAATCCCCTTTCCAGTCGCGTGGCATTGGTCTTTACTGTTGATGTTGGCTTTGACGTTCCGCCCTCTTAGGGGGGCCGGCGGAGTGACCGAGGCCCCGAGGCTGAAGCCCATCCCCGTTAGTGAATGTCCGGCCGAGCCGCCGCGCCGTGGGGGACGGCGGCTTAGCAATGCGGGAGAGGGAGTTTCCCGATGGCTCAAACGGGAACCGTTAAATTCTTCAACGGTGAGCGCGGTTACGGCTTCATCAAGCCGGACGATGGCGGACGCGACGTGTTCGTCCACATCACGGCGGTCGAGCAAGCCGGGTTGAAGTCTCTGACGGAAGGACAGCGGATCAGCTTCGATGTCGAGCCCGACAAGAAGGGTAAGGGACCGAAAGCGGTCAACCTCGTGATCACCGGATAGTCACGAGGCGTTCCGGCCGAACATCTTCAGGCCTTGCGTGCATCAGTGCGGCAGCGACGCCGCCGCGCCGTTCCGAAGAATTTTTCTCTCACACCTGACTCCCTGGAAATCCATCGATGATCCTTCGCTCCGCGCCGCCCTCCCCGTTCGGCCGCAAGGTCAAGCTCGCCGCAGCCATCCTCGGTCTCTCCGATCGCATCGCCATCGTCGCGGCCGATACCAACGCCGATGAAGAACTGCAAGATTCAAAATCCGCTCGGAAAAATTCCCGATGCTGGTGCTCGACGACGGCCGCACGCTGTTCGATTCGCGCGTGATCCTGGAATATCTCGATCATCTGGCAGGCGGCGGTCGCATCCTGCCGCGCGAGCCCGATGCGCGCTTCGCAGCCTTGCGCCTGCAGGCGCTGTGCGACGGCATCATGGATGCCTCGATCCTGCAGGTTTACGAGGCGCGCTATCGGCCCGAAGCGATCCGCCATCAGCCCTGGCTCGACATGCAGGCCGGCAAGGTCACGCGCGCGCTCGCGGCGCTGGAAGCCGAGACGCCAGCCGCTCGACGCAACGCCGCATGTCGGACAGATCGCGCTCGCCTGCGCGCTCGGCTATCGCGATCTGCGTTTCAAGGGCGAATGGCGCGACACGCTATCCGAAGCTCGTCGCCTGGCTCGATCGCTTCGCGGCGCAGGTTCCGGCCTTTGCGGCGACCAAGGTGGCGGCGTAGATGCCGTCATTCCGGGACGCGCGTAAGCGCGGACCCGGAATCCAGATGACCCGAATCGACGTTCGCTGGATTCCAGGTTCGCACGCTTCGCATGCGCCCGGGAATGACCCGCTGATGGAATCAGAACCGGTAATTGACGCCGACGCGGACCAGGTTGTTGTCCAGGCCGTTGCTGGTGCCGGTGACCGAATAGACTGCTGTCGGAATAGCTGATATAGAGATACTCGATCTTGGCCGACCAGGCCTGCGTGAAGCCGACTTCGGCGCCGACGCCGACCGTCCAGCCGAGATGCGTGCTGGTCTCCGACAATCCGAAATTCTGCGCCTCGATGCCGCCATAGGCGAGACCGCCGGTGCCGTAGAACAGGAAATTGTTGGCCGCGAGACCGACGCGGCCGCGCACGGTGCCGAACCAGGGATTGGAGAATTTCCACGGCGCGAAGACGTCGTCGGCGCCGGTCAGATTGATGTCGGTTTCGGCGCCCAGAACGAAGTTTCCGAACTGCCAATTGTAACCGGCCTGGATGCCGCCGGCGATGCCCGAAGGCTGCGTCGGATTGTTGGTGATGTCGCCCCATTGATAGCCGAGATTGACGCCGACATAGGGGCCCATCCAGCGATAGCACCGGCGGCGGAGGCGGCGGCGCATATTGCGGATAGCCGCGCTGCAAGTCGGCTGCTTGCGCCTGCGTCATGCCGGCGAACAAAGCGAGGGCTGCGATCCACTTCTTCATATCACTCTCCACGCGTCCGGATTTTCTCGGCAGCCCGCGCGCCCCCGCACGCGGTTACTGAAATCTCGACCTTTACTGAAGAGGATTTATCGCAAGTTCTAAGTTAAACGTTTCTGAATCGCTTACGAATACGAAGCTCAATACTAACGAGACGTAAATGCGCCGCCCCTTTGTCTTAACGACACGTTGACTATATTGGAATGCGCGGACGCGCGAGCGCCCAGCGCATCGCGCCACGCCCGAGCCCTTGCATCCCTGCCTGCCGATCGACAATTTGACGCCACTCCCATGAATGGCCGGAAAACCGATATCGAGCCGGAACTCGAACTCGCCGAAGAGGACGAGGATCAGAGCCTGCCGCTGGCCGAGACCGAAGGCGAGGCGGCGCGCGGCTGCGGCCGTCGCTGTCGGCCGGACGCGATGTCGATCGTGCGGCATCTGAAACAGGCGCCGTCCTCGCCCGGCGTCTATCGCATGCTCGATGCCGCCGGCGACGTGCTCTATGTCGGCAAGGCCAAGAACATCAAGAAGCGCATCACGTCCTATGCGCGGCCGACCGGGCACGACACGCGCATCGCGCGCATGATCGCGCCGACCGCCTCGATGGAATTCGTCTCGACCCGCACCGAGACCGAGGCGCTGCTGCTCGAAGCCAACCTGATCAAGCGCCTGCGGCCGCGCTTCAACGTGCTGATGCGCGACGACAAGTCGTTTCCCTATATCGTGATCACGCACGCGACCACGCGTCGCCGCAGATCCTCAAGCATCGCGGCGCGCGCACCCGCGCCGGCGATTATTACGGCCCCTTCGCCTCGGTCTGGGCGGTGAACCGCACCATCACCGCGCTGCAGCGCGCGTTCCTGCTGCGCTCCTGCTCGGACGCGGTCTTCGAGAGCCGCACCCGGCCGTGCCTGCTGTTCCAGATCAAGCGCTGCTCGGCGCCCTGCACCGGCGAGATCGCGCCTGACGGATTACGCCGAGCTGGTGCGCGAGGCGCGCGACTTCCTGTCCGGCAAGAGCCATGCGGTGAAGGAGGAACTCGCCGCCGAGATGGAGCAGGCCTCGCAGGCGCTCGATTTCGAGCGCGCCGCGATCTATCGCGACCGGCTCGCCGCCTTGTCGGCGATCCAGTCGCAGCAGGGCATCAATCTGCGCGGCGTCGAGGATGCCGATGTGTTCGCGATCCATCAGGCCGGCGGCTACAATTGCGTGCAGGTGTTCTTCTTCCGCACCGGCCAGAACTGGGGCAACCGCGCCTATTTCCCGAAGGCCGATCGCGCGCTCGCCGCCGGCGAGGTGCTCAGTTCCTTCATCGCGCAATTCTACGACGACAAGCCCTGTCCGCGCCTCGTCCTCGTGTCCGAAGATCTGCCGGAACGCGCGCTGCTGGCCGAAGCGCTCTCGACCAAGAGCGGGCATAAGGTCGAGATCGCAGAGCCGCAGCGCGGCGAGAAGCGCGACGTGATGCGCATGCGCTCGCCAATGCGCGCGAGGCGCTGGCGCGCAAGCTCGCCGAAACCTCGTCGCAGCAAGCGCTGCTGAAATCGCTGGCCGAGACCTTCGGCCTGCCGACGCCGCCGCGGCGGATCGAGGTCTACGACAACAGCCACATCCAGGGCACGAACGCGGTCGGCGCGATGATCGTCGCCGGGCCGGAGGGCTTCGCGAAGAACCAGTATCGCAAGTTCAACATCCGCTCGACCGAGCTCACGCCCGGCGACGATTACGGCATGATGCGCGAGGTGCTGGAGCGGCGCTTCAAGCGGCTGATGAACGAGCATCCGCGCGACGCGCCGCCGACGCCGCGGCGCTGGCCGATCCGCTGGCCGCGGGTGCCGCCGCCGTGCTGCCGGATGAAGCCGATGGCGACGCTCGCCCTGGCCCGATCTGGTGCTGATCGACGGCGGACAGGGCCAGCTCAACGCCGCGCGCGAGACGCTCGCCGCGCTCGGCGTCACCGACGTGCCGCTGGCCTCGATCGCCAAGGGCCTCGACCGCGATGCCGGACGCGAGACCTTTTTCATCCCCGGCCGCGAGCCGTTCCGGCTGCCGCCGCGCGACCCGCTGCTCTATTTCGTCGAGCGGCTGCGCGACGAGGCGCATCGATTCGCCATCGGTTCGCACCGCACGCGGCGAAAGCGCGACATCCGCGAGGGCGGCCTGCAGGAAATCCCGGGGATCGGGCCGACGCGCAAGCGCGCGCTGCTTCATCATTTCGGCACGCTGAAGGCGATCGAGCGGGCCTCGCTCGCCGATCTGACCAAGGTTCCCGGCATCAACGCCGATACCGCGCGCCGGATTTATGACTTTTTCCACGAGCGGCCGGCATAGACAGCCGGGGCCCGCTTGTTTTTGCCAGAGCGCATGGGACAAATCGCGCCTGCGCGTTTCCGCCGGTTGACGCGAGCGGCCCGGAATGTTCGCTTAGGACCATGAATTCGGTTTCCACCCAGGGCTATGCCGGGCGCGCTTTTCGCTGCCGAATCTGCTGACCTATTGCCGCATCGCGGCGGTGCCGCTGGTCGTCGCCTGCATGTATTGGCAGTCGATCCTGCAGGGCGGGCTGTGGCTGCGCTGGCTGGCGCTCGCGATCTTCATCGCCGCCGGCATCACCGATTTCTTCGACGGCTATCTCGCCCGCTCCTGGGGCCAGCAATCGCAGCTCGGCCGGATGCTCGATCCGATCGCCGACAAGCTGCTGGTGGCGTCGTGCCTGCTGATGCTGGCGGCCGACGAAACGATCAAGGGCTGGTCGCTGTTCGCCGCCATCATCATCCTGTGCCGCGAAATCCTGGTCTCGGGCCTGCGCGAATATCTCGCCGAATTGCGGGTCAGCGTTCCGGTGACCCAGCTCGCCAAATGGAAGACCACGTTGCAGCTCGTGGCGATCGGCTTCCTGCTCGGCGGCGAGGCGGTCGACTATCGTCTGCCGGAATCCTTCATGGCCTGGCGCTGGAAATTCGGCGACGAACCGCTGGCGCTGACCTCGACCATCGGCCTCGTGCTGCTCTGGGTTTCGGCGATCTTGACGCTATATACCGGCTGGGACTATTTCCGCGCCGGCTTGCGGCATATCATCGACGAATGAGCCAAAGCATGACGCCGCGTCAGCGTCTGAGGACAAGCATGCGCCTGCGTCATGCGTCTGAGGTCTGAGGAAAAAGTGAAGCTTCTGTATTTCGCGTGGGTGCGCGAGCGCATCGGCAAGGCCGACGAGGATGTCGACGCCGCCGGCCGGCGTCGTCACCGTCGCCGATCTGATGACATGGCTCGCCGGACGCGGCGAGGAATACGCCTATGCGTTCGAGAACATGAAGGTGATCCGCGCCGCGATCGACCGCAATCACGTGCAGCCGGGCACGCAAGATCGCCGGCGCCCGCGAGATCGCATTCTTTCCGCCGATGACGGGGGGATGAGGAAAGGTCGGCGCATGACCGCCACCATCCGCCTGCAGCGCGAGGATTTCGACGCCGCCGCGCGAAGCCGCGGCGCTGACGCGCGGGCGCACCGATATCGGCGCGGTCGTCACCTTCACCGGCATCTGCCGCGACCACGAAGACGGCCGCGGCGTCGCGGCGCTGACGCTCGAACATTATCCCGGCATGGCGGAGGAAGAGATCGGCCGCCATGTCGCCGAAGCGCAGGCGCGCTGGCCGCTGCTGGGCGTCACCGTCATCCATCGCTACGGACGCATGCAGCCCGGCGACAATATCGTGCTGGTGGTCACCGCCTCCGCGCACCGGCAGGCGGCGTTCGAGGCGGCCTCGTTCCTGATGGATTATCTGAAGACCCGGGCGCCGTTCTGGAAGCTGGAAGAGAGCGCCGGACGGCAAGGACTGGGTCGCGGCGAAAGATACCGACGACGACGCCGCCGCACGGTGGGTGAAGGACAAGGCTCGCGGAGTCGATCTCGCCAGGTCGTCCCCGCGAAAGCGGGGACCCATATTCCAGACGATGATTATAGGCGCCCCGCTGGATCCACGGGCTGCGCAGGATGCGGGCGGACGAGCATCACGCCGCCCGCGACTTCGGCTGCACTTCGGCGGTGTAGTCGTCCATCAACTGCTTGGTGATGGCGCCGGGCGTGAAATTCCACTTGTCGATCTGCGCGACCGCGGTGACTTCGGCCGCGGTGCCGGTGATGAAGCATTCCGAGAAGCCGGTCAGCTCCTCCGGCATGATGCGGCGCTCGATCACCTCGATGCCGCGCCGCTTGGCGAGATCGATGACGGTCCGCCGGGTGATGCCGTCGAGGAAGCAATCGGCGGTCGGCGTGTGGATCTTGCCGTCCTTGATGAAGAAGATGTTGGCGCCGGTGCATTCGGCGACGCGGCCTTCCCAGTCCAGCATCATCGCGTCGGCAAAGCCGCGCCGCTCGGCGCGGTGCTTCGAGATCGTGCAGATCATGTAGAGGCCCGCGGCCTTGGCAAGGCAGGGCGCGGTGCGCGGATCGGGCCGGCGATATTCGGCGAGATCGAGCTTGATGCCCTTCAGCCGCTGCTCGGGATCGAAATAGCTCGGCCATTGCCAGATCGCGATCGCCAGATGGATGGTGTTGTTCTGCGCCGACACGCCGAGCTGCTCGGAGCCGCGCCAGGCGATCGGGCGCACATAGGAATCCGGCATGCCGTTCTTCTCGATCACCAGACTGCTTGGCGGCATCGATCTCGGCGACCGAGTAGGGAATTTCGAAATCCAGGATATTGGCCGACTTCTTCAGGCGCTCGGAATGCTCGGTGCTCTTGAAGATCTCGCCGCCATAGGCGCGCTCGCCCTCGAACACGGCGCTCGCATAATGCAGGCCGTGCGTCAGCACGTGGATCTTCGCCTCCGGGCCCGGAACAAGCTTGCCGTCGAACCAGATCATCCCTGGCAATTGATCGAAGGGGACTGCCATCACATTCCTCCTTGCGCAAAGCGAAGCCCAGGATGTCAGGGATACACCTCAGCACAGGTGATTTTTGCCTGACGGGCCCATTCCCATTATGGTCTGTCCGATCCCGCTACCGAATATCGCGTCAGTAACGGGCTAACGTCCATGCCGAAGAATCGGCAGGATATTTCGTTCGACCTTGCGCTTTGCGTAACAATCTTCCGGAAATATGTCAATAGTGCTGACCTAAATAACCGACCGGCCCGAATGCCCATCACCTCGATCCGCGACCGCCTCGACTCGCCCGAAACCGCGCCCGGCCGCGACGCCGGCGAGCCGGTCTTCGACCTGATCGAGCTGTTGTTTTTCGCCTATCGCGACTTCGTCGGCGATGCCGACGAGGCGCTGGCGAAATTCGGCTTCGGCCGGGCGCATCACCGGGTGCTGCATTTCGTCACCCGCCATCCCGGCATGAAGGTCGCCGACCTGCTGGAAATCCTCAACATCACCAAGCAGTCGCTCGGCCGCGTGCTCAAGCAATTGGTCGATCAGGGCTATGTGCTGCAGAAGGAGGGCGAGAGCGACCGCCGCCAGCGCCTTCTTTATGCCACGCCGAAGGGCGAAGCGCTGGCCATGAAGCTTGCCGGACTGCAGACCGAGCGGATCGCGCGCGCGCTCGCCGATATCGGCGCCGGACGCCCATGACGACGCGCGCCGCTTTCTGATTGCGATGATCGATGCCGGCGACCGCGACAACGTGCTGCAGCTGATCGCGCGCGCCGACCGGCTGCGGAAGAGCAAGCCCTGAGGGCTGACATGCAGGCTACCGGAGCAGCTCCCGTCAAGCCCGGCCGACGACGCGCCGCATCTGCTCGTGGTCGACGACGACGCGCGCATCCGCGACCTGCTGTCGCGCTTTCTCACCGCCGAGGGCTACCGCGTCACCACCGCCGACAACGCCGCGGAAGCGCGCGCGCAAGCTGAGCGGCCTGCATTTCGACCTTCTGATCCTCGACGTGATGATGCCGGGCGAGAGCGGCTTCGATCTCGCCAAGTCGCTGCGCGAGACCTCGAGCGTGCCGATCCTGATGCTGACCGCGCGCGACGAAGCCGCGATGCGCATCGAGGGCCTGCAGATCGGCGCCGACGATTATGTCGGCAAAGCCCTTCGAGCCGCGCGAACTCTCGCTGCGCATCGGCAATATCCTCAAGCGCGCGCAGCCGGCGGCGCCGCCGCCGGTCGAACTGGTGCGCTTCGGCGATTTCATCTTCCATATCGCGCGCGGCGAACTGCGGCGCGGCGAGGAGATGGTCCGCCTCACCGACCGCGAGCGCGACATGCTGCGGGTGCTTGTCGGCGACGCCGGGCGAGACCGTGCCGCGGCTCTCGCTCGCCGGCAACGATCCGGCCGCCAACGAGCGCGCCGTCGACGTGCAGGTCAACCGGCTGCGCCGCAAGATCGAGCGCGATCCCGCCAATCCGCTTTTCGTGCAGACCGTTCGCGGCATCGGCTATCGCCTCGTCGTGATCGCCTTAAACGCAAATGACCAGTCTCGAGCGTCGGCGATTTCGACCGCTTCGCTCCGCCGCCGAGCCGGGTCAATCTCGCCTATGACCGGCTCGGCAAGACCGATCAAGCGCTTCATGCCGACCGGGCCTCTATGCCCGCGCGCTGCTCATCATCATCGCGCCGATGGTGATCCTGCAGTCGGTGGTCGCCTTCGTGTTCATGGAGCGGCACTGGAATTCGGTGACGCAGAAGCTGTCGGCCTCGGTCGTGTCGCGACATCGCGGCCCTGATCGACGTCTATCGCGGCTATCCGCAGGACGCACAGAACGCGCAGATCCGGCGCATCGCGCAGGAGCGGCTCGGCCTCGTGGTCGATTTCCTGCCGGCCACCGAAATGCCGCCGCCCGGGCCGAAGCCGTTCTTCTCGCTGCTCGACCAGGCGCTGTCGGTCGAACTGCGCAAGATCAAGCGGCCGTTCTGGATCGACACCGTCGGCAAATCGTCGCTGGTCGAAATCCGCATCCAGCTCGACAATTCGGTGATGCGGGTGTTCGCGCCGCGCAGCACGGCCTATGCCTCGAACTCGGAAATCTTCCTGTTCTGGATGGTCGGCACCTCGCTGGTGCTGCTCACCGTCGCGATCATCTTCCTGCGCAACCAGATCCGCCCGATCCTGCGGCTGGCCGACGCCGCCGGAAGCGTTCGGCAAGGGCCGCGACGCGCCGAATTTCCGCCCGCGCGGCGCGCGCGAGGTGCGGCGCGCGGCGGTCGCCTTCATCGAGATGAAGCTGCGCGTCGAGCGCGCCATCGAGCAGCGCACCACCATGCTGGCCGGCGTGTCGCACGACCTGCGCACCATCCTCACCCGCTTCAAGCTCGAACTGGCGATGCTCGGCAACGACCCCGAAATCGAGGCGCTGAAGAAGGACGTCGACGAGATGCAGCGCATGCTGGAGGCCTATCTCGCCTTCGCGCGCGGCGACATGGGCGAGCAATCGGCGCCGACCGACATGGCGGCGTTCCTGCGAGGAACTGAAGGACGACGCCGAGCGCACCGGCCACAAGGCCAGCGTCGAGTTTACCGGCGCGCCCGATCGTCACGGTGAAGTCGGCGGCCTTCAAGCGCTGCCTCGCCAATCTCGTCACCAACGCCGCGCGCTACGCGCATTCGATCGCCATCACCGGGCACCGCGATCATCGCTGGCTGACCGTCACCATCGACGACGACGGGCCCGGCATTCCGCTGGCGCAGCGCGAGGAAGTGTTCAAGCCGTTCCTGCGGCTCGACAATGCCCGCAATCAGGACAAGGGCGGCACCGGCCTCGGCCTCGCCATCGCGCGCGACATCGCGCGCTCGCATGGCGGCGACATCATGCTCGGCGATTCGCCGCTCGGCGGCCTGCGCGCCACCGTGCGCGTGCCGGTGTGACGTTCATTTGCGGTCCGGCAGCTTCCATCGCAGATCCGGAAAGCGGGCATAGTCGCGATCCATCGTCACCCAGTCGCAGCCCCATTCAATCGCAAGCGCGGCGAACCAGGCGTCGGTGATGCGGGCGCCGCGGGTATCGGTGTCGGTGGTGAGCTTCCGGAAAATCTCCCAATGCCGCTCGCCCGGCTCCACGACCTGACAATTCGGCTGCCGGAGAATATCGTCGCAATAGCCGAACGCCTCGTCGAGCGGGCTCGGCGTCGCAAAGGCGCGCGTTTGCGTGGTGATGCGCACGACCGCGGCGAGCGCCAGCGGCGACATACCAAAGCGCGCACCTCCGAGAATGCTGCTATCCAGCCAGTTCCTGCAGACGCGATGATGCTCGGTATCCCGGCGGAAGGCGTAGATCAGGACATTGACGTCGGCGAGCATCATTCGAGACGCTTCATGCGCTCGAGATAGTCCCGATCTTCCATCTCCTGATGGTCCGACAGCCGGGTCAGGTCGACGCCGGGGATGAGCCCGCCCGACGCCCTGCTCACGCGCGGCAGCACAACCCGCTTGCGTTCCGGCGCCTTGGGAGGCCCGGCGATTACGGCACGAAGCCCGTCCTCGATCAAAGCGGTCAAGGTCCGGCCCTCCGCCGCCGCCTTGCGCTTGGCGCGAGCGAGCAATTCCGCAGGCAATCTGACGGTGGTGCGCTCCATCATATGTCCTGACATATACTTAATATGTCTATATGTCAAAAACGCGTCGCAAGGCCCGGCGTCGGCCGTGCCTTCGGCCCACTCCACCGGACCGCAAGGCGCTGCCCACGGGTGTCGAATACCCTTGTAGCGATACCGGTTCGAGCCGGTTCCAGCTTGACGCTGGGCTAGGCCGAACGCTTAAAGTTCGGCCAAAGCCATCCATTCCGGCGCCGGCTTAACGAACGCGCCGATAAGGCATTCGGGAGAACGCATATGACCCACGTGACGGAAGAGAACCTGACCGATCTTGCGATCGAGCGCTGGAGCAATATTCCCGATCCGCGCCTGCGGCAGATCATGATGTCGCTGGTCAAGCACCTGCATGCCTTCGTGCGCGACGTCGAGCCGACCCCGCAGGAATGGTTCGCCGCCATCGACTGGCTCACCCGCACCGGCCAGATCTGCGACGCCAAGCGCCAGGAATTCATCCTGACCTCGGACGTGCTCGGCATCTCCATGCTGGTCGACAGCATCAACCATCGCGCAGCCCGGCGCGGCCACACCGTCCACCGTCGAAGGCCCGTTCCATATCGCCAATTCGCCGGAACTCGCCGACGGCGGCAACATGGCGGAAGGCGCGCCCGGCATTCCCGACCTTCGTCACCGGCAAGGTGACCGATCTCGACGGCAAGCCGGTCGCGGGCGCCATGCTCGACATGTGGCAGACCGACGGTGACGGCCTGTATGAGGCCCAGATCGAAGGCGCCGAAGGCTATATGCGCGGCATCTATCATTCCAATCCGGACGGCACCTATTCGGTGCGCACGGTGGCGCCGATCGGCTACACCATTCCGATGGACGGCCCGGTCGGCGAAGTGATGAGCAAGACCAAGATCAGCCACATGCGGCCGGCGCATATCCACTTCCATATCGCCGCGCCCGGCTTCAAGAGCCTGACCACGCATCTGTTCCAGAAGGGCGATCAATACATCAACACCGATGTGGTGTTCGGCGTGAAGGAGCCGCTGATCGTCGACTTCGTGAAGAAGCCCGCCGGCTCCAAGGCGCCGAACGGCGAATTGATGAACGAGCCGTTCTACGAAGTGAAATACGATTTCAAGCTCGCCACCGCGGCAGCGGCGCAGAAGGCGGCGTAATACGTCTCTCGCCCCCTTGCGGGGGGGGCGGCCGAGTTGCGGCGATTACGCAGCCGACCTCACCCCCAGATCGCCTCGCGCGGCTTGCACTTCCAGCTCCAGCTTCTTCCTCTGATCGCGCCTCGGTCACCGGATTGCCGGCGACGGTCGAGGCGAAGCCGCATTGCGGCGAGATCGCCAGCCGGTCGAGATCGATATATTGCGTGGCTTCTTCGGTGCGGCGCTTGAGGTCGTCGAGCGTCTCCAGCACCGGTGTCTTGCTGGAGATCAGGCCGAGCACCACGCCCTTGCCCTTGACGAAGCGCAGCGGCTTGAAATCGCCGGCGCGCTGCGTGTCGTATTCCAGCAGGAAGTGATTGACCCTGGTCTGCGTGAAGAAGCGCTCGGCGACCGATTCATAGCCGCCGGCCGCGAGATAATGTCCCTTGAAATTGCCGCGGCACATATGCACGCCGAACACCATGTCGGCCGGTGCGCCGGCGACGCAGTCATTCAGGCACTGGATATAGAGATCGACCAGGTCGTCGGGCTTCATGCCCTGCTGCTTCCACCTGCTTGCGGATCGCCGGATCGCACAGCAGCGCGATCGCGACCTCGTCGAGCTGGATATAGCGGCAGCCGGCCTTGGCGAGATCGGCAATCTCCTCGCGGAAAATACGCGACAGATCGGCAAAGAAGGTCTCGACATCGGCATAGGCGGATTTCGCGGCGAAATCGGTGGCGCGGTAGAAATGCATGGTCGAGGGCGCCGGCAGCGTGATTTTCGGCGTCGACCTTCGTGATCCCGCGCAGGAATTCGTATTCGTCGAGCGCCAGCGGCTTGTTGCGGCGCAGCTTGCGCATCGGCATAGGGCGCGGTGAATTCGACCTCATGGCCCTGGTCGTCGCGAAACTTGAAGATCGCGGGCTTGATCACGAAGCCGTCGATGCGCTCGACGAAGCGCCCCCAATAGGAGCCGCGGCGGAATTCGCCGTCGGTGACGACCTTGAGCCCGACCTCCTCCTGCATCTTCACCACGTCGCGGATGCAGGCGTCCTGGATCTTCGCGAATTCGGCATCGTCGATTCGCTTGCCCATGTGATCGCGAAACGCCTGACGCAAGGCTTGCGGGCGCAACAGGCTTCCCACATGATCGGCACGGAATGGCGGGCGGCCCTGTGGTTTCTCGATCATCGGCGTTCTCCCGGACGGTTTTTCATTCTATAGAGCTATAGATGAAATCTAGATCGACTGCCTCCCGGCTGGCAAGCCCTCCCGCGCGGGCCCGCAAGAACGCGCGTTCGGCCGACAAGCTTGAGCAGTTCTGCGGTCCCGGGCCGCTCCAAGCGAAACACCCATCGCCGGTCCACGCGAAATCCTGGAAGCCGCCGCCAAGGTGTTTGCCGAACGCGGCTATCATGGCGCCACCACCCAGGATATCGCCGACGTGCTCGGCATCCGGCAGGCCAGCCTCTATTACTATTTCCCGTCCAAGGAGGTGGCGCTCGAAGTGGTCTGCGCCCGCAGCGCCGAGGGCTTTCTCACCACCGCGCAGGCCATCGCGGCCGGGCCCGGAACCCCCACGGAACGGCTTTCGGCCCTGATAAGATCGCATATTTCGCCGATTATCGAGCGCGGCGATTATATCAAGGTGTTCCTCACCCAGCGGCACTTCCTGCCCAATCCGAGCCGCCAGCGGGTCGCCGTGGTGTCGCGCGGCATCGAGGATACCTTCGAGGGCGTGATCCGCGAGGGTATCCGATCGGGCGATTTCAGAGCGGATATCGACCCACGGTTGACCATGCTGACGATTCTCGGTTCGGCCAATGCGGTGTCGAGCTGGTACCAGAAGGAAGGCATCTCGCTGGAGAAGATTGCCGCCCAGATGGTCGCCCTGATGCTGAAAGGAATCACCTCGAACCCGAATGGGCGGAAACCCACAAGGTCGCGGCGCTGATTTTTTGATTGACCTATAGAATTTGCGCTGTTGAAATAATCGCAAAGCAAGCCGCGCCAGCGGCAGCCGGACGCACGAACAAAATCGGCGCCGGCATGACGGGAGGAAATGGGTGTCGGTCATCCAACCGGTTCGGCTTCACGCCGAGCATATCGGCAGCTTCGTGCGTCCGGCGAAGCTGCTGGACGCGATCCGCGCCCATCGCGCGGGCTCGCTCGATGCGGCCGCGCTCGCGAAGGTGGTCGACGACGCCATCCGCGACATCGTCGCCTTCCAGGAATTGATCGGGCTGCCGACCGTCACCGACGGCGAATTCCGCAGGCGCAGCTGGTCGGCCGGCTTCATCGACGCGGTCGACGGCTTCGGCTTGCGCGACGGCAAGCTCGGCTTCCGCTCGGACGGCAAGGTGATCGGCGTCGCCGCCTCGCCCTATGCGAAATCGCCGCTGAAGCGGAAGGGCCGCATCGTCGCCGACGATTTCCGCTTTCTGAAATCGGCGGTGAAAAGGGGCATCCCGAAAGTCACCATCGCCTCGCCCGCGGTGATGCATTTCTTCCTCGGCCCGCAGGCCTTCGAACCCTTCGTCTACAGGGACCGCGAGAGCTATTTCGCGGCGCTTGACGCAGATCTACCGCGACGAGATCGCGGACCTCGCGAAGGAAGGCTGCACCTGGCTGCAGATCGACGACACCGCTTTGCCCTGCAATTGCGATACCCAGGTGCGCGCCGACGTCGCAGCGCGCGGCGAGAATGCCGATGAGCTGACCGAACGCTATGTGACGGCTGATCAACGAATCGATCGCCGGCAAGCCCGCCACCATGCGCACCGCGATCCATCTCTGCCGCGGCAACCTGAAAGGCGCCTGGATGGCGCGAAGGCGGCTATGACGCCATCGCCGACGCGCTGTTCAACCGCCTCGATGTCGATATCTATTGCCTCGAATACGACACCCCGCGCGCCGGCGATTTCACGCCCCTGCGCTTTGTGCCCAAGGGCAAGACCGTCATTCTCGGCCTGATTTCGAGCAAGACGCCGGAACTGGAATCGAAGGACGAGATCAGGCGCCGCATCGACGAGGCGGCGAAATTCGTCCCCTGGAACAGCTCGGCCTCTCGCCGCAATGCGGCTTTTCGTCCGGCGGCGGCAGCGGCCAGGCGCTGACGCAGGATGATACAAGACGCAAGCTGGAACTGGTGATGGACATCGCGCGCGACGTCTGGGGCCGCGCCTGAAGTCTCCTGAACGATCGGAAACTGGAGCGTTTTGAAATGTCGGATCGGTCTCTTCAGTTTCAAATCCTGCGCGGCAAGACCGCACCCGGCCTGATCGCCGAGCATGCGCGCGGCAAGCCCCGCGACACCGCCTATCGCGCCAAGAAACTCGGCCTCTATCGCGAACGCAACTGGCACGATTACGCCGCCGCCGTCGGCCGCCACGCGCTCGCTTTGCAATCGCTCGGACTTGTCGAAGGGCGATCGCGTCGCGATCATGGGCGACGCCTGCGAGGAATGGGTGTTGTGCGACATGGGCGCGCAGGCGGCCGGCGCCATCGTCTACGGCATCTATCCGACCGCCTCGGTGTCGGAGGTCGAATTCCAGATGAAGGATGGCGGCGCCTCGATCTTCATCGCGGAAGATCAGGAATATGTCGACAAGATCCTGCAGGTCGCCGACCGGCTGCCGAACCTGAAATGGATCTTGGTGATCGACGATTCGGCGATGTTCGATTATCGCGCATCCGAAACTGAAAATGCTGTCGGAGGCGCTGGCTTGCGCGCCGCAGGACGACGAGGCCTGCATCGCGGCGCTCGAGAAAATGGCGGCGGCGCTGAAGCCCGAGGACCCCGCTTTCATCGTCTACACGTCGGGCACCACCGGAAATCCGAAAGGCGCGCTGATCTCGCACGGCAAGCATCTCGCCGGCACCTTCACCATCGTCGATCACTATCCGACGCTTGCTGGAGAAGGACCACCGCACCGTGGTGTTCCTGCCGCTGTGCCACATTTTCGGCCGCGACGTCGCGATCACGCTGCCGATGATCTCCAGGCTCGTCCCGCATTTCGGCGAGAATGTCGACGACGTGATGCAGACGATGTTCGAGGTGGCGCCGACCGCACTGTTCACCGTGCCGCGCTACATGCAGAAATTCGCCTCGCAGGTGCTGGTCAGCCTGAGCACCACCTCGCCGGCGAAACGCGCGGTCTATAACGCCGCGATGGGTCTCGGGCGCGCAAGGCCGCACGCCGCCGCTGGGCCGGCAGGCGCGGCGCCACGACCGACATGATGAACAGGGCCGCGCGCAGCATCGCCTTCGGCCGCGTGCTGAACAAGCTCGGCCTCGACAAGCTCGAGCTTGCGATTTCGGGCGCGGCGCCGCTGCCGCAGGAGACCGCCGCGCTCTGGCAGATCTGGGGCGTCAATCTGGTCGAGGCCTATGGCCAGACCGAAACCGGCGGCGCCTTCATCTCGGGCCAGGGGCAGGCCTTTCTCGAAGCCCGGCAATGTCGGCACCATCGTCAAGGGCTGGCAGGTGCGGCTCGACGACGAGGGACAAATCCTGGTCAAGGGGCCGGATCAGTTCGAAGGCTATTGGAATCAGCCGGACGCAACGAAGCAGATCGTCGATGGCGACGACTGGCTGCATACCGGCGATGTCGGCGAATGGCAGAATGGCAATTTGCGCCTGATCGACCGCGCGCGCGACTTCATGGTGACCGCCGGCGGCAAGACCATCTCGCCCTCGACCATCGAGAGCGGTCTGCGCGCCAGCCCCTATATCGGCGAGGCCATCGTGTTCGGGCACGGCCGCAAATATCTCACCGCGCTGATCGAGATCGATTTCGATTCGGTCGCCGACTGGGCGCGCGCCCATGACGTCAATTACACCGGCTTCACCAGCCTGGTTCAGAACGAGGCGGTACGGCAATCTGATCAAGGCGGAAATCGACAAGGCCAATGCCGAGTTCGCGCGCGTCGAGCAGATCAAGAGCTTCCGCATCCTGCCCAAGGAGCTCGATCCCGAACAGGACGGCGAACCGGTGACGCCGACCCGCAAGGTCAAGCGCAATCTGATGTATGAGCGCTTCAAGACGCTGATCGAGGAAATGTACGACGATTCCGAGGAACGCATGCTGGCCGCGAGCGCGGGCGACGCGCTGAGGTGATGGGAAGGGATCAATTGCACTGATGCGAATTTTCCGCTCGTCCCTGCGAAAGCGGGGACCCAGAGTCAACAACCACTGGATTCCCGCTTTCGCGGCGGGAATGAGCGGAGAATGGGTTAAGGTCAAGAAAACAAGATCGAGAGGGAGGAAGTCATGCTGAAACGGACTTTGCTTGCCGCCATTGCCACCATAGCCATCGCGCTGCCGGCCGCAGCGCAAGAGACCTACACGATCGGCCTCACCGGCGCGATGACGGGTCCGGCCGCGGGCACGCTCGGCCCGGCGGTGGAAGGCCTGCGGCTCTATATCGACAAGCTCAATGCGTCGGGCGGCATCAATGGCCGCAAGGTCAATCTGATCCTGCAGGACAATTCCGCCGAGCCTTCCAAGGCCGCCGCCAACGTCAAGAAATTGCTGTCGCAGGACAATGTGCCGGTGCTGGTCAATTCCAGCCTGTCCTCGACCTATGCGCCGATGCTGGCCGAGACCAAGCGCGCCGGCGTGCCGGTGCTGTTCATGGGCGCGGTCTGCCCGAAGGAAGTGCTGCCGCCGAACGCCGACCCGCTGCAATTCTGCTCGACCGGCTTTGCGCAGACCTACGACAGCAACGCCGCGCTCGCTTACGTCAAGTCGATCGCCAAGGGCGAAGTGAAGGTCGGCTATGCCGCGATGGCGATCCCGATCTCGCGCTCCGAGATCGACTTCGCCGCCGGCGAAGCCGAGAAGATGGGCTTCAAGACCGTGGCCAAGGAAGTGATCCCGCCGCCGACGCCCGATTACACGCCGTTCGCGACCAAGATCAAGGATGCCGGCGCCAACTGGGCCTTCTCCTGGGCGCCGTGGGTGACCGAAGTGCGCACCTTCGAGGCGTTGCGCCGGCTCGACTGGCAGGGCGAATATCTCACCATCGCGCATCTGGAAGCCGAGGGCGAATTACCGCGCGCTGAAGGATCCGAAATTCTATGTGATGGGCGCGAATTCGTTCTTCGCCGACGGTCTGCCGATCCACAAGGAGATCACCGAAGCCGCGAAGGCGGGCGGCGCCAAATATCCGGCGAACCAAATGACCGAAGGCTGGCTCGGCGGGCTCGCGCTCGAAGCGGCCCTTGCGCAAGGCCGGCTGGCCGGCGACATCGGAGAAGATCGCGGCGGCCCTGTCCGATCTCAAGGTCGACACCAAGGGTCTGCGCGGCGTGCCGATGGTGTGGACCAAGGACAATCACTTCCGCACCCAGCAGGCCTATCGCGTCTATCGCTGGGACGGCGTCGAAAATCGCGGTCCAGCGCGACTGGCTGACCTACGACGTGAAATGATCGCATCGATTGTCCCGGGATTCGGATTTTTTCCGGTCCCGGGACGTCCCTCGACTTGCACTCCCGACAAGCCCGGCGCACGGCTGCGCCTGAATATTGCGAAAGACAAGGTCCCTTGCAGCTCGTCGTCAACATCGTCGTCCTGAGTTCGATCTACGCGCTGATCGCCTGCGGCTATGTGCTGATCTATCGCGTCAGCCGCGTGCTCAATCTCGCGCATGGCGAATTGATGATGGTCGGCTCCTATCTGTTGCTGACCACGGCCTGGACCTTCACGTCCTCGCCCTTCACCGCGATCGTGGCGGCGATCGTGCTCAGCCTCACCGTCGGCGTGATGGTCTACGTCTTCCTGATGCGCAAGATGACCGGCGAGATGGTGCTGGCCGCCGTGCTCACCACCGTCGCACTCGGCATTTTCCTGCGCGGCCTCATGGTGCTGTTCTGGTCGGCGCAGCAGCAATATCCGGCGCAGGCCTTGGGCTTCACCAATCCGGCTCTGGCGCTGCCGGGCGGCGGGCGGATCTCGCTGTTCGCGGCGATCCTGGTCGGTACCACAATCGTGGTCTATGCCGCCTTGTTCACGTTCCTGCGCTTCGGCGCCTGGGGCGTGCGCATGCGCGCGGCCGGGCAGAACCCGCTGCTGGCGGCGCAGCGCGGCATCAACCTGCACGCGGTCTATGCGCTGGCCTGGGGGCTGTCGACGCTGACCGGGGCGCTCGCCGGCATGCTGATCTCGCTCGATTCCGGGCTGACCGGCGGCATGGTGATCATCGGGCTGAAGGCGTTTCCCGCAGCGCTTGTCGGCGGGCTCGATTCGCTGGTCGGCGCCATCGTCGGCGCGCTGATCATCGGCGCCTGCGAAGTGCTCGCCATTCAATATATCGATCCGCTGCTCTCCGACGTGATCCCGTTCGTGGTGCTGATCGCATTCCTGATCGTGCGGCCCTGGGGCCTGTTCGGAACCCGCGAGGAGCTCGACCGTGTCTAGCCAGCCGAGAGCCTCGGGCTATTTCCGCACTTCCTATGCACAGGACATCGCGCTCACCCAGACCAAGATGCAGCGCGTCAGCGCCGTCGTATTCGTGCATCGTGCTCGCGGGCTTTCCGCTGATCGCGTCGCAATTTCTATCTCGACCTCGCCTCGCAGGTGTTCCTCGCGTCGATCGGCTCGCTGTCGCTGATGCTGCTGACCGGCTATGCCGGGCTGATCTCGCTCGGACATGCCGGTCTGCTCTGCGCCGGGGCCTTCACCGCCGGCATCCTGTTCAAGGAATTCAACACCCCGATCTGGCTGACATTGCCGGCGGCGGCCGTGGTCGGCGCGCTGCTCGGGGTGATCTTCGGGCTGCCGTCGCTGCGGCTACGCGGGCTTTATCTCGCGGTGTCGACGCTCGCCTTGCATTTCATCGTGGTCTATGTCGGCGGCGAATACGAAACCAAGCGCGGCTTCTCCACCGGCATCAGCGTCGATGCGCCGCGGATTTTCGGCTACGAAATCTATGGCGGGCGCGCCTGGTATTACATCCTGCTGGTGTTCGCCGCGCTGACCCTGTGGCTCTGCGTCAATCTGCTGCGCAGCCGCACCGGCCGCGCCTGGCGCGCGATCAAGGCGCACGAAACCGTCGCCGAAGCACTCGGCATCAATGTCGCGGCCTACAAGCTGCTGGCCTTCGTGATCTCGTCGGCGATCGCGGCGGTCGCGGGCGCGTTGTTCGCCTATTACCGCAGCTTCGTCTCGGTCGAGGCGTTCTCGCTGTTCCTCACCATCCAATATGTGGCGATGGTGATCATCGGCGGCATGGGCTCGCTGCTCGGCGCACTTCTCGGCGCATTCTTCGTCACCATCTTCCCCTATGCGATCGAGGCCGCGCTTCTGAAACTGCCGAACGCGCAGAGCTATGCCGGCGTGCTGTTCGCGGTAAACTACGCCGCCTTCGGCCTTGTGATGATTCTGTTCCTGGTATTCGAGCCGCTCGGTCTGGTCGGCATCTGGCACCGCATCCAGACTTACTTTCTGCTGTGGCCGTTCAAGCATCGCCCGGTTGCGGGGGCGCGCAAATGAGCGAGCCGCTTCGGGAACCGCTTCTTGCCGCCGAAAAGCTCGCCGTGGTCTATCACCACGCCATCACCGCCATTCAGGGCGTCTCGCTCAATGTCGAGAAGGGCCAGATCGTCGCCATCCTCGGCACCAACGGCGCCGGCAAATCGACCACGCTGCGCGCGCTATCGGGCTTTCTCGGCATCGATTCCGCCCGCGTCACTGAAGGCCATGTGATCTTCAAGGGCCAGCGCATCGAGAACCGCCCGCCGAACGAGGTGACGCGGCTCGGCATCGTGCTGATCCCCGAGCGCGAGAAGGTGTTTCCCAATCTCACCGTCTCCGACAATCTGTCGGCGCCGTTCGCGCCGGCGATGAGCAAGGCCGAGCGCAGAAAGCGCGAGGAGCAGGTCTATCAATTCTTCCCGCGCCTTGCCGATCTGCGCACGCGCATCGGCGGACTGCTCTCCGGCGGCGAGCGGCAGATGCTGGCGCTCGCTTCCGGGCTGATGTGCAAGCCCGAATTGCTGCTGGTCGACGAACTGTCGCTCGGCCTCGCCCCCGTCATCGTCGAAGACCTGATGCAGCGACTGGTGCAGATCCGCAACGAGCTCGGCATCACCATCGTGATCGTCGAACAGAGCGCCTCGATCGCGCTCGAGATCGCCGACTATGGCTACGTGCTGGAAAACGGCCGCGTGGTGCTGGACGGCGACGCCGACAAGCTCAAGTCCCATGGCGACATCCAGGAATTCTATCTCGGTCAGGCCAAGGGCGCCGAGCGCCGGAATTATCGCGACGTGAAGCAATATCGCCGCTCGCGGAGGTGGTATGGCTGAGCTCGAGATCGACAATCTCACGCTGCGCTTCGGCGGGCTCGTGGTGCTGGACGGCGTGTCGCTCGCGGTCGAGCGCGGCGAGCTGCTTGCGCTCATCGGACCCAATGGCGCCGGCAAGACCACGCGTGTTCAACTGCATCAGCGGCATTTATCCCGGCGAAGGCGCGATCCGCTTTCGCGGCGCCGACATCGTCGGGCGAGAAGCCGCACGATATCGCAGCGCTCGGCATCGCGCGCACCTTCCAGCACGGCGAATTGTTTCCGCAGATGAGCGTGGTCGACAATCTGCTCACCGGCCGCCATCCGCGCATCAAGGGCAATGCGATCGCCGAGATGCTGTTCCTGCCCTCGGTGCGGCGCGAGGAAATCCGCCAGCGCGAGGCGGTGGAGAAGATCATCGAATTCGTCGAGCTGGAGCGCTACCGCCATACCGCGGTCGGCGGCCTGCCCTTCGGCACCCAGAAGATCATCGGTTTCGCGCGCGCGCTCGCCAACGAGCCGGCCCTCCTGCTGCTCGACGAGCCGTCGGCCGGGCTGAACCGCGAGGAGCGCGAGGACCTCGCGCGCTTCATCCTGCGCATCAAGCACCAGCTCGGCATTGCCATGATCTGGATCGAACATGATATGCAGATGGTCGCCGACCTCGCCGACCGCATCCATGTGCTGGATTACGGGCGCACGCTGGCGAGCGGACCGGCCGAGGCCGTGCTGAAGGATGAGAAGGTCATTGCCGCTTATCTCGGGACCAAGAAGACGCATTAGCCTTTCTTTTCCCTCCCCCCATGAGCGAAGCGAATGGTGGGGAGGGTGGCCGCCGGCGCGCAGCGACGGCGGTCGGGTGGGGGGATTGCGGCTGAATTCGCACGCAGGGATTCCGAAAAAGACCCCCCGACCCCGATCTCCTTCGCTTCGCTCAGTCGATCGACCCTCCCCACCGCACGCAGCCAAGTTTACGCAGGCTGCGTAAACTTGCGCTGCGATGCGGGGGGAGGGATAAGAGCAGCGATTGTAGCGGCCACACTCTTCATCTCTTCCCTCGCCCCCGCCCAAACCCCCGATCCCGAAGCGCGCTCCTTCCGCGCCTTCATCAAATCGCTGTGGCCGCAGGCGAAGGAAAAAGGCGTCACCCGCACGACCTTCGAGCGCGCGCTGTCGGGCATTCCCTACGATGTCGAAGTCTCCGGCCTCTCCCGCAAGCAGCCGGAATACGGCCGCCCGGTGGGCGATTACGTGAATTCTCTTGTTGCGCCGAACCGCATCCGCGGCGGCCAGAGCCGCATCGCCGAATATCGCGCGCTGCTCGACGCCGTCGAGCAGAAATACGGCGTGCCGGCGCAGGTGCTGGTCGCGATCTGGGGCATCGAAACGAGTTTCGGCGCCAACCAGGGCGGCAAGAGCGTGATCCGCTCGCTCGCCACGCTGGCCTTCCTCAATTACAAGGGCGACTTCGCGCGCGACGAATTGCTCACCGCTCTGGTCATCCTGCAGCAGGGCCATATTCCGCCCGAGCGCATGATCGGCTCCTGGGCAGGCGCAATGGGCCAGCCGCAATTCATTCCTTCGAGCTTCCTGCGCTGGGCGGTGGATTTCGACCGCGACGGAAGGCGCGACCTGTGGACCTCGGTGCCCGATGTGCTGGCCTCGATCGCGAATTATCTGCGCGAGCATGGCTGGCAGCCGGGCATGCCCTGGGGCTACCAGGTGCTGGTGCCGCAAGGCTTCGACATGCGCAAGAGCCGAGGCTCGTTCCGCGAATGGGTGACGCTCGGCTTCCGCCGTGCCGATGGCGGCACGCTGCCGACGACAGCCAAGGACGAGGCGATCCTGTTCTTTCCCGCAGGCGCTGCCGGGCCTGCCTTTCTGGTCACGAACAATTTCAATGTGATCAAGACCTACAATATCTCCGACGTCTATGCGCTGGCGGTGCTGACACTCGCCGATCGCTTAGGGGGCGCCGCGCCCCTGAAGGCGCGCTGGCCGGAAGACGACAAGCAGCTCTCGCGCGAGGACCGGATGAAGATTCAGGTCGAGTTGCAGAAGCAGGGCTACAAGGTGTCGAACACGCAGGGCATGATCGATTTCGATCTGCGGGACAATATTCGCGAGATGCAATCGAAGTTCGGGATGACGCCGGACGGGCATCCGACGCCGGAGTTTTTGGGGAGGTTGGTGGGGAGGTAGAAAGTGGCAGATCCATGGGCATTTGGATGAGACTCAAATTCTGACAATAGCCGGATTAGCGTTGACAGCCTTAATTGCATTTTTTGGATTTCGTACATTCGGCCGATGGAAGCGTGAAAAGCTGGAAGAAAGAAGAATAGATATAGCTTTTGACGCTCTCTCTTGCGTACGAGACGAAGTTTGTCTTTCAGCATATTCGTGGCGTAATGGCTCATGGTTATGAGTGGGCGGACATGCCCAAGCGGGAGGGAGAAACTGAGGACAAACGGAATCGCCGCGGTACGTATTACGCTACATTCAAACGAATTGAGAGTAACAAGAATTTTTTTGACAAGGTTTGGCAAATCCAACCGAAGTGCATGACCATTTTTGGTCGCAAGATTGAGGATACATTTCTCAAGCTTCACAAGGCGCGCCGAAGCATTGAGGTTGCTGCACAAATGCTTGCTGAGGAAGTCGACGATCCAATTCGCAATGAAGACGATGAAACCCGAAAATTGTATAAGCAGCTTCGACGCGACCTTTGGGATCACGGCGATTACCAAACGGAAAAAGATGAAGTCGGAAGGCTTTTGCGAGAGTTTGAACAAGAGCTTGAGGCGGCGACTCGACCCATTATTGATCGAGAATACAAACCAGCCACAAGAAGACACTAGCAAGCGTAGCCCGGATGGAGCAAAGCGCAATCCGGGATTCGTCCCCGCGCAGGCGGGGACCCATATTCCAGAGCGGTGGTTATGGGCCCCGGCTTTCGCGGGGGCGACTGAGTGCGCGAGCATTTCCGCTCTCGTGTCCGGACGCGGTGCAGCGCGATAGCGATGCACTGCAGAGCCGGGACCCATTCCTGATCCCGCTCGGACGACGATGGGTCCCGGTTCTGCGTCGCGGTACTTCGCACCGCGCCGCGCCCGGGACACGAAAGCGGAAATTTCATCGCCGTCATAATCTCGCCGCGATCTAGGACTATATTCACATTTATCCCGCTCCGTCGAAGGAGCGTTTCATGAGCGTCACGAGACGCGGAGCGGGATGCGGCAGCCTTGCGGGCGACAGACGCGTCGCGTGCAAAGCACAGGTTCAAGCCGCGCCACGCCGAGGCACTGCGCCCGGAGACGGCGGTGGAGCGTTCCACCGGTGGCGTTGGAGCAGACCTGTAGCGCGCCGCGCGCGGAACGCCGAAGTTTTCGGCTTTCCGTGGTGACTTTGCTCGTGCGGAATCTCTCAAAACATCCGCATGAGGCCGCGGGCAGGCTGAAGCCCGGCGTTCCGCGCGCCCTTCATCGGGCAAGGAATGTGAGTTGAAGTGCGTGACGTGCCTACGGCGACCCCGCGCCGCAAACAACAGGGGTGGCGAAGCTTGCGCGCGAACAGGCAGCCTGCGCGAATGCAAGGCCTGCGCGCGTGAAAGCCTTAGCGCGCGGCGGCATCCGCCGGGCCGGAAATGAAATCGCCGCGCTCGCCGCGCCGGCGCCAGTAACGCGCCCGCAGCCTCGGCGCGATCCACCAGGAGAACGGCATGGCGATAATCGCGCTCGCGATCACCACCACCGGCATCAGCGCCATCGCCTCCTGCTGCAGCGGCGTCGCCAGCACCAGCACCGCGCCGATGCCGAACAGCACCCCTTGAGTCATCGAATAGATCAGCGCCGCAATCAGGAAACGGGTGGTCATGGGAACCTTCCGGTCTGAAATTTTTCACCGGGATAACGGCAAACACGGCATGCCGGTTCCGCGTGTGATTTCGCGGGGAACCGGCTTCGGCGCGGGCGGTGAATCGGGCATGGTGCGGCGAATGGCAGGGAGGAAATACATGCGTCGACTTTTGCTTTTGCCGGCAGGCTTTCTGATCGCGGTCGCGGCCGCCACCCCCGCGCTCGCGCAGCGCGCACCCGAAGTCCAAGCCCCCGCCACCAATGCGCCCGCCAATGCCGCCGGCTATCCGGCTGTGCCGCTCCTTTCCACCAGCACCACCATCATGGGCGAGAAGCTGCGCTATCCAGCGGGCGATCCGCATGTCACGGCCTCGATCGTCACGCTCGCGCCCGGCCAGCGCACCATCCCGCACAAGCACGGCGTGCCGCTCTTCGCCTATATCCTGGAAGGCGAATTCTCGGTCGATTACGGCGACAACGGCATCCGCACCTACAAGCCGGGCGACAGCTTCATGGAGGCGATGGATGTCGCCCATTTCGGCTTCAATGCCGGCAAGGTGCCGGCGAAGCTGATCGCGGTCTATATGGGCGCGAAAGGCGCCAGGGACGTCGAGCCGGTGAAGTGATCGCGGCTATTTCCGAAACGCCGCGATCACATCCGGCACCACGTCGTCATTGTTCGGCGCCATGATATGCGCGCCGGCGACGCCCTCGATCTGCGAAATCTCGCGCAGATAATCGACCAGCATCGCCTTGCCCTCGGCGATCGGGTCGGCAGCCGCTTCCATGCGATCGATCATCGCGTCCGGCACGATCGAGCCGAACAGCTTCTCCTTGATCCAGCGCGCGGACTTGGCGGAACGGAACGGCACCACGCCGATGATCATGTAAAGGCCGGGCAGCACGCCCTCCTGCTTCAGCCGTTGCGTGTATCTCCGCAACACGCCGGCATCCATGCAGAACTGGGTCTGCGCGAAGCTTGCTCCGCACTCGACCTTGGTCTTCAGTCCGGCCGGCTTCCATTCGGGCGCCGGATCGATCGGCGCGTCGGCGGCGCCGAGAAAGAAATTTGCCTTGCCGCCGATTTTCTTGCCGGAAGGCAATTCGCCGGCATCGCGCATCCGCGCCGCGGTCTGCAGCAGCCCGCGCGCATCGAGATCGAAGACCGGCTTGGTGTCGGGCTGGTCGCCCTGCGTGGGATCGTCGCCGCGCAACGCCAGCAGGTTGCGTACCCCCATCGCCGCCGCGCCCATCAGCGCGCCCTGAATCCCGAGCCGGTTGCGGTCGCGGCAGGTGATCTGAAGGATGGGCTCGATCCCATTCTGCAGAAGAATGGTGGCGGCCGTCACCGAATCCATGTGCGCGCGCGCCCCCGCGCCGTCGGTGACATTGACGGCATCGGCCAGGCCCTTCAGCGGCAGCGCCTTTTCCAGCAGATCGTTGGCATCGCAGGAGACCGGCGGAGTAACTTCGGCGGTGAGAACGAACTTGCCGGATTTCAAGGTGTCTTCGAGCCGCGCGACGGATGTCATCCAGGACCACACATCGTTGGGGGGAGATTCGGGCGGAGCCAGCGAAAATACACGCCTCAAACGTGCATCGGCGTCAAGCCGGCGCCGGTTCCGTCATGCTGCAACGCGAGCGGCGAAGGCGGGCGCCACCTCGCGCGCGAACAGGCGGATCGAGGTCGACACTTCCTCGAAGCCGAGATTGCCGAACATCGTCTGCGCCAGCACGTAATTGACTCCGCTCTCCTGCTGCAGCCTGCCGATATAATCGCGCAAGGTCGCGGGCGAACCTGCAATGCCGTGGCCGATCGCTTCCAGTTCGTCGAAGCTCCTGGGGTAGACCGGCGTGAGCGGAAAATTCACGCCCGAGCGCGCCCACAGCATCTCGATCGCCTCGCGCCACATCGCATAGGCCGGGCGCGCCATCTGTTTGGCTTCGGCGTCGGTCGGCGCCACCACGATATGGCGCGTGATGCCCATCATCGGAATGTCGGTGGCGTTGCGGCCAAGCTCGGCCCAGTCCTTGCGATAGCGATCGGTGATGGCGCGCGCGCGCGCGGCAGGCCCGAGCGAAACCACGTTGACGGAATTGGGCGCGGCCCAGCCCACATTCTCCGGATCTCTTGCGCCGTACCAGACCGGCGGATGCGGGCGCTGCACCGGCTTGGACTGAACGAGGTAATCCTTGAAGTTGTAGAACTTGCCTTCGAAATTCAGGACGTCGAACTCGCAGGCCTTCATGATCACGGCAAAGGCCTCGTGGTACATGGCCGGCGCCTGCGCCGGATCGATGCCGTAGCGCTGATGTTCGACGGTCGCGGCACCCCGCCCCATGCCGAGCAGAAGACGGCCCTTGCTCATGTGGTCGAGCATGCAGACTTCTTCATAGACTCGCAGCGGGTGATACATCGGCAGCACATAGACCAGCGGTCCGATGCGCAGGCGCTGCGTGCGCTGGATCGCGGCCGAGACGAAAACGCTTGGCGACGGCACCCAGCCGAGCGGCGTCGAATGATGTTCGGCCATGTGAAAGCCGTAGAAGCCCTCGCGGTCCATGATTTCGACGAGCTTCAGGCGTTTCTCCAGCATGTCGCCGAGCGGCGTACCGTCGGAATCCAGATGGTCGAAAATTCCGAATTTCAGCACCGGGCTCTCCCTTGGCGGTCCAGGATCGACATTATGGCTTCAGCCCGACCACCACGATCGGAAGGCCGCGAAACGCGACGCGAGCGGAGGGAGGCACCGAGACCACTTGCCCGATCTGGAACGGTATCTCGGCTCTCGCAAGAAAGGCCGCGATCGGATCGGTGTCGCCGCCATTCCGGTCGAGCACGATTCCCGACGCGGGTTCATCGGTCATCCCGACCAGCAAGGTCTGGACTTCCGCGCCGGACTTTCGGAATACCTGGATCAGCTGATTGGCATAATCGGCGGCTTCCTTGTCGGCGTATTTCATGATGGCAAGCCGCATGCCCCGGACCGACGCTTCCCTGGAGAGCGTTGCTTGCTGGTCGCCGGACACGGCGCGGGCATCCTTGGTGACGACACGAGGATCGCTGGGAATGGCGGGCGGATCCTTGGCGACGGGCCGGGGCTCCTTGGCGACGACACGCAGATCGGGAGGCGTGGTGACAGGCACAGCCTGTTGTTTCTCGGGTTTGGAACCATTGAAGATCGCTCCGACCGCGAACAGCATACCGGCAATGACCAGCGACAGGCCGGCAAGCTTCGCCCAGAGCGCAATCCCGTCCGAGAAGCCGTTCGAAAACCAATGGGCCATGCCCCTACCCTTCGGAATAAGACGCAGAGTTTCACGAATAGTTATCGGGAGCATCAACGCTGCGAGCGTCGTGAGCGCTCGCATTCGCGGAAACGATGGCCGGAACTTCGGCGCTGGCAACGTCGAAAGGCAAGGCCCCGCTGGCTTGCGCTACGTAGCAAACCAGCGGGCTGCCGATCCAGCGCAATCGCCGGCCCGCCAACAAGGCCTCGTGATCGAGCGCGGACGGCTTGGCAAGTTCTCTGATTTTATTGAGTTTTATCTTCGGCGCGGATGCGGCCGCGACGGCTCAATTGCCGTTCTTGAAACGGGCCAGCAATTCGTCCGCAGCGCGCGCCAGCAACACGGTGTCGACACCGACCGCGACGAAATTATAGCCCCAGCCCATATAGCGCCGCGCATCGGCCTCGCCGCCCGCCAGAATACCGGCGGATTTTCCGGCCGCCCGGATGCGCTTGCCGGCTTTTTCGATCGCATCCTGCACTTCGGGGGAAAGCGGCTTGCCGATCACGCCGAAGGATGCCGAAAGGTCGGACGGCCCCACGAATACGCCATCGACCCCCGGGACAGCGGCAATCGCCTCGATCTGATCCAGCGCCTCCCGGGTCTCGACCTGAACGATGACGCCGATCTCGTCATTCGCCTTCTGCAGATAATCCTTCACCCTGCCATAGCGGCTCGCGCGTCCGCTGCCGGTCACGCCGCGAATGCCGGAAGGCGGATAGCGCGTGGCGGCAACGGCACGCGTCGCTTCCTCGGCATTCTGGACATAGGGAACGAGAATCGTCTGACCGCCGATGTCGAGCGCGCGCTTGATCAGCACCGCATTGTTCCACGCCACGCGAACGACGGCGGATGCGGTGCCGCGCTGGACCGCCTGCAGATGCTGCAGCAGATCCGGGATTTCGTTTGGCGAATGCTCGGTATCGATCAGCAGCCAGTCGTACCCGCTGTCGGACACGATCTCGGCTGCGATATTGCTGGCGAGCGTGCACCACAGGCCGATTTGAAACTCACCGCGCAAGATGGCCCGCTTGAAACGGTTGGATTGAATTTCCATGTCAATTTTCGGAGTCAAGGCTTCAGACGAACTGAACGGCAACGCTGCCGAGCGGACCGAAATCGGCATGCAGGGTGTCGCCGGGATTGGCCCAGACCGGCCGCGTGAAGGAGCCCGACAGCATCAGATGTCCGGGCTCCAGCACCGTGCCGAACACACCCACCTTGTTCGCGAGCCACGCGATTGCCATCGCCGGATGACCGAGAACGCCTGCAGCCAGGCCGGTCTCCTCGATCTCGGAGTTTCGATAGAACACCGCGCCGACCCATCGCAGATCGACCTCGTCCGGACGCACCGGACGCCCGCCCAGCACGATACCGGCGGCGGCGCCGTTGTCGGAGATGGTATCGAAAATTTTTCGCGGATTCTGCACGCGTGCGTCGATGATCTCGATCGAAGGCACGACATATTCGGTGGCGCGCAGAACATCGACCAGGCCGACGCCCGGCCCCTTCAGCGGCTCCTTCAGAATGAAGGTGAGTTCGGGCTCCACCCGCGGCACGCAATAATTCGCATGCGGGACCTTGGAGCCGTCTGGGATCAGCATCGTGTCGAGCAAATGGCCGTAATCCGGCTCGTCGATCTGCGTAGGATTGCTGCATCGCCTTGGAAGTCAGCCCGATCTTGTGGCCGATCAGCTTGGCGCCTTTTGCGATCTTGCGCTCGGTCACCGCGCTGGAAATGGCATAGGCATCCTCGATGGTGATGCCTGGCCAGGTGGTCGATAGCTGCGTCGCCGGTTTGCGCGCAGCCTCTGCCGCCAGCAGGATTTCGACCGCCTTATTGCGTTCTTCGCTTGAAAGCATTCCGATTGCCCTTGTTACGATACCGAGGATGCGATTTCAGGATCGCCCGCCGTCAGATATTCCCACATTCGTTCGCGAATGCGCCCGTTCCAGTTGGCGCGAGCCGCGGCTTCCGATTCCGAGAAAAGCGGCAGCCCGCCAAGCCCGGACGCGAGAACGTCCAGTTCGATGCGGGCCGCGTCTTCCAGATACCAGGTGAGCACAACCGCCTCATCCAGGCTCGAACCCGCGGTGACGACGCCGTTGCCCCGCATCAATATACCGCGCCCCGAACCCAATGTCTTCGCCAGCGCAATCGCCTGCTCATCCGTGCGCAGCAATTGCGGATCGTCCCAAAGCGCGGGCGACGGATAGAAATAGCTGCCAAATCCATGTCGCGGTTTGGGCACGCGCCCCATCGCGGCCAGAGACATCGCCTTTGGCGGCATGGAGCGAACCACGCCGCCGACGTCGGGCCGCAGCCGGTAGATTTCGCGGTGGATGCGGACTTCGCCGAGCACGCCGTCCGGCAGCGGTCCATCCAGCGAAACGACCGTGCATTCGTCTCGCGGTTGCACGAGGCCCATGGGCTTCGCGGGACAAACCAGGAATGCTCGTTGCATCGATCCGCGCGCTGCAATGGCCATAGGCATGCGCCAGGCCATTGCGCGCGATGGCGCGCGCCGCGACGCGCACGGTCGCGGCGAGCTTCGAATTGCCGTCGCTCAATTCCGGAATTCCTTGATCTGCGGCTTCGCGCCCCATTCGCAGAAGCCTTTCGGATCGAAAGGAAATTGCCGCTCGCGATAGAGCAATTCATCGGCAATCGAACGCACGCCGGACGAATATTCGAACACCATGCCGTCCGGTCCTTCGAAATAGAGGAACCTGGCGGAAGACGTCGGATGGCGGCCGGGGCCGAACACCATCGGCACCTGTCGCTCGGACAGGAAGTTGAACGAGCGCATCACATCGTCGCCGGTCTCGACCTGATGATTGATGTGCTGAATTCCGGCGCGGTTGGTCGGAAACAGCGCGATGGTGTGATGCACTTCGTCGATGCGCAGCAACGCGGCCTCGCCGATCCGGTCGCTCACGCGCGCGTTGCAAACGGTGGTCCAGAATGCTTCGTCGCGCACGGCATCGGTCGTGCACAGGCCGACATGACTGAAGCCGGTGATGCCGGCGTCGCGTTCTCCGTGATAGCGCTTGCTGCCATAGGCCGGCCGCCACACCAGCTCGATGCGGTTGCCGGTCGGATCCTTGAACGCAATGAAATTGCGAACGAGGCGCAGTTCCGCCTCCTTGTCGGTGCCGACATGCACGGGATGGCCGATCCGGTCGAGTTCGGCGGCCGCAGCTTCCAGATCGGAGCGGCCGGCGACCTCGAAGGCAACCGTCTGGTCGGTCGGAGAGCCCGAGAAATAGCACAGCGTATGCTCGCGCTGATCGGACTTGAAATAGACGGCGTCCTTCGTCCGAAAGGCAATTTCGAGGCCGAGACAATCGGTCGCGAATGCCGTGGCACCCTCGAGATCCGCAGTGCCGAGGCGCACATAGGAAATGTCCTGCAGATTGATCATCGCACTCTCCTAGGCGGACGCTGCCCGTTGCCGCTTGCGGCCACCTTCAGCACCGCCGAATTCAGGAATCTTGCACTCGCTTCCCCACCCGCACAGGCCTTCGCCACCGGCGGGGAATTGCCGCGGCAGGCGGCTTTCGTCGGCCGCCGCCCCCTCCGACACGAAGCTGAACAATACGCCGGCGGGACCCGCGAATGTCAGAAACAACTGTTCGGACGCCGGACGCCGGCCCGGACCATGCAGGATGCCGATCTGCCGATTCTGCAGCACATAATAATTGCGCATCAGCAGATTGACGTTCTCGACCGCATATTCGACCGCGAGAATTCCCGGACGATCGGCCGGGAACAATGCAATTCGATGATGCGCGCCGTCGAACCGCAGATAGGCGGCGTCTCCGGCCCAATCGCTGACCTTGGCGCCGAACACGTCGCACCAGATCGTCAGGTCCCTGTCGATGTCGGTGGAGCGGATGATGACATCCTCGAGGCCGGTGATGCCCGCATCGCGGCTGGCGAAATATCGCCACCCGGAATTCATCGGCCGCTGCACCAGTTCGATCCGATTGCCGCTGAAGTCGCGGAACCAGAGCATGGACTTGGCCTTGCGCAGTTCGCATTCCTGCGGCGTGCCGGTCTGCGCGGCGATACCCAGACCGCTCAGCTTCGCGCGCACATTCTCCAGGACGTTCGGGTCGCGAACTTCAAGGCCGAGCGCCGGATCCGTGTCTAGCCCTTTGGTGAAGACGAGGGTGTGGTCGCGAAAGTCCGAACGAAATGTCGCCATCTGCTCGGTGCGGTCGATCGGCTCAAGGCCGAGAACATCTTGCGCGAAATTCGCAGCCTGGCCGATATCCTCCGCGACCAGACGGACATATCGCAATTGCTCGATCAACTTCGTAATCCTCTCAGTCCAGACGCACGCAAACATTCTTGAGCTCGGTATAGAATTCGAGGCTATGCATCCCGCCTTCGCGTCCGATGCCGGACTGCTTCGATCCGCCAAAAGCGACGCGGAGGTCACGCAGGAACCAGCTATTGACCCACACCGTGCCCGCATCGAGCAATTGCGCGACGCGATGAGCACGCGAGAGGCTACCGGTCCAGACCATCGCGCACAACCCGTATGGCGTGTCGTTGGCAAGCGCGATCGCCTCCTCCTCGCTGTCGAAGGGCCGCACGTGAACGCAGGGTCCGAAGATCTCCTCGCGCACCACCGGCGAGTTTTCCGGCAGATCGGTCCAGATCGTCGGCTCGATCCAGGCGCCGCCCGACAGCGTGCCCGGCATGTCCAGGACATTTCCGCCCGTCACCACACTGGCGCCTTCACGCCGGGCGGCATCGTAATAGTGAGCGACCTTGCGCCGATGTTCGAGGCTTATGAGCGGCCCGAACGACGTGCTCTTGTCGAGCGGATCGCCCGGGCGGAGTGCACGCGCCCTCTCCTTCAGCTTCTCGACGAATTGCTGGAATATCGGCCGCTCGACATAAAGCCGTTCGGTCTGCAGGCAGATCTGGCCTGAATTCAGGAATACCGCGCGCGCGGTCTGTTCCGCCGCCTTGTCCAGATTGCAGTCGGCGAAAATGATGCCGGCATTCTTGCCGCCGAGTTCGAACGACACCGGCCGGACGCCATCGGCGGCCGCTTTCATGATCGCCGATCCGGTGGCCGTCTCTCCGGTGAAGGTGATGGCGTCGACGCCGGGATGCCCGTCAGCGCCGCGCCGGCAGAGCCGGGACCGCGGCCATGCACCACATTATAGACGCCGTTCGGAATTCCGGCCTTGACCATGACCTCGCCGAGCAAAGCTGCAGTCGCCGGTGTCTCTTCCGACGGCTTGACCACGACGGTATTGCCGCAGGCCAGCGCCGGCGCGACCTTCCAGGTCATCAGAAGCAGCGGCAAATTCCAGGGGCAGACCACCGCAACGACACCCTTCGGGGCGCGCAAGGTATAGTTGATGGCATCGCCGCCATCCGGCGTCTTCATGGAGAAGAATTCGCTGCCGTGACTGGTCAGCACATTGGCGAAAGCGCGGAAGTTGGCGGCGCCGCGCGGGATGTCCAGATGACTGGCAAGCGTCGTCGGCTTGCCGGTATCCTTGATCTCGGCGGCCAGGAACTCGTCGAACCGCGCCTCGATCTCGTCGGCGATGCGGTGCAGCGCCGCCGCGCGCTCGTTCGGAGACAGACGCGCCCAAGGTCCTTTCAGAGCGCGCCGGGCGGAGCCCACGGCATTGTCGACATCGGCTTCGGTCGCCTCGTCGACCAGCGCATGGACCTGGCCGGTCGCCGGGTCGACGTCTTCGATGGAATTACGGCTTTGGCTCGGAATATAGGTGCCGTCGATGAAGTTCTGTATTCGCGTATGACTCATTTCTGACAGATGCTCACTTACTGGTTCACCGATTTGGGCCGTATCACCGTTACGGTGTCGCCGATTTCGAAAGTCATCAAGTCCTCGCCTGATTCCAGCGGACCGGTATAGGTCTTTCGGGTCTCGGCAATCATGTCCTCGACAGTCGGCGCCGGCACCGGCGCGCCGAAAGCGGGACCGCCGAAGAATACGAGATGGGTATAGGCGGCAAGCTTGGGCTTGGTCTTGGTAAAGACCTCACCGCATTGCTCGGGGGAGGTGTGCAGATCGAAGATCGACTTCAGTCCCGGCCGGGCCTGCAGGAGTTTCGGACTTGCAACCAGGACTTCATGCAGAAGCAGATCGACACCCGTCCCGTACTTGATCACATTCTCATCGATAGCGGGTGTCGCCGGAAATCAGGACCGAGCGGCCCCGATAATCGATGCGATAGCCGACGGCCGGCTTGGTCGGTCCGTGATCGACCGTGAATGCCGTGACCTTGACCCCGTTGCGATCGAGGACGACGCCATCCTTGTCGAATTCATGGCCCAGCATTTCGGAATGCGGCTCGGTCGACCGTGCCTTGACGTCGGATTGATAGGCCTTCGACAATTCGCCGATGAACTGCACGTTGCCGACGGGCCCCCACACCTCCATCGGCTTGGTGCGGCTGCCCCAGGCCAGGCGAAGCCGGCCGGTGAGCCAGAGATCCGGCAGGCCCACGGTATGGTCGGAATGGAAATGGGTAAGGAAAACGCCGGTGATGTCGCTTGCCTTCACGTTGGCCTGATAGAGCCGCTCGACCACGCCGCGCCCGGCATCGAACAGCAGAACCTCTTCGCCCGCTCGAACCAGCGTCATCGCGCCGGCACGGCCTTGCGGCATCCTGGCGCTGAGCCCGCCCGGCTCGATGATCGGCGATCCGGTGCCGAGCAGGATGACGGTGATGTCGGGCTGGGCCGCGATCGCGCGGCTGTACAGCAGGGTTGCTAACAGCAGCCCTGCCAGAACGACGGTCCGTATAGCGGTTCTTGATGCGATGCTCATCGTCGTCACTCTCCGGCGGGGATGTCCGTTTACGGCTTGCTCCAGACCAGCGCTTCGGATCGGTGCGCTTCTTCATCACGCCGAATTCGAGATTCATGTTGACGAACAGATCGAAATCCTCGCCCTTGATCTCGACATTCCAGTCGGGGCGAACCGGCGTATTGAAGCCGAGATATTTCTTCTCGACATCGCGGGCGGCATCGGGATTGCTGGCGATCCAGGCAATTCCGTCCTTCAGACATTTCTGAAAGGCAGCGATCGCCTGCGGGTTCTTGTCCGCCCATTTCTTGGAGGCGGTCCAGAAGGCGAGGATCGACTTCGGCATCACCGCCGAATGATATTCGACCGCGGCGCGTTGCCCGATGCCCTCGTTCACGATCGAAGAGCGGATCGGCTCGACCGCGATCGCACCGTCGATGGTGCCGGCCTTGATCAGGTCCTTCATTTGCGGAAACGGCGTCTCCACGATCTTGACCTTGGCCGGGTCAACACCCTCGTTCTTAAGCCACTTTCGGAACACCACATCCGCGACACTATTGATGCCGGGCACGCCGATGCGCTTGCCGACGACATCGGCGCCGCTCTTGACCAGAAACGACTTGCTGGTGACGAGACTAAGCGTCTCGTTGCCTTTCAACGAATGAGTCCCTCCGGCAACCGCAACCAGATCGAGCCCGTTCTCCACGGCCGGAAGAAACAGCGTTGCGGTATTGGCGCCAATCTGCAGCGTGTCGGCGATAATGGCGGCCGGAATGTTCGTGGTCACCGGCATGCGGGTGAATTGCGCATCGATCCCATCGGCGGCGAAGCAGCCATTTTCCTTGGATACGAAGGCCGGCAGATAATCGGCAGCGGTCGCATATCCGATATTGATCTTGATCGGCGTGGTCGAGGCCGAGGCCGGCAGACTCAGAAGAGCCGCTGCGGCAGCCATGAATGTTCTGGCGATCATTGTTTCTCTCCCTGGAAATTTGATTGTTTTTTGGCAGGCACGCTCATGCGCTTCTCCACCACATCAGGCGGCGTTCGATGAGAAGGAGAAGCTGACTGACAAGGAAACCAAATGCACCGAGCGTGATCAGACCGGCATAAAGGTCGGCGCTGCGGAAGGTGCGCTGGGCGAGGAAAATCTCGTATCCAAGACCGGGCAGCGAAGCCTGCATCTCGGTGACGACGGTCAAGATCAGCGCCAGCGCGAGACTGATCCGCAGGCCCGCCATGATGTCGACAGAGGCGGATGGGATCGCGACCGTTGCGATGTAGCGAGCTTTGCTCATTTCGAGGGTGGAGGCGACCTCGCGCAATTCGCGCGGCACCTTCACAAAGCCATGGATGGCGGCGAGCAGCACAGGCCACAGCGATCCGAACGCGATCACGATTGTCGACATCGTGGTGGTGAGGCCGAAAAACAGCACCGCAACCGGAATGACCGCCGACGCCGGAAGCGGCCGGAAGAATTCGAGCATTGGAGACAGGAACTGATGCGCCGCGCTGGAATTTCCGATCGCAATGCCGAGCGCCATCGCGAGCAGCACGGCCAATACCCAGCCCGCGGCCATCCTTTGCGCCGTATCGAGAATGGCGGTCCAGAGCGTGCCCGACCAGGCCCGCTCCATGATCACGGCAAAGGCCTGCGATGGCGCCGCGAGAAACAGCCGGTTGACCAGCCCGGCTTCGACCACGACCTGCCACAGAACGATGACCAGCAACGTGAAGGCGGTCGCCGCTGCGACATTGCGGGCTCCCGGACTCATACCGCGACCTCGCGATCCGCCAGCCGCAGCAGCGCATTGACCAGAATTCCGAGCAGTGCGAGCCACACCAGATAGGCGTACATCACATCGACGCGCAGCGATTGCTGGGCGATGATCAGACCGTAGCCGAGCCCCCGCGGGTTGATCAGGATTTCGACGGTTACCGCAACGACCAGCGCAAACCCGACGGCGGTGCGAAGTCCGACCATGACGCGCGAGATCACCGCGGGCACGATGATTTTCGTGACGCGTTGGACATTGGTCATTTCGAGCGCCTGAGAAATCTCGATCAGCCGCGGCTCGATATGCCGCACCGCAGACGTCGTCGTGATCAGGATCGGCCAGAGGCAGGCATAGGCGACGATCATACCTTCCATCGGCAGACCGAATCCGAACAGCAGCAAAGACAGCGGCGCTAGTGCGATCGAGGGAATCGAACGCAGCAATTCCACAACCGGGCGCGACATCTGCTCCGAAAAGCGCGACAGCCCGAGCACAATCCCCACCAGCACGCCGACAACGAGAGCGATGGTGAGGCCGAACAAAGCCGCCTCCAGCGTCTGCCAGGTCGTGTAAAGAAATGTGCCGTCGGCAAGCCCCGAAATGCCCGCGACCAGAATGTGAGACGGGCGCGACAGGAATTCGAGATCGATCCATCCGGCATTGGCCGCGAATTCCCAGAGCAGCAGGACAGCAACCGGGATGGCCAGGGCGCGCCACGACAGAGACATCGCTCAATGCCTTCCGATCAGGCCATGCAATTCATGGCGCAGGCGCAGGAAGGTCGTGCTCTCGCGCGTTTCAAGCTGTCGCCTCGGCCGCGGCAGATCGACATCGATCTGCTTCACGATTCGGCCGGGATTGGAGGCGAGCACGATGACGCTGTCGCCCAGATAGAGCGCTTCCTCGAGATCGTGGGTGATGAAGATGACCGTCATGTTGCGCTCGCGCGCAATCGTCTGAAGTTCGTCCTGAAGCACCTGCCGGGTGATCGCATCGAGCGCTCCGAACGGCTCGTCCATCAGAATGATCTTCGGCCGCTGCGCGAGCGAGCGCGCAATCTGCACCCGCTGCTGCATGCCGCCGGACAATTGCGCCGGCAACTTTTCCGCCGCAGGCAGCAGTCCCATTTTCGCGAGCAGATCGTTGACCTCGCCCTTGATCTCGTCTTTCGACGTACCCGAGACCTCAAGGCCGAGCGCGACATTGCCGGCGACACTACGCCATGGCAGCAGCGCCTTGCTGTAGTCCTGAAACACGATCGCCTTGTCGAGGGTCGGCCGGGTGACGGGTTGCCCGTTGAACTGGATGGCACCGGAGGTCGGCTTTTGCAGGCCGGCGATCTGTCGAAGCAGGGTTGTCTTGCCACATCCGGAACTGCCGACGATGCAGAGAAACTCGCCGACTCTGACTTCGAACGAAATATCCTCAAACACCGTGTGCCGGCCTTCGCCCGACCCGAACACCATGGATACGTGCTGCGCCTCGACGATGTTCTCCGCCGGCGCCTGCGCCACCGCCCTCAGCTTCACGTCATTCTCCCTGTCATTCCCTCGCGGTTCTTCGAACTCTGCGAGGGTCGAATAGTGCTCCGGGTATGGAGGCTTTCCGGTTCAACGGCCGGACGGCCCCCGACAATGCCCCTAGAACACGCCTTGCGGCTGCAGGCCGAGTTGCTGCGTGCCGTACAGTGCCGACAGCGTGTCCCAATCGAGACTTGCATGCAGGGCCGCCGCATTGGCGTCGCGCCAGAATCGCTGAACGCGATTCTTCTCGTCGGCGGCGGCGGCTCCGGATTTTGCGAAAATTTCGTTCACGACCTCGGACGAGGTTCGCGCGGCAAATCCGTGATTGCGCCGGATGCGCACACGCTGCTCGATTTCCAGCGTTCCGCCGGCGCGGACGACGTCCTGCCCTTCGCTCAGGCTGGTCACCATCAAGGTGCGAGCGGCATCGATGCGCGCTGCGGCCTGACCGATCAGACTCTGGATCAGCGGCGACTCGGCGACCTTCTCGAACACGCCGGGCCTTGCCATGCGCTTGGCGTCTCTCGCGCGTATCGGTGAATGCGTCGAGCGCACCTTGCGCCATGCCGACGATCGGCGAGACCAAGGCGGTCGGACCGAAGGTCGGAAAGCCGAACCGCGCCTGACCGTTGTCGGGCACTTCCAGCCCCGGCACCTTGCCGGAGAAGATGGCCCCGAGCGGCAGGATGCGGTGGCGCGGCACGAATACGGGATCGGTGATCGCGACCGTCTTCGATCCGGTGCCCTGCAGGCCGCTGACATTCCAGCTATCGTGATCGACCTTGACGTCACGGACCGGGACCAGGCACCAGGCCAGCGCGGGCGGCCCTTCCTTGTTCGGAATCATCGCGGCGAGGATGAGCCAGGTGGCGCTGTCGACGCCGCTGGCCCAGGGCCAGGAGCCCGAAATCTTGATGCCGCCGTCGACCACCTCGACCTTCGGCGTCGGCGTATAGGACACCGCGAGCAGATTGTCGGTGTCGTCCCAGACCTCCTGCTGCGCTTCGAGCGGGAAGAATGCCGTCATCCAGCCGAAGCAGACCGCGAGCGTGCCGCACCATCCGGTGCTGCCGCAGGCGCGACCGAGTTCGAAACCGATCTGCGCAAGCTCGGCCGGACCATATTCGTAACCGCCGAAACGCTTCGGCTGCATGGCGCGAAAGACATCCGCATCGCGCAGCGCATCCATGGTTTCGGCGGGGACGCGCTTGGCTTTCTCGGCGCTCAACGCGCGCGCGCTGATGTCGGGTGCCAGCTTGCGAATTCGCGCGAGTATCTCGGTGAATTCCGGCCGCGTCGCTAACTGTGTGAATGGCGGCGGAGCGTTTTGCTTCCTGCTGCATTCCTTTCCTCCCTGAAAGAAAGCGTAACGTTCGTTACGGTACGCACTCTGCACCCTTCGGAGGATTTTGACAATGGAGAATCGTTCGCGTTGCGCTGCGAAAGGCGCACGCTGCGGTTCGACGGTGGCGTTGCGATCGTTCGACGGCTGGGCTGTGGAACTGAAACGCAAACCGGCTTGCGATCGGTTCGACCGGATCAAGCCGGCGTCAGATCGTAGCGATCTAACATCATAAATGTGATCAATTCTAACAATTTAGAGCGCGACAGCGTCCGGCATTCCTCGCCCGCCGAAGCGGTCCTCGCGAAGGCGGAAAATCGCGCTTCGGCGACCGAGTTCCGAGGCTCGATCGCAAAATTTGACGATCACAGGCGTTCGGACCGCGACGATTTGGCTCGCTTCGCCGGGCGCTTCACACCCGCGTCGGTAGCGCAGCCAGCCAGGAACACCGTGACTGCGAGCTCCACCGTCTGTTCGATGCGCTTGGCCCGATCCCTCTCGTTCGATGCGGATGTAAGCCAGCTCAGGATATGCTCGCCGATCAGCATGTCGTGCAACAACACGGCCAAACGCTTCGGATCCTTGTCGTCGCGAATGTTGCCACTTCGCTGTTGCAGCGCGATCCATTCCGCGAAGATTCGATACACCGTGCGCGGGCCGGTGTCGTAGAACAGCCGCCCTGCCGCAGGAAATGCCCGGCCGATCGACGTCACCAAACGATGAAAAGACAGTATTTGCGGCGTCAAAACGATTGAGACGAACGAACTCGCGATGCGAGTCAGTTGCTGTTGCAGCGAGCCGACCGGACGGGTGTCGATCCGGATGGTGACATCCGAGCACATTTGTTGAACGACAGCCTCGAACAGCTTCGCCTTGTTCCCGAAATTCGAATAGATCGTCTCCTTGGAGCCGCCGACGACAGTCGATGATGTCGTTGATGGAAACGCTGTCATAGCCGCGCTCCAGAAACAGCTTCGCAGCCGATCGCACGATCTTCTCGCGCTTGATCGCGGTGCTCTTGCGCATGCCGGCACGCGGCTCGCCCTGCCGTCCGACCGTAAGCTGCGCACCTGATTTCTTCAGCGATTCCATGCCGAAAGCTATGCCAACTAATCTCTCGCGAAGCCAGCAGAAAACTTTTGACTGGCGGCCACGATGTTTTTACCGTAACATACGTTACGGTACGAAAAGCGCCGGAAATCGTCCCAAACTGCAACGACCGAGAGTTTCGGGAAACAGATTGCAGGAGCGGCGAAGGAGGGAATGAATGATCCGGGTCAAGAAAATATCGCACGCGGTTTACGAAACACCCGATCTCGTCAAACAGACGGAATATTACACCGACGTTCTCGGGCCTCGCCCGGATCGACAATGGGCAAGGCGCCGTTTACCTCGGAAGCAAGATCGATCCGCATTCGGTCGTGCTGAAGCAAGGCTCGCAGGCGCGCTGCACGACAATCGGATTCCAGCTCGCCGCCGACGACGATCTCGACGCGTTCGGCAAACAGGTCGCGGCGAATGGCATCAGAGTCGATTTCGCTACCGACCCGGAGCCCGGCATTTCCAGATCGATCGGCTTCGACGACTTCAAGGGCACGCGAATTACGGTTTTCAAGCAAGCCAAGCCGAGCAATCACGCCTTCACCGGCAAAGGCATTCAGCCGCACAAGCTCGGTCACATTGCGTTTCACGTCACCGACGTGAAGGGCGGCACCGACTGGTATTGCAAGGTGCTGGGCATGCGCGTCAGCGACTGGATGTCCGACTTCTTTTCATTCCTGCGCTGCGACCGCGACCATCACACCATCAATCTCGTGGAGACGGGACAGAACGCGCATTTTCACACCGCATTCGAACTGCGCGACTGGGCTCACATGCAGACCTCGTCGGATCTGCTGAGCAAGAACGGATACAGGATCCTCTGGGGTCCGGGCCGGCACGGTATCGGCCATAACATCTTCTCCTATCATCGCGGGCCCAACGGATTGATCACCGAACTGTTCTGCGAAATCGATCAGGTCGCGGACGACGCGATCGGATTGTTCGAGCCGCGTCCATGGCATCGGGACAACCCGCAGATGACCAAGGTTTGGCCGAAGTCACCGGAGAGCGCCAACCTGTGGGGCCCGCCGCCGCCCGAGGAAATGATGAAGCTGTAACCACGCCGACGCGGTCCGTCGGAACGCTGCTGCAAGACGTCATCGAAGAATAGCCCATCTGTCCACTCTAAACATACGAGGTCATCATGATCGAAGTATCCAAACGCATTCCCGTGAACGAGCCCGGCCAGCCTGTGCTGACGCGCAGCGATGTCTGGAAGGGCCTGGTGATGAAGGCCGACAACGCCCTGCCCTTCGTGCCGGCCATGACCCATTGTCAGGTTCTCAATCGTGAAACCGACAAGGTCTTTGTGCGCGAGATCGAATTTCGCGGCGAACGATGCCGTGAACGTATTACTCTGATGCCGGAGCAGCGTGTGAAGTTCGAGCGGCTCGATGGCTCCGTCATGGGCACCATCCTCAACGACATCGAGGAAGACAAGGACGGGCTCGGTCTGCGCTTCAGCTTCGCCCTGAAACTCGAAGGCGTGAAGGACGGCAGCCCCGAAGAAATCGAATACGGCAAGATCGTCGAAAAGGATTATCTGAAGGCCGTCGACGCGACGCTCGCCGCGATCCGCAGAATGAAGATCAGCCGCGACGCGCTGATCAAGCGCTATTACGACGCGGTCGATGCCATGGACCTCGAGACCTTCAAGTCCATGCACAGCCCGAAGGCGCGCGTGATCTTTGCGAATTTCCCGGCGGCCGAAGGGCCCGACCAGATCGCGGGCGCGATCGGCCAATTCTGGTCGACGATCAGCGGCTTGAAGCACAAATTCATCAACCGCTGGGACCATCCCGACGAGTCGATCCTCGAAGTCGCGGTGAGCTACAAGCGCAAGGACGGCCAGACCGTGACGCTGCCTTGCGTCACCATCCTGAAGCCGGATGGCGACAAGGTCGGCGAGCTGCGAATCTTCACCGATGTGGCACCGGTCTACGCGGAACAGGCGAGCCAGAAGATCGCGGTCTGAGCGAAGAAACAGCTCGCTTGCGGCGCACGGCACGGTCTGATTCCGGCTGGTTCCGGATTCAGATCATCAGACGAGCCGGTTTCAAACGAAGATTCATCCCGACGACCGGGTTGCACTCGAAGCATCTGCGTATCAGCGACAGTACCGCATACGCGGCTGGGCACAAATTTGATGCGCATTTGAGAACCCGCGCTTCGGATATGTGCGTACACATTGATCGAAGTTGCGATAGCAAGACTCCTTTGCGGCGACCGCCGGTGTGGCGATCAGGAGCGTTGGTGCTAACGCGAACACGAGTAGAAATACTCTCACGGTTTTTTCCATTATTGCGGCAGGCGGTCCCAAGTTAATGATTCCCGAACAGCTAGCCGAACTCAATCCGATGTTATGGCATTCACATCTCTTCACACACCCCTAAAAGAGCCCCCTGTTGCCCGTCTCTAGGCTTCTAGTGCAGGGGTATACGAACAGAAACTCCAACCATCACAATGCGTTCGCTTCTTCGCGGCTCGCACCATTTCCCGCCTGACTGGCTTAGCTTTGCTTGTTATGTTTTCTTTCTTCTTGGCTACGCCAATCGCCGACGCGGTCGGGTTTGGGTGGAGTGGTGTCTAGCCGAAGGCTAGTCCCCCACCTGCCGGCCGGCAGAGCCGTCCGCCTGGCGGGGGGCATGAAAGCCCAACGCTGGAAGGCTCCAAATCGTCCTCCGCGGTCTTTCTCAAATATGTTGGCCACCTATAGGTTTCCAGGAGCGTGGGAGGGGGAGGACGGCAGCAGCGAGATTATTGTTATCCGTCACGCACGCGACAGCGGCGAACCTTGCCCCACGACGTCGGCATGAGGAGAGGACCAGGAGCTGACTCGTGCTGCGAAAGCCAAAAAAATTCCGCGCGCTTCATCGCCAAGCAATTTCATTTTCGCTATTTGCTTTCGATTTTTGTTTTTCGTCGCGACTGTTCAGCATTCGATGCTCTGCCGGGCCGTGCAGCCGACCTCAAGGACCGCTGGCGATCAGGTGCCAAAGATGGTGGCAGATAACCAAAAATGTCCGATTTTTCTGGTACAGCTGGGGGGCTCGAACCTCCGACCTCCTGATCCACAGTCAGATTTTATGTCCCGCCATGGTCAAACACGACAGGACCTCCGGGCACAGAAAAACTCTTTGAAATATGGAAAAATCGACTAATGTCTGGCAATGTTCCAGACGTTGGGTAACACCGACAGACACCCTGATCGTGTTACCCCTGCGTTACCCTGAAGGATGCACTGATTTCGGCCTGACGTCCTTGCGGTTCCAAAGAGTGGGCACACCATGGCCGGCCTCACGGTCAAGCAAGTCGAAAAAGCAAGGCCCGGTGCGATCCGGCGAGAGATCGCGGACAGCTATTGTCCGGGATTATATCACATCGTCCAGCCCACGGGCGCGCGCTCATGGGCCGTGCGTTACCGTAGCGAGGGTAAGAGCCGCAAGCTCACCCTCAGCGTAGCCCCCCTAGATCTCGCGGGCGCGCGTAGGGCTGCCGCCACCGCCCTGCGGGCAATCGCCGACGGCAAGGACCCCGCCTTAGAGAAAAGACGCGCCCGCGCTCTGCCACCGGATCGCGACGACGTGCGCACCGTGGTCGCTGAGTTCCTGCAAACGCATGTGGACAAGAAAACCCGCCCCTCCTCGCGGCGCGAGACGCGCCGGATTCTGGAAAAGGAGGTCCTACCAAAATGGCAGCACCGCCGCATTCAGGAGATCACCCGGCGCGATGTAATCAACCTCGTCGACGGTGTGGCCGGGCGCGGCGTCCCAGTCATGGCCAACCGCACCTTTGCGGCCGTACGCAAGCTTTTCGGCTGGTGTGTGGAAAAAGACAAACTCGCCACCTCGCCCTGTACGGGAATTAAGGCTCCCTCCGAAGAGACCCAGCGCGACCGCGTCCTTACCGACGGCGAATTGAAGTCAATCTGGAAGGCCTGCGAGGTTCAACCGTGGCCATTCGGTCGTGTTGTGCAGTTACTAATCCTCACCGGACAGCGCCGCGACGAAGTCGCGGAAATGCACTGGTCCGAAGTCGATTTTGAAAAACGGGTTTGGACCATACCCCGCGAGAGGGTCAAAAATAATTCAGCCCACGAGGTGCCGCTGAGTGATTCCGCCGTCGCCATTCTCAAGTCCTTGCCGCATGTGAAGAGCAAGCGGGAACTGGTCTTCACTGTGACTGGCAGTACTCCAGTCAGTGGATTTTCGCGCTTCAAGGAAAGACTAGAGGCCGCCCTCCCCGACAGCCCGCCCTGGACGTTGCACGACATTCGCCGCACCGTGGCCACTGGCATGGCGCGGCTGGGCATATCGCTACCGGTCATTGAGCGCCTACTTAATCATCGTAGCGGTACCATTCGGCGGTATCGTTGGAGTTTATCAGCAGTACGCCTTCACACCCGAAAAGGCAGCGGCGGTGCAGGTTTGGGCGGCCCACTTACAGTCCATCAACAGCGGCGTGGATGGAGGCAAAGTGATTTCTTTTCGAGGGTGATATGGGTCGAAAGCCAATGACGCCGAAACGGCGGCAGTGAACGAGCCAATGAAGCCGATGCGCTCCTTCAAGAAGTGCAACGCGGAATATCATCGCCTCAGGCGAGGCGTAACCATCCTTGACCTGATTGCCCAGGGTAAAAGAATTGATGCCAACGGAAGATGGACCGGAGAAGGACCATTCATCCCGGATAAACCCAAAAAGCCGCACGGAAGCACTTTCCGCACGCAGGCGCTGGAGACCGTAGCCAGAAACCACGGGCTTTCGGTTCGAGCCTTACAAAAAAGGATTGAGGACCACGCCACGATTGCAGTGGCCCGCGGTTCGCAGCATGACAACCCTGCACCGAATTAAGAACCGACGTAAGTAATTTTTGTGGGTCAATTTTCGATTTTTGTGGGTCGATTTTTCTGAGCCGATCCCTCATCTCCGTGTCGTGAAACGTACGGCACGGAGTGGTCATGACCAGAAAGGGCTATATCCGAGCGATCTCACCGACGCCGAATGGGCGTTGATCGCGCCGATGATCCCGCCGGCACGACGCGGCGGGCGGCCGCGCGATGTGAATGTGCGCGAGGTGTTGAACGCGATCTTCTACGTGCTCTCGACCGGCTGCCAGTGGAAGGCCCTGCCGAAGGACCTGCCGCCGAAGAGCACGGCGCACTACTACTTCATGCTGTGGGACTGGGACGGCACGCTGGAACGCATCCACCATGCGCTCTATGTCGCGGTGCGCGAACAGGCCGGACGCGAAGCGAGCCCGACGGCGGCGATCATCGACAGCCAGAGCGCCAAGGCGGCTCAAAAAGGGGCTCTGCGCTTGACCCGCAGGGCTACGACGCGGGCAAGAAGGTCACGGGCCGCAAGCGCCATATCCTCGTCGATACGCTCGGCCTCTTGCTGAGCGTCAGTCGTTCAGCCCGCCGACGTGCAGGACCGCGACGGCGCCCGCGACCTGTTCCGCAGGGCGCGGCGTTTGTTTCCCTTCATCGACCGCATCTTCGCCGATGCCGGCTATCAAGGGCCGAAGATGGCCAAGGTCGTCGCCGAGACCGGTTGCTGGACCTTGAGATCGTCAAGCGAAGCGACCTGCACCGCTTCGTCGTCCTGCCCAAGCGATGGATCGTCGAGCGCACCTTCGCCTCCCTTGCTCTTAAATCCATTCTTCTTGGATCGGCTCTAAGAGATTTTGAGACTAATTATGCAGGGGACGTCCTTGTTACCGTCACTCATAAGAAATCGGATTCCATTCAATTCAGGCAAGTATTCTTCTTTTTCTCTCGTCAGGGGCATCCCATCTCCGGTTTCACCTTGCGTTGCCTTCAATGAGGGCGCGCGCCGAAGGACTATGAGCAGCGCCTTTAGCTAAGTCGCCCCAGACCGTTTGCGGGCACGCACTTCCGTTAATTTTGATTTTGTCGGTAGTTTAAGCCCTAAGATCGTAGCGCGGGATTTAATACCATCAGCAAAGCATCTGAAGCGCACCTCCAATCGCTGAAGACTCACTCTTTTCAGGCAACGACCCGCTGCAACCGATCTATGCGTAGCGCGAGCGGCAATTGGCGCAATCCGGCTCCCTGGGCTCGGTACGTCTTCCAGCCAATCAATCCTGCGAGTTGGCAACTTCCAAAAAAAAGCGCCAATCGCATTCTTTCGAAACGGCGGTTTCATCCGCAAAGATAAGGGCCGACCCGGCCATTCAGGCAGGTCAGAATTACATCGCCCATGTAGACGGGATCATCACCCCTTGAGCATTACCCCACGGTGAGTTTCGCCTGAATAGCCACGGCCGCATTATGTTCGACCGTGACCGCGCCGGTTGCAGTCGCAAACTTTCCAATTGCCGTGATTCAAGTCCGCTTTGTGCCTGTGACAAGCCCGATAGGACAAAGCTGGCAGACAGTATTAGGGCGGTTAATCAGAAGGCGTTGCTTGTGCTGGCGTGGGCATGTGAGCCTCCGAGCTCGTCGACCTGCCAACACTTTAACTAAACTTATCTCGTTGACAGACAATTCCTGTGGGATCAAGGTATTTTACAAAAAATGGACGGAAAAAGGAACCGTCCTTGTTGGGCGGGATGAAGCTGGTGGCCGGGATCTTCTCGTTACATCATGAAGCTTCAACCATGACCTGTCAGAGCGGTCAGGCGAAAATATTGGCGACGATCGGGTCGATTAGCATCGCACGCCTCGGCTTTGTTGTCCGAGCCTATGTCGGGGACAAGGTCTATCTGGGCGACGTGATCGAGACTGGAGCGGATGGTGCTGTCCGCATAGCTTTCAACGACGGTACCGCCTTCAATCTTTTGGCCGACGTCCGCATGGAACTAGACGAATTCGTTTGCGATCCGAGTGGAACCGCGAATTCGGCCCGGTTCACTATTGCCAAAGGAAGTTTCACTTTCATACCCGGCCAGTTGGGAAAGTCCGCTGGCCTCATGATTGACACGCCGGTCGCTTGCATTCGAGGGAGTGCTCGGGGTGTCCGGTTCGGCATCCTATCGCTGACGACACTGGCATTCTCCCTTCTGCGAGATGTCCAACTCGCGCACGCTGCATCCACGGATGACGACACGATAACACTTAGAATTGGAGCACGGCTCATTCGAGGTCGTGACAAGATCGGGTACAGTCATTCTCGTTGATGACCCCGAGTTTACATACTCGGTCGACACGAATGGGTTCGTGGCGGGACTGTCAGGAAATCTTGTGCTGAGGCCATAATGATGAGACCGAGGAGCATCATATGGCGATCGAGAAAGACCTGCTGGACCAGCTTTTGGCCGGGCGCGATCCGAAGGACGTATTCAACAAAGATGGGTTGGTCGACGAACTGAAGAAGGCGCTGTCGGAGCGGATTCTGAACACCGAACTCGACGAGCATCTGGACGGCGAGAGTGGCGAGGGCAAAGGCAATCACCGCAACGGCTATTCGAAGAAGTCGGTTCTGACCGGCACCTCGAAGATGACGCTGTCGGTGCCGCGGGATCGGGCCGGGACGTTCGACCCGAAGCTGATCGCCAAGTACCAGCGCCGGTTCCCGGATTTCGACAACAAGATCATCTCGATGTATGCGCGCGGCATGACGGTGCGCGAGATCCGCGGCCATCTCGAGGAGCTTTACGGCATCGAGGTTTCGCCGGACCTGATCTCGGCGGTCACCGACGCGGTGCTGGACGAGGTCGCCGAATGGCAGAACCGGCCGCTCGATCTCTGCTACCCGCTGGTGTTCTTCGATGCCATCCGGGTCAAGGTCCGCGACGAAGGCTTCGTGCGCAACAAGGCGATTTATATCGCGCTCGGCGTCCTGCCGGACGGCACCAAGGAGATTCTCGGCATCTGGATCGAGCAGACCGAGGGCGCCAAATTCTGGCTGCGCGTCGTCAACGAACTGAAGACCCGCGGCGCCCAGGACATTCTGATCGCAGTCGTCGATGGCCTGAAGGGCTTTCCGGAAGCCATCAATGCCGTGTTTCCGCAGACCGTCGTCCAGACCTGCATCGTCCATCTCATCCGCCATTCGATGGATTTTGCCTCCTGGAAGGATCGCAAGAGCGTGGCGCAGGCATTGCGCACGGTCTATCGCGCTGCCGATGCCGTCGCCGGCCAGGCTGCCCTCGACAGCTTTGCGCAAGGTCCATGGGGCGCAAAGTATCCGGCGATCGCCCAGAGCTGGCGCCGCAACTGGGAGCTCGTGATCCCGTTCTTCGCCTTTCCCGAAGGCGTGCGGCGGATCATCTACACCACGAATGCGATCGAGGCGTTGAACTCGAAGCTGCGCCGTGCCGTCAGGACCAGAGGACATTTTCCCTCTGACGACGCCGCGACGAAACTGCTATATTTGGTCTTGAACCACGCCGCTGCGGAATGGAAACGGCCGCCGCGTGAATGGGCCGAGGCGAAGACGCAATTCGCCGTCATGTTCAACGAGCGCTTCGTGAACTCATGACGGATAACCGGCCTCACACAGAAATTCTGACAGTCCCTTCGTGGCCCGCCATCCGAATTCGCTCTGCGCGAATGGAAGAACTCGCGGCTTGCGCAGCAAGCCGTTCTTAGAGACACTTTTGCGCATGATATTAATCCGCAAAATTTTGGCGGTCCCGGATCAAGCACAGCACCACCCGGCGGCATCCAGGCGGCACCCGATGCCGCGCCCCCCACAATTCCCATCAACTTTGAACCAACGGCTTTAATCCCCGCCGATATTCCGAGCTTTTCGAGCCCTCTGGAAGAAAATACTCCTCCTCCGCCTTTAATACCAAGTCCGCCACTCTTAAATGCGCCCGGAGTAACCCTCACGAACGACAGCGGAAGCTCGTCCACCGACCATATAACCAAGAGCGGTGCACTGACGATCACCGGCGTTCAAACGGGCGCCACCGTCGAGTATTCGACCGACGACGGCGCCAAGCTACTGGACCCGTTCTTTGACGCCAGTAGAGGGCGCTAACACACTTCTGGTTCGCCAGACTGTTGTCGCTAGTGAACCAGAGGTGTCCAGCGCTACCGCTTTTAGTTTCATACTCGACACGGCGCCGCCGCCGGCGCCACTTATCGGTCCGCCTACCGTTGCATTTGCGGTGGCTTCAGTGGTCGCCAACGACAACGATCTATTGTTGACCGGCACCACTGAGGCGGATGTCGTTATCACCATTTACGACGGCTCGATTGCACTCGGCACCACCAACGCGGATGGCAACGGTGCCTGGAGCTTCCAGACCGGGATACCTGCTTGACGGTGAACATGCATTCACCACAACTGCCACCGATGCAGCTGGCAATATTAGCGCGGCGTCGGCCGCTTCATCGTCGCGATCAACACGCTGCGGCCGACGGTTAGCATTGTGGTGGCCGACCCTGCGCTGCAGGCCGGCGAGACGACGCTGGTGACCTTCACCTTTAATGAGGCGGTGAGCGACTTCAGCGACGCCAACCTGACGATTGCGAACGGCACGCTGACGGCGGTGTCCTCGTCGGATGGCGGGGTAACCTGGACGGCGACCTTCACGCCGACGGCCAACATCCTGGACACGAGCAACGTCATCACGCTGAACAATGCCGGCGTGTTCGATGCGGCGGGCAATACCGGGCTCGGCACCACCAACTCCAACAACTACGCGATCGACACGCTGCGGCCGACGGTTAGCATTGTGGTGGCCGACCCTGCGCTGCAGGCCGGCGAGACGACGCTGGTGACCTTCACCTTTAATGAGGCGGTGAGCGACTTCAGCAACGCCGACCTGACGATTGCGAACGGCACGCTGACGGCGGTGTCCTCGTCGGATGGCGGGGTAACCTGGACGGCGACCTTCACGCCGACGGCCAACATCCTGGACACGAGCAACGTCATCACACTGAACGATGCCGGCGTGTTCGATGCGGCGGGCAATACCGGGCTCGGCACCACCAACTCCAACAACTACGCGATCGACACGCTGCGGCCGACGGTTAGCATTGTGGTGGCCGACCCTGCGCTGCAGGCCGGCGAGACGACGCTGGTGACCTTCACCTTCAATGAGGCGGTGAGCGACTTCAGCAACGCCGACCTGACGATTGCGAACGGCACGCTGACGGCGGTGTCCTCGTCGGATGGCAGGGGTAACCTGGACGGCGACCTTCACGCCGACGGCCAACATCCTGGACACGAGCAACGTCATCACGCTGAACAATGCCGGCGTGTTCGATGCGGCGGGCAATACCGGGCTCGGCACCACCAACTCCAACAACTACGCGATCGACACGCTGCGGCCGACGGTTAGCATTGTGGTGGCCTGACCCTGCGCTGCAGGCCGGCGAGACGACGCTGGTGACCTTCACCTTTAATGAGGCGGTGAGCGACTTCAGCAACGCCGACCTGACGATTGCGAACGGCACGCTGACGGCGGTGTCCTCGTCGGATGGCGGGGTAACCTGGACGGCGACCTTCACGCCGACGGCCAACATCCTGGACACGAGCAACGTCATCACGCTGAACAATGCCGGCGTGTTCGATGCGGCGGGCAATACCGGGCTCGGCACCACCAACTCCAACAACTACGCGATCGACACGCTGCGGCCGACGGTTAGCATTGTGGTGGCCGACCCTGCGCTGCAGGCCGGCGAGACGACGCTGGTGACCTTCACCTTTAATGAGGCGGTGAGCGACTTCAGCAACGCCGACCTGACGATTGCGAACGGCACGCTGACGGCGGTGTCCTCGTCGGATGGCGGGGTAACCTGGACGGCGACCTTCACGCCGACGGCCAACATCCTGGACACGAGCAACGTCATCACGCTGAACAATGCCGGCGTGTTCGATGCGGCGGGCAATACCGGGCTCGGCACCACCAACTCCAACAACTACGCGATCGACACGCTGCGGCCGACGGTTAGCATTGTGGTGGCCGACCCTGCGCTGCAGGCCGGCGAGACGACGCTGGTGACCTTCACCTTTAATGAGGCGGTGAGCGACTTCAGCAACGCCGACCTGACGATTGCGAACGGCACGCTGACGGCGGTGTCCTCGTCGGATGGCGGGGTAACCTGGACGGCGACCTTCACGCCGACGGCCAACATCCTGGACACGAGCAACGTCATCACGCTGAACAATGCCGGCGTGTTCGATGCGGCGGGCAATACCGGGCTCGGCACCACCAACTCCAACAACTACGCGATCGACACGCTGCGGCCGACGGTTAGCATTGTGGTGGCCGACCCTGCGCTGCAGGCCGGCGAGACGACGCTGGTGACCTTCACCTTTAATGAGGCGGTGAGCGACTTCAGCAACGCCGACCTGACGATTGCGAACGGCACGCTGACGGCGGTGTCCTCGTCGGATGGCGGGGTAACCTGGACGGCGACCTTCACGCCGACGGCCAACATCCTGGACACGAGCAACGTCATCACACTGAACAATGCCGGCGTGTTCGATGCGGCGGGCAATACCGGGCTCGGCACCACCAACTCCAACAACTACGCGATCGACACGCTGCGGCCGACGGTTAGCATTGTGGTGGCCGACCCTGCGCTGCAGGCCGGCGAGACGACGCTGGTGACCTTCACCTTCAATGAGGCGGTGAGCGACTTCAGCAACGCCGACCTGACGATTGCGAACGGCACGCTGACGGCGGTGTCCTCGTCGGATGGCGGGGTAACCTGGACGGCGACCTTCACGCCGACGGCCAACATCCTGGACACGAGCAACGTCATCACACTGAACAATGCCGGCGTGTTCGATGCGGCGGGCAATACCGGGCTCGGCACCACCAACTCCAACAACTACGCGATCGACACGCTGCGGCCGACGGTTAGCATTGTGGTGGCCGACCCTGCGCTGCAGGCCGGCGAGACGACGCTGGTGACCTTCACCTTTAATGAGGCGGTGAGCGACTTCAGCAACGCCGACCTGACGATTGCGAACGGCACGCTGACGGCGGTGTCCTCGTCGGATGGCGGGGTAACCTGGACGGCGACCTTCACGCCGACGGCCAACATCCTGGACACGAGCAACGTCATCACGCTGAACAATGCCGGCGTGTTCGATGCGGCGGGCAATACCGGGCTCGGCACCACCAACTCCAACAACTACGCGATCGACACGCTGCGGCCGACGGTTAGCATTGTGGTGGCCGACCCTGCGCTGCAGGCCGGCGAGACGACGCTGGTGACCTTCACCTTCAATGAGGCGGTGAGCGACTTCAGCAACGCCGACCTGACGATTGCGAACGGCACGCTGACGGCGGTGTCCTCGTCGGATGGCGGGGTAACCTGGACGGCGACCTTCACGCCGACGGCCAACATCCTGGACACGAGCAACGTCATCACGCTGAACAATGCCGGCGTGTTCGATGCGGCGGGCAATGCCGGGCTCGGCACCACCAACTCCAACAACTACGCGATCGACACGCTGCCGCTCACGGACCCCAATGATTTCGACGGGGAGGCTACGGGTGCGGGACTGGTCGGGAACGTATTCCGTGGCACTAGCGAAGAGGACGATATCCCCGAATATAACCAAGCCCAAACCATCTATAGTGGCGCCTCAGATGATGAAATCTATGGCGGCAACAGTGGGACGGGCGAAACAATCTACGGAGGTTCCGGCAAGGATACAATCTATGGCGGCAACGGGGCAGACATTCTCTACGGAGGTTCGGGGAACGACGCCGTAAACGGCGGCGAGGGTAAAGATCAGATCATCGGCGGATTTGGCGCCGACATCCTTACGGGCGATGGTGGCAACGACACTTTTCAATACTTATCTGTAATCGATTCTCGCGGAAGTCAGTTGGACATTATAACCGATTTTGACTCTGGGAATGACAAAATCGATCTGCTTGCGATTGACGCCAATACAAATCAAACCGGCGATCAGGCGTTCAGTTTTGTCGGGCAAACGCACACCGTAGTCGCGAACAGCATAACATGGTATTATGATTTGACGACTGATCAGACCTACCTGATAGCCGATACAGATGGTATCACAGCAACAACAGAGATCGAAATTACCCTCGCCGGCCAAGTTACCTTAACCCAAAATGATATTATTTTATGATGGGTCCAGAGCTCACGCTCAGATTGAGCGTTGCCTCGACCGTCCCGCGAGCGTGGGAATGGATTGTCAGATCTAGTTTTCCAAGACAAAATTTTCCTCGGCCTGTCTATCTGACTAATCCCACGCACTCTTGACCTTTAGCGACAAAAGTCAGCGGCACAATGGATGCCGTCAAGACAGAGCGCATCGAGGGAGTCGCCCGTGAACAATCTCTAAGCCATTGAGCAGGATTCGTTTTCGGGCGGCGTGAGGGTTTTGAGATTGCAAGCTTTTGAGGTTTTGAAGCCGACAAGCTTGCAATTTGATTTTTGGATTCCCCTGGCTTTCGAAGCGTGATTCCATCGCCGCATCGGAGGGAACGATGCGGCCGAAGAAGCATCAGACGACCGGTTCGAACGATCTGTTCCGCGCGCGGCTGGACCAGATCATCAATCTGAAGCATGAGCTTGCGCAGCTCGCAGACAAGATTGACTGGGACTGGATCGATGGCGAGGTCGCGCCGCTCGGCGACGAGCTGGAGCTGCTGTTGGCCGAGAGCCTGCGGGTCGCGCATGAGAGCGGCGCGCTGCGCACGAAGGGCCCTATGAGTTCGGCGTCAAGGTGTCGATCGTCACCACCAATGCCCGCGCGCCCGGCGGCCAGTTCGTGCTGCACGCCAAGGCGTTGCCGGGCAATCCGTATGACGGTCACACCCTGCGCACCGTCATCGAGGACACGCAAAAGCTCACCGGCTGCGAGATCGAGCGCGCCTATGTCGACAAGGGATACCGCGGCCACGATGCGCCACATCCGCGCCGCGTCTTCATCTCCGGACAGAAGCGAGGCGTCTTCGGCGCCATCAAGCGCGAACTGCGGCGCCGCTCCGCCATCGAGCCCGTGATCGGCCACATGAAGGCCGAGGGCCATCTCGGCCGCTGCTATCTCAAGGGCCGCGCCGGCGATGCCGCCAACGCTATCCTCACCGCCGTCGGATACAACTTCAGACGCATCCTCGCCTGGCTGAGGATGCTTTTACGCCCGATCCTCATCGCGCTACTCGCGACCTTCCCAATCCCGCCCACGCCCAAACAGGCTTCTTAACGGGCGACGAGGGAATGGTAACACTCGCGGACGGTAGAAGACAGGGTCTATTCGGTGAGCACCATTTTTTGCGCCATCTGCTGCTCTCGTACATGAACTATTACAACGAGGCGCGCACTCACCTGTCACTAAACAAGGATGCGCCAATATCGCGCGTCGTCGATACTACGGGACACATTTTTATTGTCCGCCTAGATCGTAGACACCTTGTCTGGATCGCTGTGACCACGAACACTACGGCGGAGTGGGTTGCCCGACAGATCACGGACGCATTCCCGTGGGACGACGTCTCAAAGGTACGTGGTTCGTGACCGCGATCAGATCTATGGCGCGATCGTAATCCGTCGCTTGCAGGCGATGGGCATTCGGGACAGGCCCATTGCCGCATCGTCGCCTCGGCAGAATGGCTATGCGGAACGGCTTATCGGGTCTGTCCAGCGCGAGTGTCTTGACCACGTGATCGCGCTTGAAGAACCGCACCTGCACCGCGTGTTGCGCTCCTATGCGGAATATTACAACGGAAACCGCACTCACTGGTCATGGGTAAAAAGACGCGCCATTCTCTAGTCCGATCCAGCGCGATAAGAGCGCATCACGTCACGAGTGATCCTCGGTGGACTTCACCACCAATATGTTCGGAGCTAGGTTTTCGGTACAGACAGGCTGCGCTTGGGAGCTTGGCTGCCGCAGTGATGCGCGACGGCACGCCTCAATAATTTCGGGGGTGGACCTCCAGGAAATCGATGAAGCTCACGCCGATTTGTAAACCCGACCGCCAGATCAAACGGCAGCGCCGACGTCGGGATCCGTCCTTCGTGAGAAATACGAATAATTCTTTCGGGTAAATCGGCGGAGGATGTCACCATAAGCCGTGCACCGTCCTCGGAGACGTCCAAGAAATGGCACAGGCGTGGTGGTGCTCCATCGCCAACGTTGATCCATGCTCGTGGAAAGTGAACGTGTTCTCGTACCGAGCGAGGCCCTGCTCGCCGTAGGTTTGCGTGATCTTGCTTGATTGCCTGCAAGAGGGACATGAATAACTCCCGAATAATTCCAGGATAGGCGGTAATGCTGAACCAAATTTTGGTCCACCGATTATTGATCAGCAGAACCCCTCCCGCTTACGAAATTGTCTGCGGTGACTAGAGAACTTTCGCATCAATCGATTCTCGGATTGAATTGAATGGACCGAACACGGTGCATGTTCTGCACTCAGCAATCGGAATGAACGTTTGTCCCGACGAGTAGTGGGGCTTTTTCCAATAGCCCGTATTATGAACAAAACTGTCGTTCATTTGAGACGTGATCTTAAAGTTCGCTTCAAAGCCCTCTGTAAATCTGACGGATAAGTCACAGAGGGTATTCGCATAATCCTTGGGAATCATTGTCGAACGAATACGCTCGTTTTCACCCTTCGAGTGCTGCGAACGTGACGATGACGTTTGCTTTGGCCATAATTCCGATTTTCGCAGGCGTGGGAGCCGCCGTCGATTTTAGTCGAGGCAGTTCTGCTGAAGACCGCAATGCAGGCGTCGCTTGATGCCGCCGGGCTCATTCTTTCAAAGGAAGCGCAAGTATCCCACAGTGGATCAGCTCAAGGCCAAGGCGCTTGCAGTTTTCCAAGCAAACTTTAGTCGTCCTGAAGTTCAGAATATTTCTCTGACATCAAGCTACGCAACATCGCTAGATAGCAGTTACACGTTGAAGCTTGCTGTAACAGGCGCAGTGCCCACGACAATTATGCATCTATGGCAACCAACTATGGCAATTGGCGCAACGACCGAGGTGGTTTGGGGAATGAAGCGTCTCGAACTGGTATTGGCGCTCGACAATACCGGCTCGATGAATTCTTCCGGTAAGATGACCCAACTGAAAACAGCAGCCAAGAACTTGCTTGCTACACTAAAGAAGGCGGCAAAAAAGCCGTACGATATTAAGGTGGCGATTGTCCCGTTCGATAAGACTGTGAATCTAGGTACGGCGTACAAAGACAATGATTGGTTCGAAGTATGACAGCTTGAGCTGTAGCGGAGGGTGCACTGCAACGAATTGGAAAAGTTACTGGAACGGCTGTGTACGTGATCGCACCTATCCGTACGACGCTCAGGACGATGCGCCGACTAGTGCAGACTCAAAGATTCCCAGTCTTCCAAGTGCGGATTCTCCGTGACTTTGTTGCCGCTAGACCAGCGACTGGACAGCTCTAAATAACAAAGTCGATGCAATGATCCCGGACGGCAATACCAATGTCACAATCGGACTGGTCTGGGCTTGGCATACGCTCACAGCAGGCGCTCCTCTATCTGAAGCGTCCGCCCCAAAGCAGGACTTGGACAAAGTGATCATCCTGCTCACTGACGGGCAAAACACAGAAGCGTGGAAAAATTCAAACAACAGCACAATTACTAGCAGCAGCGCCATTGATCTGCGCACTTCGTTGGCCTGCACCAACATCAAGGCTGCAAATATAAAAATCTATACGATTCGGGTGATCGACGGGAATGCCGCCCTTCTTAAAGGATGCGCAACAAACCCCTCGATGTACTATGATGTTCAGGATGCTTCTCAGCTCTCAAGCGTGTTCAGCGCCATCGGGGAGAAGCTCGCAAATTTGCTCATCGAGTAAGTAATGACAATCAACACCTCGATCTGAAGCAGCAGCACAACAATCTGCTCCGCCCTGAACCGCTTCTTTGGCATTACCAAGCTCCTTTCAAGGACCATTCTCTCTCAAAAATTGGTCCAAGAAATCCAGGTCAGGGGTATCATTCACCCGGAGAGTATATCGCCGCCCAATCTCAACCCGCCGAGTGTCCGGTATTAACGGGGTCAGCTCCAGATCGCTGAATATTGTGTAAGCATAAGGTCAGATATTTTCATTCGCCTAGAACAAGAAGTCAGTGTTACCCGGACTGTTACCCTTATAAAAAGTCTATAGGACTAATTGAACGTAAGATACTGAATGTTATTGGTACAGCTGGGGGGACTCGAACCTCCGACCTCCTGATCCACAGTCAGGCGCTCTAACCAACTGAGCTACAGCTGCATCGGCCGGGCCTCAAGGCCCCGGCAAGACGGGCGGAAACTAGGGATTTGGTCCGGCTTTGGCAAGCAATGCGCGAGCAGCCGCTGTTCCCGGCCTCCTTGCCTGCGCGGAAATCCCGAAACGAAAAAGCCCGGGCCGACCGGTCCGGGCTTTCGACGTCTGGGAGAGACGCTTGCGGACTTCAGGCGACTTTCTTGAAAGCCGTGGTCATGCCGGACTTGATCGGCTCGACCGCTCTCGGTCGCGACCTTCTGCGCCAGCGCGGTCAGATCCTTGGACTGCGCGGTCACCGTCTCGAACTGCTTGCGGGCATGCGAGGTCGACAGCTCGATCATCTCCGACAGCGACTTCGCGGTCATGATCTGGCTGTAGAAATCGAAGGCCGCGTTGGTGTTGGCGCGGGCCGCATCGATCAGCGCCAGGCCGTAATCGGAGGCGCCCTTGGAGGCGGTGGAATAGCTGGTCTCGATCATGTCGGTCGCCTCTTCGGTGGCGGCCTTCATCTTTTCCCAATTGTCCTTCGCCTGGGTCACGCTCTTTTCCGCGAATTCGCGGAAAGCGGCCGGCACTTCCATCTTGGGCATATCGAAGCTCGGCATTTCGAGCATCGGGGTTTCGAAGATATTCGCCGACTTTTTCGTCTTCACAGCGGCCTCAGACATGGCACAGATCCTTCCAGGTTGGGCGGGGTGGCTGGCTGCAGTTTCGCTAGCACAGATCATGGTGCGCTGCAATAATAATATTGCAACGCACAATTCTGTGCAATTCCGGAATTTAGCCGCCGATCTCGCGACTCGATCCGGGCGTTTCGAGGGCGGCGGTCAAAGCGCTCAGACCTTCGGGCCGGCCACATCCTTGGCGGCCTTGGAGGCGGATTCGGCAAGCTCCTTGGCCTGCTCGTTGAGCGCCTGCGATCTGCTTCTTCACATACTCGGTCTGCAGCTTGAGCACTTCCTCGACGTCCTTCGCCGCGCACCAGATTCTGTCGCGAAATCGAAGGATTCCGCCATGTTGCGTTCGGCGAAGGTCATGGCGCGTCCGCTCATCTCCATGACGCCGCTGCGCGCGGCATGCGCGCGTCCTTCCATATCGCTCACCGCCTGATGAGCGGCAGCGATGAAGCCGTCGAAGGCCTTGCGGGCCTGCTCCACGCTCTGCTCGGCGAATTTGCGCATATCGGTCGGAACTTCGAAGGGCTTCATCGGATCCATGGGGCATTCCTCGGATGGCTTGAGAAGGCGAGCCGGCGACATCGCCATGCTAACACGATAACGGTGACGCTGTTTCGTCGGGTGCGTGAAATCGCCGCCGATCACTGCAGCCCTCGGGTTAAGGTTATTGCCGGTCTCGCACCGCCGCCGAATGGACGGGGCCGCGGCCGGAGACTATGAAGAATCAAGTAAAATGCCCCTATCCGGAGCGATCGAGCGCCGAAATCCGGCCACCCGTCGATGCACGAGCCGCTGCCAGCCAGAGATATCCTTCGCGATCCTGCAATTGCCCCGCATGCGGCAAGCGCGGGTCCGGTCTGGCTATTCGACATGGATGGCTCGCGGCTCCAGTTCGGAAATCCAGCGGCAGCCGCCCTGCTCGGCTTTTCGACCTGCGCTGAGGCTGCCGGCACACCGGTCATCCAACCCGGTCTTGCCGCTCAGATCGGCCGCATCGGCGCCACGCTTGAGCCGGGCGGCAATCCGCAACTCGCGCGGCTGCGCGGATTGGGGCTCTCGCTCGGTCGCCCGCTGACCTGCGCCTGTTCGGCGATATCGATCGGGTCGCAGTCCGGCATCCTCGTCCGCGCCCTGGAAACCGCAGGTCCAGCCATTGTCGCTTGCCGAGCGCGCCCGCCGTCTGATCGAAGACCGCGACGCCGCGTTGGTGGCGTTCGGACCCGACGGCGCGCTCCTGCATGCGACCGCCGAAGCCGCACAACGGCTGAACGCGAGACGTCGCTCGCACAGATCAAGGACAAGGCCGAGATCTGGACCATCGGCGAAGGCGCGGAAGCGATCACGCTCGCGCTTCTGCCGACAGCGACGGCTGCATCGGTCGATCTCGCGCCGATCGCCGACGCGATGGCATCGATGGCGCGCGAGCCCGCCGCAACCGCTGTCGATACCCCGTCGCCATCCGATGCGTTTCGTCTGGGAGACCGACGCCGACAACCGCTTCACGATCACCACTCAGGACTTCCTGGACATGGCGGGCATTCGCACCGTCAATCTGCTCGGGCGCTTCTGGGGCGAAATCTCCGCCAAGCTCGCGCTCGACCCCGAGGGCCTGGTCGCGCATGCGATGATGTCGCGCGATACCTGGAGCGCGATGCCGGTGCGCTGGCCGCTGGCCAATGGCGAACGTATCGCGGTCGAACTTTCAGGCATTCCGGCTTTCGACCGCGAACGCATGTTCCTCGGCTATCGCGGTTTCGGCGTGCTGCGCGACCAGCGATACGAAACGCAGACCCCCGAGACGCCTGCTCCCGCGATCCGTGCCCGCGGCCGAGCCGACGAGCCAGAGCGCGAAGATCGAGCCGGACCCTCTCGACGACATTCTCGAACCTGACAATCAAGGCCGATTTGCCGCCGGCCTGTCGAACCAGGGAACGAACAGGAAGCAACGCCGTCGGAGAATGTGGTGCCGTTCCGCGGCGCCGGCCAAGACGGCAAGCACGCGGCTGCGCATCTCAATCCGATGGAACGCACCGCGTTTCGCGAGATCGGCTCGCGGCTTGCCGCGCGCCTCAAAGGCGCGGACGAAGTCGCGCGCGGCCAGATCGAGCCCGGCGACAGCGATATGGCGCCCCCCGAGGAATTCCCGGTTGCGGCTGCACCGTATCGCACGTTCAGCAAGCGGCTCCCGCCTTGCGGCGCGACGACGACGCGCTCGTCGCCGAGCGGCCGATCCTCGACAAGCTTCCGACCGGCGTCCTGATCTATCGCCTCAGCACGTTCCTCTATGCCAATGCCGCCTTCCTGAAAGCGGTCGGACACGCATCGCTCGGCGACTTCGCGCAGGCGGGCGGACTCGACTCGCTGTTCATCGAGCCCGACAGCCACGCAACCGCCGAAGACGACGGCGGACAATTGCTGCGCATCGTACGGCAGGGGCAGGACAATTCGATTGCCGGGCGGCTGTTCACCGCCCAGCTCGACGGCGAGAATGCCATGGTGCTGCTGCTGTCGCCGGATCAGCCGCAGGCGCCGAAGTCGACAAGCGCCGAAAGCCAATCCTCGACTCTCGCTTCCATGCTCGACATCGCCGCCGACGGCATCGTGATGCTCGATCGCGACGGCCGCATTCTGAAAGCCAATGCCGGCGCCGCAGACGCCTCTTCGGCTACGAGGCACGCGACTTGGCCGGCCAGAGTTTCGGCTCGCTGTTCGCGCCCGAAAGCGAGCGGGTCGCAATGGCGCGTCTGGAACGTCTTGCGCAAGGCGGTGAAGCGCCGGCCGGCGACGAAAGCCGCGAGATCATCGGACAGCGGCGACAGGGCGGACTGATCTCGCTGCATCTCATCCTCGGCCGCCTCGACACCGCCGGCGAGCAATTCTGCGCGGTGTTTCGCGACATCACGCGCTGGAAGGATGCCGAGCAGGAACTGGTCGCCGCCCGCCAGCAGGCGGAGAAGGCGTCGTCCGCGAAATCCGAGTTTCTCGCCAAGATCAGCCACGAAATGCGAACTCCGCTCAACGCCATTATCGGATTTTCCGAGGTGATGATGGCGGAGCGCTTCGGTCCGGTCGGCAACGAGCGCTATCGCGACTATCTCAAGGACATCAGCAACTCCGGCTCGCACCTGGTCTCGCTGCTCAACGATCTGCTCGATCTGTCGAAGATCGAAGCCGGCAAGATGGAATTGAGCTTCGAGCGCGTGAACCTGAACGATGTGACCCAGCAATCGGTCGCGATCATGCAGCCGCAGGCCGCCCGCGCGCGGGTGATCGTGCGCAGCGCCCTGTCGATGACGGTGCCCAGCATCATCGCCGACGAGCGATCGGTGCGGCAGATCGTGCTCAACCTGCTGTCGAACTCGATCAAGTTCACCGGTGCGGGCGGCCAGGTCATCGTTTCCACCGCGGCGACCGAACGCGGCGAGGTGATGCTGCGAGTGCGCGACACCGGCATCGGCATGAGCGCGAAGGATATCGAGGTCGCGTTGCAGCCGTTCCGGCAGCTTACCGCCTCGCCGCGCGCGGGCGACAACGGCACCGGTCTCGGCTTGCCGCTGACCAAGGCGCTGGTCGAAGCCAACCGGGCGCGCTTCTCGATCAAGAGCGCGGTCAATGCCGGCACGCTGGTGGAGATCGTGTTTCCGGCCGCACGCGTGCTTCCGGAATGAGCGGCGCACGCATCGAGGCGATCGCCGCCGAGATGCTCGCCGCCTTTGACGGGCATACCCAGATCGCACCCTTCACCTCGCGCGATCCCGATTTCGACGTGGCGCAGGCCTATGCCGTGGCGGCCGCCGCTTGCCGGATGCGGATCGCACGCGGCGAGAAGCCGATCGGCCGCAAGATCGGTTTCACCAATCGCGGCATCTGGGACGAGTACAATGTCGACGCGCCGATCTGGGGCTACATGTACGAGCACAGCGTTGCGCTGCTCGACACACCGCTTTCGCTCGCGCCGTTCTGCGAGCCCCTGATCGAGCCGGAAATCGCGCTTTGGCTCGCGACGACACCCGCGCCCGGGATGAACGAGCGCGAATTGCTTGAATGCATCGGATGGGTCGCGCATGGATTCGAAATCGTGCAGTCGGTGTTTCCGGGATGGAAATTCAAGGCCGCCGACACCATCGCCAATTTCGGCATGCACGGCGCCTATCGGCTCGGCCCGCCGACTCGCAGTGACCGCGGAAAATCGCGAACGCCTGTACGAGGCGCTCGCCAGCGTTCAGCGTTACGCTGTTTCGCGACGGAACGCAGATCGATACCGGCCGCGGTTCGAACGTGCTCGACGGACCGCTATCGGCGCTTCGCCACCTGGTCGAACTGCTGGCGAGCGATCCCTTCAATCCGCCGCTATCGGCCGGCGAAATCGTCACCACGGGAACCCTGACCCGCGCCTTTCCGGTCGCCGAGGGCGAGACGTGGTCCACCGACATGGCAGGCATCCCGCTTGCGGGCATAAGCTTTCGCTTCGGCTGACTTCCGCCACAGACGTTGCTAGGATTGTCGCGAGGCGTTGCGGAAATCGCTGCGTCCAGGGTCCGCAACGATGGCAATGCTTCGCATCCTTCTCGCTGTCCTGACGCTGTTCTGCGGCGCAGCCGTTCGCACGCGCCGCCGAGCCGGTCGATCTGCTGCTGGTGCTGGCCTCGGACGTCTCGCGCAGCGTCGACCAGCCGAAGTTCCAGCTCCAGCGCGACGGCTATGCCGCCGCCCTCAACGACCGGCGGGTGATCGACGCCATCAATGTCGGGCGCCAACCGGCGCATCGCCTTGTGCTTCGTGGAATGGTCGGGCGCCGGCGCGCAGAAGGTGGTCATCGACTGGACGCTGATCGACGGCGCCGACGCCGCGCGCAAATTCTCCGATGCACTGGTCGAGGCGCCCCGCTCCTTCGCCGACCGCACCTCGATTTCGGGCGCGATCGACTTTTCGATGGAGCAGTTCGCGCGCGCGCCGTTCGAGTCCAAGCGCCGCACGATCGATGTGTCCGGCGACGGCACCCACAATGCCGGCCGCGGATTGCTCGCCGCGCGCGAGGATGCGCTGGCGCAGGGCGTCACCATCAACGGCCTTGTCATTCTGAGCGAGCGGCCGCTGCCGTGGAATCCGGAGCACACCAATCCGCCCGGCGGGCTGGCAAAATATTATCAGGACAATGTCATCGGCGGCCCGGGCGCCTTCGTGATGGTGGCGGAGAACTTCCAGTCCTTCGGCCAGGCCATCATCTCGAAGCTGATCGCCGAGATCGCGGCGGCTCCGAAGGACGCGACGACGGGGCTTGCTTCCACCCGCTGAGGCAATTGGCTGCAGGCTGATCCGGTTTCGAGCGCCGAAAGTCCGCTCGCCGCAAAGCTCCAGACTGCATCAATCGACAAGCAGCTAGTTTCGACTGATTCCAGACTTGCTGCAGTCTGGAATTATTCTAAGCTATTGATCTGTCATCGGAATTTGGCTTGACCGCGCATGTTCCCCGCCCCTAGCTGCGCGTCAAATCCAATCCGGGAGAAATCCATGACGCCGAACCGGGTCCGCGCGCTGCTTGTCGCAAGCGCCATCGCGATCTGCGCGCCTTCGCTCGCCGCCGCTCAGGGCGAGGTGAATGTCTATACCTATCGCGAGCACAAGCTGATCCAGCCGCTGCTCGATGCTTTCACCAAGGACACCGGCATCAAGGTGAACGTGGTTTCGGCCTCCTCCGGCCTCGAACAGCGCATCAAGACCGAGGGCGCCAACAGCCCGGCCGACGTGCTGCTCACCGTCGATATCGGCCGGCTCGAAGACGCGGTGCAGGCCGGCATCACCCAGCCGATCAAGTCCGCCGTTGCTCGACAAGGTGGTGCCCTCGCAATACCGCGATCCGGAAGGCCATTGGTACGGCATCTCGATGCGCGCGCGCGTGGTCTACGCCTCGAAGGATCGCGTGAAGCAGGACGCCATCACCTACGAAGAACTCGCCGATCCGAAATGGAAGGGCAAGATCTGCATCCGCTCCGGCCAGCACATCTATAACAACGCGCTGTTCGGCGCGATGATCGCCAAGCACGGCGAAGCCAAGGCCGAGGAATGGCTGCGCGGCCTGAAGGCCAATCTGGCGCAGAAGCCGTCGGGCGGCGACCGCGAACAGGCGCGCGACGTCGCGGCCGGCAAATGCGATATCGGCATCGGCAACACCTATTACTGGGCGCTGATGAAGAACCAGCGGCAACCAGAAGGACTGGGCGGACGCCACCAAGGTGATCCTGCCGACCTTCGCAGGGCGGCGGCACGCATGTGAACGTGTCCGGCGTGGTGCTGGCCAAGAATGCGCCGAACAAGGCCAACGCCATGAAGCTGATCGAGTGGCTGGCCTCCGACACCGCGCAGCACATGTATGCCGACATCAATTACGAATATCCGGTGAAGGCCGGCATCAAGGTCAACGACATCATCGCAAGCTACGGCAAGCTGAAGCCGGATCCGATGCCGCTTGTCGAAGATCGCCGCAGAACAAGAAGGCCGCCGCCAATCTGGTCGACAAGGTCGGCTTCGACAATTGACGCGCTCCGTCGTCCGCAGCGACCTACGCGGGGACCCACTTGCGGGGACGACGCGAAGAACCGACGCACGGGCGACCGCGCAGCCATATCGCGCCGGATCGCTGCGGCGCTCGCATGTTTTCGCGGTGCCGTTTCTGGTGTCTCGTCGCGGCGCTCGTGGTCGCGCCGCTCGCCAGCCTCGCCGTCATCGCGCTGCGCGGCGACACCGAAATCTGGCGGCATTTGTGGACCTATGTGGTGCCCAATGCCGCGCTCGATACCGCGGGCCTCCTGGCCGGCGTCGCCGTCCTGACCGCGATCGCCGGCATCGGCACCGCCTGGATCGTGACCGCGCACGATTTTCCCGGCCGCAACAGCCTGTGCTGGCTGCTGCCGCTGCCGCTCGCCTTCCCGACCTATATCGTCGCCTATGTCTATGTCGACATTTTCGATGCCGCGGGCCCGGTGCAGTCGGCATTTCGCGCCCTGTTCGGCTATCGCACGGCGGCGGAATACTGGTTTCCCTCCGATCCGCTCGCTGCCGGGCGCGATCTTCGTGATGAGCCTCGTGCTCTATCCTTACGTCTATCTCGCCGCGCGCGCGATGTTCCTCACCCAGAGCGCCTCGCTGATCGAAGTGGCGCGCACGCTCGGCGCGAGCCGCATGATGCTGGCGCGGCATGTGGCGCTGCCGCTCGCACGGCCCGCGCTCGCGGTCGGGCTTTCGCTGGCGCTGCTCGAAGCCCTGAACGACATCGGCGCCAGCGAATATCTCGGCGTGCAGACGCTGACCTTGTCGATCTTCACCACCTGGATCAATCGCGTCGAGCCTGCCGGGCGCGGCGCAGATTGCCTGCGTGATGCTGGTGATCGTGATCGCGCTGATGGCGCTGGAGCGGCACGGCCGCCGCCATCGCCGTTTCATGGTGTCGCTGCGCCGCCAGCGTATCGTGCCGCGCATCCCGCTTGCCGGGCGCGACGCGCTCGCTCGCGCTCTCGTTCTGCCTTGCTCCGGTGCTGTTCGGCTTTTTCGTGCCGTTCGCCTTTCTCGCCTGGCAGGTGATCCAGCGCGGATTGTTGACCGGCTTCGATCCCGACCTGCTGCGCCACACCTTCACCACCGTCTGGCTCGCGGCGACCGCGACCGCGATCGCCATCGCGCTCGGCCTTGCCGCCGCCATCGCCGCGCGCATGGCCCGCGACAAGCTTGCAGGCTCCTGCCTGACAATTGCGGGGCTCGGCTATGCGATCCCGGGCACCGTGCTGGCGCTCGGCCTGCTGGCGCCGCTGGTCGGGATCGACAACGGGCTCAACGCGCTATCCGCGCTGTTGCGCGGCCCGCATCTCGGACTGGTGGTGGCGGGCTCGAGTGCCGCCCTCATCATCGCCTATGTGATCCGCTTTCTGGCGATCGCCACCGGCTCGGCGCAGGCCGGTCTTGCGCGCGTCGCGCCCGAAATCGACGACGTCGCGCGCACGCTCGGCACGCAGGCCTTCCGGCATCGCCTGGCGCATTCTGCTGCCGCTGACGCGGCCGGCGCTCGGCGGCGCCGCCTTGCTCGTCTTCGTCGATTGCCTGAAGGAATTGCCGGCGACGCTGCTGTTGCGTCCGCTCAATGTCGAGACGCTGTCGACCTATATCTACCAGTTCGCGACGCGCGGCATCGTTCGAGGAAGGCGCGCTCGCCGCGCTGCTGATCGTCGCGGTCGGCATCCTGCCGGTGATCCACCTGACGCGCTTTTCGGAAATCGCGCCGGCCCCGGTCGAGCCGTCGTCGCGCTAGAGAACGCTGGCGCTCAGTTGCCGAACAGCTTCATGCTGAAGGTGTAGGTCAGTCCGAGCTTGCCGGTATATTGGTTGGCGTTGCCGACCTGCACGATCGGTGAATTGGCAGCGTCGCCGATCAGCCTTTCGTAGATGAACTCGCCACGCACCGCCCATTGCGGGGCAAATTCGTAGCGCGACGTGAATTCGGCGCCGACGCTCTTGAAGCCGCCGCCGGGCGAATAGGCCGCGAGCGTGCCGGAGAGCGCCGATTCCGCCGGCGTCACGCCGAAATAGGTTTCCATATAGTCGCGATTGGCGAAGGTCGCGCGCGGACCGATCGTCCATTCGAAGACCGGCGACGGCCGGAAGATGAAGTCGAGTCCGGTCTCGCCGACGATGCCGCTATGCCCGCCGAGGCCATAACGCGCGGCGACCCAGGGGCGGATCCAGTCGAAGGTGTAACCGACCTTGGCGCCGAGTTCGAAGGTCGAGTCGATGTCGTTCAGCCCGAACAGTTCCGGATAATCCGAGGTCTTGCGCTTGGACTGCCAGTTGAAGGACGGTCCGAAGGACCAGCCCTGCTCGTTGGTGCGCGCATTCTTCACGACGCCGAAGCCGGGCAGTTGCAGATAATGCAGGGTGACGAAGCCGGTCGGCCAGACTTCGTAGTTCTTGGAGCCGGGATAATCCGGCCGCACCTGGACGCCGGCGCCGAGTTCGATGATGAGATCGTAGGGCCGCGCGGGCTCGACGAAGACGGGCGCCGGAGCGGGGGAGCCGGAGGAATATCGGCGGCAAGAGCCGGAGCGCATGCGAGCGCGGATAGCGCAATCAGGCCGCAGCGAAGCGCAGTCATGAAGTCGCCCCTTGTCCCGCGCCCCAATTTGCGCGGCGATTCCTAATACCTTCTTACCAATGGGATCAGGAAGCGAGCGGTGCCCGGATAAGGCGCACGAATTTTGCGCAGATGTCCCCGAAGGCTTCACCGGACCCTATCGGGCGCAGCCTTCGGTCCCACTCCACCTCTCCGTGCGAATGTCAAACAGCCAATCAGGCATGCGGAAGCGCCCGTATTGTTTGAGGCGCCGGGTACGCCTTCGTCGCCTCGCCTGCCCGGCGAGTGAGGGGAGATGGCGCGCCGGAGGGCGCAGGGCCATTTCCTTGTATCGCGCGCCCCTTTCGAGACACGCGCCGCCTTCCGGCGCGCCACCTGCGGCGTCTCGTTCACAGCGCCGGGCCGCGCTTTGCTTCACGCGCTTCTCGACATAGCGAGAAGCGCCGGTCAGCCAGCTCCTGGCAGGGATCCATAGTGACCCCGGGCGGAGCCCCGGCACCGCCCGAGTGCTGGCTTGCGAACCAGCCCGCAGGCGCCGCACCTCATCCCACCTTGCGAACGCCTCGCGAAGCGTCCCCTCGTGGATGAGGTGATAGGACAATAATCCTTTTAACGCCAGGTTGGACAATAATCCTTTATTGTCTCTTTGTCAAGAGAAGGGTTTGCGCGACGCCAGCTTGCATTATGGTAGTCGGCAGACGCGGTTCGTGAAACCAGCCCGGCCATGACCGCGATGGAGCCGTCCTATGCCGCTTGCCGAAATCTCCCCCGGAATGCGCCTCTATTACGAGGATTTCGGCGACGGCGATCCGGTGGTGTTCATCTGCGGCGGTCATCTCACACACAAGGTCTGGGAATCCCAGGTCGCGGCCCTGGCCGGCGAATTCCGCACCGTGACCTTCGACTGGCGCGGCACCGGCTCTCCGACAAGCCGCGCGGCGGATACACGATCGACATTGCCGCGAAAGATGTCGGTTTGCTGATCGAGGCGCTCGGACTTTCGCCGGCAATTCTGGTCGGCCACGGGCTCGGCGCGCATCTGGCGCTGCTCGCCGCGGAAGCCCGGCCGCAAAGCGTGCGCGGGCTGTTTCTCACCGCGGCCGCGCCCTGGGTGCTGGGCGAACGCGACGGCCAGGTCGGCGGCCTGCCGGAGGATTTCGTGCGCTTCGTGACCGCGCAGAAGGATCGCGCCAGCGTGCCCTACGCGCAGACCTGTTTCGAACTCGGCGACAAGTGGATGTTCCACAAGCCGCCGGGCCCCGGCGTCGGCCAATGGATTCTGGAACAGGCGCTGACATGGCCGCAAATCGTGCTGGAACGCTACGCCGCCAGCATGCGACAGATCGACCATCGCGAGCGGCTGGCGCGCATCGCCTGCCCGACGCTGATCGCGCAAGGCCGCCACGACCGCAAGCAGCGCTATGAAGGCGCGATCTATCTCGCCAATGCGATGCCGAATGCGCGGCTTGAAGACCTTCGAGAACAGCGCGCATATGCCGGCGATCGAGGAGATCGACGAATTCAATCGCACGCTGCTGGAATTCGCACGCGCGGCGATGCCGAACAGGAAGGTGGCCTGAGGTGCGAAAAGCGTTCGACGACTTTCTTTCAGGGACGATGAAAATGACCGACAACAAGACCGTCCGCCGCATCCTGCATTTCAAGTTCACGCTGCCCTCGGCCGACAACGCGCAGTTTCTTGCGGCGATGAAAAACGCCGCGCCGCATTCCGCGCATTTTCGGCGACATGAAGATCCGCTTTCTCCAGAATGCCGACAATCCGGCCAAGATCATCCAGATCGTCGAATACGACGCGCCGAAATCGATCGAGGCCAGCCGGCAATCGATGGCCTCCGATCCGCGCGTGCAGGCCTATCTGCAGGTCTGGCGCACGATGGTGCCGAATGTGGAGATGGATGTGTATCGGGAGATCGAGGGGTAGTTATAGCGCGTGTCTCTATCACTCCATCATGACCGGCCAACTTCCGGCCAAGAGATCAATGCCGCAACACTCGCTGTGAATCCAATCTTGGAAATTCAACTTGGGAGCAACTATGTTACAACCTAAGATTGCTCAACAACTTGGCGAGCCGGCACAATGCCAGAAATCGGCGACCATGAATTCGGCAGTCAGGATACTGACCTAAAGCTCGCTATTGTTGAGCAATATCTGAAACAATTCAGTATCGCATTGAGTGGAAAATTTCCTGAGCTCTGGTACATCGACGCCTTTGCGGGGACCGGAAAGAGAACCGTGCGGGTCGAAGCTCGTGGTAGCGACCTCTTCGATGCTGCAACTCCGGAGCGAATTGAGCAACGACGCGGCTCGGCACAGATCGCGATTGATATTGAACCGGAATTCAACCGCATAATTTTTGTAGAGCAGAAGCCGAGTTATTGCGCCGCGCTTAATGAACTCAGGGCCGCCCATAGCAGTCGCCGGATTGATGTAATCGAAGGTGACGCCAACTCAGAAATAATAAGTCTCATTCGGAGCACTGATTGGCGCAAAGTTCGGGCGGTGATGTTCCTCGACCCTTATGGAATGGACGTCGAATGGAGAACTCTGGAAGCAATAGCACGTACGAAAGCAATCGACCTTTGGTATCTGTTTTCACTTTCCGGGCTTTATCGGCAGGCCACAAGAGACGTATCAAATATAGACCCATCCAAACGAGCCGCTCTTGACAGGATGCTTGGCAATAATCGTTGGCAAAGCGAGTTGTACTCGATGGCCAGCGAGCAGACGCTCTTCGGAGAAACATCACTTGAGCGTAGATCATCTGATGTTCGAGGTCTGGAGGCTTACGTAAAAGAGCGACTGAAAGAAATTTTCCCTACAGTGCTTTCGCCCCTTGCCCTACCGAGAACGCGCCGCCCTCAGCTATTCTCCTTATTTTTTGCCATTTCAAATCCTGACCCGCGCGCGATAGGACCAGCAACACGTATTGCCAGTCACATTCTTAGCTCTGGCAGTTCGTCCCAAGTTCGGCCTTGATAGGCACGCCCAGCGCGTCTCTTGTTTTTTCCGCCCCATTGCTTGAAAAAGAATGCGGTTCCATTCTTACGACACAGGGCCTCTATCTCATCAACCCATTCCTCGAGCATTTGCCGCGACCGAGGGCCCGACTCGCCGCCTACGATGGCCCAATTTATTTCTGACAAATTGGCTCCGGCCACTGATCCGATCAGCGGTTCAAATGAAATAAACCTTATTGAAGCGGGCACGCTTCGAAGTTCATCTATTCGATGCAAAACTTCGGAGTCTTCAACACTTGTCCCAAGCCATACATTCGGAAGCTGCTGAAGCAATCTAGCCGCCACAGCCATTCTATCAGGCCGCTTCGTCAGTATCTGATAGGTGTGCTGCGGGGTTCCTTCCATAACGTCCCAAACTCGCTTCACAAATGCAAACGGCACCTTCTCGTGAAATAGATCAGACATAGAATTGACGAAAACTAGTCGCGGCTTCTTCCAGGCTTTTGGAATCGCGAGTGCTTTTTCGTCGAGGCGTATTTTTTCTGTCCAAACCATCCTTTTGCCGCTGCGACGCGTCAGGCTCCGATACTTCTCTGTGCCCATCGCCTCAAAACGAGCCGCCATTCTCATCGCATAGCAATTCGTGCAGCCGGCAGACATGATGGTGCAACCCGCTATCGGGTTCCACGTCGCATCGGTCCACTCGATAGATGTGTCGGCCATGGCGTTCTCCGAATCAAACTCGCACAAAACCGCTCTGAACGGAGTCCTGCTTGCGCAAAATAGAGAACAATAAGGGGTACTTAACTCCGCAACTCCGCCAGCCCCTCATACAGCTTCAGCGCCTCCGGGTTCGCCAGCGCTTCGGTGTTCTTCACCGGGCGGCCATGCACCACGTCGCGCACCGCAAGCTCGGTGATCTTGCCGGACTTGGTGCGCGGGATGTCGGCGATCTGAATGATCTTGGCCGGCACGTGACGCGGGCTGGCGCCGGTGCGGATCTTCTTCTTGATGGTCTCGCGCAGGGCGTCGTCGAGCGTGACGCCGTCCTTGCAGCGCACGAACAGGACCACGCGCACGTCATTGTCGAAATCCTGGCCGATCGCGATCGCCTCGATCACTTCGGGAATCTGCTCGACCTGGGCATAGATTTCCGCGGTGCCGATGCGCACGCCGCCGGGATTGAGCGTCGCGTCCGAGCGGCCGTGGATGATCAGGCCGCCATGCTTGGTCCATTCGGCGAAATCGCCGTGGCACCAGACATTCGGGAAGCGCTCGAAATAGGCGGCGTGATATTTCTTTCCTTCCGGATCGTTCCAGAACATCACCGGCATCGAGGTGAAGGGCTTGATGCAGACCAGTTCGCCCTTCTCCTCGACGATATGCCTGCCGTCGTCCGACCACACATCCACCGCCATGCCGAGACCGGCGGCCTGGATTTCGCCGCGCCAGACCGGCGCGGTCGGATCGCCGAGCACGAAGCAGGACACGATGTCGGTGCCGCCGGAGATCGAGGCCAGATGCAGGTCGTGCTTGATGTCGGCATAGACGTAATCGAAGCTCTCGGCCGCGAGCGGCGAGCCGGTCGAGGTCATCACCCGCACCGACGACAGATCGTGGGTCTTCGCCGGTTGCACGTCGGCCTTTTTCAGCGCATCGATATATTTCGCCGACGTGCCGAACAGCGTGATCTTCTCGTCCTGCGCATAGTCGAACAGCACGTCGGGCTTCGGGCGCGAACGGCGAGCCGTCCCAGAGAATGAGCGTGGCGCCGGCGCCGATGCCGGAGACCAGCCAGTTCCACATCATCCAGCCGAGCGTGGTGAAGTAGAACACGCGGTCGCCGTCGCGCACGTCGCTCTGCAGCCGATGCTCCTTCAGATGCTGCAGCAGCGTGCCGCCGCCGCCATGCACGATGCATTTCGGCACGCCGGTGGTGCCGGAGGAATAGAGAATATAGACGGGATGGTTGAACGGCATCCGCTCGAAGGTGACGGGCCTTGGCGCGAAGATCCTTCAGGAATGCATCGAGCGTGACCGCGCGCGGCATCGCGGCCGCGACCTTGTCCGCGGTCTTGAGATAGGGAACGATCACCACCTTGCTGCGCGGTCGGAAGCTCGTTCGCGATCGCGGTCAGCCGCTGCGTCAGATCGATCGCCTTGCCGTTATACCAATAGCCGTCGACCGCGATGAACAGCTTGGGCTCGATCTGGCCGAACCGGTCGAGCACGCCGCGCTCGCCGAAATCCGGCGAACAGGAGGACCAGATGGCGCCGAGCGAGGTGACCGCCAGCATCAGCGCGACCGATTCCGGCAGGTTCGGCAGCATGGCGGCGACGCGATCGCCCTTGCCGATGCCTTGCCGCCTTCAGCGCCTGCTGCGCCCGCGATACCAGCGCGTGCAGTTCGTCCCAGGACAGGCGATAGGACACCTTGTCCTCGCCGCGGAACACCAGCGCGTCGCCCGGGCCCTTCTTGCGCAGCAGGTTCTCGGCGAAATTGATCTGCGCGTCCGGAAAGAATGTCGCGCCCGGCATCTTGTCGCCGTCGATCAGCCGGCGCGTCGCCCTTCTCGCCGATCACCCCGCAATAATCCCAGACCTGGTCCCAGAACAGGTCCGGATGGGCGACCGACCAGGCATGCAGCTCCTTGTAACTCTTCAAACTCGTGCCGTGGCGCGCATTGACCTGCCGCATGAAGTCCATGACCTGCGTCGCGGCCACGCGCTCCGCGCTCGGAATCCATAGCGGCTTGTCGTCCATCGAAATCCCCCTCCAACCAGACTTGATATTCAGCTTATCCGGGGACCGGTAAACCGAAAAATTCGACGCAAGGATCAGGCCACGAAAGGGTCACAGACCGATTGCACAAGGTTGCTTCATCGGACCCGCGGTCGGTATAGTCCGGCCCGAGATCCAGCCCTGTAAAACCGGAACAATCCCCTTGTCAGCGGTCACTGGCTTCAAGCGCCTGGGTCTAGCCATTGGCGTCCTGATTCTGGGCGTATTCGGCGCTCTGGCGGTGGTTTCGGTGCTGCTGCCGAAGGACCAGGTCCGCGAGGCGGTGAAGGCCGAAATCCGCGCCGCCACCGGCCTCGACCCGATCCTGCGCGGCGACGTCTCGGTTTCGCTGTTTCCCTATGGGCAGGTGGTGCTTTCGGACGTCTCGCTCGGCGACAGCCAGGGCGAGCCGCCGCTGCATGCCGCCCGGCTGACCGCGCGCCTGAGCTTCCTGCCGCTGCTTGCAGGCCGGATCGACATCGCCGACCTGACGCTCTCGGACCCGCGCATCGTGGTGACGGTCGACAACGACAGGCGGAGCAACTGGTCGCCGCTCATCACTTCGCTGACGCGCGCCTTCAATCCCGCCCGCCGCAGCGACGACACGCCCTCCTTCTCGGAAATCCGCATCAATGGCGGCACCATCGTGGTGCGCGACGACTATCGCAAGATCTACGAATATTTCTCCGGCGCCGACCTGTCGCTGGCCTGGCCCGCGATTTCGCGGAGCTTCGCCGTCACCGGCAATGTCCGCTATCGCGGCGAGATGATGGAGATCGGCATCACGCTCGGCAATTTCGCCGCCGCGTTGCAGGGCGAACGCTCCGCGCTCAAGGTGCGGATCGGCGGCGCGCCGTTCAAATTCGCCTTTGACGGCGCGATCGCGACGCGCTCGACGCTCAAGATCGAAGGCGCGACCTCGGCCAATTCGCCCTCGCTTCGCCGCGCGCTGAGCTGGATCGGCAAGAAGCCGCTGCCGGGCGGCGGCTTCGAGCGGTTCGCGCTGAAGGCGCAGACCAATGTGGTCGGCGGCACTATCGCGCTGTCCTCGGTCAATCTCGAACTCGACGGCAATGTCGCCGAGGGCGTCCTGACCTTCGCCGCCGACGGCCGCCAGACCCTGCAGGGCACGCTCGCCGCCGACGAACTCAATCTGACGCCCTATCTCTCGACCATTCGTCTGATCGGCGGCGCCGTACCGGGAATGGAGCCGCTCGGCGCTCGACCTCGACGGGCTGTTGACCGCCGATCTCGATCTGCGCCTGTCCGCCGGCAGGATCAGTATCGGCCCGACCATCCTTCGGCCGCACCGCGATCGCGACCAATCTGCGCAATGGCAATCTCGGCATCACGATCGGCGAGGCGCGCGGTTTCGGCGGGGTGATGCGCGGCACCATCGGACTTGCGCGCTCGGAACAGGGCGCGGTCTTCACCTCGAAGATGAATTTCGAGAACGTCAATCTGGAAAAGTGCATCGGCGATCTGTTCGGCGTGAACCGGATCGAGGGCCGCGGCAATCTCGCGCTCACGCTCGAAGGCACCGGCAACAGCGTGTTTGCGATCACCCGCACGCTCGACGGCGAGGCGAGCCTCGACCGGCATCAAGGGCGCCTTGACCGGGTTGAATGTCGAGCAATTGCTGCGCCGGCTCGAGCGCCGGCCGCTGTCCGGTGGCAACGAATTCCGCAGCGGCCGCACGCCGTTCGACAATCTGAGCGTACAGGTCAAGATCGCCAAGGGACAGGCGACCATCGAGGAGGTGACGCTCCGTAATTCCGGCGTGAAGCTCGAGCTTGCCGGCGCCGCCTCGATCCCCAGCCGCGATCTCGACCTGAAGGGCGTCGCGACGCTGGTCGCGACCTCCGCGACCGACAAGAAAACCTTCGAACTTCCCTTCGTCGTGCAGGGTCCCTGGGACGATCCGCTGATGCTGCCGGATGCACAGAGCCTGATCCAGCGCTCGGGCGCCGCGGCACCGCTGCTGGACGCCCTGCGCGGAAAAAGCGAGCGCGAAGCCCCCCAACCTGTAACCGCCCCGCTGCCGCCGCCCGCGGCTGCGCCTTCGCCCCGCGAAACCGAAGCCGCGGCGCCTGCCGTATCGCCGGAAATCGAAGCCGCGCCGTCGGCTCCAGCCGCCCGCAGCCAGGAAGCGGCCGCGCCTGCCGCGCCTGCGGAACCGCCCGTAAGCAAGCCTGCGGCCGACGAGCCGGTCACCGGCAGCGGCGCAGCTCCGGAGCCCGCGCCCGCAATCCCTTCGCCCGCACCCGCCGAAAAGCCGGCGGAATAAGCGGCAAGCCGTTCGCTTTGCGAACCGGCGATTGCGCTCTTTTTCAATTGTCGCGCAATCCGATGGCGAACCGGGTGCCACTTCGCCGGATTGCGCTCTTTTTCAATTGTCGCGCAATCTGATGGCGAACCGGGTGCCACTTCGCCGGATTGCGCTCTATGATTCCCTGAAACGAATCAGGAGCAGGCTGGCCGCCCGCGACGCCATGCTGTTTTCATCGCTGCGAACGCTGGTGAAGGTCGCGGTCGCCTCGCTGATCGTAGGCACCATCCTGTCGCATTTCGGGATTACCGCCGACGCGCTCTTGCGCGAAACCGGCATCACGCCCGACCGGGTCTACGATTACAGCCGAAAGGCTTGGGACTGGGCCGCACCCAACGTGATGCTGGGCGCGATCGTGATCGTGCCGATCTGGTTCCTGATCTTCCTGTTCCGCCCGCCCGGCGCCAGCAGCGAGTGAGCCTGCGCCGTCTACTTGCGCTCCACGATCAGCAACACGCATTCATTGCTGCCGGTATTCGTGACCTGGTGGACGCTCGCGGTGTTGAAGCCGACCGTCCCCTTCTTGCGGGTAAGCTCTCCGCCCTTGCCGTCCGGTGCCACGCCCTTCAACTGGCATTCCGTCAACGTGTAGTTGGTGAGATCACCGGCGTGGCTATGCATCGCGTCGCTCTGGCCGGGTTTCCAGGTCGCAAGAATGACCCGGAAATTCTTGTCTTCGCCAATCACCTTGTACATGTCCGGCGATGCTTCAAAGGACTGCAAATACGATTTCAGGGTTCGAGAATTCGGGTCGGCAGCGGTTTGGGCCGACAGCAATGTCGGCGCAGCCGCCAGCAATATGGCCGTCGGAAGCGGTAGCATACGAGACAAATGCAGCATTGAAATCTCCAATCGAGCGTTGAATTCGACAAATGGCGGATCGGCGGAAATTCAGGCCGCCTCCTCGCTCCCGTCCTTCACCAGCGACAGCGCATCGCTGCGCGCTCCCGCGATCGCCGGCGCATCCGCGCCGCCGCGCGTCATTTCGCTTCCCGTGCGCCGCTTCAGGACCACGCGGTCGCCCGGCGTCTTGTCGAGCACGAGGCGTGTGACGTCCGGCCGCGCATAATGTCCGGCCGGGTCGGCCGCTGCCTTCGCAAGCGAGATCATGCCGAGATCGATATCGGCATAGACCAGCCCCTCCTCGGTCTCCGGCAGCGGCGCATGCATCAACTGGCCGTCCGGCGCATAGATGGTCGCAAAGCCGCCGCCCTGCAGAAGAAGCTGTTTCTTCATGTCGTCGGTGCACATCATGTCGATCATCTCCTTCGAGACGACCGCGCAAGGCGCAATCGCGAAGCAGCCGCCCTCGACCGCGTAGATCTGCGTCGCGGCATTGTTGACCTGCGGCCCGAGCGCATAGGCGCCGCCGCGATAGAGCGAAAAGCTCGGCCAGGACGCGATATGCACCTGCTCGTTCTGCGCATACATCGCGTATTTCGACAGCGGCTGCAGATGCTCCCAGCAGCACAAGCGCGCCGACGCGGCCGAGCGGCGTCTCGAACACCGAAAGATCGGAGCCGTCGCCTTCGCCATACACGGTGCGCTCGACATGGGTGGGCTTCAGCTTGCGTCGCGTCGCAATCGTCTGGCCGTCCGCGCCGATGATCCACTGCCCCATGTAAAGGCTGCCACCCTGCTTCTCGCTGTGGCCCATCACCACCATGATGTTGTTGTCTTTCGCCGCCTTGGCGAGGCGGTCGGCCTGCGGCGAGCCATAGACCAGCGAATTGTCGTGATAGCGCTGGATGAACTGCATCCCCCAGACCGGGGAATCGAGCCAGATGAAGAACGGATAGCCGGGAATGAAGGTTTCCGGGAATGCGATCAGCGAGGCACCGTTCGCGGCCGCTTCCTTGATCAGCGCGATCGACTTGTCGACGGTCTTGTCGAGATCGAGAAAGACGGGCGAGGCCTGCACTGCGGCAGCCTTGAATTTCGGATGCATGACGGACATCGGCAAATCTCCTGCGCTGGAATTCCGGAACAGGCTAAGCCGAGCGCCGATTTCCCGCTTGTTTCAGGCTCGCGCCGGACTTGACTGAGCGTCGCATCGCGCCATTTGCCTGATTTTTCGTATGGACAGGGCGGCGCCGGTTGTTACGCTGATCTCCATGCACAAGCTGTGGTCCACAGATGCTGTGGAAGCGCGCGATCGGCTCTCCTATCTGGGTCGAGGCGGTCTGCGACACCTATGTGCAGCTCGAATGCGACACGCCGAAGCGCGACGCGTCATTTCACGGAACGATCGAAGCCAACCAGCTTGCGACGCTTGGCCTTTCGCGGGTGACGTCTTCACCGCAATGGGTGCGCCGCACGCCGGCGAAGATCGCACGCGCGACCGAAGATTATTTCCTGGTCAGCATCCAGACCAAAGGCAGCGGCAAGATCGTGCAGGACGGCCGCGTCGCCGAGCTCGTCGCCCGGCGACTTCGCGCTATACGATTCGACGCGGCCCTATGAACTGATCTTCGACGAGCCGTTCCAGCAGCATGTGCTGCAGATTGCCCGGCGCGGTTCTTCGCAGCCGCTTGCGCGACACCGAGATGCTGACCGCACGCAAGGTGTGCGGCGATCGCGGCGCCGGACATCTGATGATCGGCATGATCAACACGCTCGCCGCCGACATCGATACGCTGGAGGGAGCCTCGGTCGCGGCGATCGCCGAAAGCGTGGAGAATATCCTGGTCGCCGGCCTCTGCTCCCTGCCCGGTGCGGCCGATCCCGCGATATCGCACCTCACCGCTTTCCATCGCGATCAGATCAAGACCTAGTGCCTTGCAGCGACCTGCGCGATCCGAAGCTCTCGGTCAACATGATCGCCGCGCATCTGCGGCTGTCGCCGAGCACGATCTATCGCGCCTTTGCCGGCGAACCCTGTTCGCTGCATAGCTGGATCTGGAACCAGCGGCTGGACGGCGCCAAGCGCGAAATCTGCGACCCGGCCTTGTGCAATCGCACGATCACCGAAATCGCGTTCGGCTGGGGCTTCAGCGATGCCGCGCATTTCAGCCGCATCTTTCGCGCGCGCTTCGGTTGCTCGCCGCGCGAGTTGAGGGCCGAATGCCTGAAGGCGGACCTGAGCGTCACCCCGTGCGTCGCGCACTCGCCTGCTCGGCCGCGCATAGCGCTTGGCGAGCAGCGAGCCCGTCACCACCACGATCGCGACGAAGGCCAGCATCAGCGTGCAGATGGCGTTGATCTCCGGCTTCACGCCGAGCCGCACCTCCGAATAGATGCGGATCGGCAAGGTGGTGGCGCCGGGCCCGGTGGTGAAGCTCGCGATCACCAGATCGTCGAGCGACAGCGTGAAGGCGAGCATGAAGCCCGCGGCGACCGCCGGCATGATCAGCGGCAGCGTCACGATGAAGAAAGCGCGCAACGGCCGGCAGCCGAGATCCATCGCCGCCTCTTCCAGGCTCCAGTCGAACGACATCAGCCGCGACTGCACGATCACGGTGACGAAGCACATGGTCAGCACGGTATGCGCGAGCATCGTGGTCCAGAAGCCGCGCTCGATATCGACCGCGACGAACAGCAGCAGCAGCGACAGCCCGATGATCACCTCCGGCATCACCATCGGCGCATAGACCATCGCCGAGAAGGCGAGCCGGCCGCGAAAGCGTCCCATGCGCACCAGCGCGAGCGCGGCGAGCGTGCCGAGCACGGTCGCAAGGCAGGCCGACAGGAACGCGATGCGCAGGCTGACCCAGGCCGCCTGCAGCATCGCGCGAGTCGTCCAGCAGCGCGCGATACCAGCGCAGCGACCAGCCGCCCCAGACCGAGACCAGCTTGGAATCGTTGAACGAGAAGATCACCAGAATGACGATCGGCAGATAGAGGAAGGCCAGCCCCAGCGCGACCGCGACCATGTTGAACGGGGTGAGACCGCGGCGCATGCTCACCGCTCCTCCAGCTCGCGCGCCTGGACGCGCTGGATAGATCAGGATCGGCACCAGCAGAATCGCGAGCAGCACAGTCGCGAGCGCGGACGCAACCGGCCAGTCCTTGTTGGAGAAGAATTCCGTCCACAAGCGTCTGGCCGATGAACAGCGATTGCGAGCCGCCGAGCAGATCGGGGATGACGAATTCGCCGACCATCGGAATGAAGCAGAGCAGCACAGCCGGCGAGGATGCCGGGCCAGGCGAGCGGCAGCGTCACCAGCCAGAACGCCTTCCAGCGCGGACAGCCGAGATCGGCGGCGGCTTCCAGCAGGGTCTCGTCCATCTTCTCGAAGGCCGCATAGAGCGGCAGCACCATGAAGGGCAGATAGGAATAGACGATGCCGATGAAGATCGCGGTGTCGGTGGCGAGCCAGGTCGCGCGGCGTATCGATGATGCCGATCGCGCAGCAGCACGTCGTTCAGCAGGCCGTCGCGCTGCAGGATGGTGATCCAGGCATAGATGCGGATCAGGAACGCGGTCCAGAACGGCAGGATCACCGCCATCACCAGCATCGGCTGCAGCCAGCGCGGCGCGCGCGCCATGCCGTAGGCGATCGGCATGCCGATCGCGAGCAGGATCGCGGTCGAGACAGCCGCGACGTGCAGGCTGCGCAGATAGGACGAGACATAGAGCCAGTCGCCGAACAGCGTCCTGTAATTGGCGAACGACAGCGCGGAGAAGAAATCCTTGATGCCCTGCCAGCCGGCGGCGGGATCGAACACCGGACTATAGGGCGGCTGCGCGAGCTCGGTCTGCGACAGCGCCGATGCGCAGCACGATCAGGAACGGCACCACGAGGAAAATGACGAACCACAGATAGGGAATGCCGATCACGAGGCGGCGATACCAGCGGTCGAAGCGGGCGGCGCTGCCGGCCATCGCGTCATTCCTTGAGCAGCACGCCGGCATCCGGCGCAAACGATCAGCCAGGCCGGTCGTCGCCGCGATGCAGCAGGCTCGGACGCCTGCCGGTCGGTATTGGCGACCGACGCCTTCAGCAGCATGCCGGATGCGAGCCGCACCTTGTAGACCGAGAGATCGCCGAGATAGGCGATGTCGGCGACAATGCCCTGAAACGATGTTCCGCGCCTCGCGGCAGCGGCGCGCGCGCGATCGCGATCTTCTCCGGCCGCACCGCGACACAGACCTTGTCGCCGTTGCTCGCAGCCTTCGCCGCGCGTCACAACGATCCGGCCCGACGCGGTATCGACGCCGGCGTTGCCCGCCCTGCAGACGCGGACAGCGCGCCCTCGAACAGATTCACCTCGCCGATGAATTCGGCGATCCAGCGCGTGCGCGGCGTCTCGTAGATTTCCGCCGGGGTGCCGACCTGCACGAGCTTGCCCTGATGCATGACGCCGATGCGGTCGGCCATCGTCATCGCCTCTTCCTGGTCGTGGGTGACGATGATGAAGGTGAGACCAAGCCGCTGCTGCAGCGCCATCAGCTCGAACTGGGTCTCGTCGCGCAGTTTCTTGTCGAGCGCCGCCGAGCGGCTCGTCGAGCAGGAACACCTTGGGCGATTTCGCGAGCGCGCGGGCGAGCGCGACGCGCTGGCGCTGGCCGCCGGACAATTGATGCGGCTTGCGATGCCCGAATTGCTCGAGCTTGACCAGCGCCAGCATCTCGCGCGACGCGCGCCTCGATCCGGTCCTTCGGCCAGCCCTCCTGCTTCAGTCCGAACGCGACATTGCCCGCGACCGTCAGATGCGGAAACAGCGCGTAGCTCTGGAACATCATGTTGACCGGCCGGTCATAGGGCGGCGTCGCCGCCGATATCGCTGCCGTCGAGCAGAATGCGTCCGGCGTCCGGCGTCTCGAAGCCCGCCACCATGCGCAGCAGCGTGGTCTTGCCGCAGCCGGACGGCCCGAGCAGCGCAAAGAATTCGCCGCGCCCGATATCGAGCGATGACGCCGTCGACCGCGGTGAAGCCGCCGAAGCGCTTCACCACGCCTTCGAAGCGCAGCATCGGCGATCGGACGATTGGCAGGCCGGTTCGGAGTACCGGCGCCGGCGTCGGACATGACGAATTCCGGACAGGACGATGACAGCGGACGGCAGAATCCGCCCGCGTCGCAACGCTAGTCGGCCCGTGTCGCAGTCACTCAAGCTGTCGGAAATCAGGCCAGCCAGACCGGCTCGGTCGGATCGGCTGAGGTTTTCGGCATTGGCCGCGACCCGGCGCGGCGCCGGGCCGTAATAGTCGCCGATCCGCACCATCTCGCGCGGCTTGGCGCGGATCGCAAGGATGCGCTCGATACAATGGTCTTGGCGGAAACCGGCTTGCACAGGAATTCGTTGACGCCGAGCCGCACGGCCTCGACCACGGTTTCGCGCTCGACTTGGCCGGTCAGCATGATGATCGGCACCGCCGGCAGCGGGAAAGTCAGCGGCGAGCGCACGATGCGCATGAATTCGGCGCCGTTGATGTCGGGCATGTTCCAGTCGAGGATCACCACATCCGGACTGAGCGTGATGATCGCTTCGATGCCTGCTCAGTCCGTTCGGCGCCTCGTAGATAGGTCTTGATGCCGCTCGCCTGCAGCAGGCTGCGGATCACCTTGCGCATGTAATAGTCGTCGTCGACGACCAGCACGCGGGTCGACTGCACAAGAGTTTCGATATGCTTCGGAATGAGCGAGGAACGCGTCATCGCTTCAGCGGGTCCCGTCCGATTTGAACCGCATTATCAAAGCATTCGCGCGTTGCAGCGCGTTGAACCCAATGCGGTAACAACTTGAATGGTCGCGGTGTTTGCACACCGTCGATAGCGACGACCTTGGTCAAGGCGGCGTTAACGTGCGCCGTACCGCGTCGCGCCAGCCCTGCCATTTGCGCTCGCGGATTGCCGCATCCATGCGCGGCTCGAAGCGCCGTTCGCGCCGCCAGGCCGGCGGCGAAGCCCGTCGAAATCCGGATAGAGCCCGGCGGCGAGGCCCGCGAGATAGGCCGCACCCAGCGCGGTCGTCTCCATCACCTTCGGCCGGTCGACCGGCGCGTCCAGGATATCGGCGAGGAACTGCATGGCGATGTCGCTCGCGGTCATGCCGCCATCGACACGCAGCACGGTGTCGGCCGCGTCCGGCCAGTCGGCGCGCATGGCCTCGACCAGATCGCGGGTCTGATAGCCGACCGCTTCCAGCGCGGCGCGCGCGATATCCGCCGCGCCGGAATTGCGGGTCAGCCCGAACATCGCGCCGCGCGCCTGCGCATCCCAATAGGGCGCGCCGAGCCCGACAAAGGCCGGCACCAGATAGACCTGCTCGGCCGGATCGCTGCGCGCGGCCAGCGCATCGATGTCGGAGGATGTCTCGATCAGCTTCAGCCCGTCGCGCAGCCATTGCACGGCGGCGCCGGCGACGAAGATCGCGCCTTCCAGCGCATAGGTGCGCTTGCCGCCGATCTGATAGGCGATGGTGGTGAGCAGGCGGTTGCGCGACATCACCGCGCCGCTCGCCGGTGTTGAGCAGCGCGAAGCAGCCGGTGCCATAGGTCGATTTCATCATGCCGGGCGTGAAACAGCCCTGCCCGACGGTCGCCGCCTGCTGATCGCCGGCGACGCCGCGGATCGGGATCGCGCCGCCCAGGATAGTCGGTCGTGCCGAAATCATGCGGTGCAGTCGCACACCTCCGGCAGCAGCGCCAGCGGCACGCCGAACAGTCTGCGCAAGTTCCTCGTCCCATTGCCCGGTGTGGATGTCGAACAGCAGCGTGCGCGCGGCGTTGGTGGCGTCGGTCGCGTGCACCTTGCCGCCGGTCAGCCGCCAGATCAGGAAGCTGTCGATGGTGCCGAAGGCGAGCTGGCCCGCCTCCGCCGCTGGCGCGCGCGCCGTCGACATGGTCGAGCAGCCAGGCGATCTTGGTCGCGGAAAAATACGGATCGAGCAGCAGCCCGGTGCGCGCGGCGATGGTCGGCTTCATGGCCGGCTGCGCGCAAGCGCCGCGCAGACTGTCGTCGGTGCGGCGGTCCTGCCAGACGATGGCATTGTGGATCGGCTTGCCGGTGGCGCGATCCCAGATCACGCGTGGTCTCGCGCTGATTGGTGATGCCGATCGCGGCGATGTCCTGCGCGCGCAAGCCCGGCTTGCGCGAGCGCCGCCCGCGCGGTCGCAACCACGCTCGACCAGATCTCCTCCGGATCGTGCTCGACCCAGCCGGGCGCCGGATAGATCTGCCGGAATTCCTGCTGCGCGGTGGCGAGCGGCTGTCATCGCGCCGTCGAACACGATGGCGCGCGTCGAGGTCGTGCCCTGATCGATCGCGAGAATGGCGCGCGGGCATCGCCCTACTCCGCCGCCTTCAGCATCGGGCACCGGCACCATGAAGCGCTGCAGGGCCGATTTTCTCGGCGTCGGTGAAACGCAGGCCGAGCTTGCTCCGCCGCCACAGCACGTCGTCGGCATCGACCGCCCATTCCTTGTTCATCAGATAGCGCACCTCGGCCGCGGTCAGGTCGGCGCCGAAGCGGGTGCCGAGATCGGCATAGCTCGTGGCATTGCCGAGAATGGCATCGATCCGCGTGCCATAGGCGCGCACCAGCCGCAGCGCATGCGCGCTCCTCGAGGAAGGGCCAGGTGCGGCGCGCCTGCGCCACCTGCGCGTCGACGCCGTTATAGGGAAAGTTGCCGCCCGGCAGAGGCACGCGCGCGGTCCACGGCCGGGTCGGCGCGAACACGTTGCCGAAGGATTTCATCGCGCTTTCGGCGAGCTTGCGATAGGTCGTGATCTTGCCGCCATAGACCGTGAGCAGCGGCGCCTGCGCCGAAGCTCTTGTCGAAATCGAGATGATAGTCGCGGGTCACGTCTTCCGGCCTTTTCGAGCCATCATCGTAGAGCGAGCGCACGCCGGCGAAGGCATAGACGATGTCGTCCGGCGTGACGGTTTCGCGGAAATAGCGCGAGGCGGTCTCGCACAGATAGCCGATCTCGTTCGGCGACGGCGCGACGCCGGCCGGATCGCCGCGGAAATTCTCGTCGGTGGTGCCGATCAGCGTGAAGTCGCGCTCATAGGGAATGGCGAACACGACGCGGCGATCCGGATTCTGGAAGATATAGGCGGTATCGTGATCGAACAGCTTGCGGCACGACGATATGGCTGCCCTTCACCAGGCGCACGCGCTGCGGCGCCCTCGACGCGGACCACGGTCTCGCGCCACCGGATCCGACCCAGGGTCCCGCCGCATTCACCAGCGCGCGCGCGGTCACGACGTCGCGCCGGCCGCGCGTGTTCAGGATCAGCCGCCAGATATCGCAGCGTTCGGCGCGCACGCATTTGGTGCGGGTGCGGATGGAGGCGCCGCGCTCGGCGGCGTCGAGCGCGTTCAGCACCACGAGACGCGCATCGTCGACCCAGCAATCCGAATAGAGAAAGCCGAATTTGTAGGCCCGCTTCAGCGGAGTGCCGAAGCGATGATGGGTGAGATCGACCGTGCTGGTCGCGGGCAGGATTTTCCGTCCGCCCAGATGATCGTAGAGGAACAGCCCGAACCGCAGCATCAGTGGCGAACGCATCTGCGGCTGCGGCGGCAGCAGGAAACGCAGCGGCCGGATGATGTGCGGCGCGTTGCGCAGCAGCACCTCGCGCTCCTTCAGCGCCTGCCGCACCATCAGGAAGGCGCCGTGCTCCAGATAGCGCAGGCCGCCATGGATCAGCTTGGTCGAGGCCGACGAGGTGCCCGACGCCAGATCGCGCCTGCTCGACCAGCAGCACGCGCAGGCCGCGGCCGGCGGCATCGCGGGCAATGCCCGCGCCGTTGATGCCGCCACCGATGATGGCGAGGTCGTAATCGGCCATCGCTGCCGCGAATGTCCCTTGATCCCGGATCGATCGCCAGAATGAACCGCCGCAAGCCCCGCGCCAAGCCGCATCGCTCGCAAATTGGCCGCAAATCCCTATATAAAAGAACGGCCTGCACCGATCGCAGGCGAACCGGACTTGCCATGCCTGCCCCCCGCCTGCTGGTCATTGAAGGCAACACCACCGACGGACGCGCCCTTTTGAAGGCTGCCGGCGGCGACGCGCCGAGCGAGGGCTATGCCGAATCTGCTGCGCGAGTTCCTGCCGCAGGCCAATGTCGACATCTGCTACCCCGCCGATCCCGGCGCCAACCTGCCCGATGCCTGCGGCCTCGAAGGCTATGACGGCGTGGTGATCACCGGTTCCGCCCTGCATGTCTACGACCGCGGCCCGCATATCGATCCGCAGATCGAGCTTGCCCGCGCCGTGTTCGATTCCTCGACGCCCCTGTTCGGAAGTTGCTGGGGTCTGCAGGTCATCACCACCGCGGCCGGCGGCAGCGTCCGGCGGAACCCGAAGGGTCGCGAGATCGGTTTCGGCCGGCGCATCCGCCTCACCGCGTCCGGGCGCGGCCACCCGATCTTCGCCGGCAAGGACGAGGTGTTCGACGCCGTCACCATCCATCTCGACGAGGTCGAGACGCTCGCCCCCAACATGCATGTGCTGGCGCTCAATGCCTTCTCGGCGGTGCAGGCGGCGGAAGTGACGGTGAATGGCTGCACCGCCTGGGGCGTGCAATATCATCCGGAATATTCGCTGGCCGATATCGCGGCGAGTTTCCGCCGTCACGGCAAGCGGCTGGTGGAGGAGCGGTTCTTCAACGACGACGACGAAGTGCTCGGCTATGCCGATACGGTGGCGGCGCTTCACGTCGATCCGGCCGACAAGCCGCTGGCCTGGAAGCTCGGACTCGATTCCACCGTGCTGGACAAGAAATTCCGGACGCGGGAAATCCGCAACTGGATCACGCATCAGGTGCTGCCGACGCGCAGCCAGCGCGGACGGGAGTGAGGTTTGGAGTTTGACGGCCGTCAAGTGGTGGTGACCGGCGGCACCGGCGCGCTCGGGACGGCCGTGGTGTCGGCGCTGCTGGAGCGCGGCGCCATCTGTCACATTCCGCTTCATGAAAACGACATGCCCGACACTTTTCGCCCATCGGACGCATGAGCGGGTGACGCTCTATCCCGGCGATCGAGCTTTCCGATCAGGACCAGGTCGATGCTTTTTACGGCAAGGTCGGCGCGCTCTGGGCCTCGATCCATATCGCCGGCGGTTTCGCAGCCAAGCCTCTGGCGCAGAGCAGCAAGTCCGACCTGATGGGACAGCTCGACACCAATCTCGTAAGCTGTTTCCTGTGCTGCCGCGCGGCGCTGAATGCCATGGCTCCGGACGGCGGACGCATCGTCAATGTCGCCGCCCGTCCGGCGCTCGAACCGCGTACAGGCGCCGGCATGACTGCCTATACAATCGCCAAATCCGGCGTCGCCGCGCTGACCGTGGCGCTGGCGGAAGAAGTCGCGAAGGACGGGGTTCTCGTCAATGCGGTGGCGCCCTCGATCATGGACACACCCGCCAACCGCAAGGCCATGCCGAAAGCCGATTTCGCGCTCTGGCCGAAAGTCGAGGAGGTCGCAGCCACCATCCTGTTCCTGTCATCGCCTGACAATACCGTGACGCGCGGGGCGATCGTCACGGTCTATGGGCGCTCCAAATGACAGACCCGCATTTTCCCGCAAGCTTTCCCGTTCACCCCAACCCGCACAGGGCGGACCATCCGCACCGGACGAAAATTCAACTGGAGGAATTCATGACTTCGCTGAACTCGATCTCGCGCCTGGCGCTGGCAGCCGGATTCACGGCTGTGCTCGCGGTCAATGCCGCATTCGCGCAGCCGGCGCAGAAGCCGTTCGAGCCCTCCGTCGGCCAGGACGGCAAGGACGTGATCTGGGTGCCGACCCCGCAGGCGCTGGTCGACAAGATGCTCGACATGGCGAAAGTGACCGCCAAGGACAATCTGGTCGATCTCGGCTCCGGCGACGGCCGCACCGTGATCACGGCGGCCAAGCGCGGCGCCAATGCGCGCGGCATCGAATACAATCCGAACATGGTGGCGCTGTCGCAGGCCAATGCCGCCAAGGAAGGCGTCGGCGACAAGGCGAAATTCGAGAAGGCCGATATCTTCGTCACCGATTTCTCCAAGGCCGACGTGGTGACGATGTTCCTGCTCACCAGCCTGAACGCGAAATTGCGGCCGACCATCCTCGACATGAAGCCCGGCACCCGCGTCGTCTCCAACACCTTCGACATGGGCGACTGGAAGGCCGACGAGGAAGCGGTGGTGACCGAAGGCTGCACCTCCTATTGCAAGGCCTATTTCTGGATCGTGCCGGCCAAGGTCGACGGCGCCTGGACGACCGACAAGGGCGAGCTTTCGATCAAGCAGACCTACCAGAACTTCACCGGCACGCTGAAGAACGGCAACGTGATCACGCCGATCAGCGGCAAGCTGAAGGGCGACGAGATCACCTTCACCGCCGGCGGCACCGAATATACCGGCAAGGTCAACGGCACCACGATCGAGGGCACGACCAAGTCCGGCGAGAAGTGGCAGGCCAAGCGCGGCGCGTAGCCGTCCGCTGAGGCCGGCATGTCGCTCACGACATACGGCGCCAGACTCGGCGGCAGCGTTGCTCGCTGCCGCCGTCGCCATGGCGATCGCATGTCGCTGACGGCGCAGCCGACCGGCCGGGATGTGGTACCCACCCCGCAGGCGCTGGTCGACAAGATGCTCGATCTGGCCGAGGTGACGGCAAACGACATCGTCGTCGATCTAGGCTCCGGCGACGGCCGCACCGTGATCGCCGCGGCCAGACGCGGCGCCACCGCGCGCGGCATCGAATACAATGCCGCGATGGTCGAACTGTCGAAGGCCAATGCCGCGCGCGAGGGCGTGAGCGACAAGGTCACTTTCGAACACGCCGACATTTTCGCCAGCGATTTTTCGAACGCCAGATGTGGTGACGCTGTTTCTGCTTCCCGAATTGTATGAGCGGCTGCGTCCGATCCTGCTCGACATGAAGCCGGGAACGCGGGTGGTTTCCAATTCGTTCGGGATGGGAGCATGGCGGCCCGACCGGGTCGCGACCGTGCCGGAGGAATGCGACTATTATTTCTGCAAGGCGCTGTTATGGATCGTGCCCGCAAGCGTCGAGGGCCGGTGGACGATGGAGAGCGGCGAACTCTCGCTGCAGCAGAACTTCCAGACCTTCACCGGCACGCTTGCGAACCGGGACGCGATCGTCCCGGTCACCGGCCGGCTGAACGGCAGCGACATCACCTTCACCGCCGGCGACATCGTCTATGCCGGCAAGGTCAGCGGCGACATCATCGAAGGCACGACCAGTTCGGGCGGCAAATGGCTGGCCAGGCGCGGCGCGTGAGCATAATTTCAGACAAGACGATCATGGAGAAAGCAATGTCGGCGTTGAAAATTTCCGCGAGAATTCTGGTCGGCTCCTGCGTGTCGGCGGCGATCGCGTTCCATGCCTATCGCGCAGCCGGCGCCGGCCTTCGAGCCGAAGGTCGGGCAGCGCGGCAAGGACGTGGTGTGGGTGCCGACCAACCAGAAGCTGGTCGACAAGATGCTCGACATGGCGAAGGTGACGGCCAGCGATTATGTGATGGACCTCGGCTCGGGCGACGGCCGCACCGTGATCACGGCGGCCAAGCGCGGCGCGACCGCCAAGGGCATCGAATACAATCCCGACATGGTCGAATTGTCGCAAGCGCAACGCCGAGAAGGAAGGCGTGACCGCCAAGGCGAGCTTCGAGAAAGCCGATCTGTTCGAGACCGATTTCTCCAAGGCCACCGTGATCACCATGTTCCTGTTGCCGAGCATCAACCTGAAGCTGCGGCCGACACTGCTGGACGATGAAGCCCGGCACCCGGATCGTGTCGAACTCGTTCGATCTCGGCGACTGGACCGCCGACGAGACCGCCTCGATCAACGGCGAGGTCTGCACCTCCCATTGCACCGCCTATTTCTGGCTGGTGCCGGCCAAGGTCGAGGGCACATGGAAGACGCCGCAGGGCGAACTGACGCTGGAGCAGAAATACCAGGATTTGACGGGCACGCTGAAGAACGGCAACGTGATCGCGCCGGTCACCGACGGCAAGCTGGCCGGCAACGAGATCGACATTCACCGCCGGCGGCACGCGCTATACCGGCACGGTCGACGGCTCGACGATCACCGGCAAGGCCAATAGCGGCGGCAAGGAAGAAGGCTGGACGGCGAAGAAGTAAGCTCGCGGTACGTGTTCCGGCGCACGCAGCGTGACGGCGCTCGACCGCGACCAGCGAGCAATGAGCCCGGATCAGCGGAGCATCCTTCGCTTCGCATAGTGCGTCGGAGATGCAGCGAACGCGCTCATGCGCTGCGCTGCATCCGGGACACGAGACCGGACTCAATTCTTCAGCCTGTAGCCGGTCCGGAACATCCACCACACCACGACCAGGCAGATGGCGAGAAACGCCAGCGTCATGCCGAGGCTGACGCCGACGCTGACATCGGAGATCTCGAAGAAGCTCCAGCGGAAGCCGGAGACCAGATAGACCACCGGATTGAACAGGCTGACCGTCTGCCAGAACGGCGGCAGCACGTCGATCGAATAGAAGCTGCCGCCGAGAAAGGTCAGCGGCGTGATGATCAGCAGCGGCACCACCTGCAGCTTCTCGAAGCCGTCGGCCCAGATGCCGATGATGAAGCCGAGCAGGCTGAAGGTGACCGCCGTCAGCACCAGGAACGCCACCATCCAGAACGGATGCGCGATCTGCAGCGGCACGAAGAAGCCCGCGGTCGCGAGGATGATGACGCCGAGGATGATCGACTTGGTCGCCGCCGCGCCGACATAGCCGATCACGATCTCCAGAAACGACACCGGCGCCGACAGGATTTCGTAGATCGTGCCGATGAAGCGCGGGAAATAGATGCCGAACGAGGCGTTCATCACGCTCTGCGTCAGCAGCATCATCATGACCAGGCCCGGCACGATGAAGGCGCCATAGGGCGACGCCGTCGATCTCCTGGATGCGCGAGCCGATGGCGGCGCCGAACACCACGAAATAGAGCGAGGTCGAGATCACCGGCGAGACGATGCTCTGCAGCAGCGTGCGGCCGGTGCGCGCCATCTCGAACGTGTAGATCGCCCAGATCGCGCGCCAGTTCATTTGCGCTCCGACCAGATCGACGAAGATATCCTCCAGCGAGGATTGCGTGGTCTGCAGGTCGCGGAAGCGGATATTCGCGGCGTTGAGGTCGGCGAGCAGCGCGGTGATGCCGGTGCGCTCGCCCTTGGTGTCGTAGGAATAGACCAGTTCGGTGCCGCCGGTCGACAGCGCGAGCCTGTGGCGCGACAGCTCGGCCGGGACGGCGTCGAGCGCCTTCTGCAGCTGAATGGTGAGCTGCTTCTTGCCGAGCTTGCGCATCAGCTCGGCCTTGTCCTCGACCAGGACGATCTCGCCCTTCGAGATCACGCCGACGCGGTCGGCCATGTCCTCGGCTTCCTCGATGTAATGGGTGGTGAGGATGATGGTGACGCCGGAGGCGCGCAGGTCGCGCACCACCTGCCACATGTCCTTGCGCAGCTCGACATCGACGCCGGCGGTCGGCTCGTCGAGGAACAGGATGCGCGGCTCGTGCGACAGGGCCTTGGCGATCATCACGCGGCGCTTCATGCCGCCGGACAGCGTCATGATCTTGGAATCCTTCTTGTCCCACAGCGACAGGTCGCGCAGCATCTTCTCGATATGGGCCGGGTTCTTCGGCTTGCCGAACAGGCCGCGGCTGAAGCTCGACCGTCGCCCACACGGTCTCGAAGGAGTCGGTATGCAATTCCTGCGGCACCAGGCCGATCATCGAGCGCGCGGCGCGGTAATCGTCGACGATGTCGTGGCCGTCGATCGTGACCTTGCCCTGCGCTCGGATTGACGATGCCGCAGACGATGCCGATCAGCGTGGTCTTGCCGGCGCCGTTCGGCCCGAGCAGCGCGAAAATCTCGCCCGCGCCGGATCTCGAGCGAGATGTTCTTCAGCGCCTGGAAGCCGGTGGCGTAGGTCTTGGACAGATTCTGGATGGAGATGATGGAGGACATGCGGGGACGCGGTTCGGACGGGGCGGGCTGTCTAGCAGAATTGCGGCGCGCCGCAGGCATCTAGTCAGCGCATGGGCAGGATCGCAACCCGCGCCTACTTGAACAGCCGCGGCAGATCCTTCGCGCCCTGCAGCTTGCTTCCGCGGTCCATCACCGCGTCGGTCTGGGCGATCAGGTTCTCGACCACCTTGCTGCGGCCGGCGATCGGGTTGCGCTCATAGCCGCGGCGCTGGAAGAAATTCGAGGTCGGCACCTGCGAGCGCATCGCCTGCGGCATCGACACCATGTCGATAGCCGTTGCCGTCGCCGGTGAGATTCATCATCTCCAGCTCGGCCGCGGTCAGCGGGCGGTCGATGCCCCTGGCTTTCGCAAACACGACCGAGTCGAGCAGCTTCTGGGTCTGCAACAGCGGGCCGATATCGATATCGAGATTGAGCGCGTGCAGACCGAGCCCCTTCGGGGTGCGGCCGAGCTTGACATGCTCGCTCCATTGCACCGCCACGGTACGGCTATGCGCCACCATGCGCTTCAGGATTTCGATCTTGCGCTCCAGCTTCTTCTTCTCCTCGCCGGAAAGCTGCGCCGCGCGCGCCTGCAACATCTTCACGAAGCGGTCGCCCTTCTCGGCCAGCAGGCTCGTGGTGTTGGCGGTCAGCAACTGGTTGTAGCCGAGCGCGGTCGAGATCGCCTGCGCGCCGGGCCGTTGCGTCTCCAGCCCGGCCTGCACGTCGTACTTGCCGTTGCCGCCGGACTCGAAACGGTAGATGCGAACGACCTGCTCCCTGGTCAGGCCGGCGGCCGAGGCGACCGCCACATAGGCGCGCTTGTAGTCGATCTCGTTCTTCGGCCCGTCCGGGCTCGAAGCCGAAATGCTCCTTGGCATTGCGCAGGAAATCCGCGACCACCGGAAGCTCGGGCTTGTCGTCCGGCTGGTCTTCCTGCCTGACCGAAGGATCGGGCGGACAGGGCGGGCCGGCATAGACCGGCGGATGTTCGAGCACGTAGTCGGTGAGCGTGAACGGTCTCGCCGCTCCGGCGCTTGGCGATGCGCGACTTGCGCTTTGACGTCGACGCGCTCCCAATACGGCACCGCGACCGCTTCGTGCTTCGCGCGCGCGGCGGTGCATTCCTTCAGCTTCTTCTTGTAGTCGGCCATCGCCTTTTCGAGCGCGGGTCCGGTCGGCGAAGGCTTTGCGCAGGCTTGTCCTGCGCAGTGCGGCCTGGGATGCGAGATGCTGCAATGCGATCGCAGAGCAGATGACGCATGCCGCATCCTGTCTCCTCAGCCGTAGAGCTTGGCATTCTGCTCGCGCAGCACGTTCTTCTGCACCTTGCCCATGGTGTTGCGCGGCAGGTCGTCGACGAAAATCACGCGCTTGGGCAGCTTGAACTTGGCGAGCCGCTTTCGAGATCGGCGATGATCGCCTTCTCGTCCGCGCTTGCGCCTTTTTGCAGGACCACGACGGCGGTCACGCCTTCGCCGAAATCCGGATGCGGGCAGCCGATCACGGCCGATTTCGACCACGCCCGGCAATGCGTCGATTTCGCTCTCGACTTCCTTCGGATAGACGTTGAAGCCGCCGGTGATGATCAGGTCCTTGGCGCGGCCGACGATATGCACGTAGCCGCGCTCGTCGATCTTGCCGACATCGCCGGTGATGAAGAAGCCGTCGGCGCGGAATTCGGCCTTGGTCTTCTCCGGCATGCGCCAATAGCCCTGGAACACATTCGGCCCCCTCACCTCGATCATGCCGATCTCGCCCTGCGGCAGCACGCTTGCCGGTCTCCGGGTCGGCGATGCGCAGCTCCACGCCCGGCAGCGGGAAGCCGACGGTGCCGGCGATGCGGTCGCCGTCATAGGGGTTCGAGGTGTTCATGTTGGTTTCGGTCATGCCGTAGCGTTCGAGAATGGCGTGACCGGTCTTTGCGCGGAATTCGTCGATGGGTCTCGGCAAGCAGCGGCGCCGAGCCCGAGATGAACAGCCGCATATGCGCGGTCGCCGCCTTGCGTCAGGCCGGGATGCTTGCAGCAGCCGCGTGTAGAAGGTCGGCACGCCCATCATCGACGTCGCCTTCGGCAGATAGCGCATCACCTCGTCGGCATCGAATTTCGGCAGGAAGATCATCGACCCGCCCGCGAGCATCAGCGTGTTGGTGGCCACGAACAGACCGTGCGTGTGATAGATCGGCAGCGCGTGCAGCAGCACGTCCTCGGTCGGTGAAGCGCCAGTAGTCCGTCAGCGTCAGCGCATTCGACGACGAGATTGCGATGGGTCAGCATCGCGCCCTTGGAGCGGCCGGTGGTGCCGGAGGTGTAGAGAATGGCGGCGAGGTCGTCGTCCTCGCGCGGCACGTCGGCGAAGTCCTTCGGCGCCTTGCCGGCGGCGTCGATCAGCGCTGCCCTGCCCCTTGGCATCGAGCGTCTCGACCGACGCGACGCCGCGCTTGCTGCGCGATCTCCGCCAGCCCTTCGCGCTTCGCCGGATCGCAGACCACGAGCTTCGGCTCGGCATCGCCGATGAAATAATCGAGTTCGGCGAGCGTATAGGCGGTGTTGAGCGGCAGATAGACCGCGCCCGCCCGCAGCGCCGCGAGATAGAGCAGCAGATTCTCGACCGTCTTCTCGACCTGCACCGCGACCCGGTCGCCGGGCTCGACGCCCGACAGCACCAGCACATTGGCGATCTGGCCGGTGCGGTCGAGCATCTCGCCATAGGACAGCGTCGAGCCATCGCGCCTTGATGAGGAAGGTGCGCGCGGGCGACGGCGATACGCAGCGGATCAACTCGAACAGATTCATGGCGTTTCCGGCAGTTTCTGTTGGACATCAGGCTTTGCTTGCGAGCGGCACGACATCGCCGGTCGGACCCGGCCGGGCGAGCTTTGCGCACGGCACTGGAGGCGACCACGGTGCCGGTTCTCGGCAAAGGCCTCGTGGTTCTTCTCGATGTCGTCGAGGTCGTAGAGATAATTGACCATCAGGCCATGCGACTGGCGCATGCCGTTCTCCGAAGGTCGGCGAGGAAGTGGATCCGCTCGAGCCGCGCGCCATTGCCGAGATGGAAGCGCGCGACCGGATCGACCGGCAGCCCGCGCGCGTTGCGCGCGTAGAGGAAATACCAGGCGGCCGCGCGCATCAGCGGCTCCTCGCACCGGCTCGCGCGGTCTCCGGCACCTGCCACCAGCCCTCGATATCGAGATTGGCGAGCGCGTCGAGGTCGTCCTGCGTCAGCGCGCGCGAGGAGCCCGAGCTGCGCTCGCGCTTCAGCCAGGCGGCGAAGCCCGGCACCGGCGACAGCGTCACGAAGGTCTTGAGCTGCGGCATTCTCGCGCGAGATTTCCTCGACCACCTGCTTGATCAGGAAATTGCCGAACGACACGCCGGCCAGGCCGCGCTGGCAGTTGGAGATCGAATAGAAGATCGCGGTGTCGACGTCGTCGCTTGTCCGATCGGCTCGCGCTCGGCGGCCAGGATCGGCGCGATCGCGCCGGGAATGTCGTCGGTGAGCGCGACCTCGACGAAGATCAGCGGCTCGTCGATCAGCGCCGGATGGAAGAAGGCGAAGCAGCAGCGGTCCGGCGGATCGATGCGGCGGCGCAGATCGTCCCAGCTGCGGATCTTGTGCACCGCCTCGTGCTGGATGATCTTTTCCAGGATATTGGCCGGCGTCGACCAGTCGATATCGCGCAGCACCAGGAAGCCGCGGTTGAACCAGGACGAGAACAGATGGACGAAATCGGCGTCGACCGCCGCAAGGTCGGCGCGGTGCGCCATGGCATCGAGCAATTGCTCGCGCATGCGCACCAGCGCCGCGGTGCCGCCCGGCGCGAGATTGAGCCGGCGGAACAGTTCCTGCCGGCGCGGCTCGGCCGCCTCGATGGACCTCGGCGGCGGTCTCGTCGTTCGGATTGGTCTGCCAGGCCTCGATCGCCTTCTGCATGCGCGCGCGGTCGGGCCCGAATTGCTGGGCCAGCGCCTCGAAGAAGGCGATGCGCGGGCCGATGGTCAGCGCTCGAATAGCGGTTGAGGATTTCGCGCGCCAGCGCCACCCCGGAGGCTTCGCCCCGGCCCGGACAGCAGGTCTTCGCACAGCACAACGAAATCGGCCGAGCGGGTGACCGCGTTGGTCCGCGCTGCGGGTCAGGTCCAGAAGCTTGCGTCCGCGGTCGGAAATGGATTGCAGCATATCGCCGAAAAAGGCGCCGTTCATCGCAAGGTCCGGGTTCCAGGGTCGGCTGCGGCGATTTTCCGCAGGGCACTGACGCTATTACCAAATTTGCCGAGATTCGGGACGGATTTACAGGTAGTCCTGCCTAGCCCGATCAGCTATAGCCTCAGTATTAGGATAATAAAGAATAATCGGTGGGCACCATCGAACAGCGGGTGGAAGCGTCGGAGGGAGTGGCCGTTCGCGCCGCTCCGGCTTTGCTCGAGGTCGAGGACCTGCACGTCCAGTTCGCGACCTCGCGCGGCGTCGTGCGCGCGGTCGAGGGCTGTCAGCTTTCACGTCGATCCGCGGCGAGATCGTCGCGATCGTCGGCGAATCCGGCTCCGGCAAGTCGGTCTCGGCGCTGTCGATCATGCGGCTGCTTGCCGCAGCCAGACCGGCAGGATCCCGAAGGGCCGGGTGATGTTCGACGGCCGCAACCTGCTCGAGCTCTCCGACGAGCAGATGCGCGAGATCCGCGGCCGCGACATCTCGATGATCTTCCAGGAGCCGATGACCTCGCTCAATCCGATCCTGACCATCGGATTGCAGATCACCGAGCCGCTGCTCATCCATCTCGGCATGAGCGAGGAGCAGGCGCGCGCGCGCGCGATCGAACTGCTGCGGCCTGGTCGGCATCCCCGATCCGGCGCGCCGGCTCGAACAATATCCGCACCAGTTTTCCGGCGGCATGCGCCAGCGCGTGATGATCGCGATCGGGCTTGCCTGCAATCCGAAGCTGATCATCGCCGACGAGCCGACCACCGCGCTCGACGTGACCATCCAGGCGCAGATCCTCGAACTGATGAAGGATCTGTCGCGCAAGCTGAACATCGCGCTGATCGTCATCACGCACAATCTCGGCGTGGTCGCGCGCTACGCCGACCGCGTCATCGTGATGTATGCCTCGCGGCTGGTCGAAGAAGGCGACGCCGACGACGTGTTCCATCGTCCGCGCCATCCCTATTCGATGGGCCTGCTGCGTTCGGTGCCGCGGCTCGACCGCCCGCGCGGCACCAAGCTCGAAACCATCGAGGGCCTGCCGCCCAATGCCGCGTCGCCGCCGCCCGGCTGCCGCTTTGCGCCGCGCTGCCCCTACAGGATCGCGATCTGCGAGACCGAGCCCGGACTGCTGCGCACCGATACCGGCGGGCTGTCGCGCTGCCATCGCCACCAGGAGATCGCCGAGGGCAAGATCGTCTGGGCCGCGGCCGGCGCCGACACCCAGCATCTCGGCGCACAAGACCGGCGAGCCGCTGCTGTCGGTCCGCAACCTGACCAAGCATTTCGAGGTGCGCGGCGGCTTGCGCGGCGCCAAGCGGCACCGTGCGCGCGGTCGACGACGTGTCGTTCGACATCATGCCGGGCGAGACGCTGGGCCTGGTCGGCGAATCCGGCTGCGGCAAGACCACGGTCGGCCGCGCTCATCCTGCGGCTCGAGGAGCCGACCGGCGGCGAGATCGCGCTTCGAGGGCGCTCGACCTGTCGACGGCCGGCGCCGCCGAGATGAAGGCGATCCGGCGCAAGATCCAGGTGATCTTCCAGGACCCCTATTCGTCGCTCAATCCGCGCATGACGGTCGGCCAGATCATCGGCGAGCCGCTGCACGTCTACAGGCTCGTCGCCGACCGCAAGGCCGAGCAGGCGCGCGTCGCGCAACTGCTCGAACAGGTCGGCCTGCGCCCGGAAATGGCGGCGCGCTATCCGCACCAATTGTCGGGCGGCCAGCGCCAGCGCGTCGGCATCGCGCGCGCGCTGGCGATGGAGCCGTCCTTCATCGTCTGCGACGAGGCGGTGTCGGCGCTCGACGTGTCGATCCAGGGCCAGATCATCAATCTGCTCGAAGACCTGCAGCGCAGGCTCGGCCTCACCTATCTGTTCATCGCCCACGATCTCGCGGTGGTGCGCCACATCTCGATGCGGGTCGTGGTGATGTATTTCGGCCGCGTCGATGGAAGTCGCCGACCGCGACGCAATCTATCGCGACCCGCTGCATCCCTACACCAAGGTGCTGCTCGACGCGGCGCCGATTCCCGATCCGACGATCGAGAAGGGGCGCGAGCCGCGGCTGATCAAGGGCGAATTGCCGTCGCCACTCTGTCGCCGCCGTCGGGCTGCGTGTTCAATACGCGCTGCCCGATGGCGAGCCGAGGAATGCCGGCGAGGTCGTCCCGCCGCTGGAGGAGAAGCGGCCGGGACACTTCGCGGCCTGCATCAAGGTGTGAGGCAGGACAGCGTCGGTTTTCAAGTGGGGCAATTGACAACGTCAGCGACAAGAAGCATGGTGAAGGGAGATGACAAGGATGAGGAAATTTGCAGACGCTGGCTCGCCGCGATCGCGGCGCTGGCCTTCGCGGGCGGCACCGCCTATGCGCACGACAGCCAAAGACGCGGCGGCACTCTGAACTTCGCGATCAGCGCCGAGACGCCGCACTACGATCCGCATGGCAGCGACACCTATGCGACGCTGCATTTCGCGGCGCCGTTCTATTCGACGCTGCTGCGCTTCAACCTCGACGAAATTCCCGGAGATCGAAGGCGACCTCGCCGCAGTCCTGGACGGTCGCGCCGGACCTGATGACCTACACCTTCAAGCTGCAGCCGAACGTCAAATTCCACGACGGCACGCCGCTCACCTCGGCCGACGTCAAGGCGACCTACGACCGCCTGCGCAACCCGCCGCAGGGCGTGGTCTCGACCCGCAAGGCGACCTTTGCCGACATCGACACGATCGAGACGCCGGACCCGCTCACCGTCGTCTTCAAGATGAAGGACGTCGAACGCGTCGATGCTCGAGCATTTCGCCTCGCCCTGGAACGTGATCTATTCGGCCAAGGACCTCGCCGCCGATCCGGCCAGCCCGCGCACCAAGATCAACGGCACCGGCCCCTTCATCTTCGTCGAGCACGTCAAGGGCAGCCACGTCGCCGGCAAGCAGCAACGACGAACTACTTCAAGAAGGGCCTGCCCTATCTCGACGGCTTCCGCGGCATCTTCACGCTGCAGGCCGCCGCCATGCTGAACGCCGTGCAGGGCGGCCAGGTGCTCGGCGAATTCCGCGGCATCTCGCCGGCCGAGCGCGACCGTCTGGTCGCGGCCATGGGCGACAAGATCCGCATCGAGGAATCGAGCTGGACGCTCAACCTGCTGGTCGTCTTCAACACCGAGAAGAAGCCGTTCGACGACGTGCGCGTGCGCAAGGCGCTGCTGATGGCGATCGACCGCTGGGGCGGCAGCCAGGGTCTGTCGCGCATTTCGACGCTGCGTTCGGTCGGCGGCGTGATCCGTCCGGGCTCGCCGCTGCGCGACGCCGGAGGCCGAGCTCGTCAAGCTGCCGGGCTTCTCCAAGGACATCAAGAAGTCCCGCGAGGAGGCCAAGAAGCTGCTCGCCGAAGCCGGCGTGCCGAACCTGAAGTTCAGCTGTGGAACCGCAATCTGGCGATGCCCTATACGCCGGCCGGCATCTTCCTGGTCGACCAGTGGCGGCAGATCGGCGTCGAGGTCGAGCACAAGCAGTCCGACACCGGCCATATCTCGCCACCATGAACAGCCGGCAACTTCGACGTCGCGATCGACTTCTCCAACCTGTTCATGGACGATCCCAGCCTCGGTCTCGCCAAGTACCTGTCGCGTCGACACGCGCGCCGGACAACCGTGTCGCGCTCCAACGATCCGGAACTCGACAAGCTCTACGACGACGCAGATGCGCGAACGCGATCCGGAAAAGCGCAAGGCGCATGATCCAGGCTTTCGAGAAGCGCCTGTTCGAGCAGGCCTATCAGCAGCCGCTATTGTGGTGGCACCGCATCGTGCCGACGCCACAAGACGGTGATGGGCTGGAAGATGTCGCCCGAGCCACAATCTCGGCGCCGCACCTCGCCGAAGCGTCTGGCTGAACAGCACGTGAAGCGGCGCCGTGACTGCGCCCTCTGCCCCGCATAGGTCGCGGGGAGAGCGATCATCTTCGCTCACGGAACGAGACCGACCATGCTCCGCTACACCATCAACCGCGTGCTGCTGATGATCCCGACGCTGCTCGGCGTCGCGGTGCTCGTCTTCTTCATGCTGCGCGTCGTGCCGGGCGACGTCGTCGAGGTGAAGCTGCGCGGCGACGGCGGCAGCGTCTCGCAGGAGACGATCGATGCCGAGCGCAAGCGGCTCGGCCTCGACAAGCCACTGCTGACGCCAGTTCAGCGACTGGATGATCGGGGTCGCCACGCTCGACTCTCGGCAAGTCGATGTGGACCGAGCGGCCGGTGACCGAGGAGATCGCGCTCCGCCTCGAATTGTCGCTGCAGGTCGCGATCATGGCGACCATCATCGCGGTGCTGATCGCCATTCCGCTGGGCACGCATGGCGGCGCTTGTACCGCGACACCTGGGTCGATTATCTCGTGCGCATCCTCACCATCGGCGGACTGTCGATTCCGTCGTTCTGGTTCGGCATGCTGATCATGCTGAGCCTGCTCGCCTTCTTCAACTGGCTGCCGCCGATCACCTTCACGCCGATCTACGTGGACCCGGTCGCCAACCTGACCCAGCTGATCTGGCCGGCGCTGGCGGTCGGCTACCGCTATTGCGCGGTGGTCGCGCGCATGATCCGCTCCTCGCTGCTCGAGGTGCTGAACGAGGACTACATCCGCACCGCGCGCGCCAAGGGCGTGTACGAGAAGCTGGTGATCTCGCGGCATGCGCTGCGCAACGCGCTGCTGCCCGCCATCACCGTGATCGGGCTCGAATTCACCTTCCTGATCGGCGGCCTCGTGGTCACCGAGCAGGTGTTCAACCTGAACGGCATCGGCCAGCTGTTCGTGCAGAGCATGTCGCGCAACGATTTCACGCTGATCCAGGGCATGGTGATGCTGATCGCCGCCTTCTACGTCTTCGTCAATCTCGTCGGTCGACCTGCTCTATGCGGTGTTCGATCCGCGCATTCGCTACGGGTGAAGCGCGATGGCCGTCATCTCGCTCGAAACCGCCCCCGCCGACACGCAAGCCGCGCGGCCCGATCGCCGAATTCATCCGGCAGCAGCCGCTCGGCGCGGTCAGCTTCCTCATCATCGTGGCGATGATGTTCGCCGGCATCTTCTCGCGGATGGGTTGCGCCCTACGATCCGCTGGCGATCGATTTCGCCTCGATCCTGGCGCCGCCGTCCTGGGAGCATTGGTGCGGCACCGACGCCTTCGGCCGCGACATCTGCTCGCGCCTGATCTACGGCTCGCGCACCGCGCTGGTGATCGGGTTCTGCGTCGTCCTTCGTCGGCTCGACGCTCGGCGCCATCCTCGGCGTGGCCTCGGCCTATTTCGGCGGACGCATCGACAACATCATCCAGCGCTTCATGGACATCCTGCTGGCCTTCCCGCTGATCGTGCTGGCGCTGGTGGTGGTCGCGGCGTTCCGCCGCTTCACGATCGGCGGCGTCGACGTCAACCTGATCGTCGCCATCGCGATCCCGATCATCCCGCGGGTCGCGCGCGTGGTGCGCGCCGCGGCGCTTGTCGGTGCGGGTCATGCCCTATGTCGATGCCGCACGCGCGGCCGGCTATTCCAACAGCCGCATCATCTTCCGCCACATGGCGCCGAACGTGGTCGCGCCCTATCTGATCATGCTGACCGCCTTCATCGCCCAGGCGATCCTGGCCGAGGCGTCGCTGTCGTTCCTGGGCCTCGGCGTCACCGAGCCGACCGCGGCCTGGGGCCTGATGCTGTCGGGCAATGCGGCCGACTTCTACCGAGAGGCGCCGTGGATGATCCTGTTTCCGGGCGCCGCGATCTCGCTTGCGGTGTTCGCCTTCAACCTGTTCGGCGACAGCCTGCGCGATTTCCTCGATCCGAGATTCAAGTCGTAGCGCTGCCAAATCCGGCTTGACGGCGCCGTGCAGGTCGAGTCGTTTGCCAACGGATTGCCGCCGTTTCCGAAAAACCCGGTCAATCCTTGAACAGCAGGTCGCGAGTAAGCTCGTCAAGGTGGCGCATCGCCTGCAAAGCCGTTTTCAGACGCTCGCGCTCGGCCGCCGACAGCCGTCGCACCGACACCGTGTTGGTTGCCGGCCGGCCGGCGTGAACATCCGCAAGCTGTTGCGCCAGGATGAAATCGAGAAACACGGCTTGCGCCTCGATCAGACGATCGAGATCGGTCTCGCCGCCGATCCGCAAGCTCCGAACGCCGCGCAGCCGCGCCGGCGTCGCCCGTTCCAGGATATGGTGGCGGATCGAGAGCGAGCGCGCCGTCGAGACGATGCCGAACAATCCGGTCATTCTTCAGATCGATACGGCCCTTCTGCGCGCGCAGGCGTCCGAACAAGCCGATGCCGCGCTCGACCCCGCCCGCGGCTTCCACCAGAAGCTTTGCGAACTCGACCTTGCCCTTGGCGGCGTCATAGGCAAAACGCCAGAGCCGGTCGGCGATCCCGAGTTCTCCGTGCACCCCGCGCAGATCGAAGAAGATGTCGACCGCCATGAGATCCTGGGGCCGCGACCGCGCGATCCAGTCGGTCACCCGGTCCTGCCAGGTCGCGACCGAGCCGCGCCAGGCATCGTTCTTCGCCATCACGCCGCCCTTGCAATAGGGCACGCCGACGTCGTTCAGAATGTCGGCGAGATGCCCGCCGAGCGCCGCGAAATATCGATCCTCCGCACCGCCCGGATCGCCGCGCTCGAACACGATGGCATTGTCCTGATCCATCGCGAGCAGGCTTTCGCCGCGACCGGCCGAGCCCAGCACCGCCACCGCGTAGGGGCATGGCGGCTCGCCCAGCCCGGCTTCGCGCAGGCGCTGCTCGGCAATCACCGACGGCCTTTCGGGTGAGCGCGCCGAGTTCGCGCGACACGATCGCGGCGACATCGACCGCACCGATCTCTTCGGCCAGCAGCGAGGTCGCGACCTGCGGCAGCTTGGCCCAGGCGGCGCCGAGCGCATGCACGTCCTCGGCCTCGTCGATCTCGTCGCCGAGCGAGACCGCCTCTTCCGCGCGCAGCCGCAACAGATCGCGCGCCGACAGGGCGCCGATCACGAGGCCGGCTTCGTCGATCACGCCGAGATGGCGGATCTTCAGCCGGCTCATGCGGCCGATGGCACGATAGACGAACGCCTCCGCCGGAATGGTGGCAAGCGGACGGCTCATGAATTGCTCGATGCCGAGCTTGAGCGCGCCTTCGCCCTCGATCGCGAGCGCGCGCATCACGTCGCGCTCGGTGATGATGCCGAGCGAATAGGCCGGCAGCTTCTCCGGAGTGACGCCCGGCGGCACGACCAGGAGCGAGGAAATGCGCGCCTCGATCAGTTGCGCCAGCGCCTCGCCCAGCGTCCGTTCGGCGGCGATGATCTTCGGCGGCGACGACATCACGTCGCGGATGCGATGACGATAGGGGTAGCTGTCGATCCGGCTCGGCACCGGCTGGGAATCGCGTTCGCGCACCGAATCCGCCGTCATCCAGCCGGCGCGATATTGCCGGTCCATGACGTCGGTCAGAGCGCGGCAGGCCTGCGCCGCTTCCGCATAGGTGCGGATGCCGCCCTCGCGCAGCTTCGGCACCATCGCCTGGAACACGCGCGCGGTGGTGAGTGCGTCGCCGAGCGCGGAATGCCGGTCGGTGACCTCGACGCCGAGCCAGTCCGCGAGCTGGCCGAGCGACTGGCCGGTGAGACGGGGATTGATGAGCTGGGCGAGAAACTGGGTATCGAGGCTGCGCGGCTTTTCGAACGTCAGTCCGGCGCGCCGGCATTCCTGCGCCATCATCGCAAGGTCGAAGCCGATGGTGTGACCGATAATGACCGCATCGCCGATGAAGGCGCTGAGCTGCGGCCACATATTCGCGAAGGACGGAGCGCCCGCGACCTTCTCGTTGTCGATGCCATGAATGGCGGTCGAGAAGGCCGGGATCGCCTCGCCCGGATTGATCAATTGATGGAAGCTGCCGGCGCCATCGATGCGGCCGCTTGCGATCCGCACCGCCCCCACTTCCAGAAGCCGCGCCTTGCGCAGATCGAGGCCGGTGGTCTCGGTGTCGAGCGAAACCGCGTCGAGCGAGAGCAGCGGTGTTGCAGGGTTGACCGCGGTCATTCGCGATGCAATCCCTTCATGCGCCCGGACGCTTCATGCGTCGAAGTCAGCCGGCGCGAAGCCGCCTCGCCATGTCGGCCGCGTCCATACGCTCGTTCAATTGCTCGTAAACGGTGACGAGTTGCAGCTGCATGAAGCCGCGGGCGGTCGGCGCATCGGGGGTCAGGAATTGCTTGTCGAACGGCATCATCTCGAAATAGCGCTCGGCGAACGGCACCGGAATGTCGATGATGCGCTTGGGCGGATGGGTGCTGAGCCGCTCCAGATGCAGCGCGAGCTCGGCGCGGCCCTGCGTCCATTCTTCCTCGGTCAAGGCTTCCGGACGCGGATAGCGATCATGGACCGAGAGCACGAGCGCGATCAGCGGGTCCAGTAGCGACGCGACGGTCGCCGGCCGCCTGCGGTTCGAGCGCCACATCGACGGTCTCTCCGACCATCGCGAGCCCGAGCGGAAAGGCCCGCCAGCGCGACCGGTTGAGCGCGCCCTGAAATCCCTTGTCGGCCAGCATCACCTTGGAAAAATGCCCGGCAGCGGGCCCGCGCGTAATCGTAGATGCCCTTCTGCACCAGGAAGGCGGATTGCTCGTCGATGAAATCGGCCAGACCCCGGACATCGCGGATCGGCGGTTTGCGGCGCAACAAGAAATCAAGAAAGCCCATACATTCCCCGCCGTTTTCCGATCCATAAGTCATCGAAGCTCAAGCGACCATCTCGCAGTTGCGAAGGCTGCCGCTACGAAAAGACTAGCAATTTCCGAGCGTAAAAGCCCGATTTTGGCCGAAAGTCTTATAAGGCGCGCGGCCGGTCGATGTTAATTTTCCGTATCGTTTTGAAGCTCCGCATAAAGACGGCGCGAGAAACAGCGGCATTTAGGGGGGAGCCGCAACCAGCCGGGTTACCGGCGCCCCCCGCATAAGCGACACCCGGATGCGCGCGCGTCCGGTCACTCAAGAGGGAGGGCAATTCGCCCATGGCACAAGAAGCAAAGGCGCAAGGCACGTCTGCCAATGACGAAGCTCATTGGCGCAAGACGACCAATCTGATGTGGATCCATCTCGGGATCTGGTTCTTCTTCGGCTACGTGGTGCACATGTTCGCGCCGCAGCTGAACAAGATCATCATCGCAGGCTTCCCGCTCGGCTTCTATATGGCCGCGCAGGGTTCGCTGATCGCGTTCGTGGTCCAGCTCTTCGTGTTCGCGAAGCAGCAGGACAATATCGACCGCGAATTCGGCGTCGCTGAAGACGATTGAGGGGAGACGCACACATGGCTACTCAAACGTCAGGCGCTGACGACTTCATCAAAAATCTCGGCAAGATCTACGGTCTCTATACCGGCGGCTTCCTTGCCTTCGTGATCCTGATCGCGATTCTCGAACAGGTCGGCGTCCCCAACAGGATTCTCGGCTATCTGTTCGTGTTCTTCACGATCGCGGTCTACGCCATCATCGGCGTGCTCTCGCGCACGGCGCAGGTCTCCGAATATTACGTCGCGGGCCGGCGCGTTCCGGCCTTCTATAACGGCATGGCGACCGGCGCGGACTGGATGTCGGCGGCGTCCTTCGTCGGCATGGCCGGCACGCTGTTCCTGCTCGGCTATGACGGGCTGGCCTGGGTGCTGGGCTGGACCGGCGGCTATGTGCTGGTCTCGGTGCTGGTCGGTCCGTATCTGCGCAAGTTCGGCGCCTATACGGTGCCGGACTTCATGTCGTTCCGCTTCGGCGGCAACTTCGCCCGCTTCCTGGCGGTGATCGTGCTGGTGGCCTGCTCCTTCACCTATGTGACGGCGCAGATTTTCGGCACCGGCATCATCGCCTCGCGCTTCCTCGGCATGCAATTCGAGGTGGCGGTGTTCGTGGGCCTGGTCGGCATTCTGCTCTGCTCGATGCTGGGCGGCATGCGCGCGGTGACCTGGACGCAGATCGCCCAGTACATCGTGCTGATCGTGGCCTACCTGACCCCGATCGTCATCCTGTCCACCAAGATCTACGGGATTCCGATCCCGCAATTGACCTATGGACAGGCGATCGCGGACATCACCCTCCGCGAAGGGCAGTTCCTGAAGGACGGACTGGCGACCGCGGCCGCCTTGAAGCCGCATATCCAGCCCTGGTTCACCTACAGCCCGCTGAACTTCTTCGGCATCATCTTCTGCATGATGGTGGGCACCGCCTCGCTGCCGCACATCCTGATGCGCTATTTCACCACCCCCTCGGTGCGTGAAGCCCGTCAGTCGGTGGCGTGGTCGCTGTTCTTCATCTTCCTGCTCTACTTCTCGGCGCCGGCCTATGCGGCGTTCTCGAAGCTGGAGGTCTACACCAACATCATCGGCAGAGAAGTCTCGCAGATCCGTCCCTGGATGTTCACCTGGGGCGAACTCGGTCTGATCCAGGTCTGCGGCAAGAATGCCGCCAGCCTGCAGGCCGTGATCGATGCGTGTAAGGCAGCCGGCACCGGCGTGGTCCGCCTGCAGGACTTCGTGATCAATACCGACGTGATCGTGCTGTCGACCCCGGAAATCGCGGGTCTGCCGTACGTGATCTCGGGCCTGGTCGCCGCCGGCGGTCTTGCCGCCGCGCTGTCGACCGCGGACGGCCTGCTGCTCGCCATCGCCAACGCGCTCTCGCACGACATCTATTACAAGATGATCGATCCGAACGCGCCGACGGTGCGCCGGCTGATGGTCGCCCGCATCCTGCTGCTGGTCGTCGCGCTCTGCGCGGCGGCTCTGGCATCGACAAGACCGGCGGACATCCTCGCGATGGTGGGCTGGGCGTTCTCGCTCGCCATGGCAGGAAACTTCCCGGCACTGGTCATGGGTATCTGGTGGAAACGAGCGACGGCGACAGGCGCCGTGGCCGGCATCATCGCCGGCTTCGGTCTCTGCATCTTCTATCTCGTCACCACGCGATACTTCCCGCAGGCTCGGCGTGAAGTACTTCGGCATGACGGCGCTGACCAACCCGGTCACCGGGGCACCGCTGGTCGACATCGCCAAGGCGTTGGCCGATCCGAAGGTGCTCGCCGACGTACCTGGCGCTCGCCTCCAACCCGCTGCAATCCAAGGTGGGCTGGTTCGGGCTGAACAACATCAATTGCGGATTGCTGGGCATGCCGCTCGGCTTCCTCGTGATCTATGTCGTCAGCCTGATGACCAAGGCACCGTCAATGGAACTGCAGGGCTTCATCGACGAAATCCGCAAGCCGCGCGGCCGCACGATTATTCAGGAAAAGGACTAAGCCTCTTCAAGAAGGCGTCAAACAAGGCGGGGCCCGGTCATCCGGGCCCCGTTCTTTTTGGCGAGACCGTCGTGACGTCTTTGCGCTAAATCACCTTCGAAGACCGACCGGAGACCCGTCGAGCCGTGCAATCGCAATCGTTCTGGAGCCTCTGGTATTTCAACCTGCCGAACTTCGTTCTGGCGGTGGTGATGTACACCATGCTGGGGCGCGCCCTGCTCAACCTGTTCGTCGACCCCGATTCCAAGAACTACATCTGGCGCGCCTTCTGCGCGATCACCGATCCGGCATTGAAGCTGATTGCGCCGCTGACGCCGAAGGCGACGGCGCCGGTCGTGATGTGGCTGTTCGGCTTCGTCTGGATGTTCTGGCTGCGCGTCTTGCTGTTCATCGTCTTCTTCGCCGCCGGCTTGCTGAACGTGAGCGGGTCATGAACGAGCGCAGCTTCTACTATATCGGCATCGCCTTCTTCGGCATGATCAACGGAATCTTCAATCCGTTCTTCTGTCATCGTCTTCCAGGTCTCGATCTATCTGATGTCGGCGCCATTGTTCGAAATCGACCGCGCGCGATCGCCTATTTCGCCTCGCTGATGCTGTCGACCGCGACCGTGATCCTCGGCGGCATTCCGGCCGCGCTGTACGAGCGATATATCGGCGCCAAGGACGATTCGACCATCGTCTCGCTCTGGATCTGGCTTGCCGGCACCGCCATCCTGACGCATCCCGGCCATCGGCAATTTCCTGAAAATCGGGCTCTGACGCCGCCGGCCCGCTGCGGCTTTTCGCGCCTGACGTTTTCCTGCCGCTTTCCGGAACCACGCTTGCGCGGTACCGCGTTCAACCCGGGCGTCGCTCGCGGAATCCGCGGCACGGCATTTGCATTCATTTTGGACGAGTATCTGGGAGGGAGTTCGAAAGAGCAGGTGTCCGTCACGCAAAGGAGACCGTCATGGATACATTTGCGCGCTTTGCGTTCTTCACCATCGCCCGCGACGCCAGTTGTCGGCGCCCTGGCCGCCGGAATTCTCATGGTCGCCTACAGCTTCGACCCGCCGCTGGCGCTGGTCATCGGCGCCAGCATCGCCATGTTCTTCACCGCCGTCATGCTGGTCCGGGCCTTTTTCCTGACCGAAGACCGGGTGGTATCGACCGAGCCCTGGCTGGTGATGGAGCCGGACGAGCGCCCGGTCGGCGATGCCGGCGTCGCCTATGCCCGCGACCGGCTGGAGACCATGCTGCTCCGCGCGGCCAAGACCGCCTCCGGCATCGCCTCCGTCATGTTCGGGCTCGGCCTCCTGCTGTCATTGGGCATGAGTGCGCCAGCACGTCTCGCCACTACACCGGTTCGTGACCGATAGAGGCCCACGGACTTTGCTACGCTGGTGCAGCGCGCCGGGTGGAATCGGACCAGTCGATTAGCTAGGGCACTTGCATGGAGCATATGCGCCGGGTCGCCTATGAGACCGTCCTGCGGGCCTGCGGCTTCGCCTCGCTCGGCATTTTCTGCGTCATGACCGGCATGTCCTTCGACCCGAAGCTCGCCTTCCAGGCCGGCGGCTTTCTCACCACCATCATGGCCTTCGTCCTGATCCTGAAATCGCGCGAGGCGCTGACCAAGGATTACCGCAGGACCGAGATGTGGCTCTATATCGACAAGGATTTCCGCCCGCCGGAGGCCTATGCGCAATGGGCCAGCGCCACCATCCTGCGCGACACCTATCTCACCTTCGCGATGTGGACCTCGATGATCTCGATCGCGATGTGGGTGCTGTCGCTGATTTTCTCGCTGTTCGGCACCACCTCGACGCTCGCGCTCGACACGTCGCCGCCGGTGCGGCCCGCGGCCGTGGTGCAGCCGCAACCGGTCAGCGCGACCGTCAGAGGCGGCCGAACAACGCCACGCGCACGCCCTCGATCCGTTATCAGGTTCTTCCCTGAAGATCCGCTCCCCGGCTTTCGCCAGAACCGCGCAGAGAAGGCGCGATGGCCGACGACATCCGAACGCAGCGATAGCGGAGCCTGGGTGATCACGCTGTCGGCGCTGATCGGCTGCGTGGTCGCGATCTATAATTACAACGCCGCCGATAACGGCATTTCCGGCACGCCCGGCGCCATGCTGGTGATTTTCTCCACCCTTGCGCTGATCGTGGCCGGCTTCATCCTCGGGCGCGACATGGGCGGACGCGCGCTGCATGTCATCCTCGCGATCCTGGCCCTGCTCGGCATCCTCGGCACCGGATTCGCCGCCTGGCTTCTGGAAAGCAATACGCTGATCGCGCTGATGGCAATCAGCCTGCTCGGATGGCTGGTGCGGCTGTTTCGCCCGCGTCCGGCCTATGCGTGACCTCGAAATCCGCAGACTGGCGCATCCTCCATGCGTATCCTCGCACCGCACTCGCCCTCGCTGCCCTGCTCTTGGCGACCGGCGGCCGGCCGCGCTGGCGCGCAACGAAACCTGGCAACATTTCAACGGCGACCTGAAGGCGCAGAAATTCTCGACCCTCACCCAGATCACGCCGGCCAATGTGAAAAGCCTGCGGGTCGCCTGGCGCATGCGCACCGGCGATGTCTCGAACGGGCCGAAGCCGGCGACCGGATGGTCGGCGACGCCGCTCTTCGTCAACGACACGATCTATCTCGGCACGCCCTTCTATCGCATCCTCGCGCTCGAACCCGATACCGGCAAGGTGAAGTGGAGCTACGATTCGAAGGCTGTGCTGGAGCCGTCGGCGCAAGCCAGCCTGAAGAACGGCGGCGTCGCCTATTGGCAGGCCGACAGGATCGCGCCCGGCCAGCCGTGCCAGAAGCGCGTCTATATCGGCACCGATGGACGCGAAGCTGCATGCGGTCGATGCCGATACCGGCAAGCCTTGCGCGGATTTCGGCAATAACGGCGTGGTCGATGTCGACCAATGGAATGTCGGCGAACCGGAAATGGCCGCTGTCGCTGTTGCAGCCGCCGACCGTGTTCAAGGATTTCCTGTTCCTCGGCTGGACCGGCAGGGACTGGGCGGAAGCCGAAACGTCTCCCGGCAGCCTGTTCGCGCTCGATGCGCGCACCGGCGCGCTGCGCTGGACCTTCGAGGCGATCCCCGAAGATCTGGCGCTTCAGACCGGCGCCGCCAATATCCGGCCTCGATGTCGGTCGATGCCGACAGGAACATGCTCTACATCCCGGTCTCGTCGCCGAGCCCGAGTTTCTTTGGCGGCGGGCGGCTGGAGGAAATTCCCTATGCCGTCTTCGGTGACCGCGCTCGATATCGAGACCGGCAAGGTGGTGTGGAGCCGCAAGCTCGTGCATCACGACCTTTGGGATTACGGCACCAATTCGGCGCCGACCCTGATCGACATCGTCAAGGACGGCGTCACCATCCCGGCGCTGGTGCAGACGTCGAGGCAGGGCTTCGTCTATGTGCTGAACCGCCATACCGGCGAGCCGGTCTTTCCGATCGAGGAGCGGCACCGTTCCGAAATCGGCGGTGCCGGGCGAAGTCTCCTCGCCGACGCAGCCTTTCGTCGCGTTGCCGCAGCCGACCAATGACGACAAATGGCCGGGCGTTTTCAATCTCGCCGACTGGGCGGGCTCAGGCCATTGCTCGGCGCACCGCGCGCGGCCTGAAACACGAGGGCCGCTTCACGCCGCCCAGCCTCGAGGGTTCGCTGATCTATCCGGGATTTGCCGGCGGCGTGCAATGGGGCGGCGGCGCGGTCGATCCGGCGAGCCAGACTTTCATCGTCAACAGCAGCAATGCCGTGCAGATCTACCGGCTGCTCCGCCGCGCCGACTACAACAACAATGTTTCGGGCAACGGCGAAGCCGCCGGCTATTATCCGATGACCGGCAGCCCCTATGGCGTGCGGCTGCAATCCTTTCTCAATCCGCTCGGCATGCCGTGCTGGAATCCGCCTTACGGCACCCTGTCGTCCTACGATCTGAAGACCGGCAAGCTGAACTGGCGAAAGCCGTTCGGCCAGGTGCAGCAATGGGGATTCTACATGCCGGAATCCTGGGGCTCGCCGACCATGCGGGCGGACCTGCGATCACCGCAAGCGGGCTGATCTTCATCGGCGCCTCGATGGATTCGCGCGTGCGCGCCATCGATGTGAAGACCGGCGAGGTGCTCTGGAAGCATGTGGTGGCGGCGCCGGCGGCCGCGTTGCCGGCGATCTACCAATACAAGGGCAAGCAATATGTGGCGTTCGTGGCCGGCGGCGACATGCAGCCTGACGCCGAAGGTCGGCGATGAGGTGATCGCCTTCGCGCTGCCCTGAGGGCCGGACCGCAAGCCGCGCCATCCGACATCACAATCTCGACGCCGCACAGCCCGACGCCGACGCCCGACGCCGCACAGCCCCCACACCCACCGTCCGATGAAAATTGCCGGATTCCACCGCGAGCGTTGCTCATCTCCTTATTGCGAATGCTTCTTAATAGCGGTATGAGGCGATTACGCTCGTAATCGGCCGATGCTTAAATCGGCCGCGGAATCGGGCTTGGGGGCGTAATGAGACTGCGGGGCGTGCGACGATATCGGGACGGATCGAAGACATGCTGCGCTCCGGCGCGAATCGATCGCAGCTATTTCTCGCCGCAGTGGCGGCATTTTCCGCGGCACCCGCCAGCGCGGCCCCGAAAGCCAAGGCGCAGGCCGCCGAAAGCAAGGTGCCCGAAGTGCCGGACGACGACATTTTCGGCTTTTCCGCGGGCACCGGGGTCGGCGAGAAGGGCGATCTCGGCTTCGCCAATGAGCTCAATGGCGCGCGCGGCAAGCGCGACGGCAGTTCCACCGTGCTCAGCAACAAGATGGAGCTCGGCTACACCATTGCCGAGAATTGGTGGATCGCCGCTTCGGCCTTCGTGATCAATCACAATATCCACGGCGTGACCGGCCTTGAGGATGTCAGCAAGACCGCATTTGAAGCGCTGTCCTTCGAGGTTCAGTTCCGGGTGCTGCAGCGAAGCGCGTCGAACCCGTTCGCGCTGGCCTTTGCGATCGAGCCATATCGTCACTTTGTCGACTTCACCACCGGCCAGCGCATGGACCATTACGGCGCGGCATTCAAAATCCTGACCGACGCCGTGATCGTGCCGGACAAGGTTTATTGGGCCGCGAATGCGATCTTCGTGCCGCAGCATCAGCAGTCGCTCGAGGATCGAAGCATCTGGCTGCGAACCTCGGGCAGCAGCCTGTCGACCGCGCTGACATTCCAGCTTTCGAGCGGGATGTTCGTGGGCGGCGAGGCGCGCCATCTCGCCACTTACGACGGTGGCTGGCTCCAGGACCGGGTCGGCTATGCGGTCTATGCCGGACCGACCTTCCTCTGGAAGATCACCGACAAGGTCGTCTTCAACGCGACCTGGCAGCCGCAGGTCTATGGCCATTCGCTCGCCAACCCGCAGCTTCGCTACGACCTCGACAATTTCGACCGCGCGCAGTTTCGCGCCAAGCTGTCGGTGGCGTTCAACTAGTGTGGTGGTTCGAAAGTCCGCTTCATTATTGCCGCGGGTTCGTCAAGCCGCGGCCGGATCAGACCCCGAACCGGTCGGACTTGCCGGACCCAATGCCGCCTCGCCGACCCCCTTCGCGCCGCGATCGCGAAGCCGCCAAAGTGGCCCCGCTTTACGAGGCAGCCTCGCCTTACTTGCAAACGATTCGCAACTGGCTTGACGGAGGCCCGACGAGCTGACATCTTTATGCGAATAATTTGCAACTGCATCTGTTACACTGGCAGCGATCTGCTTATTTCAAGAAGAATCAAGGAGTTGGAATTGCCGATGCGACGTATTCCGGGCTGGGCCCTGCTGGTCTTCGTTTTCGGCGCAACCTTTTGCGGGCCTGCGCTCGCACAATCGGCATCCGGAAAACCGTTCCGGGTGGTGACGACCTTCACCGTGATCCAGGACATCGCGCAGAACGTCGCGGGCGACAAGGCGATCGTGGAATCGATCACCAAGCCGGGCGCCGAGATTCACGATTACCAGCCGACCCCGCTCGACATCGTGCGCGCGCAATCCGCCGATCTCGTGCTGTGGAACGGCTTCAACCTCGAGCGCTGGTTCGAGAAATTCTTCGACAACGTCAAGGAAGTGCCGAGCGTCGTCGTCACCGAAGGCATCGAGCCGATGGGCATTTCCGAGGGGCCCTATACCGGCAAGCCCAATCCGCATGCCTGGATGTCGCCGTCCAACGCGCTGATCTATGTCGAGAATATCCGCAAGGCGCTGGTCAAGTTCGATCCGAAGAATGCCGACACCTACAACAGGAATGCCGCCGCCTATGCCGCGAAGATCAAGGCGATCGACGAGCCGCTGCGCAAGCGGCTGTCCGCGATCCCGGAAGCGCAGCGCTGGCTGGTCTCGAGCGAAGGCGCCTTCAGCTATCTGACGCGCGACTACAACCTGCGCGAAGCCTATCTCTGGCCGATCAATGCCGACGAGCAGGGCACGCCCAAGCAGGTGCGCAAGGTGATCGACCTCGTGCGCAAGAACAAGATTCCGGTGGTGTTCTCCGAAAGCACGATCTCCGACCGCGCCGCCAAGCAGGTGGCGCGCGAGACCGGCGCCAAATATGGCGGCGTGCTGTATGTCGATTCGCTGTCGGCGGCGAACGGGCCGGTGCCGACCTTCCTCGATCTGCTCAATGTGACGGTCGAGACGATCGCCAAAGGTTTCGGGAAATGACGGGCTTCGGCAAATGAATGCACCGAACAAGGAATTGAGATTGACGCCCGACTCGACGCCGGGCGCCAGCATCTCGGTTCGCGATCTGAGCGTGACCTATCCGAACGGCTTCACCGCCGTGCGCGATGCGAGCTTCGAGCTCGATCCCGGCACCATCTGCGCGCTGGTCGGCGTCAATGGCAGCGGCAAGTCGACCATCTTCAAGGCGATCATGGGCTTCGTGAAGCCGTCGGCCGGCACGGTGCGGCTGTGCGGCATGCCGGTCGAGGAGGCGCTGAAGAAGAACATCGTCGCCTATGTGCCGCAAAGCGAGGATGTCGACTGGAATTTCCCGGTGCTGGTCGAGACCGTGGTGATGATGGGCCGCTACGGCCACATGAATTTCCTGCGCATGCCCTCGCGCGCCGACCGCTACAAGGTCGACCAGGCGCTGGAGCGCGTCGGCATGAGCGCCTACCGCCACCGCCAGATCGGCGAATTGTCGCGGCGGCCAGAAGAAGCGCGTGTTTCTGGCGCGCTCGCTCGCGCAGGAAGGCCGCATCATCCTGCTCGACGAGCCCTTCACCGGCATCGACGTCAAGACCGAGAGCGCGATCATCGGGCTGCTGCGCGAACTTCGCGCGTCCGGTCATCTGATGCTGGTCTCGACCCACAATCTCGGCAGCGTGCCGGATTTCTGCGACCGCGTGGTGCTGATCAACAGGACCGTGCTGGCGGCGGGACCGACCGACGAGGTGTTCACGCAGAAGAATCTCGAGCGCGCCTTCGGCGGCGTGCTGCGCAATTTCGAGCTCGGCGGCCGCGCGCTGCATGACGACGACGATGCCCGCAGCGTGACGGTGCTCACCGACGACGAGCGGCCGCTGGTGTTCTACGGCGACAAGCCGGAGGCGCGGCGCCGCCACGACGATCCGAAGCCGCCGAAAGGGCAGGACGAGCGATGAGCGCCCTGCTCGGCGAATTGCTGGTCCCGTTCGGCTACGACTACATGCTGAAGGCGATGTGGGTGAGCGCGCTGGTCGGCGGCATCTGCGCCTTTCTCTCCGCCTATCTGATGCTGAAGGGCTGGTCGCTGATGGGCGACGCGCTCGCCCATTCGATCGTGCCCGGCGTCGCCGGCGCCTATATCCTCGGCGCGCCCTTCGCGCTCGGCGCGTTCTTCGCCGGCATCCTGGCCGCGCTCGGCATGCAATTCGTCAAGCACAAGTCGCGGCTGCGCGAGGATGCGGTGATCGGGCTCGTCTTCACCGCCCTGTTCGCGCTCGGGCTGCTGATGGCCTCGATCTGGCCGACCTCGGTCTCGATCCAGACCATCGTGCTCGGCAATATCCTCGCCATCTCCGATGAGGATGTGGTGCAGGTCGCGATCATCGCCGGCGTTTCGCTCGTCATCCTGACGCTGATCTGGAAGGACCTGATGGTCACCTTCTTCGACGAGAGCCATGCCCGCACCATCGGCCTGCGCACCGGCGCGCTGAAGATCGTGTTCTTCACGCTGCTGTCGCGCCTGCACCGTGGCGGCGCTGCAGACCGTGGGCGCCTGCCTCGTGATCGCGATGGTGGTGACGCCCGGCGCGACCGCCTATCTGCTCACCGACCGGTTCGGCCGGCTGATCGCGATCAGCGTCGCGCTCGGCGTCGTCACGAGCTTCGTCGGCGCCTATCTCAGCTATTTCCTCGACGGCGCCACCGGCGGCGTGATCGTCACCCTGCAGACGCTGCTGTTCCTCGCGGCCTTCATCTTCGCGCCGACGCACGGCCTGCTGGCCGCGCGGCGGCGCCGGCTCGCCGCGTTCGGAGGCCGCCGCATGACGCTCCTGCTCGACTGGATCACCGTCCCCCTCTCCTATCCGTTCATGCAGCGGGCGCTGGTGGTGTCGGTCCTGGTCGCGGCGGTCTGCGCGGTGCTGTCCTGCTATCTGGTGCTGAAGGGCTGGTCGCTGATGGGCGACGCGATCTCGCATGCGGTGCTGCCCGGCATCGTGATCGCCTATGTGCTGGCGCTGCCGCTCGCGATCGGCGCCTTCGCCGCCGGCCTCGCCTGCGCGCTGTTCACCGGCTATCTCAAGGAGAACAGCCGCATCAAGGAGGACACGGTGATGGGCATCGTGTTCTCCGGCATGTTCGGCTTCGGGCTCGTGCTGTTCACCAAGGTCGAGACCGACCAGCATCTCAACCACATCCTGTTCGGCAATGTGCTGGGCGTCACCGCGCGCGACCTGATCGAGACCGCGATCGTCGCCGGCGGCACGCTGCTGGTCGTGCTGCTGAAGCGGCGCGATCTGCTGCTCTATTGCTTCGATCCGAACCATGCGCGCTCGATCGGCCTGCCGGTGCGGGTGCTTGCATTACGGACTGCTGGTGCTGCTGTCGCTCACCATCGTGACCTCGCTGAAGGCGGTCGGCATCATTCTGGTCATCGCCATGCTGATCGGCCCGGGCGCCACCGCCTATCTGCTGACCGACCGTTCGAGCGCATGCTGGTGATCGCCGCCGGCATCGCGATCGCTGCGGCTGCGCTCGGCACCATCGTCAGCTTCCATATCGACGGCGCGACCGGCGCCTGCATCGTGCTGATCCAGGCCTTCTTCTTCCTGCTGGCCTTCCTGTTCGCGCCGAAGCGCGGCATCCTGATGCGAGCACGGCAAGACGCAATCGCTCGCGCCGAGCCGTAATCGCAAGCGTCAGGCGGTGGCCCGCTGCGCCTGCGCCAGGGCCCGCCGTCGCTGCCCGATCAGATATTCCAGGCGGCTGAGCGCGATCGTGAGCGCGCCGACATCGACTTCGCCTTCGCCGGTCTTGGCCAGTTCCTTGCGAATGATCTCGTCGATCTCGTCCTCGATCTTTTCGAGGTCGTCCTCATTCTTGGCTTCGCGGATCCGGCCGGTCATGCTGTGCAGCCGCTCGGGCGGCCGGCTGGTGCCGCCTTCGGGACCGACCAACATGAATTTCCAGATCGCGGCAACGACCGAGCTCAGCATGCCGAGCAGCATCGAGGCGTAAAAGAACTGATCGCCGTATTTGTCGAAGATCGTCGGCACGTCGCCGCCGAAATAGGCCGCGGCCCCCGCATGAATCGGTATGGCGGCGTCCTTCTCGGTGCTGGGCGCCGCGATCTGCGCCACCAGCGGATATTCCGCGATCATGCTGGCGCGACCTTCCATGATGGCCTTGGTGAGATCGGTGATCAGATCGTTGCTGACCGTCGACTTCGCCACCAGATAGAGCGGCACCCGCAATGTGGTCAGATCGTCGTCGGGGATCGCGGGCGAGCCGCGGATCGTGCCCTTCGGAAGATCGTAGCTCTCATAGGCCTTGTTGACGGCGGCGATGGCGCCCGCCGAATTCGACCGCGAGCAAGGTCGGCTTCTGCTTGGCGTCGCGCGGAAACAGAGCGCGTATCTGCGCGAGATAGCGCTCCGATATCGGCGCCACGATCATCAGCGCCTGCACCTGCTTGGCCTGGATCGCAGCCGGAATCTCCGCCGGCATCAAATCCTTGAAATGCACTTTCGATCTGGTCAGGTCGTATTCGTTGTCGAGCGCATCGAGGAGTTGCTTGTTCACCGGCCCGCCGACCACGCCGAGCGTCTTTCCTTTCAGGTCGTCGATGCTTTCGATCTTGCTGCCCGGCAGCGCGATCATCAGCAGCACGCCATTGGTGACCAGTACGACGGTACGCGCATTCGACATGTCGCCGAGATCGGGCCGCACGATCGCGAGATCGACCTCGCCCTTGGCGAAAGCCTGTGTCGCCGCCAGCGCGACTGCCCTTGTCGATGACCTTCAGGCGGACCGGCGATTTCGACGCGGCAAGTCGCGCGCCGATCGCCGTCATCAGCCGCTGGCCTTCGCCGTCGATCGACCCGGCCGCGATCGTGAGCGTGACCGGGCGCGTGAAATACCGGTAGCCGTAGAAGCTGGCGCCCGCGCCAACCGCAATGATCGCCACGACCAGCGCCACTCTCGACCAACGCGGAAGTCCCTCCAGCATCGCACCGACTCCTTCTTCTTAGACGCGGTCTTCGGACGGATAGAGGCCGACCAGGCGCGAGATCAACACGGCAATATAGAAGACGCCGATCAGCTGTTCGAGCGCCGCCAGCGAGCGCGCGAACGGGGCGACCGGCGTTATGTCACCATAGCCGGTCGAGGTGAGCGTCGCGATGCTGAGATGAAACATCACTGCGAGCAGAGTCATTCCCTGCGGCTCTTGCGGATCGTGACCGAACACGGCCGGAATCGAAAACGAGTTCGGCGATCAATATCTCGACCATGCCGTAGGCACCGGCCCAAGCCATCGCCAGCAGGATATAGACGCTGAGCGCCGCATGGACGCGATCGGCATAGAGCGGGCCGAAGGCCAGCACATGCCGCAGGATGATCATCGCCGTGTAGAAGCAGAAGATCGCGAACATCAACATCAGGCCGGCTTCGTACGTCGGTGTCGTGGGTGATGAGCCAGGCGAGCTGCGCGCCGAATGTGAGCGCGGCCAGCGCGATACTGGTAGCCCGCTGCAGATGCGAGCTGCTCGCGGCCAGCGTCCCGGCCACCAGGATTCCGACGATGATCAGCCCGCCCACAATTCTCGAAGCAAGGCCGCCCAGCATCAGCGGGTGCAGACCGACGAAAAGCAACAGCCCGATCAGCAGCAGCGTGCCGGAGCCGCCATAGCGGAAGACCTCCGAGCTGCTCTGGGACTTGCTGGTATCGGCGGTCATGGCGGCCCCTCTGCCCGGTTCCCGCCAGGCGCGCGCAATCTGAAACACCCGAATCGCCGCGAGCTTACCTCATCCGAGGCGCTCGAACTGCGAGGCCTGGCAGGTTTCGAACTGGGCTTTGGCAACGGGATCGCCAGGATATTCATCGAGGATCGCCCGGTAACCACGCGACGCTTGCGCCACGTCGCCGCGCTCCAGATGACGCCAGGCATCCCAGGTCATCCGCCCGAGCCGCGCATCGGCCTCGCGAACTGCAACCTCGGGATCGTCATCGCCTTCGATGCCCAGAAGCTCGTACACCATGAAGGCATGCACGCGGCCCTTGACCTGGACCTCGCGCAGCGGCCGTACCACCAGCGTCGGGCCTGCGGCCTCCACCACGCTGTCGCTCACGCAGATCGCCGTGCCGAATACCTTGTTCATGCCTTCGAGCCGCGCCGCGACATTCACGCCGTCGCCCATCACCGTGTAGCTCAGCCGCTCGGTCGAGCCGACATTTCCCACGAGCACATCCGCGCTATGCAGGCCGATGCGCGTGCGAAGCTTCGGCCGGCCTTCGCCGGCCCACCGCTCGTTCACCTCGGCCATCCGGCGGGTTGCGCGCAACGCGGCCGCGCAGGCGCGCAGCGCGTGATCGGACCGTTCCGCCGGCGCTCCCCAGAACGCCATGACGCCGTCGCCGATGAACTTGTCGACCGTGCCGGCCTCCTGCGTGATCGCGCGCGACACCTCCTCGAAATAGACCGACATCTGGCCGAGCAAGTCGTTCGCCGGCAATTGCTCCGAAAGCGAGGAAAAGTCTTCGATATCGGTGAACAGCACGGTCATGAAGCGCTGCTCGACGCCGAGCGTCAGGGGCGTTCCGGTTCGGACCAGTTCGCGCACGACATCGAGCGGCACGAAGGATGAAAACGATTGCAGCGAATTGCGCAGCAAAGCCGCTGCCGATTGCAACTGCGCGATCTCCTTGATCTTCGACACATTGCCCGAGCCGCTCTCGAATGAAAGCGCCTCGACCGATTTCAGCTCGCGCGAGATATTCTCGATCGGCCGCGACAGCCTCATGGACAGCGCGTAGATCAGGAGCAATTCGACCAGCGTCAGCCCGACAATCACAAGCACCATCTGCCGGTTGGTAGCCACCAGATCGCCGATGAAATCGCTCGTCGGGGTCAGCACGATAACTTCCCAGGGTTTTCCGAAATCGCCCGGGAACTTGGTGAAGGCCGCGCTGATCTCCTCGCCGTTGACCGGAGATTCGAACATGAAATTGTCTTTCCGGGTCAGCGTGCGGGTGATATCCGCCTTCTTCACATTCGGATCGCGGATACCTTCGATGGTGGCGACCGTGAGCTTGCCGTTGATCATCTGCACACCGTGGTCGCGATCCGCGGCGGCGATGATCTTGCCGCTGTTCATGTCGGCGATGATGCTTTTGCTGTTGGGGCTGGCGCGATGGCTCGCCAGATAGCGCGAGAGCACATCCATCGTGATATTGGCGCTGGCCGCGCCGATGAATTCGCCGTTGCGGATGATCGGGTAGCGGACCGACAGGATCGGCGATCCGGTATCCGGATTGATGGTCGGCTCGGTGATGACCAGCCCGCGCGTCGATCTCGCCTGCGCATAGCCCTCGAGTGTACGAATGTCGAGATTGCTCGGAACGCTGTAGCCGCCGACCGAATGTCCCCAGCTATCGAAGAACAGCCGGTGCCGGGCGCGATCCTTGCCGACGGAGAAGTCGTCGATATAGCTCGAATGCCAATTCGCGTTCGACGGGATTTTGGGATCGGAACGTCGCCGGTCCTCGTCCATGCGGGTGACGACGCGGTGATAGCCGTCATCGAAGCTGACATAGACCGCATCGACCTGCTCGCCCGAAATCAGCGCGCGGTAGAGCAGATCGGCGCTCGCTTCGGTGCGGAAATAGGCGGGATCGACCGCGGCGATGCCGGCGAGGAGCCGCAGCATGCCGCCGACCGGATGGATGAAGTTGCCGGCGCTCTCGATGTTGCTCTGAATGGTCTTGTTGACCGATTGCTCCAGCGTCGAGGCGATCGCTTCCGAATTCTTGTGATAGTTGTAGAGCAGGATGAAGATCAGTATCGGAATCGACAGACAGACGAACAACGCCGACATGATAAGGCTGAGCTTCGGCGTTCCGAAAGCGGGCATGAAAGGCTTGCGCGGCCGCCTTGGCTCCATCTGGACCCTTTACTGCACGACCGGAGCCTTCAGGATGCGCGGACCCGACCCAATCCTCGCTCGATCATAGGAAGCCGGCAGGGCGGCTCAATTGCCCTTTGGGGCAATGGCATTGTCCCAAAGGTCAATGCCGCGGCCTGGTTTCCGCCATGGAGCGTCCGGCTTCGGGCGTCGCGAACACGATCTGCGAATGCCGATGCCGGAACAGCCGGCAAAGACGCTGGAACCGATCCGGGGATTTAGGAAGGCGCCGTGAGGCCTGAGGACGGAGAAGCGCGGCGATTCAGAGAATGGTGCCCAGGGGCGGAATCGAACCACCGACACTGCGATTTTCAATCGCATGCTCTACCAACTGAGCTACCTGGGCGCCGGGCCCCGGAAGGGGCATCTGGTCTGAGCGGGGGGCGTTATAGAGGGCGGGTCCGGCCCTGTCCACCCGCCGATCGGCGCCGCCTATTCCTCCTGCGCGCCGGCCGGCCGCGGCTGGTCCGGGTCGTCATCGGTCTCCTTGGTCGGCACCACATAGACGCCCTTGAGCCAGCGGTTGAGGTCGATATCGCCGCAGCGGCGCGAGCAGAACGGCCGGAACCCGTCGAGCGAGGGCTTGCCGCAGATCGGGCATGGCTTGTCGGGGGCGAGCGGCGGGCTGGTCATGGCGGCAAGATAAGCCGTGCGGCGCGGGATGGAAGACTTGAACGGCGATCCTGCCGCCTTGTACGCGCCCGCGCCTCCGGAAATTGCGGGGCGCAGCGCTGCGCGAAGCTCTAGGCTCCGACCTTCGCCTTGCTCCGGCGATGGACCGCGCTTGGGGGCGCTACCAGAAAGGCGCCGAAAGTCAGGCTTGGCCTCATTGACGTCGACGCTGAGACCTTCCCAGTCCTGGTCGAGCGGCGTCTTCTGCGCGAGGTTCCAGCGGCCGCTGCGATAGAAGGCCTGCGTACCCTCGAACGAGGTCGATGCGGACAGCCACGTATAGGCGCAGTATTTCTCGTCGAGCAACGTCTTGCACACCACGCCGTCGCTGTAGACGCCAAGCTTGAACCGGTCTCCGACCGCTTCCTTCACCCCGCCGAAATAATCCCGGATCGCAGGAAGGTCGGCGCTGGTGTAGCCATGCGGCAGACCTTCCACCGCGAAATAGATCGCGCTGCCGAACGGCTGGCCGATTTCTCTCGCCTGCGCCACGGCGGTTGCGTCCGTCGGCCCTTGCCCTGCGCGCTTGGTCAGATCGAGGGACGACCTTCTGACCGGTGTCTTCATAGACCATGAAGATCATGATCCCCGCGGCCGACAGCTTCTGCGCTTCCGGGACCGTGATCCGGTATTCCGGCTTCCTGATCCGGTAATAGCGGCCGACGGCGATAACGCCCTTGCGCTTCAGATAATCGATCTTGCGGCTGCAATTGCTGTTGGTGTCGATGACGACCATGTCCGTCTCCCGATGCGAGTCCGCGATTCTATCGCAACTTATACGGGAATCAATCTATGGGTTGTAAAAATCAGGGCCGGTCTGCATTGCGCCGGTTGCTCGCCATTCATTCCGGAGCGGCGGCATCCCACTCGCGGAGCGTCGTCTTCAGCACCTTGCCGTAATTGTTCTTCGGCAGCGCGTCGACGAACACATAATCCTTCGGCCGCTTGAAGCGGGCGATGGCGTTGAGACAGAGCGTGTCGAGTTCGGCGCGGTCCACCTCGCCCACCACATAGGCCACCACCACCTCGCCCCATTCGCGGTCCGGCCGGCCGATCACCGAGACCTCGCGCACGCCGGGATGGCGCAGCAGCACCTCCTCGACCTCGCGCGGATAGATGTTGGAGCCGCCGGAAATGATCAGGTCCTTGGAACGGTCTTTCAGAAACAGATAGCCGTCGGCGTCGAAGGCGCCGACATCGCCGGTATGCAGAAAGCCGTCCCGCAGCGCGGCCGCGCTCGCCTCCTCGTTCTGCCAATAGCCGGCCATCACGGTCTCGCCGCGGCACCAGGATTTCGCCGGGCGTGCCTTGCGGAAAGGCGAGCCCGGTTTCGTTGGCGATCACCACCTCCACGCAGGAGAAGGCGCGGCCCGCCGATGCCAGCCGCTCGCGCCAGCGCGGATGCCGGCGATCGGCGATGTCGGCGCGCGACAGCACGGTGATGGTCATCGGGCTTTCGCCCTGCCCGTAGATCTGCGCGAAGCGCGGGCCGAACCGGTCGAGCGCGCGAATGGCATCCTCGACATACATCGGCGCGCCGCCCCAGACGATGGTGCGGATATTCTCCGCGCGGCAATCGCCGTCATGCTCGACCAGCCGCTTCACCATGGTGGGCGCCGCGAACATCGAGGCGCGCGGCCAGGCGTCGATCAATTCGAAGATCTCCTGCGGCATCGAAGCCGCCGGATTCCGGCACGACGTTGACGCCGCAATGCATCACATAGGGGATCATGTAGAGGCCGGAGCCGTGGCTCATCGGCGCGCCATGCAGCAGCGGATCGCCATAGCCGACGCGATCGACCTCGTTCGTGTAGGCGTCGCCCATGACGGCGAGATTGCGATGCGTCAGCATCGCGCCTTTCGGGCGGCCGGTGGTGCCGGAGGTGTAGAACAGCCAGGCGAGATCGTCGCCGTCGCGCGGCGTAACGGCGATCGGCATCGGCCGCCTGAACAGCCGTCGCAGGAGGCGGCCGCCGAACACGATCGATGCGTTCGAGCGACTCCGGCGCATGCGCCTCGATCGCGGGCGCCAGATCGGACGAGGCGAAGCAGACCCGCGCGCCGGAATGGTCGAGGATGTAGGCGAGCTCGGCCGGATGCAGCTTGGCATTGACCGGCACGCCGACGCAGCCGGCATGCCAGATGGCATAGAGCGCCTCCAGATATTCCGGCGCGTTGGAGGAGACGATGGCGACGCGGTCGCCGGGCGCAAGCCGCAGGTCGTCGCGCAACGCGCAAGCCAGCCGCGCCACGCGCTGCGCCAGCGCCGCATAGTCGAACAGCAGCCGGCGCCGTACCGATCGCCGGCCGGTTCGGATAGCTCGGCGCCGATATTTCGAGATGCTGCGCGAGATTCATCGCTTCTGTCAGTCCGCGGCGTGAACCTGAAGCCATGCTGCGCACGAGATCGTGGCTGGATTCCGGTGCGCGCCTGTCATCGGGCCGCGCATGGCGCCGCCGCTGGCGCGCGCCGATCAGGATCAGTATTCAGCCAGCCGAAATGGATCGGGAAGCCTTCGCCCGACAGCAGCGTCAGCGTCTCGTAAAGCGGCAGCCCGACCACGTTGGTATAGGAGCCGACGATCTTCACCACGAAGGCGCCGGCCAGTCCCTGGATCGCGTAGCCGCCGGCCTTGCCGCGCCATTCGCCGGAAGCGAGATAGGCCTCGACGTCCTCGGCCGACAGCCGCTTGAAGCGCACGCGGGTCTCGACCAGCCGCTGGCGGAAGCTCTCGTTCGGCGTCACCATGCAGACCGAGGTATGGACGCGGTGATTGCGCCCGGACAGCAGCCGCAGGCATTGCCCGGCCTCGTCGAGCAGTTCGGCCTTCGGCAGGATGCGGCGGCCGACCGCGACCACGGTATCGGCGGCGATGATATAGGCGCCGCGCAATTCCTCGTTCAGCCGCACCGCCTCGAGCGCGGCCTCGGCCTTGGCGCGGGCGAGCCGGGTGGCGCAGGCCCGCGGCAGTTCGCCCTTGCGCGGAATTTCGTCGATATCGGCCGGCTGCAGGGCATCCGGCTCGATGCCGGCCTGGTTGATCAGGGTCAGCCTGCGCGGAGAACCGGAAGCGAGAACGAGTTTGGGCCGGCCGATCATGATGGTGCCGATTCTGAGTGGCGATTTCGCGCCCGGGCGGGTTCGAGCGGGCGCAAGACCTACCGGAATCGGCGGGGTTAAACAACCAGCATTGCCGTCATACCGAGGCCGGACAATAACGCGGTCATTCCGGGGCGCCACGACGCTGGCAAGTTTACGCAGCCAGCGTAAACTTGGCGGCGTGTGGCGAACCCGGAATCCATCATCGCTAACCGGAGCATCGATTCCGGTCCAGCGGCGCAGCCAGTTAGCTGCCGCGTAAACTTCCAGCGATGGCGGTCCCGGAATGACGGCGGATTGATGGCCGGATCGGCGTCACTCGTTGCCCGGATTTTGCGTGCCGAACCGCTCCCGGATGCGCTTCATCAGCATGTCGCGCAGCGTCCCGGTAGGCGTCGAGCTTCTGCTCGCGGTTGCCGCCGACGTCGCTCGGATCGGGGGTCGGCCAGTATTCCACCTCGGCCGCGAGCGTTCGCGTCAGTTCGAGCGCCTTGTGATGGGCCTCCGGCGACAGCGTGACGATCAGGTCGAAATTCAGCCCCTCCCATTCGTCCAGTTCCTCGAAGGTATGCGGCTTGTGCTTGCAGATATCGAGGCCGATCTCCTCCATCGCGGCAATGGCGAACGGATCGGGCTCGCCCGGCTTCACGCCGGCGGAGCCGATATAGATGCTCTTGCCGAACAGGTGTTTCGCCAGCGCCATCGCCATCGGGGAACGGATCACATTCTGTCCGCAGGCGAACAGCACCGATTGGGGCCGTGCACCGGGCGGCTTCATCGCACGATCAGCCCTTCCAGTGCAGGACGCAGATCAGCGTGAACAGCCGCCGCGCGGTCGAAAATCGACCGTCACCTTGCCGCTCGAGCCGTTCCATCAAGGTATGTGAGCCCTCGTCATGCAGGCCGCGCCGGCCCATGTCGATCGCCTCGATCTTGTCCGGGCGTCGCGGTCCGGATCGCCGCGTAATAGCTGTCGCAGATCATGAAATAGTCCTTCACGATCCGGCGGAACGGGCGTGAGCGACAACAGATGCGCCACCACCGGCGTGCCATCGGGCTTGCGGATATCGAAGACCAGCCGGTTTTCCGACATGCTCGAGATGCAGCGCGTAGGCGCCGGCCGGCTGATCGACCGGCTGGAACGAGTTCTCCTCGATCAGGTCGTAGATCGCGACCGCGCGCTCGTGCTCGATATCGGGACCCGAACGTCCGATCAATTCCTCGTCGAGCGTCACCGCCACGAGCTTCGATGCGGATGGCGCGCGTCGGTCATCGCCGGTTCAGCCGGATCGCCACCGAGCGCGCATGCGCGTCGAGCCCCTCCGCCTCGCCGAGCGCGATCGCCGCCGGCGCCGAGCGCCGCAAGCTGATCGGGGCCGCATTTCAGGATCGAGGTGCGCTTGACGAAATCGAGCACGCCGAGGCCCGACGAGAAGCGCGCCGAGCGCGCGGTCGGCAGCACGTGGTTCGAGCCGCCGACATAATCGCCGATCGCTTCCGGCGTATAGGCAGCCGACAAAGATCGCCCCGGCATTGCGGATCTTGCCGATCAGGCTTTCGGGATCGGCGGCGATCAGTTCGAGATGCTCGGGCGCCAGCGCATCGACCAGCGGCACGGCCTCGTCGAGATCGCGCACCAGGATGGTGGCGCCGTAATCGCGCCAGGAGGCGCCGGCGATTTTCGCGCGCGGCAGCGTCTTCAACTGCCCGGCGACCGCCGCTTCGACGTCGTCGGCCAGCCGCGCATCGTCGGTGATCAGGATCGATTGCGCCGCCTCGTCATGCTCGGCCTGCGCCAGCAGATCGGCCGCGATCCAGTCCGGCATTGGCGCTGCCGTCGGCCAGCACCAGCACCTCGGACGGTCCCGCGATCATGTCGATGCCGACCTTGCCGAAGACCTGGCGCTTGGCCGCCGCCACATAGGCATTGCCGGGCCCGACGATCTTCGACACCGGCTTGATGGTCTGCGTGCCGTAAGCCAGCGCCGCCACCGCCTGCGCGCCGCCGACGCGATAGATTTCATCGACGCCGCCGAGCTTCGCCGCCGCCAGCACCAGCGGATTGATCATGCCGTCCGGCGCCGGCACCACCATGACGATGCGCGGCACGCCCGCGACCTTGGCCGGCACCGCATTCATCAGCACCGAGGACGGATAGGCCGCGGTGCCGCCCGGCACGTAAAGCCCGACCGCCTCGATCGCGGTCCAGCGATGGCCGAGTTCGACGCCGAGCGCATCGGTGAAGCGGTCGTCCTTCGGCTTCTGGCGCAGATGGAAAGCCTCGATCCGGTCGCGCGCCAGCTTCAGCGCGTCCAGCGCCTTGCGGCTCGCAGGCCTTTTCCGCGTCGGCGATTTCCTGCGCGCTGACCCGCAAGCCCGAGCTTCGCCAGATCGACCCGGTCGAATTTGCGCGACAGTTCGATCAGGGCGTCGTCGCCGCGCGCCGCCACGTCGGCCACGATCTCGCGCACGGCCTTGTCGACGTCGGCCGAGGCCTCGCGCTTGGTGGCGAGAAATTGCGCAAAACGCGCGGGAAAATCGGGGCTTTTGCTGTCGAGTCGGATCGGCATGACCCCGTGATGACGCGGCGGAAGCCGGGGCGTCAACAGCGAGGCATCAAACGCGATGCGGGCTCATGCGCCTCCCCCCGCAGAGCGGCAGGGAGCGGCTCGGAGTGGCGGGCGACTTCGCGGGACGCCTGTAAGTGCCCGCCCACCCCGGCTCAGGCCTCGCGTGCTCGATCGCAACCGATCCCCGACGCGCCGCGATGCCGCGGGCATCGTAGCCCGCACCTGCGTCGGAGGTATCGCGACGAACCCGGCTAAAAATTGTGCATGCCAGTGGGCGCCGCACACCGGAAACCACCGGCATGGCTAGAGCGTAACTTACGCCGCGCCCGCCTGATCGCGGATTTGCACCGCCGCTTCGAGGTCCACCGACACCAGCTGCGAGACGCCGCGCTCGGCCATGGTGACGCCGTAGAGCCGGTTCATCCGCGCCATCGTGATCGGGTTGTGGGTGATGATCACGAAGCGGGTGTCGGTCGAGCGGGTCATCTCGTCGAGCAGGTCGCAGAAGCGCTCCACATTGTGGTCGTCGAGCGGCGCGTCCACTTCGTCCAGCACGCAGATCGGCGCCGGATTGGTGAGGAACACCGCGAAGATCAGCGCCATCGCGGTCAGCGCCTGCTCGCCGCCGGACAAGCAGCGACAGCGATTGCAGCTTCTTGCCGGGCGGCTTGGCCATGATTTCGAGGCCGGCCTCGAGCGGATCGTCGCTTTCGATCAGCCGCAATTCGGCTTCGCCGCCGCCGAACAATTCCTTGAACAGCTTCTTGAAGTGGTTGTTGACCACTTCGAACGAGGTGAGCAGCCGCTCGCGCGCTTCCGGTTCAGGCTCTGGATGCCCTGGCGCAGCCGCTTGATCGCCTCGACCAGGTCGTCGCGCTCGGTGGTGAGCGCGGTGTGCTGGGTCTCGATCTCGCGCAATTCCTCTTCGGCGCGCAGATTGACGGCGCCCAGACGCTCGCGTTCGCGCCGCAGCTTTTCGAGCTCGGCCTCGACCATCGGAGACTTCGGGCAGCGCCGCGCCTTCCGGCATTTCGGCCAGCGCCGCGACGCCTGGCGGCTCGACTTCCAGCATGTCGCGGATTTCGTGCTCGATATCGGACAGCCGGCGCTTGGCGCCTTCGCAGCGTTCTTCCGAACGGCCGAGCCGCTCGCGCGCGGCCGGACAGCGCATCGAGCGCCGCACGCACCGCCTTGTTGGCTTCGGTCAGCGACGCTCTCGCCCTGCGCCAGCGCGATCGCTCGCCTCGCGCTGCGCCGACTTCCGCATTCTGCACTTCGCCGAGCAGCGCGACGCGCTTCTCCTCGAACAGCCGCGGCGCATCGACCAGGCTGTCGCGCTCGGTCCTGGCCTCGGCGAGCCGGGCGTCCAGCGCCGCGATCTGCTTGGCGGTGCGTTCGCGGGTGTCGAGCCAGGCCTGCTGCTCGCCGGCGATGGTTTCCAGCCGCTTCTTGGCGATCTCGGCTTCGCGCGTCAGCGCCTGCGCCTCGGCGCGCACTTCGGCGACCATCACGCGCTGGCTCGTGATCTCGGCGCGGACCTCGTTCAGCCTGCGCTTCCAGTTCGGCGGCCGGCGGCAACTCGGACAAGCGCGCGTTGCGCCTCGCCGTGCGCGGCCATGGCCTCTTCGCTGCTGGTGCCGAGCCGCGCCTGCGCCTCGGTCAGCGCCGCCCGGCGATTGGTGATGTGGCTGAGATCGCGTTCGGCGCTGGCGTGGCGCTCGCGCGCGCTCGTCGGCGGCACGCTGCAATTCGCGCCAGCGATTGCGCGCTGCGGTCTCGGCCTCGTTGGCGGCAGCCGCTTCGGCCTCGGCCTGCGCCGCGATCTTGCGCTTGGCTTCCGCATCGCGCGCGCGCCGAATCCAGCTCCTGCTCGATCTCGGCCAGCCGGTTGCGCTCGGCGAGACGGCGGGCGGCGCCGGTCGGCGCATTGGCGGCGACCGCGAAACCGTCCCAGCGCCACAGATCGCCTTCGCGCGACACCAGCCGCTGGCCGGGCTTGAGCAGCGGCCGCGAAACGCGCGGCATCGGCGCGGTCGACGAGCCCGATCTGACGCAGGCGGCGATGCAGTTCGGCGGGCGCGGTGACGTGATCGGCGAGCGGCTCGACGCCTTCCGGCAGAACCGGATCGGTCGGATCGATCGCGGCGCCGCCCCAGCGCATCGGCGCCGCGGATCGACCGGCGCTTCGAGGTCGTCGCCCAAGGCAGCGCCGAGCGCGGTCTCGAAGCCCTTCGCCACCTGCAGGTCGTCGATCACCGACGGCCACAGATTGCCGGAATCGACATGCAGCAGCTTGCGCAGCGTCTTGGCTTCGGTCTCGAGCCGGTTGGCGCGCCGCTCGGCTTCGGCAAGCGGCTTGCGCTCGCCACATCGAGCGCCTGACGCGCGGCCGAATGCGCGGCCTCGGCGCGCAAGGCGCTCGGCCTCGCCTTCGGTCACCGCCTGCCTGCGCGGTTTCGACTTCGCTGCGAAAGCGCCGCGAGATCGGGGAAGCCGCGGCTGTCGGCCTCGATCTTGGCGAATTCGGCGACCACCGCCGCGACTTCGCGTTCCAGCCGCGACAGCCGTTCGGTCTGCTCGCGCGCGGCACGCTCCAGCGCATTGCGGCGCGCGGTGAGATCGGCAAGCGCGCCGGTCATCTCGCCGAAATTCTTCTCGGATGCCGCCAGCACGCCGTCGGCTTCCTCGACCCTGCGCCCGGCATCGCTGCGGCGGCTTTCGCCGGCTTCGAGATCGCGGCGCAGCCCGCGGCTTCGCTGGTGAGACGCTCCAGCGAGGTTTCGGAATCGGAGGCGAGCTGGCGCTCGCGCGTGATGTCGTCGTCGAGCTGGGCGAGACGCTGCTCCAGTTCGGCGATGCGTTCCTTGGCGCGCGCTTCCTCGCGATCGAGCGCTTCGCGGGCGGCCACCAGCCGCCGCAAGCGCGGCACCGGCGCTCGCCTCGGCTTCGCGCAATTGCGGCAAGCCTTCGCGACGCTGCTTCCTGCGCCTTGGCCGGCTTCGCGTCTGCGCCAGCGTCGCGGCCGCCACTTCCTTCAGGCCCGTCACCCGCGCCGCATCGGATTCGTCGAGTTCGGTACGCGCATTCAGCCAGCGCAGATGGAACAGCGCGGCCTCCTGCTTTCGCACCTGCGCGGAGACATTGCGATAGCGGATCGCCTGACGCGCCTGCCGCTTCAGCGCATCCATCTGCGAGGCGAGCTGGCCGATCACGTCTTCCAGCCGCTGCAGATTCTGCTCGGCGGCGCGCAGCCGCAATTCGGCTTCGTGACGGCGCGCATGCAGACCGGAAATGCCGGCGGCCTCTTCCAGCACGCGGCGGCGCTGTTCGGGCTTGGCCTGGATGATCTCGCCGATGCGGCCCTGATGCACGAGCGCGGGCGAGCGCGCGCCGGTCGAGGCATCGGCGAACAGGATCTGCACGTCGCGGGCGCGCACTTCGCGGCCGTTGATGCGATAGGTCGAGCCCTGCTCGCGCTCGATGCGGCGGGCGACTTCGAGCTGCTCGTGCTCGTTATAGACCTGCGGGGCAGTACGATCCGTATTGTCGATCGCCATCGACACTTCGGCATGGTTGCGGGCCGGGCGATTGCCGGAGCCGGCGAAAATCACCTGGTCCATGTCGGTGGCGCGCATGGACTTGTAGGAATTCTCGCCCATCACCCAGCGCAAGCGCTTCGACAAGGTTCGACTTGCCGCAGCCATTCGGCCCGACCACGCCGGTGAGGCCGGGTTCGATCAGGAAATCGGTGGGCTCGACGAAGGACTTGAAACCGATGAGCCGCAGTCGCGTCAGCTTCATGCTGAAATTCTTCTTTCGTTACCGGCGCCGTCTGGCGCCCGTTTCGTGCCGGCGCCGTTTCGGCGCCAATCTGCCCGAGAATCGCTGGACGCCCTCGGGAGGCCGGAGAATGGGGACCCATGTGGCAAGGGCAAGCCGAAAAGGGCGTTTCCCCCAAGCCGCTGAAATCACGGAAAAATCAGTGTTGACGGGGAAATTTGGGCTTGCGGAGGGAGATTTCAAGGACGCGGCTGCGACGGCGGCCGACTGCCGTGTATTGGCAGATTCTTGCCAACACCTCTATCCTGGCAGGACACAGCGAGTTGATCCGATGCCGACCCGAAACATCAGGGCCTCACACGCCCGAGCAGGACGCCTTTCGCGACGAGATGCTGAAGACCGGCGAATACCACAACGCGAGTGAGGCGGTTCGCGACGCCATCCGCGCGCTGCAGCAGCGCCGCGCCCTGGATGCGCTAAAGCTTGAGCGCCTGCGGCAATGCATTGATGCCGGGATCGCCGATCTCGACAACGGGAGATTATGAGGACGTCGACGAGGCGGATCTTGAGGCGTGGCTCGATCGCCTTGGCGAACCCGCCTCGCTCCTGACCGTCCGTGGCACGCTATCAACTCACGGCATCGGCGAAACGCGACATAAATTCGAGTTTCGAGGATCCCGAGCGAAAAAGATCATGGGCATGACGCTCGCGCTCGATATGTCGCGCTCCTTCTGGCCGCGATGCGGCGCCTTGCCGAGCAACCGGAGGGTCGTTCGACTGCCGACCGAGGCGACCTACGGCCCGGCATTCGCGGCTTCCACATTCGCCACAGCCGGGACGAAAGCCGCGCGGCACCGGTCGCAAACCCGGTGCATGTAATCTTCTATCGGATAACACGGTCCGGCCTCGTGGAGATCGTCCGCGTGCTGCACGAGCGGATGGAACCGGCACGGCATGTCGCGCCAAACGCATGAAAGACTGAAAATCGTTGGACCAGTGCGAGGCCCGCATCTCGGCGAACGGAAGGCCCATCTATTTGATGGCTATACCGGCAAAACTCATCAAGTCAGCAATATTTGGCGCCAACTTTTCATCTTTGCTGATTTCGGTGTGAAGAATTGCCACGAACCTTCAATAGTGAAATTGCCATTCTGAAGCGCTGAATTTTTGGCGAGCGCACGCATGCGCTTCATGACGCGCGCAGCAAGATTGCGTGAGGCAGCGTTCGGCGCCGGCGAACAAAATTACCGCCTTGCGTGTCCGAAACCCCTCATAACCAGATCGGTTGGCGCTCGTCTTTCGGAAGATGAACGTGCGGCCAACGCAGGGCATGGAAGCGGCCCGGCAGGGCGACTTGCTGTTAATTTCCGGATATATCCGCCGTGACGATACAGCCGCGGCGTCGCGCGCTGGTTGGAGCGTCATGCCCGCGCTTGTCGCGGGCCTCCACGTCTTAGCGCTCATTGCTATCAAATGACGTGGATTGCCGAGTCAAGCTCGGCCATGACGCAATGCGCCGCGCGCCTCAGCTCTTCAGACAGCGGCTCGATCTGCTTGTCGAGTTCCTGCGATCGTCAGCGTGCCGTTGACCTTCTTGCCGTTGATGAAGAAGGTCGGCGTCGACGTCACGCCGAGCTTCTCGGCGCCGTGGGTGCGCACGCTTTCGATCGCCTCCAGCACCTTCTGGTCCTTCAGGCAGGCTTCGAAGCTTTCCTGGGTGAAGCCCATCTGCTTGGCGAGCGCCAGCAGCGGCGGGATCGGGTTCTGCGTCACCCACTCGTTCTGCTTCTGGAACAGCATTTCGACGATCGGGTAATATTTGTCGTTGCCCGCGCAGCGCGCCAGCATGAAGCCGGCCGCGGCCAGCGGATCGAGCGGGAATTCGCGCAGGATGTATTTCACCTTGCCGGTGTCGATGTATTTCTTCTTCATCTCCGGATAGGTGGTGTTGTGGAAGGTCGCGCAATGGCTACAGGTCATCGAGGCATATTCGATGATGGTGACCGGGGCGTTGGCCTCGCCCATCACCACGTCGCCGAGCGGGCCGGCCTGCACCAGATCGGCCGGGCTCGGGGCTCTGGGCCAGAACATCGCCGACCAGCGGCAGAATCTCCGCCGAAACGGCGGCGAGCACCAGCCGCCAAAGCGGACGATCTGGCGATGAACTGGCGGCGGGTCATGATCACCGAAGACTCCTGCATGGCTGCGTGATTTCGGCCCGATTCCGGGCTTAATTGAGGCTCTGGGCTACCCCGTCGGCGGCGCCCGAGGCAATGCCGTCACTTTCTTTTGACGGCCGCGCCAAGCCGCGCCAGCGCATCTTTCAGCGCCGTCGTCGGTATCCGGCAGGGTGTCCGCAACCGTTGAACCGCATGCGGATCGAGCGCCCGGTCGGGCTTGCGCGGCTGGCCGCCGCAGCGGCGCCTGCCGGATCGCGATGCGGTCGATCGCGGCCCAGCCGAAATAGCGGTTCACCCGCTCCAGGATGACCCGCGACATGTGCTGGATTTCGATCGCCGCGGGGCCGTCGACCCGCAGCACCAGCGTGCCGGGTTCGGGATGTTCGCCCTCGGAGCGGCGCGGCCACTGGATTTTCAGCGGCTCGGCATGGCTGCGCGACTTCGCTGCCGACGATCGTTTCCCAGCGCACCATCAGTTCCGACGAGGCGAAGCCCTGCTTGCGGAAGCTCTCGCGCCAGCAGGCCGGTGGCCAGATCCGCCAGTGGACGGGCGCGCTTTTGCGGGCTTGTTCAAGGGATGCGCCTCTGTCACATCGGAACGATGACCGTAGCAAAGCGGAAGGCGCCGAAAAAGCCCGCGATTTCACATGCAACGCCGGCCGCAACAGCTGGTTTGCGCTGCCACTCTGCTCGCCTGGTACGACGCCAACAAGCGCAAGCTGCCATGGCGCGCCGAAAACGGTGTGAAAGCCAGATCCTTACCGCGTCTGGCTGTCGGAAATCATGCTGCAGCAGACCAACGTGAAAACGGTGGCGCCTTATTATGCACGCTTCCTGGCGCGCTGGCCGACGGTCACCGATCTCGCCGCGGAAAGGCTCGAAGAAGTGCTGAAGCTCTGGGCGGGACTGGGCTATTACGCCCGTGCTCGCAATCTTCATGCCTGTGCGCGCGACCGTCCTCGAAAATCACGCCGGCCGCTTCCCGCGATACCGAGGCGGAATTGCGTCACACTCCCCGGCATCGGCGCCTATACCGCGGCCGCGATCGCGGCCATCGCCTTCGACCGCAAGGCCACGCCGGTGGACGGCAATATCGAGCGCGTGATCGCGCGGCTGTTTGCGGTCGAAGAGCCGTTGCCGGGAGCGAAGCCGAAAATCCAGCGCGCTCGCGGCGACGCTGACGCCGGAACGGCGCGCCGGCGATTTCGCGCAGGCGATGATGGATCTCGGCGCCACGATCTGCACGCCGAAGCGGCCGGCCTGTGCGCTGTGTCCCTGGAGCGAGCCCTGCGTTGCGCGCAAGCGCGGCGATCAGGAGACGTTTCCGCGCAAGACGCCCGAAGGCCGAAGGCAAGCTGCGGCGCGGCGCGGCCTTTGTCGTCATTCGCGCCGACGGCGCACTGCTCGCGCGCACCCGGCCGGACAAGGGGCTGCTTGCGAAAATGACCGAAGTGCCGACGACGCAATGGTCGCACGATTTCGACGACGGCGATGCGCCCACCTCAGCGCCGCTCGAAGGCGAAATGGCGCCGCGTGCCGGGCGTGGTCACCCATGTCTTCACGCATTTTCCGCTCGAGCTTGTCGTCTATCGCGCGAGCGTGCGCAATCGACACGCGCGCGCCGAAAGGCATGCGCTTCATCGCAGCGAGCGAGATCGAAGGCGAAGCGTTTCCGAATGTCATGCGCAAGGTGATCGCGCATGGACGGCTGCGAAGCCGCCACGAAGACTGCTGGCGAATTGGCGCCTTTGACCTGAAACGGCGAACGTAAACGTTGCCACGGGTCTTGCGGCTTTTATTGATCCAGGTCAGCGCAGGACCGATCGAGATGTTTTCGAATTGATCCGTTTAATTGGCGCACATTTTACCTCTTGCTTCCGGGCGACAAGGCGAGCCATGCCGATCCGAGTGATGATGTTGCTGATCATCGGTCTCTGCTCGATTTCAGCGACAACGTCCGCCGAGGGGCAATATGTCAGCCTTTGCCAGCCACTGAGCATTGCAGCTCGCGCACGAGGCTGCACACTGGTTGGCACATCGCAATGCGAAGCCAGAACCCAGCGGTCGCTCGGAACATTTCCTGACAGGCCTGCGGCCTGCGCCGCCGCCTGTAGCGAGGGCCAGAATCGCGTTGAATGCCCGACCGGAACTGTCGGTTGCCCCGCCTGCAATCTCGCAAATTTACCGACGACTACGCGTCCGCCGCGCTAGTGGAGCGGATTATCTAACAGAGCGCGCCAGTCTCTACCCGAGCACCGGAATTCCGACCATCGCCTCTTCGATCTTCTCGACCGGGGTCAAGCCCTTCGGCTGTCGCGCCAGCGCCTTCTTGTTGATCTTGCGCTTGGCGATGCCGGAGAGCTTCTTGTCGGTGTCCTTCTCTTCCTTCAGGTTGGCGTGCAGCAGGCGCGCGACATCGTTGTGGCCGAGCAGCTTCGCCCAGGCCGTCAGCGTGCCGTAGCGCGTGATCTCGTAATGCTCGACCGCCTGCGCGGCCGCGATCAGCGCCGCGTTCAGCACCAACTTGTCGCCGACATCGCCCGCGATCTCGTTGGCCTCGTCGAGAATGCCGTCGATCGCCGGGCATTTGGTGCCCTGCGGCGTGCGCTTCATCTTCTTGAAGGCCTGTTCGAGCCGCTTGATCTGACCCTTGGTCTGCCGCAGATGCATCTTGAAGCCGCGCTTGAGCTCGGCATCCGAGGCCTTCTCGATCATGTCCGGCAGCGACTTCTCGATCTGGCGCTCGGCATAATAGATGTCCTGCAAGCCATGGACGAACAGATGCTCCATGGTCTCGATGTCGTCGGAAAACCAGCCCATGATCGTGCCTCGATGCTTCGAAAATAAAGTCTAGTCGATAAGGCGCAAGCGCGAATTGAGTTCCATCAATCGCGTCGGCTATTTCGCAGGCTCGGTCGCACGCATGCGGGGGCGCACCGGCGGCGCCGGCACGATCGGCGGCCTGGCGTTCAGCTCCTCGACCTGGAAGCCCGCAACCTTCTTGTAATTCGCGGCGATGTCTTCGAGCTCCTGCTTGCTCAGAACGTCGGTGACATTCGCAAAGCCGTCGGGCGCGCGTTCCTCGACCAATTGCATCACCTGCTCCGGTCCGTTCTGCCGGTTGAGCAGCACGAGCCTGGTGGTCGCGGGCCTGCGCTCCTCCTCGTAGGCGAGCAACGCGCTCTGCGTCTGACCCTTGTCGAAAATTTCGCGCGCCAGCACGCGCGCATCGAGGATCGCCTGCGAGGCGCCGTTGGAGCCGATCGGATACATCGGATGGGCGGCGTCGCCGAGCAGCGTGACGCGGCCGAAGGTCCAGCGTTCGAGCGGATCGCGGTCGACCAGCGGATATTCGTAACAGATCTGCGCGTTGCGGATCAGGCCCGGCACGTCGAGCCAGTCGAATTTCCAGCTTTCGAACCAGGGCAGGAACTCGTCGAGCTTGCCCTGCCGGTTATAGTCCTCGCGCCGCCATTGATAATCCGGCGGCAACAGCCGCTCGGCGATCCAGTTGATCATCGGGCGTCCGCGCTCGGAGGCCTGGCGCAGGATCGGATAGCAGACGAATTTCAGGACTTCATGACCGGCCATGATCATGGTGCGGCCGGTCAGGAACGGCTCGGCCTCGGTGACGCCGCGCCACAGGATGCGGCCGTTCCAGATCGGCGGGCCTTCGTCGGGATAGAGCTTGCCGCGCATCGCCGAGTGGATGCCGTCGGCTCCGATCAGCAGCGCACCTTCGCATTGGCCGACCTCAGGGCCACCCTCGCGCGCCGAAAAGCGCGCCCGCACGCCGCCCGGGATTTCCTCCCAGCCGGCGAGATGATGTCCGGTGACGATATTGACGTCGCCGATGCGCTCGCGCGCGGCATCGAGCAGCAATTGATGCAGCGTGCCGCGATGGATCGAAAATTGCGGCCATTTGTATCCGGCCTCGAGCCCGCGCGGCTCGGTCCAGATCAGGTTGCCGTGCTTGGAGTAATAGGCAAGCTCGCGGGTGCGGATGCCGGTCTCGTCGAGCCGGTCGAGCAGCCCGAGCTCGATCAGCTCGCGGCAGGCATGCGGCAATACATTGATGCCGACGCCGAGCGGTTTCAGTGCCGGCACGCTTTCGAAAACGCGCACCGGCACGCCGATCTGATGCAGGCTCAGTGCGAGCGTCAGCCCGCCGATGCCGCCACCGGCAATGAGAACCGTCATGAGACCCCCCGCACGCAATACACGACATGCGGAGGGGTTATAGCGTTGGGAGGCCGTCTGGGTTAAACCTTTGCCGGCTGCGATCCGCCGGCCGGGGCTTCCGCCGACTGGCAATAGAAGGCCGAGACCAGCAGCGCGACGCCGGTGAACAGCAGGTTGATGCCGACCAGAAGCCCGAGCACCCAGATCGCGGTGCCCGGAAGGCCCGCTATGATGATGACGCTGAGCGCGATATCGACCAGGGCGGAAAACAGCATCCACAGCCAGGCCTTCGGGATCACATTCTTGTAGTGGAAGGCCATGAGGACCTTGGAGAAGCCGGTCGCCAGCATATAGGCCGCGAGCACGATGGTGAGCGTGAGCACGGCGGCGATCGGATTGACCAGCAACACGACGCCGGCGATCAGGTAGAGCGCGGCGGTCAGCAAGATTCCACCAGAAGCCGGGCGCCTTGGTGCCGGCCGAGAAATCCGAGATCAGGCCGAAGATGCCGCCGGCGACCAGCAGCCAGCCGACCATGATGCTGGTCGCGAGCGAGGCGATCTCCCGGCAGCATGATCGAGGCCAAGCCCAGGATGATCATCACCACGCCATAGATTTTGAACCAAACCCTGAATTTCTTCAGCGTTTCGGGATCGATCAGACCAATCGCAGCCGGCATTGTCGCCTCCTGTTCGAATATGTTCGCGCATCCTACCAGCATTCGCGAACCGCAGCACCTGCGATAAGGCTTGGCTCCGATGACGTTTTCCTCAATTCCGCGCAATTGCACCCGGTCGATCTGTTGCAATTCCAGGGCGGCTGCCTCAGGAAGTCAGTCGTTGACGCGCGCAACAGCGCCGGAGCCGGGGACAAACGGTCATGAAAGTCGAACGCCACGAAGTCGGGCCGCGGATGAGCCAGATCGTCATCCATGGCGACACCATCTATCTCGCAGGAATCGTCGCGCAGAATAGCGGCGGCAAGAGCGTCACCGACCAGACCAAGGAGATTCTGGCCACCATCGACGGCTATCTGGCGAAGGCCGGCAGCGACAAGTCGAAGCTGCTCACGGCCAATATCTGGCTCGCCAATATGGACACCTTCGCCGAGATGAATGCGGTGTGGGATGCCTGGGTCTCGCCCGGCAATACGCCCGCGCGCGCCACGGTGCAGGCACGACTCGCCGCGCCGCAATATACAGTTGAAATCATGGTGACGGCGGCGAAATAGCGTCAAGCGACGCGTCGCAATATCTATTGCTGGGGGGCCGGCGCGGAGCGGCAATCTCGAGCATTCCAATGTGATGTCGGAGAGACCGGACGAACTCGCGGAAAGAGCGCCGACGGTCGCGATCAGACGACGTCCATCTCCGCACGCACCTTGGCGCGCAGGTCGTCGATCGAGGTCAGGCCCTTCTTGGTCTCGACATGCCAGAAGGCCCAGCCGTTGCAGGCTTCGAGCCCTTGCGCCAGCGCGCCGATGCGGTGGATGGAGCCGACCTTCTCGCCCAGCATCACCGCACCGTCGGCGCGCACCAGCGCCTTGTGGCGCTTCTTGGCGTCGACGAGATTGGCGCCGGGCGAGATCAGCCCACGTTCGATCAGCGCGGTGAAGGGCACGCGCGGCGCCTCCCGCGCGGTCATGAACGGCGCGATCGAGGGCGCCTGCAAGGTCTCGATCTCGGCGATGCGCTTGATCGCGGCCTTGGCGTATTCGGGATCGCGCTCGATGCCGACATAGCGACGGCCGAGCTTCTTGGCGACCGCGCCGGTGGTGCCGGTGCCGTTGAACGGATCGAGTACGAGGTCGTCGGGCCGCGAGGCAGAGAGGATCACGCGCGCGAGCAAAGCCTCCGGCTTCTGCGTCGGATGCAGCTTCTTGCCGTCGCTGCCTTTCAGGCGCTCCTCGCCGGTGCAGAGCGGGAAGGTCCAGTCGGAGCGCATCTGCACGTCGTCGTTGCCGGCCTTCAGCGCCTCGTAATTGAAAGTATAGCCCTTGCCGCCGGGATCGCGCGACGCCCAGATCATGGTCTCATGCGCGTTGGTGAAGCGGCGGCCGCGGAAATTCGGCATCGGATTGGATTTGCGCCACACCACGTCGTTCAGGATCCAGAAGTCGAGGTCCTGCAGGATCGAACCGACGCGAAAAATGTTGTGATAGGAACCGATGACCCACAAAGTCGCCGACGGCTTCATCACCCGCTTGCAGGCCTTGAGCCAGGCTCGCGTGAATTCGTCATATTCCCTGAACGAGGCGAACTTGTCCCAGTCGTCGGTGACGCCATCGACGCGCGAATCGTCGGGCCGTTTCAGATCACCGAGGAGCTGCAGATTATAGGGCGGGTCGGCGAAGACGAGATCGACGCACTCCGCCGGCAACGTCGACATTTGTGCGACGCAATCGCCCACCAGGATGCGGGCAGTTTCACTCTTGCTGAGAGTCTAAACGGGGCGTCCGATGGGACGCCCCGCGACGCGACTCTACCATGACTCAGAACTCTGACCCAGGCGACGCGGCCGGTGACGCGGGACCTACAACCGACCGGCCGGATACTGGCTGCTCAAAGTAAAAATGCGCTTAATTGCCAAGCACTTTGCAGGGCTGGCATTCACCGTGAAGAACAACCATTTGGTAACGAAACGTCGGAGCGGTTTCCGGCGTTCTTGAAGGTCTTGACGTTTCTTGATGGTTCTTGGGCGTGGACGGACCCGCTGCGATCGGCGAAACTGCCGGCGAATGAGGAGGACGCGATGCGTTGGGAGGATTTTCGCCGCAGCGACAACGTCGAAGACGTGCGCGGGGAAGGCGGTGGTGGCGGCTTTTCGCTCCCGGGAGGGGGCGGCGGCAGACTCGGCATCGGTACTATTATCGTGCTCGGCCTGCTGGCCTGGGCGCTCGGCATCGATCCGCGCATCCTGATCGGCGGTGCGGAAATCTTCTCCGGCCCCGGCCAGACGCAGATGCAGCGGCAAGGTCCCGCGCCGAAAACCGGCCAGCCTACCGACAAGCAGGGACAATTCGTCGCTGCCGTGCTCGGCTCGACCGAGGACGTGTGGGGCGAGATTTTCCGCGCCAACGGCCAGAGCTACCGGCCGCCGCGGCTGCGGCTCTATTCCGGCCAGACAGGCGCCGGCGCCTGCGGCATGGCGCAATCGGCGATGGGCCCGTTCTATTGCCCGCCCGACAAGCGGGTGTTCCTGGATACCGCCTTCTTCCGCGAGATGGAGCAGAAGTTCCGCGCCTGCTCAGGCAAGCAATGCGAATTCGCGCAGGCTTACGTGATGGCGCATGAGGTCGGCCATCACATCCAGAACCTGCTCGGCATCCTGCCGCGCGCACAGCAATTGCAGCAGGCCGCAAGCAGCAAGGCGCAAGCCAACAACATCCAGGTACGGGTTGAATTACAGGCCGATTGCCTGGCCGGCGTCTGGGCCAACCACGCGCAGCGCAAGAAGGACTTCATCGACCCCGGCGACGTCGAAGGCGCCATCGGCATCGCCAGCGCGATCGGCGACGATCGCCTGCAGCGCCAGACCCAGGGGCGCGTGGTGCCGGATTCGTTCACGCATGGCTCCTCCGAGCAGCGCGTGCGCTGGTTCAAGACCGGCTTCCAGACTGGCAGGGTGTCGGCCTGCGATACGTTCCAGACGGCGAATCTATAATGCAAAAGGAGATGCCTCCCCCTCCAAGGGGGGAGGTCGACTGCCGAGCGATAGCGAAGGCAGCCGGGTGGGGGCAATTCCGGTAGGATGATCCCACCCCGCCCGCTCTCACTTCGTTCGGTGTGCGACCCTCCCCTTTCCGAGGAGGGATAAGGAAGAAGGTTATGCCTGGCATCGACGAATCCAAGAATTTCATTCCGCTGCGCATCGCAGTACTGACGGTTTCCGACACCCGCGAACTGGCCGACGACAAGTCCGGCACGACTTTGGTCGAGCGGCTGGAAGCCGCCGGCCACAAGCTTGCCGCGCGCGCGATCACGACCGACGACGTCGAGAAAATCCGCGCGCAGGTGAGAAGCTGGATCGCCGATCCTTCGATCGATGTTGTGATCTCGACCGGCGGCACCGGCTTTACCGGCCGCGACGTGACGCCCGAGGCGATCGAGCCGCTGTTTGAAAAGAAGATGGAAGGCTTCGCGACCCTGTTCCTGATGATCAGCCATGCCAAGATCGGCACTTCGGCGATCCAGACCCGCGCGACCGCCGGTGTCGCCGGCGCGACCTATATCTTTTGCCTGCCGGGTTCGCCCGGCGCCTGCAAGGATGCCTGGGACGGCATCCTGCTGCAGCAGCTCGATTACCGCACCCGTCCGTGCAATTTCGTCGAGATCATGCCGCGGCTGGACGAGCATCTGCGCCGGCCGAAGGCACGCACGCAATCAGGCTGAGTGGAACCCGGTCAGCCGCCCGGAATGCGTGCAAATGATTTGAATCAAGAGCGCGTCGGACGCAAGTTCAATCTCGCGTGACCGCGGCACTTGACCGCCGCACGGACACAACATCGCCGCCGTCATCGATCAGATTTTCCGCAGAAGGACAACCATTTCGGCTGTTCGCAGCAAAAAAGGATGTCTTCAATGTGCGATTATAGTCTGCATGACGTTGCCTCCCGGCCGGCAAAAGTCGGTGACCGGCTGGTGACAACCAAGTTCCGACATTCGATCACGGGAGGGTTCGCCGCGCTCGGCGAACCGGAGGTGGCGGTCTGCCTGCGTCCGGGCACTGAGCTCGCCTTCGACCACGACATCGCCTACGGACACAGCTTCGGCCTGCTTCCGCCGAGGCTCGGATACGAGACCATCCAGCAACGGGTTGCACGATTTAGGCATGTCGATCCGCACCGCCCGAATGTGCATCATGATGCGCTGGAATTTCCCAACGGCGAAGTGGTCATGCTGACCCTGCTGCGTGAGGGAATGCGCGCAACGGTCCTGCAATTGCCGGCCGACCCGGACCGCAAGACTGTGAATGAGCCGTCTCAATCCGCCGAATCTGAAACGGCAAGCTTCACGGGCTGACGCCGGGAGAGCGGCTCAGGATTGCCGCGACGGCCGTCAAAGATCGGAATCCCACGTTTCGGCGAGCTTCGGCTTGCCGAAATCGTGGTGTGTCGTTGCCTTTGAGCGTGAATCCAGCGCCTATTCGCATAGGCGAGTCACGCAATGTTGCGCAACAGACCGCCTTCGACCCGCAGCGCGGCGCCGGTGTTGGCTGACGCCTGTTTCGAGCAGACATAGACCACATATTCGCCACCTCTTCGACTGAGGCGAGCCTTCGGATGATCGAACTCGGCCGGTGCTGCGCGATGAAATCGTTTTCCATCTGCGCCTGCGGCACGCCATGCTCCGTCGCCATCTTGCCGAAGAAATCCAGCACGCCGTCGGAACGCGTCGGCCCCGGCAGCACCGAATTGACGGTGATGCCGGTGCCGGCAACCGACTCGGCGAGACCGCGCGCGACCGCAAGCTGAGCGGTCTTGGTCATTCCGTAATGGATCATCTCAAGCGGAATATTGACGGCGGATTCCGACGAAATGAAAACGATGCGGCCCCAATCGCTTTTCCTCATGCCCGGCAGATAGACGCGCGACATGCGAATGCCGCTCATGACATTGGTCTCGAAGAAGCGAAACCAGTCGGAATCGGTGATCTCCTCGAATGGCTTCGGTTCGAAGATGCCGAGATTGTTGACCAGAATGTCGGCTTGCGGCACACGCTTGACGAATGCTTCGACACCCGCAGCGGTCGCGAGATCGGCGGCGACGCCGTCGACCTGCGCCTGAGGCAATTCCTTCAACAGCACCTGACGCGCGGCCTGCACTTTGGCATCGGTGCGCCCGTTGATGACGACGGAAGCGCCGGCCGCGGCAAGTCCCTTCGCGATCGCAAACCCGATGCCTGCGGTGGAGCCGGTCACGACCGCACGCTTGCCGCTCAAATCGATTTTCATGATGTTCGCCCCGTCAGAGTATGAAAATTCCGGTTGGATTTCCAAGTGGGACGCAACACATCCCCGGGCATTCCAGCAATGCACGCAAAGCTGCGAAAAATTACAGCCCAAGCTCCCAGGTCTCGCTCCCGAGCGGCATGCCGAAATCCTCGTGCACCCAGCTTTTCACCAGCGTGAAGCCTTCGCGCTGATAGATCGCGCGCGCAGCGGTGAGCACGCTATGGGTCCAGAGCGTGATCTTGCGGTAGCCGGCCTTGCGGGCGAAGGCGATGCTTTGCGCGGCGAGGTCGCGGCCAATGCCTAGCCCGCGTGCGCGCGGATCGACGATCAGCAGCCGAATCCGCGCGATCTCGTCGCTGTCGCGCACCAGGAATATGGATCCGACCGGCTCGCCATCGATCTCGGCGATCCAGCAATGCTCGCGTTCCGGATCGTAATTCTTCAGGAAGCCGCTGACGATCTCGGCGGTGATCGCCTCGATGGTCGAGTCCCAGCCATACTCCTTCGCATAGAGGGCGCCGTGCCTGGCGACGACCCAGCCCATGTCGCCCGGCCGATGCGATCGCAAGCTGTAGGCAGGCGAAGGCGCCTTGTTGTCGCCCCCGATCAGGGTCTCGATCGTGCCCATTGCCGCGACCACGCGCGCCTGATCGACTTCGGACAGATCGCGCAGCATCGCGCCCATGTCGTTTTGCGATCGATGATCGAGCGCGGCAAAAGCCTTGTGGCCCTTGGTGGTGAGCGACAAGAACCACTGACGGCCGTCTTCCTCGCCGCGCCGTTTTGCGATCAGACCCTGCTGCTCGAAGCTGCGCAGGATGCGGCTGAGATAGCCATGATCGAGTCCGAGCGAGGCAACCACATCGGTCGCCGTACAATCGCGCCGGTGCGCCAGCTCGTAGAGCACGCGCGCCTGGGTGAGCGAGAACGGCGTCTCCAGGAGACCGTCCTGCAACAGGCCAATCCGGCGCGTATAGAAGCGCGAGAAGCGCCGGACCGCGCCGACCCGCTGCTCGAATTCGGGATTGGGCATTATCGACATATTTGACTATGTCAAATAATTATTTGACGGAGTCAAGTAGCTCGATCGGCCACTATTCCCGATACGACAGGCTGCCGCGAAGTATGGCGATCCGGGGAGCGCCGATCCGGCGCAGCAGATCGGCCTCGCTTTCGACATGGTCGCGGTGGCTGCCGAGTTCCCGGTAGAACGACTTCGAGATCAGAAGGCCCCGCCCCGGTTTGAGCATCGAGCTGCGCGCGCGAAATACCGACATCAATTCCCGCCAAAGCGAGGCTTGGCCCTGCGGCTTGGCGCCGGCCGTAAAGATTGCCGCGACTTTCTCGGAAGCGCGCTCGATGAAGTGCGTCACTTCCACCTCCCAGCCGGAATCGAGTTCGACGCCGGCCGGCAGGAACATCAGCCATTCCGCGCGCGCCATCGCCGCGGCGGCGGCGAGCCTCGGCCCCAGCGGACCGGGTAGCGACAGAAAGCGGCAGCCGGCAATGTCTCCGATCTCGGCGGTTTCATCGGTGGAACCGGCATCCGCCAGGATTACGTCGCGAATCAGGCCCGGCGGTCGCGCCCGGCACCAGACCGGCAAGCGTGCGCACCAGCACGCGCTCTGATTCGTTGGTGGCGACGATGACACTCAGCATGGAACTGTGATGGGTCCGGTTCCGTTGGCCCACATCATGGGGCGAGCGCCAGTCCATGCCACGATATTCAGCCGCTCCGATCAAATTCTACGATGTTCTTGTTTTGTTCATTGCCCGTGGTTAGATAGAGGTTATGGCTCGATCATCCGCAGCCCTGAGACACCCGCCGGCGCCCGTGCCCTCCGCGCCGGCGGGTGACTTTGCGGGGAAGGCAGGAGCGGTCCACGGAGAAGTCCAGGACCGGTCCGGCCTCCTCGGCACCGGCGTCGAAAAACAACGCCGGCGCGGCCGCGGGTCGTTGTCGAACGCCTCCGGCCGCTACGAGCCGGTGGCCCGCATCGCCTTCGACGACGGCTGGCAGAGCCTGGAAGAACTGCCGCCGTTCAAGACCAGTGTGCAGGTGGATGCGACCCGCAAGGTCATCACCCGCAACGACTCCCCCGACATCTCCTTCGACCGCTCGATCAATCCCTATCGCGGCTGCGAGCATGGCTGCGTCTATTGCTTCGCGCGGCCGACCCACGCCTATCTCGGGCTGTCGCCCGGGCTCGACTTCGAATCCAAGCTGTTCATGAAGCCGGACGCGGCACAATTGCTGGAGCGCGAATTGTCGGCGCCCGGCTATTCGCCGCGCACCATCGCGATCGGCACCAATACCGATCCGTATCAGCCGATCGAGAAGAAATACGAGATCATGCGCTCCATCCTTCAGGTGCTGGAGCGCGCCGGCCATCCGGTCGGCATCGTCACCAAATCGGCGCTGGTGACGCGCGACATCGACATTCTCTCGCGCGATGGCGCGAGCGCAATCTCGCCAAGGTCGCGATCTCGGTGACGACGCTCGATCCGAAGCTCGCACGCACGATGGAGCCGCGCGCCGCGACGCCCGCGCGCCGGCTCGAGGCCTTGCGGCAATTGTCGGAGGCCGGCATCCCGACCACGGTGATGGTGGCGCCGGTGATCCCCGCGATCAACGATGCCGATATCGAACGCATTCTGGATGCCGCTTCGCTCGCAGGCGTTCGGGGCGCGGGCTATGTGATGCTGCGGCTGCCGCTCGAGGTGCGCGACCTGTTCAAGGAATGGCTGATGGCGAATTATCCCGACCGCTTCCGCCATGTGATGAAGCTCGTGCGCGAGATGCGCGGCGGCAAGGATTACGATTCCACCTGGGGCAAGCGGCAGACCGGCGAAGGTCCCTATGCCTGGCTGGTCGGACGGCGCTTCGAGGCAGCCTGCGAGCGGCTCGGGCTGAACAAGAACAAGAGCAGGCTCACCACCGAGCATTTCCAGAAGCCGATGAAGGGCATCGAGCAGTTGAGCCTGTTCTGATGCCGCACGCGCATATAAGCCTGATCACGCTCGGCGTTTGCGATCTGCGGCGCATGGCGCGCTTCTACGAGAGCCTCGGATTTGTCAGGAAAATGAAGGCCGCGGGCGAGGATGTCGCCTTCTTCGATGCCGGCGGCGTGGCACTGTCGCTGTTCGAGAACGAAAAGCTCGCAGCCGACGCAGCGCTCGCTCCGGAAACGGCCTCGCCCGGCTTTCGCGGCATATCGCTCGCCTGGAATTGCGACACCGAGGCACACGTCGACGAGGTGCTCGCCACGGCCGTAAATGCCGGCGGCAAGCTGCTCAAGCCCGCGCAGAACGGCGTTCTGGGGCGGCTATCACGGATATTTCGCCGATCCCGAAGGCCATATCTGGGAAGTCGCGCATAATCCCCATTTTCCACTCTCCCCGGACGGCAAGCCGAGCTTTGCCCGATTAGCGATTGCACTCGGCGCCGCGACACGCGCATTCTCGCCGCCATGAGTCGCAATCCCACCTCGCCTGCCGTTGAAGGAGGACATCGTCCGTCCGACCTTCCGGCGCGAGCGCAAGGCGCACAAGAACGGAATCTGGCCGGTCGCAGGCTGCGACGAGGCCGGGCGCGGACCGCTCGCAGGCCCGGTAGTGGCGGCTGCCGTGGTGCTCGACCCGATGCGGATTCCGCGCGGGCTCGACGATTCCAAGAAGCTCACGGCGGAGGTGCGCGAGAACTCTATGCCCGCATCTGCGCCACCGCGGAGGTCGGCGTTGCCTTCGCCTCCCCTGCCCGCATCGACCGCGACAATATCCTGCGCGCTTCGCTGTGGGCGCTGGCGCAGGCGGTGGCGGCGCTGCCGTGCCGGCCCAAGCTCGTCTATGTCGACGGCCGCGACCGGATCGCGGTGCCCTGCGATTGCGAGGCGGTAATTTCCGGCGATGCGCTGGTACTTTCGATCGCGGCTGCGTCGATCGTCGCCAAGGTCACCCGCGACCGACTGATGGCGCAGATCGGCTTAGCCCATCCGGGCTACGGTTTCGAGCGCCATATGGGCTATTCGGTTCCGGAACATTTCGAGGCGCTGAAACGGCTCGGCCCGACCATCCACCACCGGCAAAGCTTTTCGCCGGTTGCGGTCGCCGGCCGGGCGCATGACGCCGCCGCAGACCGACGATTCCGTTCTCGGGTTGCCTCTCTAGCCCCCTCGGGCTTATGTCTGCCGCCCGTCCCGCAAAAGCGGCCCGCATGCTCACCGTATCCCTGCTGATCGAAATCCTGCGCACCCGGCCACGCTTCGTGTTCTGGCTCGCCGCGCTGACCCAGACGTTTTTGTGGTTCGTGGTGCCCTCGATCTTCTATTCCGCGCCGCCCGGCGATGTGGCGGACGTGATCGCGGTCGGACGCGATATGGCGCTGACTGCAAGCTACGCGCCTCCGCTCGCCTATTGGCTCGCCGAACTCGCCTTGCGCGCCACGGGCGGACATTTCGCAGGCGTCTATCTGCTGTCGCAGCTTTGCATCCTGGTGGCCTATTGGGCGGTGTTCCAGCTTGGACGCGAGACAATCGGCGAACGTCACTCCGTGCTCGCCATATTGCTGATGGCCGGTATCTCGGTTTTCACCATCGGCTCGCCGGATTTCGGGCCCGAGATTTTGATGATGCCGCTCTGGGCGCTGACGCTGCTGCATCTGTGGCGCGCGTCCGGCGAACGCAAGGCATGGTATTGGCTCGCGGTGGCGCTCGACATCGGACTGATGCTGCTCACGTCACAACTGGCGCTGGTCCTGATCGCCGCGCTTCTCGTGTTTCTCGCGCTCACGCAACGCGGGCGCGCCAGCGTGGCCACGACAATCGCCGCTGCCGCAGGCTTGATCACGGCCTTCATGCTGCTGATGAGCATCGCGCTGCTGAGAGAGCACGGCACGGCGATTGCCCCGGACCTTGCAAAGCTGCGCAAGCTCGAGGCCATCGACCGCAACCTGATCTCCTGGGTGAAGTTGCTGTTGCTGGTGGTGGTCGCGCATGCCGGCGCCGGCATTCTGATCGTGCTTGCGAGTAACCTGTGGCGCACCAAGCGGGCGGAGGCTGCCACCATCGCGCGCGCGCCGATCGACCCTTACGCGCGCACCATGATCTATTATTTCGCGCTGGTGCCGCTGATCGCGGTGACGATGCTTGCGGTGATTACCGGCAAATTCGAAATCTCCGGCGTGGCGCCTTTGCTGGTGCTGTCCGGTCTGGCCATCGTGGTCGCCGGCGGCGATACCATTCTGCTGCACCATCAGCGCATCCTGGGCTCTGCCTGGTTCGCGCTGCTGCTGCTGCCGCCGATCCTGGCTGCGACCGGCGCGCTGGCATTGCCGGCGATATTCGCGGTCGACCTGAAAGTGGCGCAGCCGGCGGACCAGATCGCTCGCTATTTCACCGAGAATTTCGAGCGCCGCACCGGCCGCCCGCTGGAGGTTGTCGCCGGCGACGCACGGCTCGCCGCGCTGATCGGACTGGCCTCCGCGCGCCGTCCGCGAGTTCTCTATGAGCCGGGCAAGGACTTGCCGCTTCTGGTGACGCCCGAGCAAGTCGCCGAGAAGGGCGCGATCGTGGTATGGCGCGCGACCGACAATGAGGGCACGCCGCCGCCGCAGATCAAGGCGCAATTTCCAGAGTCTGGTGCCGGAAGTGCCGCGCGCCTTCGAGCGTGTGCTGCCCGGCCGCACGCCGCTGCTCCGGATCGGCTGGGGCTTGGTGCGGCCGCGTGCGGAATCGCCAAAGTAGCTTTTTTAATTAGGCATGATCTTATCCGAAAACCGGTCCCCACTTTTCGGGATCATGCCCTAGTGATAGCTCTCACCTTCCTTCACCTTGCCGCGGAACAGCCAGTAGATGAAGATCACGTAGCCCAGGATGATCGGCAGCAGAAACAGCGTGCCGATCAGCATGAAAATCTGGCTCGCCGGCACCGCCGCAGTATCCCAGATGGTGAGCGTCGGCGGCACCAGATAAGGGTAGCTGGAAATCACGAGCCCGAGATAGCCGAGCAGGAACAGGCCGATCGCCGCTACGAAGGGAAGCACTTCGCGCCTTTGGTCGATCCAGCGCCACAGCATGGTGGCGAGCAACAAGGTCAGCAGCGGCACCGGCCACAGATAATAGAAATTCGGCAGCGAGAACCAGCGCTGCGCAATGCGCTCGAAGGCAAGCGGCGTATAGAGCGAGACCGCCGCGATGAAGCCGAGCACGATCAGCAGCATCAGCCTCGCCTGCGTGCGCGCACGCTCGCCGACTTCGCCGTCCGCTTTCATGATCAGCCAGGTGGCGCCCAGAAACGCATAGCCGAAGACCAGGGCCGCGCCGCACAGCAAGGCGAAGGGTGTGAGCCAGTCGAAATGTCCGCCGGCGAATTGCCCGTCCTTGACGGTGATGCCCTGAATGAGGCCGCCCAGGATGATGCCCTGCGAGAACGCCGCCAGCACCGAGCCGATGGTGAAGGCGCGATTCCACCAATGTTTGCTCTGCGACACCACGCGGAACTCGAATGCCACGCCGCGAAATACCAGCGCCAGCAGCATCACGATCACCGGCAGATACATGGCCGGCATGATCACCGCGTAGGCGGTCGGGAACGCCACCCACAAGCCGCCGCCGCCCAGCACCAGCCAGGTCTCGTTGCCGTCCCAGAACGGCGCGATCGTGCGCATCATCTGGTCGCGCTGCACTTCGTTGCGGGCGAACGGAAACAGAATGCCGATGCCGAGATCGAAACCGTCGAGGATCACATACATGGCGACGGCCGTGCCGATCAGCGCCGCCCAGATCACGGGGAGATACCATTCCATGGCGCTCACCCTTTCCGTTCGATGGCTTCGCGCGCCGCCCCTTCGGCCGCCATCAGCGGCCGACTGGGCATGCCTTCGGGCGCTTCCAGCGCGCGACCTTCCGGTCCGCGAGCGATGAGCCGATTGATGTAATAGATGCCCATCCAGAACACGATGCCGTAGCAGACGACGAACAAGGCGAGCGTGCCGAGCAGACTTGCCGCCGGCACCGGCGAGATCGCGTCGGCGGTTCGCAGCAGGCCATGAACGAGCCAGGGCTGCCGTCCGCTTTCGGTGACCACCCAGCCGGCAATGACGGCGACGAAGCCGCTCCACCAGGTCATCGAGACGATGCGCAGATACCAGCGGGTCTCGAACAGCGTGCCGCGCCACCACAGAAAGCACCCGAACAAGGCCGCCGCAATCATGTAGAGGCCGATGCCGACCATGATCCGGAAGCCGAAGAACACATTGAGCACCGGCGGGCGATCCTGCGCCGGCACGCTCGTAAGCCCGGGAAACAATCCGTTCGGATCGTGCCGCAGGATCAGCGAGGCGCCGCGCGGGATTGAAATTTCGTACCGGTTCTTCTCGGCTTTCTCGTCAGGCCAGGCAAACAGCACAAGCGCGCCTGGCTTGCTGCCGTCCCAATGCGCCTCCATCGCCGCGACCTTGATCGGCTGATGCGTCAGCGTGTTGAGCCCGTGCTGGTCGCCGATGAACAATTGCAGCGGTGCCAGGATCGCCATCAGCCACAGGCCCATACGCATCATGGTGCGCGCGTCCTCGACGTGCTTGTCCTGCAGGAGATAGCGCGCGCCGACCGCAAGCACGACGAAGCCCGTGGTCAGATAGGCCGCGTTCAGCATATGCGCGAGCCGGTACGGGAAGCTCGGATTGAACACTATGGTCAGCCAGTCGACCGGAACCGCCACGCCGTTCCGGATCTCGTGGCCGACCGGCGTCTGCATCCAGCTATTGGCGGACAGAATCCAGAATGCCGACATGGCGGTGCCGATGGCGACGATCGCAGCCGACATCACGTAGAGCCAGGGCGGCACGCGATTGAAGCCGAACAGCAGGATGCCGAGGAAGGTCGCTTCCAGGAAAAACGCGGTCAGCACCTCGTAGCCGATCAGCGGACCGACGACATTGCCGGCAAAAACCGAGAAGCGGCTCCAGTTGGTGCCGAACTGGTAGCTCAGCACGATGCCGGACACGACGCCCATCGCGAACGAGACCGCGAATATCTTGGTCCAGAACCGCATCAGCCGGTGGTAGCGCTCCTGATCGGTGCGCAGCCACATGACGCCGAGCGTCGCGATATAGGCCGAGAGCCCGATGGTGAAACTCGGGAAGATGATGTGGAACGTGACCGTGAAGGCGAACTGGATACGGGCCAATAGGACGGGATCGAAATCCATGAGCCGCTCCGCGTGACCGCGTGGAGATTGCCGCAGGCTTTGCCGAATTACCGTGCCTTGCAACCATTATAAATGCCCTCGCGGTCACAAAACCAAGGCCGGAACGCCTGCGGCAATAGAGCCATGAGCCGTTGGCATGAGTTTGGCTTCGCCACCGGTGGACAAGTGCGGATTAGCCGGCGAAGTGCGACGCGCGGGCAGCTAATCTTGCGAACCATGACGACGGGGCATGCAGGGGGAGACACATGGCCGCGACAATGAAGCCTGCCGGAAAGGGCGAGCCGAAGGACTTTCTCGACCGGTATTTCGGACTGAGCGAAAACGGCACCAATGTGCGGACCGAGGCTTTGGCCGGGCTGACCACCTTCCTGACGATGGCCTATATCATTTTCGTCAATCCCAGCATTCTTTCGAAAGCAGGGATGGATCATGGAGCGGTGTTCGTAGCCACCTGCGTCGCCGCCGCGGTCTGCTCCATCGTGATGGGGCTGTACGCCAATTACCCGATCGCGCTCGCGCCCGGCATGGGGCTGAATGCCTTCTTCGCCTTCACCGTGGTGCTGACCTACAAATATTCCTGGCAGCAGGCGCTGGCCGCGGTGTTCCTGTCGGGCGTGCTGTTCTTCATCCTGTCGGTGACGGGATTGCGCGAATACATCATCAACACCATCCCGCGGAACCTGAAATACGCGATCGGCGCCGGCGTCGGGCTGTTCCTCGGCATCATCGCGCTGGAGAATGCCGGCATCATCGTCGACCATCCGGCGACGTTGGTCACGCTCGGCCATCTCAACAAGGCCGCACCGCTGCTATGCCTGCTCGGCTTCATCCTGATCGTCGCGCTTCACGCCCGCAAGATTCATGGCGCGACCCTGATCGGCATCCTGATCGTCGGAATCATCGGTATTCCGCTCGAGCTTTCGCAGTTCAAAGGCATCGTCTCGATGCCGCCGTCGATCGCGCCGACGCTCCTGCAGCTCGATTTCTCGCGCGTGTTCGAGCTTTCCTTCATCGTGGTGGTCTTCTCGATCCTGATGATCGACGTGTTCGACAATGCCGGCACGCTGATCGCGGTGACCGAGAAGGCGGGCTTCGTCGACAAGGACGGCAACCTGCCGCGCATGAAACAGGCGCTGATCTCCGACAGCTTCGCCGCCATGTTCGGCGCCTCGATCGGCACCTCCACGACCACCAGCTATATCGAGAGCGCCGCCGGCGTCGAAGCCGGCGGCCGCACCGGCCTGACGGCGGTGTTTGTCGGCATCCTGTTCCTGTTCGCGCTGTTCTTCTCGCCGCTCGCGGGCATGATCCCGGCCTATGCCTCGGCAGCGGCGCTGCTGTTCGTTGCCTGCGTGATGGCAAGCCTGATGGCCAACATGGACTGGGAGGACATCACCGAAGCCGCGCCCGCCGTGATCGCGGCCATCACCATGCCGCTCACTTATTCTATCGCGACCGGCATCGGGCTCGGCTTCATCACCTATGTCCTGATCAAGCTGATCGCGGGCCGGGCCAAGGATATTCCGGTTGCGGTCGGCATTCTCGCGATCGTGTTCGCGGTGAAGCTCATTCTCGTTCCCGGCGGCTAGAACATGGGGGCGCTGTCAGCGTGGCAATTCCGGGCGGTTCTGTCCGCCCTGCTTGCCGCGCTGACGGCGATTTTCGCCAAGGTCGGGGTCGAGCAGATCGGCGCCGACCTTGCGACCTTCATCCGCACGCTGATCGTGGTCACGTTCTTCGGCATGATTTTTCCCGGTGAGATGATTGCCGCGCCGAACGGGTTGGGCGTTGCGATGATCGCGGCGGGTGCGATGCTGGTGGCGTTTTAGGAAAGCCGAGCTTTTTACTCCGCTCATTCCCGCGAAGGCGGGAATCCAGAAAAAGCAGGAAAGACTGGGTCTCCGCTTTCGCGGGGACGAGCGGATAGAGGTCAGACTCCCAGCGCCTTCTTGATCGCCAGCATGTCGCGCCAGGCGAAGCGCTTTTCGATCGGCGTTCGCAACAGATAGGCGGGATGGAAAGTCGCGGTCGCGCGGATTTCACGTGTGCCGGTGTGGAAAGGAAACCAGCGCCCGCGGGTCTTGCGAATGCCGTCGGTGACGCCGAGCAGCGTCGCCATCGAAGGCTTGCCGAGACAGACCAGGACTTCCGGATCGACCAGTTCGATCTGGCGCTGGATGAAAGGCAGACAGATCTGCGATTCATGGGTCGACGGGTCGCGGTTTCCCGGCGGCCGCCACGGCACGATATTGGCGATATAGACGTCGGACCGCGCGATCCCGATCGCCGCCAGCATCTTGTCGAGCAATTGTCCGGAGCGGCCGACGAAGGGAATGCCCCGCTGATCCTCCTCCGAGCCCGGCGCCTCGCCGACGAACATCAGCCGCGCCTGTGCGCTGCCATCGCCGAAAACGAGCTGCTTGGCCGTGGTCTTGAGCGCGCAGCCTTCGAAACCGTTCATGATCGCGCGCAATTCCTGAAGCGTCGCCGCCGAACGGGCCGCTGCCCGCGCCGCCATGATCGCCTCCTCGGGCGGCGGCGGCGCCTGCATTGCGGGCATAACCTGAGCCGGACGGGCGGGTGCGATCGGCGCAATCCGTGCTGAGGCCCCGGATACGGCCCCTGATGAGGCCCCGGATACGATCCCTGGCGCAGCCGGTTCGGCGGCTGGCGCCATATCGGCAAAGCGGTCGACCGGCACCTCGCCAAGCGCCGTGTCCACGCCGGCCTCGACATAGAAGGTCAGGAGGTCGCGGGCTGCCTTTTCGTGTCCGGGGGTCATCGCGCCATACTATCACGAAGCAGGCCGGAAAACCTTGCCCGGCGCGATTGTGGCTTTTGCCCAAACGTGGAAATAACAACCAGCCGATCAGAGGAAGTCTAATGTCCGAGCTGCCGCCCCGCGAAAGCATGGAATTCGATGTAGTGATCGTCGGCGCGGGCCCCGCGGGGCTCGCGGCCGCGATCCGGCTGAAGCAGCTTTCGCCCGAACTCGGCGTGGTGGTCGTGGAAAAGGGCTCCGAAGTCGGCGCCCATATCCTGTCGGGCGCGGTGGTCGACCCGTCCGGGCTCGACCGCCTGATTCCCGACTGGCGGCAGGCCGAGGACCGGCCGCTCACCACCGAAGTGACCGACGACCGCTTCTTCTGGATGTCGCAAGGCTCGGCCCTGCCGGTGCCGCTGTTCCTGGCGCCGCCGCTGATGAGCAACCATGGCTGCTTCATCGGCTCGCTCGGACTTTTGTGCAAATGGCTGGCGGCGAAGGCGGAGGCGCTCGGGGTCGAAATCTATCCGGGCTTCGCGGCGGCGGAGGTGATCTACGGCGAGAATGGCGAAGTGCGCGGCGTCGCGACCGGCGACATGGGCATCGGCAAGGAAGGCGAGCCGACCGACGCCTTCACCCGCGGCATGGAATTGCTCGGCAAATATACCCTGTTCGCCGAAGGCGCTCGCGGATCGCTCAGCAAGATGCTGATCGCGAAATTCGATCTCGCGAGGAATTGCGAGCCGCCGAAATTCGGCATCGGCCTGAAGGAGCTTTGGCAGGTCGATCCGAACAAGCACAAGAAGGGCCTGGCGCAGCATTCCTTCGGCTGGCCGCTCGACAACCGCACCGGCGGCGGCTCCTTCCTTTATCACTATGACGACAACCTGGTGTCGGTCGGATTCGTCGTGCATCTGAATTACGAGAATCCGTATCTCTCGCCGTTCGAGGAATTCCAGCGCTTCAAGACCCATCCGTCGGTGCGCGATCTGTTCGATGGCGCCAAGCGCCTCGCCTATGGCTCGCGCGCGATCACCGAAGGCGGCTTCCAGTCGGTGCCGCGGCTGACCTTTCCGGGCGGCGCGCTGATCGGCTGCGCGGCAGGCCTGGTCAATGTGCCGCGTATCAAGGGCAGCCATAACGCGATCTCGTCCGGCATGCTGGCGGCCGAGCATATCACGCAAGCGCTCGCGGCCGGCCGCGCCAATGACGAACTGACCGGTTACGAAGACGCTTGGCGCGCCTCGCCGGTCGGAAAGGACCTCTGGCCGGTGCGCAATGTGAAGCCGCTCTGGTCGAAATTCGGCACCATGATCGGGATTGCGCTGGGCGGTCTCGACATGTGGACCAATACGTTCGGCTTCTCGCTATTCGGCACCCGCAAGCACGGCAAGGCGGACTGGCAATGCCTGAAGCCCGCGCGCGAATGTTCGCCGATCGCTTATCCGAAACCGGACGGCAAGCTCACCTTCGACCGGCTGTCTTCGGTGTTCCTGTCCAACACCAATCACGAGGAGAACCAGCCGCCCCATCTCAAGGTCGGGGACATGGCTTTGCAGAAATCGTCCGAGCACGACATCTATGCCGGCCCCTCGACGCGCTATTGCCCGGCCGGCGTCTATGAATGGATCGGCGAAGGGCCGGATCTGCGATTCGTCATCAACGCGCAAAATTGCGTCCATTGCAAAACCTGCGACATCAAGGATCCGAACCAGAACATCACCTGGGTTCCGCCCGAGGGCGCGGGGGGGCCGAATTATCCGAATATGTGAGCGGGTGCGACGGCCCGCCGTCACGAATAAGCCCTATTGCAGCCGTCAGCCTGCGGCCGAAACGTCCGCCGTCCTTGCGACGGCAGCGCAAAAAGGCCATCCTTGGATCAAGCCGGTCGGCTAAAGGCGCTTTGCGCCGCCCGATGGAGATTTTCAAACGTGAGCGTGTCGAACCTGATCAAGTCCGTCGCAGTGGCGGCTATTGCTTTCGGCATCCTGATGCTGCCGGGCATGCTCGCCGCCCAGGCGCCGACCAAGCCGGATCCCGCGCGCATCTCGCCATCCGGCAATTATCTCGCCGCGCGCCATGCCAGTCAGCAGCGCGATGCCGCCGCGGCCTCGACCTATTACCGGGCGGCCTTGCGGGCCGACCCGAAGAATCCGGAATTGCTCGACCGCGCGTTCATCGCGTCGCTCGCCGAGGGCGACATCGAGGAAGCGGTTCGGCTGGCCGATCGCGTGCTGCAGGTTTCCAAGAACGACCGTACCGCGCGGCTCGTGCTCGGCGTGCGCGGGATCAAGACCAAGCAATGGCAGAACGCGCGTCTCAACCTCGCCCAATCCGTACGCGGGCCGGTTACCGACCTCACCGCAGCGCTGCTGATCGCCTGGACCCATTACGGCTCGAACGATTCCAAGACCGCGGTCGACGTGATCGACCGCCTGCAGGGACCCGACTGGTACGCGATCTTCAAGGACCAGCATGCCGCGCTGATCCTCGACATCGCCGGCAAGAAGACCGAGGCGAAGCGCCGCTTCGAAAAGGTGCATAAGCTCGACAGCACCAACCTGCGCGTGGTCGAAGGTTATGGCAGCTTCCTGTCGCGTCACGGCACCAAGGACGAGGCGCTCGAAATCTACCAGACCTTCGAAAAGGCCTTGCCGCGTCATCCGCTGGTGAGGCAAGAGGTGAAAGAGGTCGAGATCGGCCAGAAATTGCCGCCGCTGGTCCAGAATCCGCAGGCCGGCGCCGCCGAAGTCCTGTACGGGATCGGCGCGGCACTCGGCCGCCGCGGCGGCGAAGATCTGGGCCTCGCCTATCTGCAGCTCGCGCTCTATCTCGAGCCGCGCCATCCGCTGGCTCTGCTCTCGCTCGCCGATCTCTATGAGGCGATGAAGAAGCCGCAGCTTGCGATCGACGTGTATCGCAGGGTTCCTGCGGATTCGCCGCTGCATCGCAATGCCGAAATCCAGCTCGCCACCAACCTCGATTCCCTCGAAAAGACCGAAGAGGCCAAGGACCATCTCAAGAAGCTGATCGCCGAAAATCCTTCCGACACCGAGGCGATCCTCGCGCTTGGCAATATCGAGCGCGCGCGCAAGAGTTACGATGATTGCGCCAGGACCTACAGCAAGGCGATCGATCAGATCGAGAAGCCGGGCAAGGCCAACTGGCTGGTATTCTATTTCCGCGGCATCTGCCATGAGCGCGGCAAGAACTGGCCGGGTGCCGAGGCCGACCTGAAAAAGGCGCTGGAGCTGTTCCCCGACCAGGCGCATGTGCTGAACTATCTCGGCTATTCCTGGGTCGATCAGGGCGTCAATCTCGACGAAGGCATGAAGATGATACGCCGCGCGGTCGAGCAACGGCCGGACGACGGCTATATCGTCGACTCGCTCGGCTGGGCCTATTACCGCACCGGCAACATCGAAGAAGCGGTGAAGAATCTCGAACGTGCCGTCGAGTTGAAGCCGGACGATCCGACCATCAACGATCACCTGGGCGATGCCTATTGGAAGACCGGGCGTCATCTCGAGGCGCAATTCCAGTGGCAGCACGCGCTCCAGCTGAAGCCGGAAGCCGACGAGCAGAAGAAGATCGAGGAAAAGATCAAGGTCGGGCTGCCGGATGACGGCACCGCAACCGCCGAAAAGGCGAAGTCCGGCAATGGCGGCTGACGGCTTGATGCCGTGACTGCCGAAACTGTCGGATCAGCTTTCGATTCTTGCGCCGGCCAAGATCAATCTCACGCTGCGCGTCGTCGGACGCCGAACAGACGGCTATCACAAGCTTTGCAGCCTCGTTTGCTTTGCGAGCGCGGGCGATGATCTGCGATTGTCGGCAGGCCCTGCTCTGGACCTTGCGGTCGATGGCGAGACCGCGGCGCAGGCCGGCGATATTTCCGAAAATCTGGTGCTGAAAGCCGCGCGCGCCTTGCAGGCGCAGATGCCGGACGTAAAGCTCGGACGTTTTCATCTCACCAAGCGGCTGCCGGTCGCGGCCGGTCTCGGCGGCGGCTCGGCCGATGCCGCGGCCGCCTTGCGGCTGCTGGCACATGTGAACGAGTTGGCTCTGGAGGATTGGCGGCTGATGAAAGCCGCGCGGGCGACCGGAGCCGACGTGCCGGTCTGTCTCGATCCGCGCCCGCGTCTGATGCGCGGCATCGGCGAGTTGCTGTCGGCGCCGGTGGCGCTGCCCGCTCTGCACGCGGTGCTGATCAATCCGCGCGTCGCGGTGCCGACCGCAAAGGTGTTTGCCGCGCTTGCGCAATTTTCAGGGGATGACCGCGATCCGGTCGCCGCATGGGTCGAGGCGAATGCGGTCCCGGCTGCGGACGAATTCTTCTCGGCCCTGGCGCAATCCGGCAACGATCTCGAAGCGCCCGCGATCGCCCTGTTTCCGATCGTCGGCGAGGTGCTGGCGAGTATGCGCGCAACGAACGGGTGCCGGCTCGCGCGCATGTCCGGATCGGGCGCGACCTGCTTTGGATTGTTCGATACGCCGCAAGCCGCAGACGCAGCGTCGGCGCAATTGCAGTCGCGCCACCCTAACTGGTGGCTGCAGCGTACGAGGCTTGGCGGTTAGGATCGGGGGTCAGATATCGGAGCGTTCGCCTTCGGCAAACTCTTTCACCGGTACGACAAGCCTCTCCTCGGCTTCCGCGAGTTCAAGGTAGGTTCGCTCCAGCCGCAGGCAACGTTCGCGCGACTCCTCGTCCTCGGTCTGCGCCGCCATGTCGGCGCACGCGGCAGCTTGTCTCTTGAGGAATTTTGCGCTTGACATGCCCATCCTTAGTGCATTGCAGCATTTCCGATGCCGCAATGCAATAGTGCGGAATTGCATTGCCCCATTTTCTTGTTGCAACGCAGCGCATCAGCTAAGACTAGCCGCGAAAATTCGCAGGAAAGAGAAAATTCATGAATGAAAACAATAGCAAGACTTGGAAAACCAAGCACGGCGCACGTCGCGTCCGGCAGGAAGATCCGACCCTTGCGGAAGCAATTGCCGCCGCCCGGGACCTATCCGACGAGCTTGATGCCCAGGTCGAAATCGCGGCCTCGCTGATGGGTTTGCCGCACGATCAGGTTCGCGCCGCCTTGCTGAGACAGGCGCCGGCCGTCAAAGAACCCGTGCGGCCGATTGCGTTCAATCGTCCGGCGGCCGCGCAACGCACCGTCGTGGTCGAGTACAAACGGGCGTCCCGGCGCTAACGCGCCAGCGGACCAAGCGCGTTGCGAAGCGGCTCGTTGGATATCCGCATCAGCCCGTCGAACGGCTGCGCGAGTTCCAGCACCAGATAGATCGCCGCTGCCGCCGATACCGCAAACAGGACCAGGCAGCCGATGACGATCGGATTGGGCTGCGCGAAAAGGCTGAAGCTGATGAAGATGATCGTCAGCCAGAAAACCAGGACCATCAGAAACGGAACGGGGATCGATCGATCGGTCTCCGCTTCGGCGAATAGCAGGAACCTGATTTTGGCAAGGTCGACGACAGCCTGAACGGCGCGATCCTTCGCCGAACGCCGCAATTCGCTGTCGGCTGGAAGCCTGTCGAGGCGCTCGACCAATTCCGTGAACGCCTCATTGGTTTGATACGCGGTCCCGGCCGACGGACGCAGCAGCGCTTCGCTCCATATCCTTTCGGCCATGATGATCACGGTGCGGCGAAGCGATTCCCTCGCCGAATTGGCCTCCGCACCGAATTTTGCGATCGCATTGTCCAGCAAAATGATATTGGCCGTGAACTGGTTGATCTGGCCGCTCCGGGTGTCATAGGCCGACTTGGCGGACGCAATCAGCAGACCCAGGACCAGCGCAGCGATGGTGCCGATAAGGCCGGTGCCGAGTCTGGCGACATCTTTTGCGTCCGGGCTGAGGTGATGACCCGGCAAGGCGTAGCGAAGAAATATGCCGAACGCCGCGCCGCCGGCGATGAAAGCAAACACGATAAAGGAAATCTGCAGCGCGCTCACGATAGGACCCCCGGTCGTCGTCGCCGTACTAGCCCAATGGTTTTGAAGGACCAACCGGCAAGACCGGGTTAATTCAAAAAAAAACACCGTCTCACTGGCCCAAAGCGATGGTCCTGGCAGAGGGGTGCCCTTGCGATTTTCGAGCCATCCGGGGGAGCACGCTTTCGGGGCGGAGCCCACGAGCATGCAACGTGCGGTTCGAGGATCGCGGCTGCGGCTCGCGCTGCGGAAATATCGCTCGAAGGATAGGCCGGACTACAAAGCGATCACTTGACGTGAAGCTTTTGCACGGCCGCCGTACAACTTGGCGAAACAGATGCTGCTTGCGCGGCGAGGCATGCCGCAATCCGGCCCTGACCGGGCTGCAGTCTTCCCACACAGCCTGTCGATGTCGCCGCGGCAAGCGTTGGTGGCTTGCTGGAGCTGCTCGGTTGTCGCCTGGATATCGAGCTCCGCCTCGCGCAGATCGAATGCGCATTTCGGACTGATCTTGTCCTCGTGCGCTTGCATGCAATGGAGAATACGGCCCTCACCCGGGGTCACCGTGACGCAGTATTTCCTGATGTCCTCGCCGCAGGAATTCTCCAGCTGCTGAATCCGGGCCGTCAGCTTTTGAAGGATCGCGGCCGTAACGTCTGTCTGCGCATGCGCGACGCTCGATACGGCAATGGCCGCAAGCAGAAGTGCAATTCTGGTCGGGAGACGGAATGCGTTACTCATCATGGCACCCATGTCAGCGTGAGACCGGCGACCCCGAGAGCGAGATTGAGTCCGACCGAGCCTTCGAGGGAAAGCGGCTGCAGCGTATAGCTTCGCCCCGAACCGCCATACAGGACATTGGCGCCGACGCCGACGCCAACACCGATGGCGCCGCTCGCGCCGCCATAGGTTCCTGCCAGGGCGCCGCGGAGCGGCCCCGCTGTGGGCGCAAACACACCCCATCCCAAAACGCCGCCTGCGGTGATCCCGATGTCGAGCCCTATCCTGCCGAACACGCCCAGGTAGTTTTCCGGCGGATACGGGCCGTCAGATACGAACCGGCATGCCATCCGCTGCTGAGAGCCGATGATGAAGCCGATGGACGGCGAGAGCCTGCAGGTGAGCGTCCCGACCTTGGTGCCCTGCTGTGCTTGTGCCGGGTAGGACAATGCTGGCAGTATGATCGGCACGGCGATCAGCGCGGCGATCACGAACATCGAGCGAAAATAGAGCATCCTCTGGCACTCCCGGAGCGTTGCCCGCAGAGGTGCCGAACCAAAGAGTTGGGAGCAACTATCCAACTGTATAATCCAGCCCGGTTGCGCATGGGCTCAATTTACGTGCCGCCGAAGCGAACCCAAGCGACCGGCCAAAATCGGGGATCGCGTGTCGCATCGGGGATCGCGTGTCGCAATGGACGAAAATCGCGATGATGTGGACCAGGTATTTGCTCTTTCTCGCCGCGACGATCGCATCACTGACCGCTGCGGTAACAATCTACGTCATTTATTCTCAACCGCTCCATTTGCGCATTGCGGTCGGCCCCGACGGCGGCACCGACGCCAACATTTTCGGCGCGCTTGAGCGCATTCTCGCGGCCGATCATTCGACGGTGCGGCTCGATCTGGTTACGACATCCGGCACGCATGAAAACAACTCCCTGCTGGAAAAACGCGAGGTGGACCTCGCGGTGTTGCGCGCCGACGAGCCCTTGCCGGGGGGCGCGGCGCTGCTCGCGGTGCTGCGAACCAACGTCGCCGTTGTGGTCGCGCCCGCCCGGCACAAGCTTGAGAGCATCAGCGAACTGAAGGGAAAGCGCCTTGGCCTGGTCGTGCGGTCCGCGCAGGACGAGGCGATAGCGACGCGACTGCTCGACAGCTTCAATCTCAAGCCTGCGGATGTCTCGCTGACCGCAATCAAGTCCAGTGACGTGGGCGCGCTGACGAAAAGCGGAAAATTCCACGCCGTTCTGGTTTTCGGAGCGCCGACCGACCCGGAAGTCAGCGGCGTCGTCTATGCGGTCGACTACAAGCGCAAGGAAGGACCCTCGATCCTTGCGATCGAAATCGGCGACTTCTCCAAAGGAAGCAGTGCCGCGGCGAGTTCGGCCACGATCGCCAAACTCGCCTTTCCCCGCCGCGGCATCCCGGAAGAGGAGGTCGAATCGGTCGGCGTCCCCACCGTGCTGGCCGCCAACCGGGCGTCGTCACGCCCGCTCAAGGGCAAGCTGTACAACAACGCGATCACGGAACTGACCAAGACTCTGTTGCAGCGACACGGCGAAATCGCGCGCAGAATACCGCTCGCCAGCCTCATCACCGCTCCCGATGACGACAAGAGCTCGCGGCTTCCCGTCCATGCGGGAGCGACGGCCTATCTCGCCGACACGGACGTGAGCTGGGCGACCTTCTTTTCCGAACAGATATGGAATGTCGTACTCATCGGCGGCATCCTGAGTTCGCTATTCGCCGCGATCTGGTCGTTCCTGAAGCCGCGGCGCCTGGACCCGTTGAGAAGGCTGCTGGATCGACTGAGCGCCATCACGTCTCAGGCCCAAACCTCGTCCGGTCAACGCGAATACGAAACGCTGTCCAAGGACCTGAGCAACATCGGCGTCGAGATTGCGACCCTCGCATACGAACGCGGCAGCACCTATGAGCAATTCGCTCCGGTCCAGCTGGCCTATGAATCCGCCTACCGAGCGGTCGAGGCCATGCGCATCGAGAAAAAGGCGTAACGTCGGTCCGGCCGCAATGCGCGCTAATGCGCCCTGGCGATGCAGAACGCGACCGCCTCCTCCAGCGCCGCCTTCATCGGTGACGCCGGAAACAGCGCGAGCGCGTCGATCGCCATCGCGCCGTAATGCTGGGCGCGGCCGATGGTGTCTTCGAGCGCGCGATGGCGCGTCATCAGCGCGATCGCGTGATCGAGATCGTCGTCGCTCGCCTCGCCCTGCTCCAGGCAGCGCGTCCAGAAGGCGCGCTCCTCGGCATTGCCGCGACGGAACGACAGCACCACCGGCAGCGTGATCTTGCCCTCGCGGAAATCGTCGCCGACATTCTTGCCGAGCTTGGCGGCCTTGCCGCCGTAATCGAGCGCATCGTCGACCAGCTGGAAGGCGATGCCGAGATTCATGCCGTAGGAGCGGCAGGCGGCGAGATCGGCCTTGCCGCGGCCGGCCAGCACCGGACCGACCTCGCAGGCGGCCGCGAACAATTCGGCGGTCTTGCCGCGGATGACGGCGAGATATTCGTCCTCGGTGGTCTGGGTGTTCTTGGCCGCGGCAAGCTGCATCACCTCGCCTTCGGCGATCACGGTCGCGGCCGGCGACAGGATGTCGAGCGCGCGCAGGTTGCCGACATCGACCATCATGCGGAATGCCTGGCCGAGCAGGAAATCGCCGACCAGCACGCTCGCCTCGTTGCCCCAGAGCATGCGGGCGGCGAGCTTGCCGCGCCGCATCTCGCTTTCGTCCACCACGTCGTCGTGCAGCAGCGTCGCGGTATGCATGAACTCGACCGCGGCGGCGAGCTTGACATGGCCCGTCGCCGGCGATAGCCCGCAGAGCTGCGCCATCGCCAGCGTCAGCATCGGCCGCAGCCGCTTGCCGCCGGAATTGATCAGGTGGTTCGCGACCTCCGGGATCATCGTCACCTGCGAGCCGGTGCGCTGCAGGATCGCGGCATTGACGCGCTCCATATCGGGCGCGACCAGCTCGACCAGCCGGTTGATGCTCGCCTGCGGCTGCGATTCAAAGGGGATAACGACAGCCACACAGGCCACTCCCTGAAGAAAGACGGCCCAGAATAGAAACGCTATGCTGGGCCGGCAAGTGCGCCGGTTTGCCGCGAAAAAGCGGCAACTTTCAAGGGGAATAGACGCCGTTGCGCGAAATTGTCCGCACCAACGACCCGGTCCTGATCAACGCGATCGAGGCGCTGTTCGACGGCGCCCATATCGCCTATCTGGTGCTCGACCAGAATATGAGCGTGCTGGAGGGCTCGATCGGCATGCTGCCGCGGCGCATCCTGGTCGCCGACGAGCAGGAAACCGAGGCGCGCGACTTGCTGACCGATGCCGGTCTCGGCCACGAGTTGCGGCCCGATGGGCGCTGACGCGCCAAGGGACGCTCACCGACGACGCGATCCTGAACGGGCGGCTGCGCCTGCTGCAGCCAAGGCGCGGCCATCGCTTCGGCCATGACGCCGTCCTGCTCGCCGCCGCGGTGCCGGCCCAGGCGGGCGAGCGGGTGCTGGAACTCGGCGCGGGTGTCGGCGCCGCGAGCCTCGCCCTGCTCGTCGCGCGTTCCGGGCACCGATGCCACCCTGATCGAGATCGATCCGGCCCTGTGCGCGCTCGCCAACGAGAATATCGCGCGCAACGGATTTTCGGAGCGCGCGCGCGCGGTCGCGCTCGATGCGGAAGCGCCGATCGAGGTCTTCGCGAGAGCAGGCGCAATACCCGGCACGTTCGATCATGTGATGATGAACCCGCCCTTCAACGACGCCTCGCACCAGCCCTCCCCCGACGCGATGCGGCGAAGGGCGCATGAGGGGCCCGAGGGCCTGCTGGCGGGATGGATCGCGACCGCGCGCGAATTGCTGACCGGTTCGGGGCAAGTGACGCTGATCTGGCGGGCGGAAGGAATCGACGACGTCCTGCAGGCCCTGCATGACGGCTTCGGCGCGATTTCGCGTGATTCCGATCTATCCCGCGCCGGAGCGGCTCGCCATTCGCGTGATCGTCAGCGCGATGCGCGGCAGCGACGCACCGCAGCGCACGCTGCCGGGGCTGACGCTGAACGGCAGCGACGGCCGACCGAGCGACGCAGGCAGAGACGATCTTGCGGGGTGGCGGCCGATTGCCGCCCGATTAGCTGTCGGCGGGTGACTTCGTCACCCGTTGCGATCAGCTCAGGCGCTCGTTCTCGACGCGGCTCTTGGTGGCGGCGAACAGATGCGCATAGGCGGCGATGGTGCCGAGCAGGAGGATCAAGACATAGATCTTCATGGCGGAATTCCTCACTCACTCCCGGATAATTCTGGATCGCGGGGGTCCGTTCCCTGAAGCCGGATCAACACACCATTTTCGTTAATGTCGGGTAACTTGAGCCACAGGTTCGAACGCCCTATGACATTTCGATGGCAGAATTATCCGGCGAACAGGTCCGCAAGTTTTTCGAAAAGGCCTGATTCCGGCGCGCCTGCGCGGCGGTATGCCGATAGTTCCGGTGGTGCGGCTCACCGGCGTGATCGGCTTTTCGACCCCGCTGCGGCCGGGGATCACGATTTCGGGGGTGGCGCGCCTGCTCGAGCGCGCCTTCTCCTACAAGCACGCCAAGGCGGTGGCGCTGATCGATCAATTCGCCGGGCGGCTCGCCGGTGCAGTCCCATCTGGTCTACCGCCGCATCCGGCAATTGGCGGACGAGAAGAAGCTGCCGGTGATCGTCTTCATCGAGGATGTCGGCGCCTCGGGCGGCTACATGATCGCCTGCGCCGGCGACGAGATCCTGTGCGACGTTTCGTCCATCGTCGGCTCGATCGGGGTGGTGGGCGCCACCTTCGGCTTCGACAAGGCGATCGCAAAGCTCGGCATCGAGCGGCGCGTCTATACCTCGGGCGAGCGCAAGGTGATGCTCGATCCGTTCCTGCCGGAGAACCCCGAGGACGTCGCCCAGGCTCAAGGCGATCCAGAAGGACATCCACGAGGCCTTCATTTCATTGGTGAAATCGCGCCGCGGCGGCAAGCTGACCGGCCCCGAATCGGCCTTGTTCTCCGGCGAATACTGGGCCGGTGAGCAGGCGCGTCAGGCTCGGTCTGGTCGACGGTTTCGGCGAAATCCGGTCGGTCCTGCGCGAGCGCTACGGGGAAAAGGTCCTGACTGCCGGTGATCGGCGATCGCGGCTGGTTCGGGCGCCGGTTTTTGGGATCAGATTCTCGGATCGCCGGCCGCGCTTGGTGCGTTGTCGGGCGAGAGCCTGGCGGAGGACTTGCTGTCCGCGGCCGAGGCGCGAGCGATCTGGGCCCGCTACGGACTGTGAATCGCGTATGGTGAGACGAAGGTGAGGACGCAGATGCGCTTTATCCCTCAGATCGTTTTGTGGACGGCCGGTGCGGTCGGCGCCTATGCGGTCATGCGCTTCGTCAAGCGCGAATATGACCGCGTGAACCAGGAACTCGAAGCCGCCCGCCTGCAGCCGGTCGCGAACAAGGCCGAGCGCGACGCCCACCCGACTTGCGGCGCGATCCCCGCACCGGAGTTTATCGGCCGTAAAAGCTCATTGCGCCGGCCCCCAGGGCCCGCGCGTCACGCCCGGCAGCGGCAACGGGTATCGGTATCGCCTTTCTGCGGAGTCTCGCGCGCAGGCCCGGCCGCTGTCGGATCGCTCCACGGACCTTTCTCGAGACTGCCCGCGGCATCGGATTGCGTCTCCTCGCTGCGATCGGGGAGCGCCAGCGGGCCCGGATCGTGACCGCCCGCCATCCGCACCAGCGCATCGACCCGCCGGTCCATCGACGGATGCGAGGCGAACAGATCGGCAAAGCCCTCGATCGGATTGTCGACGCACATTTCCATCACCGCCGAGGTGACGCCCGGCAATTCGCCGCGGCCTTCGATCTTGCGCAAGCGCCATGATCATGGCGTCCGGATTCTTGGTCAGTTCGACCGCGCCGGCATCGGCCAGAAATTCGCGCGAGCGCGACAGCGCGAAGCGGATCACCAGCGACAGAAACCAGGCGACCGCGACCAGCACGATCGCGATCAGGATCGCCACGCCGCGCCGCCCTTGCGGTCGCCGCTGCCCGACGATGACGCGCGGCCCAGCCGATCCGCCGTAAAACATCATGCGGAAGAAGAATTCGGCGAAGAACGAGATCACACCGGCGATGATGACGGCGATCACCATCATGCGCACGTCGCCGTTGCGGATATGGGTGAGCTCGTGCGCGAGCACCGCCTCGAGCTCGGCGTCGTTCAGGCGGTCCATCAAGTCCGCGACGTGACGGTGATCGAATATTGCTTCTGGTTGAGACCGGTTGCGAACGCGTTGAGCGCGTCGCTATCCATGATCTTCAGCTTCGGCATCGGGATGCCGCGCGAGATGCAGAGATTTTCGAGCAGGTTATAGAGCCGCGGCTCCTCCTTGCGCGTCACCTCGTGCGCCGCCGGTCAGCGCGTCGATCATCGCCTGATGAAAGCGGTACGCGATCAGGATCCAGACGACGGTGCCGGCGGTGGCAAAGGCGCAGGCCGGATCAGGTCGCGCCAGGCGCGCGCGACGATCACGTCGAAGCGGCGCGATTGCCGCCGAACCAGCCCTCGGCCAGCAGCGCGCCGGCAAGACCATCAGATAGACCAGAAAGAACAGCCCGATCAGCAGCGCGATCGAGCGGCGCCGGTTGCTCCGAATATGCGTATAGAGGCCGTAGGCCGCCATGCTTCACGCGTCCCGCCGCGGCGGCGGCCGCCGCATGTCCGAGACTTCGGTCAGAACTTGACCTGCGGGGCCTGTTCGAGCTGCGGCCGCGCCTCGCCGAGATCGAAGAATTCGCGCTTGGTGAAGCCGAGCGAGTTGGCGACCAGCACGGCCGGGAAAGCTTTCGATGCCCGTATTGTATTCCTGCACCGCGTTGTTGAAGAAGCGGCGGGCGGCGGCGATCTTGTTTTCGATGTCGGCAATCTCGGTCTGCAATTGCTGGAAATTGGTGTTGGCCTTGAGGTCCGGATAGGCCTCCGACAGCGCGAACAGCTGGCGCAGCGCGCCGCTCAGCACGTTTTCGGCCTGCGCCTGCGCGGCCGGCCCCTGCGCGGCGATCGCGGCGTTGCGCGCCTTCACCACCGCATCGAGCGTCTCGCGCTCATGGGTCGCGTAGCCTTTGACGGTCTCGACCAGATTCGGAATGAGATCGTGGCGCTGCTTGAGCTGGACATCGATATCGGCAAAGGCCTGGCCGACGCGCTGCCGCATCGTGACGAGACCGTTATAGATCGATATGCCCCAGAAGATGAGGCCGGCAATGACTACAAGAATGATCAGGGTAGAGGTCATGACGCGGCAAACTCCTTGTTGGCGATTCCCTGCCTATTGGTGCGGCAATGGCCGAAGGCAAGCATAGCAGTTTCCGAGCGCCAATGTGGCGGTATCCCCAAAGAACGGACAAAGGAACGGACGCCTGCGAACCGGCGTTGACCCTGCGAGTTCGCGGGTCATCTCCCGCATTCATCGTGTTGCACGGACGGAGCTGAGGATGGTTTGGCGACGCATTTTGGGCCGCGAGGAATTGACCCCGGTGGAAGCGCGTCAGGGTTTTCTCGACCGGCCGGTGCTGGTCATATTGATCACTTCAACCGCGATGGTGTGCATCGTGTTTGCGTTGTTGCTGCTCGGATATTGAACGCAGCAGAACGGAACCTTGAAAGCGAGCCGGGCGTTGCCGCGCTGACGAACGACGCCGCAATGACGCCATCGTGCAGCCGCGATGGAAATGCGTGCGCTGTCGTTGCAGCCATCTGATTTTCGATATCTGTCAACAGCGGAGGCAGCTTAATGACGCTCGGCACCATTCTCGTGATCATTCTGATTCTCGTTCTGATCGGCGCGATCCCGAACTGGGGTTACAGCCGCGGCTGGGGCTATGGTCCTTCCGGCATTGTCGGCGTCCTGCTGGTCGTCGTGCTGGTGCTGGCGTTGCTCGGCCGCATCTGACGACGCAATCAGACGACGAGTCACGCAAAATGAAAAGGCCGGATCTGCGATCCGGCCTTTTTCGATTCCGACGTGGATTTTGTCAGGAAGCGCAGCGGCTCGCGATATGCGCAAGCGACGGCACCGTGACCGGGCTGAAGGCCGGCTCGCAGCCCTCCGGCAATTTCGGCTTGCGCGCCACTTCCTCCGGTTTGACCGAATGCACCGGCAGCGGATCGCGCGGGAAGCGCACCGCGCTTTGCACGACCGGAGGCATCGGCGGATTTTTCGCGACCACCGTGGTGCGCTGCGACGGACAGATTGTACGAGATCGCGAAGCCGCTCGCCGGTACGGCGACCGGCAGCGACAGGCGGTCGCCCTTCGCCGTTGCTGCGCTGCGAATACAGGAAGCTCAGATCGAACAGGCGAGCCCCCGCGCCAGTCTCGGTCGGGGTCAGGGCATATGCCGCCGCACCGGCCAGGACCAGGCCCGCGGCGGCGCAAGCGATTTTGCGCCACATGGTACCGTCTCGTCTATTTCGAATGACCCGGTTCAACGCGTTAACCGAAAAAGCGTTCCCGTCTTCAGGTTCAGGACTGCGCGGCGAGCTGGCTGCGCGGCACCAGAATGCGGCAACTCACCCCTTCGGTGGCAAAATCGAGGCTGACATCGGCATCCAGCGCGCGCGCGAGATTGTGCTCGATCGCCACGCTGCCGAAGCCGCGCTGCCTCGGCACGGTGACCTTCGGACCCCCGCTCTCGCGCCAGAGCAATTCGAAGCCGTCATTCTTCGCGCGGCTCTGCCATGAAATATTCACGCGTCCGCCGGATTTCGACATCGCGCCGTAGCGCACCGCATTGGTCGCAAGTTCGTGAAGGGCGAGGCCCAGGCTTTGCGCCGCTTCCGGCCGCAGTTTGATATCCGGCCCCTCGATAACGATGTTGTCCGGCTCGCGGTCGATATAAAAGGCAAGCTGCGAGCGTACGAGATCGCGCAGCGATGCGCTGCGCCAACTCTCCGCGACCAGCAAGTCGTGCGAGCGCGCCAGCGCCTGCACCCGCTCGCCGAAGCGCTCGACAAAGGCCTGCACGTTGCCGCCATGCTTCGCGGTCTGGCGCGCCATCGCCTGGATCACCGCCAGCAGATTTTTCGAACGATGGGTCAATTCCCGCAGCAGCAGCCGCAGATGCGCTTCGCCCTGCTTGCGCTCGGTGATATCGACGGCGGCACCGGTAAGCCCGATCGTGCTGCCGGAGACGTCCCGCATCGGCTCGAGATGGAAGTCGTACCAGAGCGGCCCGGAAGCACCATCGATCCGCAATTCGGCATTGCACGGCTCACCCTTGGCGAGCACCTCGCGTTTCAGCGCGATCATCGCTCGCTGGAGGACGCCGGAAGGATGTCCTCGTCGGTTGCGCCCTGGATCGCTTTGGTCTCGAGCCCGAACAGCGGCTTGCTGACCGAGGTGTAGCGCAGATCGGTATCTTGCGTGAACACGGTGACATTCGATCCGCGCAGCGCGAATTCGTAGCGCTGCGCCGCGGTCGCGAGTTCTTCGGTCAGCCGGCGGCGCTCGCTCTCGAGCGAGCGGACCCGGCTTACATCGATCGCCGCGCACAGGATGCCCTCGACATTCCGGTCGGCGGAGAAAATCGGATCGATATGCAGCGCGAACAGAGCGCGCCGCTCCGGCGTGATGAAGGACGCCTCGCAATCGGCCGGCACCCCGGTCGCGAGCACTTGCCGCTTCACCGCCGTGACCGCCTGCTCTTCCGGCGACGACAATAATTCGTCGTCGGTACGTCCGAGCATGGTGGCCGCCGCCTCCGGATCGCGCGGATTGTAGATCCAGGTGTAGCGCAGCTCGCGATCCTGCGAATAGACGTGAATCTGCGCGCCGCGAAGCGCGGTCTCGAAGCGCGCTTTGATCTCGTCGCATTCGATCGATTTGAGCCGCGCCTGCTCGCGCGCGGCCTTCAGCTTGCGGCGCGTTTCAGCGTGGGCCTCTGCGCTCGAGATCAAGAAGGCTTGGGACCGGCGCGACGCTTCGGCGCGCCGGATTGCTGCTCTTGCTCTTTGCGGCTGATTTGCCGGCGGCTTTTCGACTTCTCGCGCCAGCCTTGCCCCGGCCCGCTCCCCATTTTGCTTTCACGACGTTTCTTCCTCGCCGGCCGCCGCCGAAACGCGGCAGCCGTCCTGGTACGCAACGCTTTTCTGAGCCGGGAAGGCGCTTCTGCCGTCGCGTCACGCGGCGTAACGGATCCGACACATTCGGCAACGCGCGAAGAACCCCAATTGTTTCAGTCGGTTCCCGAGTCTCTCGGGAAATTTCTTTTGATGGTTGCTCGCGCAGATTTGCTGCCGCGGCGAGCGGAACGAAAGCGCCGCTCGCGCATTTTCTTGCAAGGCCGGCCGTCTTACCCCTCCCCCTCGTGCTCGGTCGGCTCAATTCACGGCGCAGCCGCTTGCGGCTGCGCCGTTCTTTTTGTCTTATGCCCCTTGACATCCGCCGTTCCGGAGACAGTCTTCGCACGCGACGCAGTGCGGAACCTCGCAGTTTCGCAGACGTTGGCGTGCATCCTAAACGATCATCATTGGAGATCAGCGATGGCAGCAGCTCAGGCGCAAGCGCGCACGAAAGGCCGAACCCGGCGCAGGAACGGCTCGACCGCGCGGCGCAAGGCGACACTGTCGAATGCCCGCCGCACCATGCAGCGCGCCGTCTCCGACGACGTCGCCGCCATGCGCGCGGAGGTCGACGACATGATCGCCTCGCTCGAAGAGCGGATCGGCCGCATCAACGCTCTCACCAAGCAAGGCGCCGGTCACGCCGCCGACGGCGTCAACGAACTCGTGCTCAATGCGATTTCCGGACTGACCGGCCAGGTCGCCGATCGCGCCAAGGATAACGCGATGTCGATGAGCGACGAGGTCGCGAGCTTCGGCACCCAGGCGCTGCAGTCGCGTGGTGCGGGAAATCGACCGGCGGCCGCTGCTGACGGTCGCGATCGCCGCCGGCATCGGCTTCATCGTGGCGATGGCACGCAGGCCGGAATAGCCTTGCCGGAGTAACCCTTCATGTCGCTCTCCGATCTGGTCGGGGCGGGCCTGGAAGCGCCGGTGGCAGCGATCCGGCGCACGCGATTTCTTTCGCGATCGCGGCTTCGGCCGCGATCGGCTCGCTGTGTTATCTGGCTTCGGCGGCGACGCGTGCGCTCGAATTGTCGGCAGGCCCGATCGGAGCGCGGCTGATTGTCGGTCTGGCGCTCGCCGCGATCGCGATCGGCGGCTATTTCGCTCCGAGATTTTTTCACAGCCGCGGCCCGGTCGAGAGCGCGCAAGCGAAGGCCGATGCCATGACCCGCGATCAGAAGATCGCCATGGTGCTCGAAGCCTTGCGCTTCGGCTTTTCGATGGGCTCGCGCAAACCGGCCGCCCGAAAGCAGCGACGGCCGGAAATAATCCGGCCGCCGTAACTTCTCCGTAATTTTTCTTGGCTCAGCCGGCGGCGCGGCGCTCGCTGCGTCTCGCATTGCGCTCGAAGAACAGCGCCTGGCTGATCACCGCCGACACCGTCGCCGGCTGGAACGGCTTGGCGATCAGGAAGGCCGGCTCCGGCCGCTCGCCGGTCAGGAACCGCTCCGGATAGGCGGTGATGAAGATCACCGGCACCTCGAACGAGCGCAGCAATTCGTTGACCGCGTCGAGGCCGGACGAGCCGTCGGCGAGCTGGATATCGGCAAGGATCAGGCCCGGGCGCTTGGCCTTGGCGAGCGTTATCGCTTCGGTATGGGTGCGCGCGACGCCGAGCACGCGGTGGCCGAGGCTTTCGACCAGGCCTTCCAGATCCATCGCGATGAACGGCTCGTCCTCGATGATGAGCACGTCGGTGGCGATTTCGGCGGCGAGTTCGCGTCCGGATTCCTCGACCAATTGCCGCAATGTCGGAATATCGACATCGAGAATGGTGGCGGCGTCGTTTTCCGAGAAACCTTCCAGCGCTACCAGAAGGAAGGCCTGACGGGGTCGCGGTGTTATCTGACTTATGCGCTGTTCGGCGGGCAGCGTTGCGTCGTCCGCCCCGCTCTTGCCGTTTACCACCACCGAATTCCAGATTTTGGAAAACAGATGATAGAGCGCAACGCGGGGCGACGAGGCGGTATCGAGCACCGAAGTGTCCTCGATCAGCGCCTCCAGCGCAGCGGCCACATAGGCGTCGCCGGAGGCCTGGCTGCCGGTCAACGCGCGAGCGTAGCGGCGCAGAAATGGAAGATAGGGAGCGATGGCTTGCGAAGCGGACACGAAAATCCCTCCCGTTGGACCGGAAAACTGAGGCGCCAACGTCTCTTAGCAAAAAAAGTTCCTGCCCGAGGAACCTTTTACGGAACCATTTGAAAAGCGGTGCATTACGACCATGAATATCGGGGGACCCGGAGCTGTTTAGAGGGCCCGGATGAGGACGAAATGAGAACACCAAAACCAGGAACAGCGCCTTCGATGCAGCCGGATTCCACGAACCAGAAGAATGCCTCCGGTCTGAACCGGGAAATCCAAGCCAAAATCGGACAACAGCTTGCGCGCCATCTACGACGACGTGGTGCAGGAAGGCGTGCCGGATCGCTTCGCGGAGCTCCTGAAGCAGCTCGACAGGACCTCGGACGAGGGAAAATCCGAATGAATGTCGATCCCGCACTCCGAGATCAGATTCTGGCCGCCATTCCGAGCCTGCGCGCGTTCGCGATCTCGCTATCGGGCAACGTGGACCGCGCCGACGACCTGGTGCAGGAGACGATCCTGCGCGCGCTCGCGAATATCCATTCGTTCCAGCCCGGCACCAATCTTCCCGCATGGCTGTTCACCATTTTGCGCAACCTGTTCCGCTCGGAATACCGCAAGCGCCGGCGCGAGGTCGAGGATGCCGATGGCAGCTTCGCGCAGACGCTGAAATCGAATCCCGATCAGATCGGCCGCATCGAGTTTCAGGAATTCCGCCAGGCGCTGGCGGAATTGCCGTCGGATCAGCGCGAAGCGCTGATCCTGGTCGGCGCGTCCGGCTTCTCCTATGAGGAGGCCGCCGATATCTGCGAATGCGCGGTCGGCACCATCAAGAGCCGCGTCAACCGCGCCCGCTCGCGGCTCGCCAAGCTGCTCGCGGTCGACAATATCGACGAGATCGGTCCCGATCACGCCATGCGCGGCGTGATGGCGCGGCACGATACCTGATCCTCGGCCGCTCATCGCTGATCAAAAGAAAACGCCGTGCCCAAAAGCACGGCGTTTTGCTTTTCCGCGTCGATGCGCTGTTACAGCGCCGTCGGCGTTCGCCCGCGGACGAGGGCCGACGACGGCCGAGATCACGAACAATACCAGGGCGACCACAAAGACGATTTTCGCGATATCGACGGCGAACGCGGCAATGCCGCCAAATCCGAGAATAGCGGCAATCAATGCGACCACCAGAAAGGTCAAAGCCCAGCCAAGCATGATCAATTCTCCCTGTGGTTGAGCGCGACACGCGTCGATTGCAGGGAGAAGTGCGAAAGCGGAACGAAGTTCCGCGGAACCGCATGCGGCGCAAACGGTTGATCCGGCTGAATGGGCCGGAGCGCTCGACAATGAAGAAAACCGAGCGAATGAAGACCACGAACGATCAAGGCTGGTTCGTCGCGCGCGGCCTGCGAGATATCGCATCTCGCCGGAAAGCCTTTCACCTTCCTGCTGGCGACGGCGGCGGTGATCGTCTGGGCGGTAAGCGGCCCGTTGTTCGGATTCAGCGATACCTGGCAATTGGTGATCAACACCTCGACCACCATCGTGACCTTCCTGATGGTGTTCCTGATCCAGAACACGCAGAACCGCGACACCGCGGCGATGCAGATCAAGCTCGCCGAACTGATCATCCGGCTCGACGGCGCCGACAACAAGCTCGCGACCGCCGAGGATCTTTCCGACAAGGACCTCGAAAGACTGCATGTCGAATACAAGCAGCGAGCCGAGGAGGCGCTGGCCTCGCTGCATCAGCGGCGCGGCAAGGCCGCTTGATCCGAAGGCTGCCGACCAGTCACGGAGCTTGTGCCGAGCCATGACCGATTCGACGCGATCCCGCAAGTGTCATTTCTGACAGACCGGACAATAGAAGGTCGAGCGGCCGGTCTGCACGATGCGGCGGATCGTGCCGCCGCAACCGGGCGTCGGGCACGCTCGCCCTCGCGGTCATAGACCCGGAAATTGTGCTGGAAATAGCCGAGTTCGCCCGAGGTCTGGCGATGGTCGCGCAGCGACGAGCCGCCGGCCTTGATGGCATCGTTCAGCACCGCGCGGATGGAGGTCGACCAGCGCGCTCGCACGCTCGTTCGGCGCGCCGTTTGCGGTCGGCAAGGGTCGAGGCCTTGCGCTTCGGCGACAGATGCGAGCGATGCAGCGCCTCGCAGACATAGATGTTGCCGAGCCCGGCCACCACGCGCTGGTCGAGCAACGCCGCCTTCAGGCTGGTCTTCTTGCCGGCACAGGCGCGCGGCCAGCATGGCGGCATCGAATTCGTTGCCCAGCGGCTCCGGCCCGAGCGCGCGCAGCAGCGGCTCGTCATCGAGACGATCGCGCGCGACCAGCTTCATGCAGCCGAAGCGGCGCGGATCGTTGAAGGTCGCGATGCCGCCATTCGACATGTGGAATACGATGTGATCGTGCGCGGCGGCCTTCGAGCGCTCGTGATGGAAATCGCCCGGGCGTCTCCTCCTCGCCCGCCAGCGCGACGCGGAACGAGCCGGACATGCCGAGATGCATCAGCAGCACGTCGCCGGACGACAGGTCGGCCAGGATGTATTTGGCGCGCCGGCCGAGCCCGGTGACGGTCTGGCCTTCCAGCCGCTTGCACGAAATCCTTCGGCAGCGGCCAGCGCAGGTCGCCGCGCCGCGCCTCGACCTTCTCGAAGCGCGCGCCCTCCATCACCGGCGCAAGACCGCGGCGCACGGTTTCGACTTCGGGAAGTTCGGGCATTCGGCGCTCAGTTCTTCGTGTCTGACATCTCGCCGAAACGGATGCGGTTGCCGAACGGATCGATCACCGTCATCTCGGCGTCGGTCCAGTCACGGCTTTCCACCCCGGGACGCAGATAGCGATAGCCCCTGGCGCTGATCTCGGCATGAAATTCCCGCACCCCCCGCATGCGCACATAGGCGGTCGAGCCCGGCGTGGCATCGCCGTGATGCTCGCTCAGATGCAGCACCAGCGGCCCGCGCGACACCTGCATGTAGACCGGCATATCGGCTCGAACCGGTGCTCCCAGTCGAGCGTGAAGCCGAGAAAGTCGAGATAGAATTCGCGCGCCTTCTCGACCGAGAAGATGCGAAAGATCGGGATGGCCGGATTGAAGGCAATGGTCATTAGGGCATTCCCAATCGATGCGGCCTTCGTTAACGAGGCCGACGAGCGGTTTGTAGCGCGGCCGTGCGGGCTGGGCTATCGTCCGCCGCGCTCAGGACATCGACATGACCGAGAACACCACAAAAGAGACCGATTTCGGCTTCCGGCGCGTCGCCGCTCGACGACAAGCAGGGGCTGGTGGACGACGTGTTCCACTCGGTCGCGCGCCGCTACGACCTGATGAACGACCTGATGTCGGGCGGCCTGCACCGGGCCTGGAAGGACGCGCTGGTCACCGCGGTCAATCCGCCGAAGAGCGACCGCGACTTCCGCCTGCTCGATGTCGCCGGCGGCACCGGCGACATCGCCTTCCGGGTGCTCGAGGCGGGCGGCACCGGCACCCACGCCACCATCCTCGACATCAACGCCGAGATGCTCGCGGTCGGACGCGAGCGTGCCGCAGCAGACGCGGCCTCGACCATGCGGTGACTTTCATCGAGGCCAATGCCGAGACATCTGCCGCTTCCCGACCAGTCCTTCGACGCCTATACGATCGCCTTCGGCATTCGCAACGTGCCGCGCATCGACGCGGCCTTGCGCGAGGCCTATCGCGTGCTGCGGCCGGGCGGGCATTTCCTGTGTCTGGAATTTTCCTCGGTCGATGTGCCGGCGCTCGAGGCGCTCTACGATTTCTATTCGTTCAACGTGATCCCGGCGCTCGGCCGGGTGGTGGCGGGCGACGCCGAGTCCTATCGCTATCTCGTGGAATCGATCCGCAAATTTCCGAAGCCGCAAGCCTTCGCCGCGATGATGCGCGAGGCGGGCTTCGGCCGCGTGTCTCGTTCACGCCGATGACCGGCGGCGTCGTTGCGCTGCATTCCGGCTGGCGGCTGTGACACAGGCCTGGCGCGCGCGACCGCAAGCATGATCTCCGCCCTCACCCATCTCGCTGCGGCTGACGCGCGCCGGCTATGTGTTCGCGCGCGAAGGCGTGTCTCGGCCTGGTCGATCCGGCGCTGCTGCCGGTGCCGGCGCGGCCGGGCTTGCGGCTCGCGCGGCTGATCGAGCGGCCGGGCAAGGACAGCCAGGCCGGCCGGCTCGCCGCCGCACTCGACGCGGCTCGGCCCGACCTATGTGAAGCTCGGGCAATTCCTCGCGACCCGGCCGGACGTGGTCGGCATCGCGATCGCGCGCGATCTCGAAAGCCTGCAGGACCGCATGCCGCCGTTCCCGCAGGCCGAAGCGGTCGCGATCGTCGAAGCGCGCCTTCGGCCAGCCGATCGGCGAGATCTATGCCTCGTTCGGCACCTCGGTCGCGGCCGCCTCGATCGCGCAGGTGCACCGCGCCGAGGTCGAAGACGCCGACGGCCTGCGCGCGGTCGCGGTCAAGGTGCTGCGGCCCGGCATCGAGCGGCGCTTCGCGATCGATCAGGACGCCTTCGCGTTCGCCGCGCGCAATGCCGAAGAGCCTCTCCGCGGAAGCGCGCCGGCTGCGGCTGGTCGAGACCGTGGCGACGCTGCGCCGCTCGATCGCGCTCGAGATGGATCTTGCGGCTCGAGGCCGCCGCTCTGTCGGAGATGGCGGAGAATACCAAGGACGATCCGGATTTCCGCGTGCCCAGCGATCGACTGGGATCGCACCACCAAGGACGTGCTGACGCTCGAATGGATCGACGGCACGCATCTGTCGGACCATGCCGCGCTCGAAGCCAAGGGCTTCGACCTGAAGGACCTCGCGCGGGTCGTGATCCAGACCTTCCTGCGCCACGCCTTGCGCGACGGCTTCTTCCACGCCGACATGCATCCGGGCAATCTGTTCGTCGACGACGACGGCCGCCTCGTCGCGGTCGATTTCGGCATCATGGGCCGGCTCGGGCCGAAGGAACGGCGCTTCCTCGCCGAAATCCTGTACGGCTTCATCACCCGCAATTATCGCCGCATCGCCGAGGTGCATTTCGAGGCCGGCTACGTGCCCTCGCATCATTCGGTCGAGGATTTCGCGCAGGCGATCCGCGCCATCGGCGAGCCGATCCACAATCGCGCGGCCGACGAAATCTCGATGGCGAAGCTGCTGACGCTGCTGTTCGAGGTCACCGGCCTGTTCGACATGCGCACGCGGCCGGAATTGCTGCTGCTGCAGAAGACCATGGTGGTGGTCGAAGGCGTCGCGCGCTCGCTCGATCCCAAGCTCGACATGTGGATCGACGGCCGAGCCGGTGGTGCGCGAATGGATCGAGCGCAATCTCGGGCCCGCCGGGCGCGATCGAGGATGTCGGCGGAAGGCGCGACGGAGGTCGGCCGCTTCGCGGGCCAGGTGCCGGGGCTGCTGTCGCGCGGCGCGGTGCTGGTCGAGCAACTCGACGCGGCCACCCGCAACGGCATCGTGCTGGCGCCGGAAACGGTCGCCGATATCGGCCGCGCCGAGGCGCGCCGGAGCCGCTGGACCGCGATCGCGCTTTGGGTGATCGCGGGGCTGCTGGCCTATATCGTGGGCTGGTCGGTGATGGCTGCGGCCGTTAACCATGATCGGCGCGGGCAACGCCTTGTTTCGGCGACGCTCGCCGATATGTGTTAACGGTTAAGGCATCGGCGCAGCGTCATGACCGGCAAACGCATCCTCCTCATCATCGGCGGCGGCATCGCCGCCTATAAATCGCTCGACCTGATCCGGCGCCTGCGCGAGCGCGGCGCGGCCGTGCGCTGCATCCTGACCAGAGCCGGGCACGAATTCATCACGCCGCTCTCGGTCGGCGCGCTGTCCGGCGAACGCGCCTTCACCGACCTGTTCGATCCGCAGAGCGAATTCGATGTCGGGCATATCCGGCTCGCGCGCGACACCGACCTCGTGATCGTGGCGCCCGCGACCGCCGACCTGATCGCAAAGATGGCAAACGGCCATGCCGACGATCTCGCCACCGCCGTGCTGCTCGCGACCGACAAGCCGATCCTGCTGGCGCCGGCGATGAACCCGCACATGTGGAGCAACCCGGCGACGCAGCGCAATGTCGCGCAGGTGACCGCCGACGGCGCGCATCTGGTCGGACCGAATGCGGGCGAGATGGCGGAAAGCGGCGAAGCGGGCCTGGGCCGCATGGCGGAGCCGCTCGAGATCGCGGATGCAGCGGCGCGACTGCTGTCGGCGGCAAGTGCGGCGAAGCCGCTTGCCGGCAGGCGCATCCTGATCACGTCGGGACCGACCCATGAGCCGATCGACCCGATCCGCTACATCGCCAACCGCTCCTCCGGAAAGCAGGGCCATGCGATCGCGGCCGCGGCCGCCGCGGCCGGCGCCGAGGTGACGCTGGTTTCCGGTCCGGTGCATGTGCCCGATCCCTTCGGCGTGAAGCCGATCCGCGTCACCACCGCGCGCCAGATGCTCGAGGCGGTCGAGCACGGATTGCCGGCCGATGCCGCGATCTTCGCCGCCGCCGTCGCCGATTGGGGCGTGGCCAAAGCCGAGACCCAGAAGATCAAGAAGACCAAAGCCGGCGCGCCCTCCTTCGCGCTCAAGGAAAATCCCGACATCCTCGCCACCATCGCCAAGCTGAAAAGCGGCCGGCCGCAGCTCGTGGTCGGATTTGCCGCCGAGACCGAAAAGGTCATCGAGCACGCCCAGTCGAAACTGAAGCGCAAGGGCTGCGACTGGATCGTCGCCAACGACGTCTCGCCGCGTAGCGGCGTGATGGGCGGCGACCGCAATACCGTGCATCTCGTCACCGCGGCGGGCGTCGAATCCTGGCCCTCGCAATCCAAGGACGAGGTGGCGCGCGCTCTGATCGATCGAGTCGCCACAGCCCTGAACGGGCCCTCGCGGTGAGCACGATCGATGTTCAGGTCCTCCGGCTGCCCCATGGCGCCGGACTTCCGCTGCCGCAATACCAGTCGGCGCAGGCCGCAGGCCTCGACCTCATCGCCGCCGTGCCGGAAGACGCACCGGTCACGATCCAGCCCGGAGCCACGGCCATGATCCCGACCGGCATCGCGCTGGCGCTACCGCCCGGCATTGAGGGCCAGGTACGGCCGCGCTCGGGACTCGCCGCCAGAGCATGCGGTCACGGTGCTGAATTCTCCCGGCACGATCGATGCGGATTACCGCGGCGAGGTTGCGGTCTTGCTCATAAATCACGGCCGCGAATCATTCACTGTTGCGCGCGGAATGCGAATTGCACAACTCGTGATCGCGTCCGTTACGCAAGCAAATTTGATCCAGATCGAAAAACTTGTCCGAAACGGCAGCGCGGAAGCGGCGGATTTGGCTCCACGGGCACAAAAAGTGTCGATTCCTCGACCTAAATCGCTGGACACAGCGGTGTAATTTACTACCGTTATGTATCATAACTCGATCGCGATGAGTGATTTGGAATGCCGTTGTTGTCTCGAAAAGGCATCTTAGCCATTGCAGCGGTTATCGACGTTGCCCTGAATTCAGACCTGCGACCGGTTTCGGCCAAGGCTCTGGCAGCGCGACATGGATTGCCGCCACGGCATCTGGAGCCGGTGCTGCAGGCTTTGGTGCACGAGGGAATCCTGCGTGGCGTACGCGGTCCGCGCGGCGGCTACGAACTCGGGCGGGGCCAGGACGAAATCTACCGCCAATGAAATTTTGCGGGCGGCCGGCACGGTCGACGAAGGCCCCGGCACCCAGCTTAACGGCTCGCCGCTGGTGGTCACCGTGGTGATGCCGGCGCTCGCGCAAGCCGAACGCGCTTTCGCCTCCACCCTTGGCGCCATCAATCTCGACGACCTCATCAAATGCGCCGAGAAGTCCGAGCTTTCCTGAGCGTCATTGCCGTTCACGGTCTGGACTCTTAGCGCCACGTGCACGTTCCGGGTAAAGTCGAATGATTCGGGTCGCGGACGCGCGATCCGACAGTTTGCGTCCTGACATGACCAAGCCGGTTCCTTCCGCCTCGGATGCAGCGTCCGGCGGCGAACCGGCTTTGGGGGCAACGGGTATGCGGGAATGAATCGGTCGACCGGCGGCGTCCGTAGCGCCGATCCGCTGCGCGGCGGATGTCTCGCAATGCGCGCGATCGCGATCGCCACTTTCTCCATCGTCCCTTCGGCCGCAGCCTATGCGCAGGCGGCGGCGCCCGCCAATGTCGATCTCTATCTCAACGCCTTTGCGAGCCTCGACCGGCACGAAATCGCGGCGCTTGCGCTGACGCTCGGCGTCGTGCTGTTCGCGGTTGTCACCTCGATCATGCTGGTGCGTACGCGCCAGCGCGCCGCGACCGCCGAGATCGCCTCGCGCAACGAGATCGGCAAACTGACCGCCGAGATCGACCGTGTGAATGCGCTGCTACTCTCCGAACCGCAGATCGTGGTGGCGTGGGCGGCGGGATCGGACGAGCCCGACATCGTCGGCGACGTGACGATCGTGACGCTCGCGACCATGCCGCAACGCGTGCTCGCCTTCGGGTCGTGGCTGCCGGCCGATCAGGCGCAGATCATGGAGCAGGCGGCGGCGCGGCTGCGCGCTACCGGCGAAGGCTTTGCGATGACGCTGAATACGCTCGGCGGCAAGTCGATCGAAGCGGAGGGCCGCGCCATCGGCGGACGCGCGGTGATGCGGCTGCGCGACGTCAGCGGCATCAAGGGCGAACTGGCGGCGCTGACCACGCGCCATGAGGGCCTGCTCAACGACATGACCGCGCTTCGCATCCTGATCGACTCCCTGCCATTCCCGGTCTGGGCCCGCGAAAGCGAAGGCCGGCTCGATTTCGTCAATGCGGCCTATGCCAGCGCGGTCGAAATGAAGGAGCCGACCGAAGCGGTCGAGCGCAATCTCGAATTGCTCGATCGCTCGGCACGCGAGGAAGCCGCCAGAATGCGCGAGGGCGGACAGCCCTATCGCGGTCGCGTGCCGGCCGTGGTCGCGGGGGCACGGCGCATCTTCGACGTGGTGGAAGTTCCGACCCGCAGCGGCAGCGCCGGCGTCGGCATCGACGCGACCGAGGTGGAAAGCATCCGCGCCGAAATGGCGCGCATGGTGGATGCGCATCGGCGCACGCTCGACCAGCTCGCGACCGGCGTCGCCATCTTCGGCGCCGACCAGACCCTGCGTTTCTTCAACGCCGCCTATCGCGTGTTGTGGGACCTCGACGGCGCCTATCTCGAACATGGACCTACCGATTCCGCCCTGCTCGACCGGCTGCGCGCGGCCCGCAAGCTTCCGGAGCAGCAGGACTTCCGCACCTGGAAGAACCAGCTGCATGAAGCCTATCGCGCGCTCGAAGCGAAAGAGGACATGTGGCACCTGCCGGACGGCCGCACCTTGCGCGTCGTCACCACGCCCAATACCGAGGGCGGCGTGACCTATCTGTTCGACGACGTGACCGAGCGGCTCGACCTCGAACGCCGCTTCGACGCGCTGATTCGGGTGCAGGGCGAGACGCTCGACAATCTCGCCGAGGCGGTCGCGGTGTTCGCAAGCGACGGGCGGCTGCGGCTGCATAATCCGGCCTTCCAGCAATTGTGGAAATTGCCGACGGAGGCGCTCGGCGAACGCCCGCATATCGAGGCGGTGATCGCCTGGTGCGCGCCGTTGCAGCCCGAGGACCAGACGCTGCGGGCGCTGCGCCAGGCCGTCACCACAATCGGCCAGCGCGATGCCGTCAAAGGTCGCCTCGAGCGCCGCGACGGCAGCGTGGTCGATCTGGCGACGCTTCCGCTACCGGACGGGGCGACGTTGGTCACCTTCCAGGATGTCACCGACACGGTGAATGTCGAGCGGGCCTTGCGCGAGCGAAACGAGGCGCTGGAGAACTGCCGATCAGATCAAGATCGACTTCCTGCACCATGTCTCCTACGAATTGCGCTCGCCGCTCACCAACATCATCGGCTTTGCGCATTTCCTCGGCGATCCGACGACCGGCCCGCTGACCGACCGGCAGTCGGAATATCTCGGCTACATCACCGTCTCGACCAACGCTCTCCTCGCCCTCATCAATGACATCCTCGATCTCGCCACCATCGATGCCGGCGCCATGACGCTCAATCTCGGACCGGTAGACATCCGAAAGACCATGGAAGGCGCCGCCGAAGGCATCCGCGACCGCCTGATCAAGGACCATATCTCGCTCGACATCGAATCGCCTTCCGACATCGGCATGTTCGCCGCCGATGAGCGGCGCGTGCGGCAGATCCTGTATAATCTCCTTTCCAATGCGGTCGGCTTCTCGCCGGCCAGTTCGACCATCCGGCTGCGCGCGCAACGAAACGAGACCTCGATCGTGTTTTCGGTCACCGACCAGGGCCCCGGTATCCCGCCCGAGATGAAAAACCGCATCTTCGACTGGTTCGAGACCCATCCGCTCGGCTCGCAGCACCGCGGGGCAGGCCTGGGTCTTTCGATCGTGCGTTCCTTCGTGCAGTTGCATGGCGGCACGGTCGAGATCGAATCCGCCGTCGGCCAGGGCACCACTGTCACCTGTGCGTTCCCGATCCAGCCGCCGGTGGAAAAGGTCGCGGCGGCCTGACCGGAAATGGCATCGTCCGGCTTTTCCCGTTTCGAAATTGCGCTTGAAGATGAGGCGGCGACGCAGCCGCTTCGCGGCCGACATCGGCAATGCGCTGGAGCCGGGCGATTTCGTCACGCTGTCCGGCGATCTCGGCGCCGGCAAGACCACCTTCGCGCGCGCGCTCATTCGCGCGCTGGCGAAAGACCCGACGGTCGCCGTGCCGAGCCCGACTTTCACCTTGATGCAATCCTACGACCTGCCGCGCTTCACGCTGCTGCATGCCGATCTGTACCGGATCACCGGCCCGGACGAACTCGACGAGCTCGGACTTGAGGATCACTCCGATCAGAGCGTCGTGGTGATGGAATGGCCGGACCGCGCCGGCAACAGGCTGCCGGTGGACCGCATCGACATTTCCTTCACGCTGTCGCCGAAGCACCCGGTCGAGCGGCGGCATGCGGTCGTCACCGGTCACGGCGGACTCGCGCAGCGCGTCGCGCGCTTCGCGGCCTTGCGTGACTTCCTGCACAGATCCGGCTTCGCGCTGGCGGAACGCCAGCGCATGCAGGGCGACGCCTCGACCCGCCTCTACGAACGCCTCACGCTCGACGGCAAGCCCGCCATCCTCATGAACGCGCCGCGCCGGCCGGACGGCCCGCCGGTGCGCGACGGCAAGCCTTACAGCGCGATCGCCCATCTCGCCGAGGACGTAAAATCTTTCGTCGCGATCGCGGAGGGCCTGCGCGCCGAAGGCTTTTCGGCGCCGGAAATCTATGCGGCCGATCTCGAAGGCGGCTTTCTGCTGCTGGAGGATTTCGGCAACGAGGCTTTTGTTTCCGGCACCCCTCCCGCACCGATCGACGCGCGCTATGCGGAAGCCACCGACCTGCTGGCGGCCCTGCATGACAAGCCATTGCCGCCGACATTGCCGTTGCGCGGCGCCGCTCCCTACACGATCCCGCCCTATGACCGCGCGGCGTTCCTGATCGAGGCTGAATTGTTGCTCGACTGGTATATTCCCCATCGCGGATTGTCGATCGACGAAGAAGGCCGCGGAGAATTCCGCGCGCTGTGGACGCGGGCGCTGGCGCCGGCAATCGCGGGCCAGCAGAGCTGGGTGCTGCGCGACTTCCATTCGCCGAACCTGATCTGGCTGCCGCAGCGCCACGGCATCGAACGCGTCGGCCTGCTCGATTTCCAGGACGCGGTGGTCGGCCCCACCGCCTATGACGTGGCTTCGCTCTTGCAGGACGCGCGCGTCGACGTGCCGGAACCTCTCGAACGCGAATTGTTCGCCCGCTATGTCCGCCGCCGCCGGGAGACCGACAACGCATTCGACGAAGCGGCCTTCGCGCAAGTCTACGCCACCATGGCGGCCCAGCGCGCCACCAAAATCCTCGGTATTTTCGCGAGGCTCGAAAAGCGCGACCGCAAGCCGCAATATCTCCGTCACATGCCGCGCGTATGGCGCTACCTGCAACGCGCGCTGCTGCATCCGCAACTGGCGCCGCTGGCCGCCTGGTACAAAGGCAACGTCCCCGCTTTCGACGGCATGTGATACAGGCATGAAAATCGGGGTAATTCGAATGGCAGGCGTGATTCCGAAAACGGCGATGGTGCTGGCGGCTGGCTTCGGCGAGCGCATGCGTCCGCTCACTGCGACCATGCCGAAGCCGCTGGTGAAGGTGGCCGGCCGCGCGCTGCTCGATTACGGGCTCGACAAGCTGGCCCAGGCCGGCGTCACGACGGCGATCGTCAACGTGCATTATCTCGCCGACCAGATCGAAAAGCATGTCGCCGGCCGCAAAAAGCCGCGCATCGTGATTTCCGACGAGCGCGCAGCGATCCTCGATACCGGCGGCGGCATCGTCAAGGCGCTGCCGCTGCTCGGCAAGCAGCCGTTCTTCCTGGTCAATTCCGACAGCATCTGGCTCGACGGCGTGAATGGAAATCTGGGCCGGCTCGCCGACGCCTTCGATCCGGCGAGCATGGATGCCTTGCTGCTGCTCGCGCCGGCCACGACCTCCATCGGCTATTCCGGACGCGGCGATTTCGCGATGGCGCCGGACGGACGGCTGCGGGCGCGGAAAGAGCGCGAGGTGACGCCCTTTGTCTATGCCGGGGCTGCGATCCTCGCCCCGCGCCTGTTCGAAGGCGCCCCGCAAGGCAAGTTTTCGCTGACCAGGCTGTTCGATCGCGCGACCGAGGCCGAGCGGCTGTTCGGGCTGCGTCTCGACGGGCTGTGGATGCATGTCGGTACGCCGGACGCCATCGCGGTCGCGGAAGACGCGATCCTGGCAAGCGTGGCGTAGCTCCGTCCCCGGACGGCGAAGAAAGGCTCGCGCCAGAGCATGATGCCGAAAAGCGCGAAGCGGTTTTCGGACGACATCATGCTCTAAACTATTAGAATCGATCACGTTTGTGATTTTGGATCGTTTCGATCCAAAATCATCGTGATCTGTGGTTGCCGTCTGCGCTATGAGCGCGTCATGGTCGAGCGCAATCCCCACCTGTTCAGCATCCCGCCTTCCGCTCCCTTCCTGCCGACGCTGATCACGGCGCTGACGGAAGGCCGGCTGGTGGCGGGATTTCCGGCCTCGCCCGATCCGCTCGCACTTGCGGATGCGACCCTTTATCTGCCGACGCGGCGCGCTTGCCGGCTCGCCCAGGAGGTGTTCCGCAAGGTTCTCGGCAAAGAGGCCACGATCCTGCCGCGCATCGTGCCGATCGGCGACATCGACGAGGACGAGATCGTGTTCGCCGATATCGCCGCCGGTGCGCTCGCGCAGGAGGCGCTGGCGCTGCCGCGCGCGATCGACGGCTTCGAGCGCAAGGCGCTGCTGACGCGGCTGATCGCGGCCTTTGCGAAATCCAGAGGCCTGAGGGGCGACGATGGATTGTCGCTGATCGCCAATACGCCGGCCGCGGCATACGCGCTGGCGGGCGAGCTGGCGCGCCTGCAGGACGACATGATCACCCGCGAGGTCGACTGGGAGAAGCTCGACAAAGCTCGTGCCGGGCGAGATGGACCGCTACTTCGAGACCACGCTCGAATTCCTGAAAATCGCCGCAGAAGGAATGGCCCGCCGTGCTGGCCGAGCGCGAAGCGATCGATGCGGCCGCCCGCCGCGACCGGCTGATCGATGCGGAGGCCTTGCGGTTGCAGCGCGCCGGCACCGGCCCGGTCATTGCCGCGGGCTCTACCGGCTCGATGCCTTCGACCGCCAAGCTGCTTGCGACCATCGCAAATCTTCCAAATGGCGCCGTGGTGCTGCCAGGGCTCGATTTCGAGCTCGACGCGCAAAGCTGGAATGCCATCGGCGGCGGCGAGCATGGTCCGGCCTTTGGCCATCCGCAATTCTCCATGCAGGCGCTGTTGCAGCGGCTTGAGGTGACGCGCGAGGCGGTGACCGAACTGGGCGCCCGCGCACCGCATGGCCGCGAGGCCTTGCTGTCGGAGGCGCTGCGGCCGGCTTCGGAGACCGATCGATGGCAAGATCGATTGAAGCAACCGGCATTCGAACGGCAGAAGCAACCCGCGCTCGCGGCTGTGACGATGATCGAGGCAGCGAACCCGGAAGAGGAATCGCTCGCCATCGCGCTCGCGCTGCGCGAAGCGGTGAGCGATGGCGGCCCCGAAAGCGCGACCCGCATTGCGGCCCTGATCACGCCCGACCGCGCGCTGGCGCGCCGGGTGCTGGCGGCGCTGGCGCGCTGGAACGTGCCGGTCGACGATTCCGGCGGCGACGCGCTCGCCGACACGCGCGCAGGCATCTTCGCGCGGCTCGCTGCCGAACTGGCGTTGCAGGGCTGCGAACCGGTGCCGCTGCTGGCATTGCTGCGCCATCCGCTCTGCCGGCTCGGCGGGCATGAATTCTCGCATCTGCCGGCGGCGGCGATGCTGGAACGCGCGATCCTGCGCGGCCCGCGGCCCCGGCCCGGCGCCGATGGGCTGCTTCATGCGCTCGCGACGCTGCGCAAGACGCGCGACAAGCTGCATCGCAGCGATCCGCGCCGCGCGCTGACCGATAAGGACCTCGATTCCGCCGTCGACCTGGCACAAAAGCTGAAAGCTGCGCTTGAGCCGCTCGCGGGCGTGAAGGCGCCATTGCCGTTGCTCGATCTTGCCGAGAAACATCATGCCGTGATTTCGGCTCTATCGCGCGATCACAACGGCCCCGCCGCCTTCGCCGATCGCGACGGCCAGGCATTAGGCGAAATGTTTCAGTCGATCGTCGACAGTGGCGCCGGGTCCGAGCTCGCGGTCGCGCCGCGCGACTATCCGGAGCTGTTTCGCGCCATCGTCTCCGAGCGCATGGTGCGGCGGCCGGGCGCGCCGAATGCGCGGGTGCGCATTTATGGTCCGCTCGAGGCGCGCCTGCAGGATGCCGACCGCGTGGTGCTGGGCGGCCTCGTGGAAAGCGTGTGGCCGCCCGAGCCGCAAAGCGATCCCTGGCTGAACCGGCCGATGCGGCAAGAGCTTGGGCTCGATCTGCCGGAGCGGCGCATCGGCCTGTCGGCCCATGACTTCGCGCAGAGCCTGGGCGCGAAGGAAGTGATTCTGTCCTATCCGGCCAAGCGCGAGGGCACGCCGGTGGTGGTGTCGCGTTTCGTGCAGCGGCTAACCGCCGTTGCCGGCGACGATGACTGGAAAACGGTCCGGGCGCGCGGTCAAAGATATCTCGACTTCGCGCGCGCGCTCGACGCTGCCGGAAAACCTGTGCCCGCGGCGCGGCCGGCGCCGACCCCGCCGCTCGACGCGCGGCCGAAGCAATTGTCGGTCACCGAGATCGAGGACTGGCTGCGCGATCCCTATTCGATCTATGCCAAGCGCATCCTGAAGCTGCAAGCGCTCGATCCGGTCGACACCCCGCCCGGCGCGCGCGATCGCGGCACCGTGATCCACAAGGCGATCGGCGATTTCACCGTGAAATTCGCAAGCGGCTTGCCGGCCGAGCCTTATGGCGAGTTGATCGCGCTCGGCCGCGAGGCGTTCGCGCCCTTGCTGGATTATCCGGAGGCCGAAGCCTTCTGGTGGCCGCGCTTCGAGCGGATCGCGCGCTGGTTCGTGGAGTGGGAAGTGGCGCGGCGCAAGCTTGTGCAAGCCGTGTTCGCCGAAACCGGCGGCGAACTGCAGGTGTCAGACGATTTCCTTCTCACCGCGCGCGCCGACCGCATCGACCTGATGAAGGACGGCTCGCTCGCCGTGCTCGATTACAAGACCGGGCAGCCGCCGACCGCGAAACAGGTCAAGGCCGGATTGTCACCGCAGCTCACCTTGCAGGCGGCGATGCTGCGGGATGGTACCTTCAAGGACCTGAAGCTCCCCGGCAAGGCTTCGGTCTCCGAGCTACTGTATCTGCGGCTGTCCGGCGGCGATCCGGGCGGCGAGGAACAGCCGCGCGACTTCAAGGATTCGACCGTGGACGAGGAGGCCGACAAGGCGCTGGCGCGATTGCGCGAGGTGGTGGCACGCTTCGCCTCCGCCGAGCAGCCTTATCTGTCGTTCTCGCGGCCGATGTTCTTCGGCCGAAGCTATGGCGATTACGACCATCTCGCGCGCGTCAAGGAATGGTCGGCCACCGGCGGCGAAGGCGACGGCGAATGAAAGCGCGTCCCGAAATTCCGCCGGCCGTCAGCGCGCGTCAGCATGAGGCATCCGATCCGGAAGTTTCGGCCTGGGCTTCGGCCAATGCCGGCTCGGGCAAGACCCATGTGCTGACCCAGCGCGTGATCAAGCTGCTGCTGGGCGGCGAGGACCCGGCGCAAAATCCTCTGCATCACCTTCACCAAGGCCGCGGCCGCAACGATGGCGACGCGCGTGTTCAATACGCTTGCCGAATGGACCGCCTATGACGATGCCGCGCTCGACCAGGCGATCTTGAATATCGGTGCTGCGCCCGACGCCCGCACGCGCAAGCGCGCCCGGCAGCTTTTTGCGCTGGCGCTGGAGACACCGGGCGGCCTGAAGGTGCAGACCATCCACGCCTTCTGCACCCGGCTCTTGCACCAGTTTCCGTTCGAGGCCGAGGTCGGCGCCGGCTTCGAGGTGCTGGATGACGCGACCCAATCGCAGATACTGGAGACGCTTTCGCTCGACGTGATGCTGGAGGGCGCCGCCAATCCCGATACTCCGCTCGGGCGTGCGCTCGCCATCGCGATCCGCGCCGCCGCCGACCAAACCTTCCGCGGCCTGATCGCAGAGGCGGTCGGCCGCCGCGACGAGATCACGCAATGGGTCGCGCACGCCGGTTCGGTCGATGCCGCCATGACGGAATTGTCGGAGGCGCTCGGCATCGATGCGGCGTTGAGTGCGGATGCGATCGAGACTCGTATTCTGGAGGAAGCAAGCTTTCAAGTCGCTGCTTGGAAAGATATTGCTGCAATCTTTGCGAAGGGTAGTACGAAAGATAAGGAACAGTCGCAGAAGATTCTTCTCGCGCTTGAGGCGTCAGGGCCGGATCGGCTTAAGCATTATCGATCAGTATTTTGCAACAAGGATTTGAGCCCTCGCGAACGATTGGTTACGGCCGCGATTGCGAAGGCTAATCCCGACTTTGCGCAGAAATTGATAGAGGAGAGAGAGCGCATCTGCGCGCTTCTCGACCTTCAGCGCGCCGCCGAGTGCCGCGACCGCACCCGCGCGCTGGTCACCGTGGCGCATGAGGTGATCAATCGCTATCGCGCGGCCAAGATGCGGCGCGGAATGCTCGATTACGATGACCTGATCGACCGCACGCTTACACTTTTCCGCCGCACCTCGGCAGCCTGGGTGCTCTACAAGCTCGACCAAGGCATCGACCATATCCTACTCGACGAGGCGCAGGATACGAGCCCGAAGCAATGGGAGATCGTGCAGACACTGGTCGGCGAATTCGTGGCCGGCGCCGGCGCGCGCGGCACGAAGAAGCGCACGCTGTTCGTCGTTGGCGACGACAAGCAGTCGATCTTCTCTTTTCAGGGTGCGGCGCCGGAAAAGTTCGGAGCGATGAAGAACAAGTTCGCGAGCGACTTCTCCGCCGCCGAACTGCAATTTCGCGATGTCTCGCTGCTCACTTCCTTCCGGTCGAGCGAAATCGTGCTCAACGCCGTGGATACGGTGTTCGGACGCGAGATCGCCTATCGCGGGCTTTCCTCCGATCCGACAAAGACCGTGCACGAACATCTGCCGGGTACGATGCCCGGCAATGTCGAAATCTGGCCGCTGGAGCTCGCCGATCCGAAACGCGATGTCACCGGCTGGGACGCCCCGTTCGATGTTGCGAGCGAGACCTCGCCGCAGGTGCGGCTGGCGAAGCGAATTGCACGCCACGTCGACATCTGGCGCGACAAGGGCGGCAGGCCGGGCGACGTGCTGATCCTGGTTCGTCAGCGCGGCAGATTGTTCGAGGAGATCATCCGCGCGCTTAAGGATGCCGATATTCCGGTGGCCGGCGCCGACCGCATGGTGCTGACCGAGCATATCGCGATCATGGACCTGATCGCGCTTGCCGATGCGCTGCTACTGCCGCAGGACGATCTTGCACTCGCCGCCGTGCTGAAAAGCCCGCTCTTCGGTCTGACCGAGGAGCAATTGTTCGACATCGCCTGGAACCGGGGAGCGCAGTCGCTGCGCGCCGCCTTGTTCTGCAAGGCGAACGATTATGCCGAAGCCGCCGACCGGCTGAAAACGCTCACCGATGCTGCGCTCCGCGAAAGCCCTTTCACCTTCTATGCGCGGCTGCTCGGTCCCGGCGGCGGCCGCAAGCGTTTCCTGGCGCGGCTCGGCTCCGAAGCCAATGATGCGATCGACGAATTTCTCAATCTCGCGCTCGATTACGAAAAGCGCGAGACGCCGTCGCTGCAGGGCTTCGTCGCCTGGCTGCGCGCAGCGCGCGCCGAAGTGAAGCGCGATATGGAGCTTGCCCGCGACGAGGCGCGCGTCATGACCGTGCATGGCGCCAAGGGCCTCGAAGCGCATACTGTCATTCTCGCCGACACCACGACGCCGCCCGAGGGCCACCATCCGCCGCGACTGATTGCGCTGCCGCTGGCCGGCGGCGGCGGCCTGGTCTGGGCCGGCGCGAAGGATACCGATCCCGCGATCGTTGCCGACGCGCGCAAAACAGCGCTGAAGGCGCAGGGCGACGAATACAGGCGGCTGCTCTATGTCGCGATGACGCGCGCGGAGCGCCGGCTGGTGATCTGCGGGACTTCGCGGCCGCTGAAGCAGGACGGCACGCCTTCGATCCCGGAAGAATGCTGGTACCGGCTGATCGCGGACGCCTTGCTCGGCGGCGACGAATTGACGATCGAGGTCGCGGCCGAGGACGATGAAACGAAGCGCGTGCATCGCTATCGGAAATCCGAACCCGTGGTCGGGACTTCGGAGAAGGCACGTCACACGCAACCGGCTGCCGCAACGCCCGTCTGGCTGCACCAACAGGTCGCGGCCGATCCGGTTCGCGCGCAGGCGATCTCGCCTTCCGATGCCGACGAAAGCGACGCACGGCGCGCGGGCGGAAAGCTGGAACGCGAACAGGCGCTGGAACGCGGGCGGCTCATGCATCGGCTGATCCAGTCGCTGCCGGATATTCCGCCGCAACGCCGGCAACAGGCGGCGCAGGAATTCCTGAACCGCAATCGAAAAAAGCTCGCAGATTCCGACCGCGATGCCATTGCCACGCAGGCGCTGGCGCTGCTCTCAGATCCCGGCTTTGCGAAGCTGTTCGCGCCGGGCAGCCGCGCCGAAGTGCCTCTGGTCGGCACCCTGCCGCGCAACGGCCAGCCGCCCTTTGCCGTCACCGGGCAGGTCGATCGGCTGCTGGTCGGCGCCTCCGAGGTGCTGCTGGCCGATTACAAGACCAATCGCCCGGCTCCCACCGACCTGCCATCCATACCCAAAAACTATAAACGTCAGCTCGCGCTTTATCGCGCGCTTCTGCAGCGCATCTATCCCGGCCGGAATGTGCGCGCGGCGCTGGTTTTCACCGAAATCCCGCTTTTGCTGGAGATTCCGGCCGACATGCTGGATGCGGAACTTGCAACCCTCACAAGCGGCTGAAGGAGCCTTGACCCGCCGGGGGGCCATTCTTACGTTCGCCGCCCGGGCAATCAGCCGGACGTACGATTCGAGAGGTGTTTTATGGCCGTTGGAAAGGTATCGGACGCGACATTCGAGAGCGAAGTCTTGAAAGCCAGCGGTCCTGTGGTGGTGGATTTCTGGGCGGAATGGTGCGGCCCCTGCCGCATGATCGCGCCCGCCCTCGACGAGATCCAGAATGCGATGGGCGAGAAGGTCAAGATCGTGAAGCTCAACGTCGACGAGAATCCGGGCGTCGCGTCGAAATACGGCATCATGTCGATCCCGACGCTGATGATCTTCAAGAACGGCGAACTGGCCTCGCGTCAGGTCGGCGCCGCGCCGAAGGCGAAGCTCGAGCAATGGATCAGCGCCGCGGTCTGAGCGGCTGAGGTTTTTCTGATCGACGGCCGGCCGAAAGGCCGGCCGTTTGCGTTTGATACTTGTTTATCCCTCCCCCACTTGCGGAGGAGGATATCTCTGTTTCACGCAGGCGGCGTATGGTTCCGCGCCAGCACGTCGCCGGCAAGATACAGCGAGCCGCCGATCAGGATGCGCGGCGCCGACAGCGACAGCGCCTTGATCGCGGCCAAAGCCGCCTCGACATCGTTGGCGCTTTCGGCCGGAATGCCGAGCTTGTTGGCGGCATCGGCGATCTGGCCCGGCGACAGGCTTCTTTCGGCATTCGGCACTGGCACCGCGTAGAGCCGCAACGCCAACCCCGAGAAGTGGCGAAGATAGCCCTCGAAATCCTTGCTACCGAGCATGCCGACAATCATGATCAGCGGCTTCGGCGCACGTTCCTCGATATCGGCGAGCGAGGCTGCAACCGCGCGCCCGCCATCGGGATTGTGGCCGCCATCGAGCCAGATTTCGCTGTCGGCGGGCGCCTGCCGGACCAGGCTGCCGTGCGTCAGCCGCTGCATGCGCGCCGGCCATTCGGCCTTCACCAGCCCGGTCTCGTAGGCGCGCTGCGGGATTTTCAGGCCCGACGCGCGAAGCGCCGCGACCGCGACACCGGCATTCACGAATTGATGCCGGCCGATCAGCTTCGGTCGCCGGCAGGTCGAGCAGACCGTCGTCGTCCTGATAGACGAGGCGCCGGTGTTCCTCGCTGGCGTTCCAATGCTCGCCCGAGACCCGAAGCGGCGCGCGCACGCGCTCGGCGGCGCGTTCGATGATCGAGAGGGCTTCCGGCACCTGCGGGCCTATCACCGCGCGCACGCCGCGCTTGAGAATGCCGGCCTTCTCGGCGGCCACGCTTTCGATGCTGTCGCCAAGATAATCGGCATGATCGAGCGAGACCGGCGTGATGACGCTGAGCAGCGGCGCTTCGACGACATTGGTGGCATCCAGTCGCCCGCCGAGCCCGACTTCGAGCAGCAATACATCGGCCGGGTGGCGAGAGAACAGCAGCAAGCCTGCCGCGGTGGTGATTTCGAATACCGTGATCGGGTCGCCGGCATTGACACGCTCGCATTCCTCGAAGGTCGCGCGCAATTCATCGTCGTCGACAAGCTGGCCGCCGCCTTCGGCCGCAAGCCGAAACCGCTCGTTGAAGCGCACCAGATGCGGCGAGGTATAGACATGCACGTCCTGGCCCGCCGCTTCCAGCATCGCGCGCATGAAGGCGATGGTGGAGCCTTTGCCATTGGTGCCGGCAACATGGATGACCGGCGGCAGCCTGCGCTCGGGATGTTCGAGCCGCGCCAAGCAGCCGCCACATCCGGTCGAGCGACAGGTCGATCAGCTTCGGATGCAGCGCGAGCAAGCGCGTCAGCGTGTCGTCGAGGGCGGTCATGGAATGATGGCTAGCACAATCCGATCGTCCCCGCGAAAGCGACAGCATTGTCCATTCGTCATTCCGGGACGACCGCAGGTCGGACCCGGAATCCAGATGCTTGAATTCAACCTGTTTCTGGATTCCGGGTTCGCTTGCCCTCGGCAAGCGCCCCGGAATGAATGAGAAATAATCAGGCCGGCGCCGCCGCGTTGCTGGCGGCCGGCGGGTTCGCGCGCGCATTGCCGGCTGCACCTTTCATCAGCAGGCGGCAAATGCGCGCCAGCACGGCGCGCAATTCATGGCGGTGCACGACCATGTCCACCATGCCGTGCTCCTTCAGATATTCGGCGCGCTGGAAGCCGTCCGGCAGTTTCTCGCGGATGGTCTGCTCGATGACGCGCGGGCCGGCAAAGCCGATCAGCGCGCCGGGCTCGGCGATATGCACGTCGCCCAGCATCGCGTAGGAGGCGGTGACGCCGCCGGTGGTCGGATTGGTGAGCACGACGATGTAGGGCTTGCTTCGCCTCGCGCAAGCAGCTGCGACCGCGACCGTGGTGCGCGGCATCTGCATCAGCGAGAGAATGCCCTCCTGCATGCGCGCGCCGCCGGACGCCGCGAACATGATGAAAGGCGTGCCGCGCTCGACCGCGGTCTCAAGCCCCTTGACGATCGCCTCGCCCGCCGCCATGCCGAGCGAGCCGCCCATGAAATCGAAATCCTGCACGCCGATCACCACCGGCATGCCTTCGAGCCGGCCGAAGCCGAGCTTGATCGCGTCGTTCATGCCGGTCTTGGCGCGCGCATCCTTCAGACGGTCGGCGTAGCGGCGCTCGTCGCGGAACTTGAGCGGATCGACCGGCACTTCCGGCACGCCGACATCGAGCCAGGTCTCGCCGTCGAACATCGATTTCAGGCGCGCGGACGCGCCCATGCGCATGTGATAGTTCGGAGCCCGGAATGACGAACTGGTTCGCCTCGACGTCCTTGAAAAACACCAGCTGCCCGGTCTCCGGACACTTGATCCAGAGATTTTCCGGCGTCTCGCGCCGGTTCAGGAAGCGACCGGATTTTCGGCCGGACGACGTTGGAGATCCAGTTCATGCGATGCCTTTGTCATGCCCGGGCTCGACCCGGGCATCCATTGTCAAAACATCAGTGTGTCGCTGGATTGCCGGGTCAAGCCCGGCAATGTCCACCTATTCCGCCGCCACCCGGCGAACCGAGCGCACGCCGTCGGCGAGTTCGGAGACCAGCGTCGGTGACGGCCTTGACCGTGCCGGCGGTCGCCTTGCCCTGCGCATCGAGGCTTTCGCGCAGCTTGTCGATCAGCGCGGAGCCGACCACGACGCCGTCGGCGCCCTGCGCGATCGCGCGCGCGTTCTGCGCGCTGCGGACGCCGAAGCCGACCGCGACCGGCAGCTCGGTGTGGCGCTTGATGCGCGCCACCGCGTCGCGAGACGCGCGCCGCATTCGGGCGTCGCCGAGCCGGTGATGCCGGTGATCGAGACGTAATAGACGAAGCCCGAGGTGTTCGCGAGCACCGCCGGCAGCCGCTTGTCGTCGGTGGTCGGCGTCGCCAGCCGGATGAAGTTCAGACCCGGCCTTCAGCGCCGGCAGGCACAGCTCGGCATCTTCCTCCGGCGGCAGGTCGACGACGATCAGGCCGTCGACACCGGCCGCCTTCGCATCGACGAGGAAGCGATCGACGCCGTAGATATAGATCGGATTGTAGTAGCCCATCAGCACGATCGGCGTGTCGGCTTCGCTCTTGCGGAAGTCGCGCACCAGCTGCAGCGTCTTTTTCAGCGTCTGCCCGCCCTTCAGCGCGCGCAGGCCCGCGGCCTGGATCGCCGGGCCATCCGCCATCGGATCGGTGAACGGCATGCCGATCTCGATCACATCGGCGCCGGCCTTCGGCAGCGCCGACAGCAAGCGCGAGCGAGGTGTCGTAATCGGGATCGCCCGCCATCAGGAAGGTGACGAGCCCGGCGCGGCCTTCGCGCGCGAGGTCGGCGAAGCGGCGGTCGATGCGGGTGGTCATGTTCAGATCGTCGTCCCGAGATACTCGGCGACGCTGGCGAGGTCCTTGTCGCCGCGGCCGGAGAGATTGACCACCATCAGATGATCTTTCGGCTTTGCCGGCGCGAGGTCCATCACCCTGGCGAGCGCGTGCGCGGGTTCGAGCGCCGGGATGATGCCTTCGAGCTTCGAGCAGAGCTGGAACGCTGCCACCGCCTCGTCGTCGGTGGCCGAGAGAAATTTCACCCGCCCCATATCGGCGAGCCAGGCATGCTCGGGGCCGATGCCGGGATAATCGAGACCGGCCGAGATCGAGTGCGCCTCGTTGATCTGGCCGTCGTCGTTCATCAGCAGATAGGTGCGGTTGCCGTGCAGCACGCCCGGGCGTCCGCCCGAAACCGAGGCGGCATGCAGCCCCGACGGAATGCCGTGGCCCGCGGCTTCGACGCCGTAGATCTCGACGCTCTCGTCGTCGAGGAAGGGATGAAACAGTCCCATCGCGTTGGAGCCGCCGCCGATACAGGCGATCAGCGAATCCGGCAGGCGGCCTTCGGCCGCCATGCATCTGCGCGCGGGTCTCGTTGCCGATGACGCACTGGAAGTCGCGCACCATCATCGGATAGGGATGCGGGCCGGCGACCGTGCCGATGCAATAGAAGGTGTCGGCGACATTGGTCACCCAGTCGCGCAGCGCCTCGTTCATCGCATCCTTCAGCGTCTTCGAGCCGGACTGCACCGGCACCACCTCGGCGCCCAGCATCTTCATGCGAAACACATTCGGCTTCTGCCGCTCGACGTCGACCGCGCCCATGTAGACGATGCAGGGCAAGCCGAAGCGCGCGCACAAGCGTCGCGGTGGCAACGCCGTGCATGCCGGCGCCGGTCTCGGCGATGATGCGCGTCTTGCCCATGCGGCGCGCCAGCATGATCTGGCCGAGCACGTTATTGACCTTGTGCGCGCCGGTGTGATTGAGCTCCTCGCGCTTGAAGTAGATTTTCGCGCCCCCACCGCCGCCCTTGGCGGCGGAAACATCGCGGAAATGGTTCGTCAGCCGCTCGGCGAAATAGAGCGGCGACGGCCGCCCGACATAATGCGTGAGATAGCCGTCCATCTCCTTCTGGAAGGCCGGGTCCTCTTTCGCCGCGGCATAGGCCTTTTCCAGTTCGAGGATCAGCGGCATCAGCGTTTCGGCGACGAAGCGTCCGCCATAGATGCCGAAATGCCCGTTCTCGTCGGGACCGGTGCGGAAGGAATTGGGCTTGTGGATCGTCATACGCTCTCTCACAACCTAACGCTCGCGGCCTTCGGGGTCGCCTGCGCGGCATCCGCCTCGCGCACGGCATGGACAAAGGCCCTAATTCTGGAGGGGTCCTTGACGCCCGGTACGCTCTCGACCCCGGACGAGACATCGACCGCGGGCGCCCGCGTGATCGAAAGCGCCTGCCCGACATTGCCCGGCTCGAGGCCCCCGGAAAGCATGAAGGGCAGCCCCGGATCAAGCGCTTTCAGCAGGGTCCAGTCGAACGGCCTGCCCAGCCCCCCGGGGCGGGTGGCGTCTTTCGGGGCACGGGCGTCGAACAGCAGCCAGTCGGCGACGCCCCGGTAGGCGGCGGCCGCCTGCGAGATCGGTTGCGGTCTCGACCGGCAGCGCCTTCATCACCGGCAGCCCGAAGCGCGCGCGGAGCGCCGTCAACCCGTTCGGGCGTCTCCTTGCCGTGAAGCTGGAGCAGGTCGGGCTTCAGCGCCTCGACGATGGCGGCGAAGGTCGCGTCGTCGGCATCGACGGTGAGCGCGACCTTTCTTCGCGCGTGCCCTGCGCACGGGCGCCGAGCGCGCGCGCGGCGCCAAGATCGACATGCCGCGGGCGAGGCGGGAAAGAACACGAAGCCGACAAAGTCGGCGCCGGCATCGAGCGCCGCGTCGAGTGTCTCGGGCGTGTCGCAGGCCGCAGATTTTGACGAGGGTGGCCATGGCTGGGCGGGTTCTACCGCGCCGGGCGCCCGCTGTCTGCCCTCAGGCCGACAGCGTCTTCCAGACCAGCATCGCCGCGGCCAGGTCCTCGATCGCGGTGCCGACCGACTTGAACAGGGTGATCTGCGTGTCCGAGGTACGGCCTTTCACCTTGCCGCGCGTGAGGTCGAACAGGTCGCCCTTGATCGCCTTCAGCATCGATGATCTTTTTCTTCAGCGGCACCACGATATCGCCCGCCTCCTTGGCGGCACCGGCGCGGGTATCGACGAAGATGCGCGAGCGCTTCACCGCCTGATCGTCGGCCTCGCGCATCTTCGGCGTGAAGCCGCCGACCAGATCGAGATGGGTGCCCTTCTTCAGCCAGGCACCCTTGATCAGGGGCTCGGCCGCGAGCGTCGCGCAGGACACGATATCGGCCTCGCCGACCGCCTGTTCGAGGTCTTCGGCGATATCGACCTCGATGCCGGCGACCGCGACGCCGAAGCCGAGCGAGATCGCGCGCGCGCGTGTCCGGTTCCAGAGCGAGACACGCTTGATCGGCCGCACGCTGGCATGCGCGCGAATCAGATGCGGCGCCAGCGCGCCGGCGCCGACCATCACCAGATGCGAAGCGTCCTCGCGCGCGAGATAGCGCGCCGCCAGCGCCGAGGCGCAGGCCGTGCGCCAGGCGGTGAGCGCGCGGCCGTCCATCATTGCAAGCGGTTCGCCGCTATCGCCGGAGAGCAGACAGATATTGCCCATAGACCGAGGGACGCTGCGCCTTGGCATTGTCCGGGAACACGGTGACGATCTTGCAGCCGATGAAGCGCTCGCCTTCCTCCTTCCACGAGCCGGCATCAGCAGCAGCGTCGCATCCGCGCCCTCCTGTTCGATCGTGTGATGATGGCGCACCGGCACCACGATGTCGGATCGGAACGCTTCGTCGAGCGCATCGATCAGCGCCCGGTAGGTCAGCGCCTTCTGGATATCGTCGGCGGAAACGATGCGCATGGCGCGGAGCGATGCCTCAGTTCGAGGGCGGGCGATAGGCGAGCCTTGCCGCCGCGTCCGGTCGCGGCGCGTCGACCGGATCGGCGAGCCTCGTATTCAGCGTTTCGATCTCGCGGCGCAGGGCCGCGACGTCGGAATGACGCTGCCTTGCCGCGCGGCGATAGCCGGATTGCCTGCAGCCAGGCCGCGATGCCGCCGATGATCACGCCCAGGATGACGAGCGAGAAGATCAGCACGAATAGCGGCACGCTGACCGAGGCGGCCGGACGCGTGGCGCTGAACGGGTCGAAGGAAACCGTCACGATCTCGCGATTGGCGACCGCGAACATCAGGATGACGATCGCGAGCGGCACCAGCACGAGCCAGAAGACGAGCTTTCGGACCATCAGGACTTGCCTCGAAAATCTACTCCAGCATCATTCCGGGACGCGCCTGAAGACGCAGACCCGGAATCCGATAGCCGCGAATTGAGTTTACGGATTCCGGATTCGCCGTACCCGCGCATCGCGAAGCCAGCGGCGAACGCGAAGCGGCCTCAGCCGTCCTTGTTCAGCCGCTCGCGCATTTCCTTGCCGGTCTTGAAGAACGGCACGGACTTCTTCTCGACCGAGACATGCTCGCCGGTGCGCGGATTGCGGCCGGTGCGGGCCGGCCGGTTCTTCACCGAGAACGCGCCGAAACCGCGCAATTCGACCCGGTCGCCGCGCGCCAGCGCGGCGGTGATCTCGTTCAGGATCGCGTTGACGATGTTCTCCACGTCGCGCTGATAGAGATGCGGGTTCTGGCCCGCAATCTTCGTCACCAAATCCGACTTGATCATTCTGCGCCGCCCGGTCCTGCCTTCCGACGCCTGACGGCCCGCTCACGGCGAGCCCGCAGCATCTTCAATTGGAAGGCGAAGGGTGCCAAAGCGCCAGTAGACCGTCAAGGTTCAGACGCTCCGCCGCCGCAAAGGCGCCCGACTGCTCCAGGCTGCCGCGCGAAGCCGTCCAGCCCGACCGCCTGCAGCAGCGACACCGCCGTCAGGTGCAGGAACGAGAATTCCGAGAAGCGCGGGCTCAGCCGATAATTGCGCACCGGGGTATTGGCGGCGATCCCCTTCTCCTTCGCAAGCCAGGCGATCGCCGTCCTTTCGTCGCCGAGCTGGTCGATCAGCTTCAGGTCCAGCGCCTGCCGGCCGGTGAAGACGCGGCCGTCGGCCACCTTGGCGAGGGCCTCGCCCTCGAGCTTGCGGCGGTCGCTGACCAGGCCCTTGAACCAGTCATAGGAGTCCATCACGATCGAGGCGAGCGCGGCGCGCGCCTCCGGCGAGGTCGGCTCGAAGCCGTTCGGCGCCGCCTTCAGCGGCGAGGATTTGACGTCCTCGACCTTGACGCCGACGGTCTTCAGCAGATCGGTGAAGTTCGGATACTGGAACAGCACGCCGATCGACCCGACCAGCGACGCGCTCTGCGCGATGATGTGATCGGAAGCGAGCGCCGCGATATAGCCGCCGGACGCGCACAGCCCGTCGACCACGACGACCATCGGCTTCTTGGCCTTGAGCCGCATCAGCGAGTCGTAAAGCTGCTCGGAGCCGGCGGTGGTGCCGCCGGGGCTGTCGATATGGACGATGACCGCTTTCGCGCGAGGAATTCGACAGGCGCTCGATCGCCTCGACGCGATCCTGGTTGCCCCGGATCAGCCCGGAAATGGTGACGCGCGCGATCTGGCCCGACACCACGCCGGTCAGCGTGCCCTGCCGCGACGCGGCGTACACCGCGCCGATGGCGGCGAGCACGACCAGCACCGTCAGCACCCGCCAGAAGGTCAGTTTGCGCCGCAGGCGGCGGCGATCCACGATCTGGTCCGCATCGAGCGGCCGAGAATCGAGCGACATGGTTTCGCTCCTCAATTTGATTCGAATGAGACTTGAGTCTAGCGCGAAGCGCACGCGCATTTGACCCGCCAATCCTTTGCGATTGGCAAAGCGAGACGTAACCGCACGGAGCTTGGGCGAAAAGATCGAACCCCCGGCGCGGCGGCGCCGGGGGTTCCTGTCGACATCCGCGATGGACGAGGCGGATTTACTCCGCCTTCTCCTTGTCGCCGCGCTGCTTGAGCGCTGTGCCGAGAATGTCGCCGAGCGTCGCGCCCGAATCGGAGGAGCCGTATTGCGCGATGGCTTCCTTCTCCTCGGCCACTTCGAGCGCCTTGATCGAGACCTGCACCTTGCGGGCCTTGCGGTCGAACTGGGTGACGCGGGCGTCGACCTTCTGGCCGACCTGGAACCGCTCCGAGCGCTGATCGCCGCGGTCGCGGGCGAGGTCGGCGCGGCGGATGAAGGTCTCGAGGTCGGTGCCGACGATCTTCACGTCGAGGCCGCCTTCCTTCACGTCGGTGACCTCGCAGGTCACGACGTCGCCCTTCTTGAGTTCGCCGGCCGCACCCTCTTCCATCGGGTCGCCCGCGAGCTGCTTGACGCCGAGCGAGATGCGCTCCTTCTCGACATCGACGTCGAGAACGGTCGCCTTCACCATGTCGCCCTTCTTGTATTCCTCGATCACCTGCTCGCCCGGACGCTTCCAGTCGAGATCGGAGAGATGGACCATGCCGTCGACGTCGCCGTCGAGGCCGAGGAACAGGCCGAACTCGGTCTTGTTCTTGACCTCGCCTTCGACGATCGAGCCGGGCGGATATTTCTCGACGAACACTTCCCACGGATTGCGCATGGTCTGCTTGAGACCGAGCGAAATGCGGCGCTTGACCGGATCGACTTCGAGGATCTGCACTTCGACTTCCTGCGAGGTCGAGACGATCTTGCCGGGATGCACGTTCTTCTTGGTCCAGGACATTTCGGAGACGTGGATCAGGCCTTCGATGCCCGGCTCCAGTTCCACGAACGCGCCGTAGTCGGTGATGTTGGTGACGCGGCCGGTGAAGTTCGAGCCGACCGGATACTTGGCCTCGATGCCCTGCCACGGATCGTCGAGCAGTTGCTTCATGCCGAGCGAGATGCGGTGGGTCTCGTGATTGATCTTGATGATCTTCACCTTCACCGACTGGCCGATATTGAGCACTTCGGTCGGGTGATTGACGCGCCGCCAGGCGATGTCGGTGACATGCAGCAGGCCGTCGATGCCGCCGAGATCGACGAAGGCGCCGTAATCGGTGATGTTCTTCACCACGCCGTCGATGACCTGACCCTCTTCGAGATTCTGCACCAGTTCCTGACGCTGCTCGGCTCTGGTCTCTTCCAGCACGGTGCGGCGGGACACCACGATGTTGCCGCGGCGGCGATCCATCTTCAGGATCTGGAATTGCTGCGGGTTGTTCATCAGCGGGGTGACGTCGCGGATCGGACGGATGTCGACCTGCGAGCGCGGCAGGAACGCCACCGCGCCGTCGAGATCGACGGTGAAGCCGCCCTTGACCTGATTGAAGATGACGCCCTGAACCTTCTCCTGGCTCTTGAACGCGCCTTCGAGCTTGCCCCAGCTCTCTTCGCGGCGCGCCTTGTCGCGCGAGAGGACCGCCTCACCGAGCGCGTTCTCGACGCGCTCCAGGTAGACCTCGACCTCGTCGCCGATCTTGATCTCGTTGCCGCGGCCGGGTCCGGTGAATTCGCGGAGCTGGACGCGTCCTTCGGTCTTCAGTCCGACGTCGATGATGGCGACGTCCTTTTCGATGCCGACGACGATCCCCTTGATCACCGATCCTTCATGCAGATTTCCCGAGGTGAAGGACTCTTCGAGCATCGCGGCAAAATCTTCACGCGACGGCGTAGCAGTGGCTGCTTGGGCCATGAATTCTCCTGATAGCGGTGCGCCGATTGGAATTGGGATGTTCCGAACGCACGGGCCAAAGGTCCCGCAAGACCTTTGACACCGCCGCAAAGCGGCGGGCCGGCGCGATGAGCCGTTCGATCGGAACGATGATTGCTTTGTCCAGGACGCCTCCGGAAGAGGCGGCGGAGCGGGCTAGCCTCCAGCGACGAAGGGCGGTTAAGCCGGCCTTCGGCCCGCTCGGACGGCCTCGACGATGTCGATGGCGGCCCGGACGGCTGGGTCTATACCCAAATGCGTCGTATCCAGCAAGACCGCATCCGGCGGCGGGCTTCAGGGGGGCCACCGCCCGGTTCATGTCGCGGTCGTCCCGGGCCCGGATATCGGCCAGGACGGCGGCCTCGTCCACGGCCTCCCCCCGGCCCCGGAGTTCCAGAATGCGGCGCCGGGCGCGCTCCTCCGGGGTGGCGGTCACGTAGATTTTCACCTCGGCGTCGGGAGCGATCACGGTTCCGATGTCGCGGCCGTCGATCACCGCGCCGGGCTTGGAGGCGGCAAAGTTGCGCTGCAGCGCGATCAGCGCCGCGCGCACCTCCGGGATCGCGGCGACGATGGAGGCAGCCTTGGCGACCTCGTCGGATTTCAGGTCGTCCTCGGGGAAGCGGGCGGGATCGTAGGCCTGCGCCGCCGCGACCGCGGCCGCCCGGTCGTCGAGCTTGCCCTCGACCATCACCGCCATGCCGACGCCGCGATAGAGCAGCCCGCTGTCGAGATGCCGAAAGCCGTAATGGGTGGCGAGCCGCTTGGCGATGGTGCCCTTGCCGGAAGCCGCCGGTCCGTCGATGGCGATGATCACGACAAGCTCCGCCCCCAGCCCGCGCATCAGTTCGACAAATCCCGGAAAGCTGGTGGCGATGAAAGCCGCGTCGTCGACGCCGACCGGCTTGTCGCTCGCAAGCCCCATCACCAGCGCCGACATCGCCAGCCGGTGATCCATATGGGTCGCGACCATGCCGCCGCCGGGCGCGCGGCCGTTGCCCTGCACGATCAGGTCGTCGCCCTCGATCTCGACCGCTACGCCATTGACGCGCAGCATTTCGGCGGTGGCGGCGAGACGGTCGGATTCCTTCACCCGCAATTCGCTCAAGCCCCGCATCCGGGTCGTGCCTTGCGCGAACGACGCCAGCACCGCGAGGATCGGATATTCGTCGATCATCGACGGCGCGCGCGCCGCCGGCACTTCGACACCGCGAAGCGCGGATGCCTTCACCCGCAGATCGGCGACCTCCTCGCCGCCGTCGTTTTCGCGCGACGAGCATCTCGATCGATGCGCCCATCTCCCGCAGCGTGACGAAACAGGCCGGTGCGCAGCGGATTGGTCATCACGCCTTCCAGCACGATCTCCGAACCCGGCACGATCAGCGCCGCCGCCAGCGGAAACGCCGCCGATGACGGATCGGCCGGCACCTGCAACGGCGCGGGCGCAAGCTCCGGCCGGCCCTTCAGCGTGACGCGCCGGCCATGCTCGCCGATCGGCTTCGACGAAAACCTGCGCGCCGAAATGGGTCAGCATCTTCTCGGTGTGATCGCGGGTGGCTTCCTTCTCGATCACGATGGTCTCGCCCGGCGCCGCGAGGCCTGCCAGCAGCACCGCCGATTTCAATTGCGCGGAGGCGACCGGCGATGCGTATTCGATCGGGATCGGATCGCGCGCGCCCTGCAAGCCTGAGCGGCAGTCGGCCGCCCTCGGCCATTTCGAGCGCCCGCGCGCCGATGCGCGACAGCGGATCGAGCACGCGTTTCATCGGCCGCTTGCGCAAGCGAAGCGTCGCCGTCGAACACGGCCGTGACCGGACAGCCCGCCACCGCGCCCATGACGAGCCGGCAGCCGGTGCCGGAATTGCCGAAATCGAGCGGCGCCGACGGCTCCGCAAACCCCGCCACCCCCACGCCCTGTACCGACCAGGCGCCCTCGCCGGTCCGCTCGACGCGCGCGCCCAGCGCCCGCATCACTTTCGCGGTATTGATCACGTCCTCGCCTTCCAGAAGACCGCCGATCCGGGTTTCGCCGACGGTCATGGCCGACAGGATCAGCGCGCGATGCGAGATCGACTTGTCGCCCGGCACCCGCACGCGGCCCTTCAGCGCCGGCGAGCGGCGCGCGGTCAGAGGCGAAGCGGGCAAGGAATGGCTCAAGGCGGCGGTTCCGGAATGAGGCGGCGCCCTCCTAGCACTATCCTCTCCGCTCCGTCATCCGGCCCGCCCGGCCGGCAGCCCCAAAAACGCCCATAATCGGTATTGACAGGGGCCGCCTGAGCCGCCAATTCAGCGCTTCATTTTCTCACAGTCTCTCAGGGAAACCCCGACCGTGGCAAAGCCAGAGCTCGGTACCAAGCGCATCTGTCCGGTGACGGGTCGCAAATTCTACGACCTGAACAAGAATCCGGTGATCTCGCCCTATACCGGCGAGGTGGTCCCGATCGCGCCGGTGGTGACGCGGGGCCGGCCGGAGGCCAAGGTCGCAGCGCCGGTCGCCGAGCCCGAGGTCGAGGCGGTCGAACCCGAGAGCGCAGAACTGGTCTCGCTCGAAGACGCCGACGCCGAGGCCCAGGGCAAGAAGTCCGACCTGCCGGATACCGGCGACGACGATATCGAGGTCGAGGACGACGGTGCCGACGACGATTCCACCTTCATCGAGGAAGATGAAGAGGGCGACGATGACGTGACCGATATCATCGGCGACGGCATCGAGAAGGACGAGGAGACTTGATCCGTCTCCGCGTGTAAGATTATGAAGGCGGCCGCGCGCTCCAGACGCGGCCGTTGGCAAGGTTCGGGGCCATAGCTCAGCTGGGAGAGCGCTTGCATGGCATGCAAGAGGTCGGCGGTTCGATCCCGCCTGGCTCCACCAACCTTCGTTTTATCCACGTACACGAAATTCGCGAAGCGACGAAGGTTGCCCGACGAAGCCCGCAGGGCGAAGGCGGGCCGGATCGGCTAATTTGGATTTGGGGCGAGCGATGCGGGTGTGGCACGTTTTTGGGTGGCTTTCCGCAGCGCTTATGGTTTCCGCTTGCGCGAGAAACGACCATAATCTGAATACCGAGTATCTCGATCAATTTGCCGACCCAAATCCGACGTTGTCGGATTTCACCGTATGCCACGGTTTCTTTTGCACTGTGAGATCGCCCGCCACTATAAACGAAGCCCAGTGGCAGCGTGTCACAGCGATTTTCAAAACGCGCGCGAAGAATGCTCGCATTGAACGGCAGCAGATTGCAAGCGCCGTAGCGATGATCCAGACCATTGTCGGGCCACAAACCGGAACAAACGCCCACCAATGGACGCACCGGAATATGATCGTCCTCCCCAATGGCGGCGACCTGACGCAACTCGACTGTATCGACACGTCCGTCAACACGTGGACCTACATGACACTGATGGAGCGCAGCGGTCTATTCGCCTTCCACCGGGTGGCGCCGCTGTCCTACGCCCCGCTGCGCAACACCGCGGTATCTGCAGGAAATAACGGTGGATATTTGCTCGACGGAGCATTTAATCATCCAGCCACATCTCAGTGGTCTCACTGTCGACCTGCGTGCCTGTAATTGCGCTGCGCACAACGACGGCCAGTCTGAACATATGGCGAAGTTCAAGCCTTGGCGATTGGTGACTTACATTGCGTTTTCGGAACCGGACAAGGCGGTCGCCTTTGAACGATACATGAAGACCGCCCCGGGGCCGCGCCTTCGCCTACAAGCGCCTGCGATAGGCCCACGGGCGGCTTTTCTTATTTTCGCCCCCCGCATTGCTGACGTCGCCGCCGCCCGGTAAATGAAGCGGGCGCGGCCGGATTTTACCCGACATCGCCGCCGCCGTCCGATGAGGACCTCCATGGCCTTTCGCCGCCTCGCCGCCGCGACCCTGACCGCATGGCTTTGCGCCATCGCGCCCGCTTTCGCCGCGATCGAAATCCAGTGGTGGCACGCGATGCCGGGCGAACTCGGGCGCGAGGTCGATCGGCTGGCATCGGATTTCAACGCCTCGCAATCGGAATACAAGATCGTTCCGACCTACAAGGGCCTCTATACCGAGACCATGACGGCGGCGATGTTCGCGCTGCGCTCGCAGCAGCATCCCGCGATCCTGCAGGCGGCGGAGATCGCCACCGCCACCATGATGACGGCGAAGGGCGTGATCGTGCCGGTGCATCAGTTGATGCGCGAGCAGAATGTCGAGTTCACGCCATCGGCCTATCTGCCGACGATCGCGAGCTATTACTCGGACGGCCAGGGCAACATGCTGTCCTTTCCGTTCAATTCCTCGACGCCGATCCTCTATTACAACAAGGACCAGTTCCGGCTCGCCGGCCTCGACGCCGATGCGTCGCTTGCGACCTGGCCGCAGGTCGAGGCCGCCGCACGCAAGCTGCGCGAGAAGGGCATCGCCTGCGGCGTCACCACCGCCTGGCCGGCCTGGATCCATATCGAGAATTTCTCCGCCTTCCACAATGTACCGATCGCGACGAAGGAGAACGGCATCGGCGGACTCGGTGCCGAATTGCAGATCAACAATCTCGCGGTGACCGGCCATGTCTCGACGCTCGCCGATTGGCAGAAGGCGCGGCTGTTCGATTATTCCGGCCGCACCAACGACGCCGAGCGCCGCTTCTATAACAGCGAATGCGGCATCCTGATCTCCTCCTCGGCCGCGCGCGCCGACATCATCGCCAATGCCAAATTCGAGATCGGCTACGGCATGCTGCCCTATTGGCCGAACGTGTCCGGCGCGCCGCAGAATTCGATCATCGGCGGCGGCAGCCTGTGGGTGCTGCAGGGCCGGCCGGAGGCCGAATACAAGGGCGTCGCGCGTTTCTTCGCCTTCCTGTCGCGGCCGGACGTGCAGGCCTCCTGGCATCAATGGACCGGCTATCTGCCGGCGACACAGGCGGCCTATGAGCAGACCCGCGCGCTCGGCTTCTACGAGCGCAATCCCGGCACCGACATTTCGATCAAGCAGATGACGCTCAACCCGCCGACCGACAATTCCAAGGGCCTGCGGCTCGGCTCCTATGTGATCGTGCGCGACATCATCCAGGAAGAGCTGGAAGCCGCCCTGTCCGGCAAGAAGACGCGCCAAGGCCGCGCTCGACGAGGCGGTCCGGCGCGGCAACGAGGTGCTGCGGCAATTCGAAAAGGCCAATCCGTAGATATTTCCGCCTGTTGAGCGGCCTTGAACCGCGCCACCGCCTGAGGCCATATAGGGAACATCCAGCCGGCAGGCTCGCCGGGGGAATTAGGGGGTGCCGCTTTTGGGCCCCGTCAAAGTCGCTTGAAAGGGCTTTGAGAGATGTCCCGGATGCCTTCTTTGTCCAGCCCGTTTCTTTTGGGTTTCGACGAGATCGAGCGCGTGCTCGACCGCGTCACCAAGGCGGCGGACGGATATCCCCCCTACAATATCGAGCGCGTTGCGCGCGACGACCGCAACCCGGAGCGTCTGCGCATCACGCTCGCGGTGGCAGGCTTCACCCTCGACCAGCTCGACGTGAGCATCGAGGAGAGCCAGCTCGTCATCCGCGGCCGTCAGACCGAGGACAAGACGAGGCAGTTCATCCACCGCGGCATCGCCGCCCGCCAATTCCAGCGCACCTTCGTGCTGGCCGACGGGATGGAAGTGCTGCGGGCGGACCTGAAGAACGGCCTGCTGTCGATCGACCTGGCTCGTCCGGAGCCGGCCCGTATCGCGCGCACGATCTCGATCACGCCGCACGAATGAGGACGGAACTGCGACGAAGGGACGATGGAACCAACACTTTCCGGGGGCACTTGAGTGAAAGAAGGAGTAGCGGACATGACCAATAACGAACACATCGAGAACCCGATCATGTCGCCACAGGCTTTCGCCATTCTGGGCGGGGGCAAGGTTGCGTATGTGAAACAGATCAATTCCGAAGACGTGCATTCGCTCTACCCGCAGGCGCCGGAGATGCAGCCGGGTATGAAGCTGTTCGCGCTGCATGCGGCGGACGGCACGCCGATCCTCGTCACCGATACCCGCGAGGCGGCGATCGCGAATGCCTGGAGCAACGAACTCGAGGCCGTCAGCGTTCACTGACGCCGCATCGATCGAGAACAAGCTGAACTGTCGCGGCAGGGCTTGTCCCTGCCGTTTTTTTCGCACTGCGCCATCACCCGCATGTGATCCCGCCGCCCGAACCGCGCCGCCTCCCCGTCCGTCCAACGAACAGGGAGCCCGTATCATCATGTCCGCATCCGTCAGCCGCACGCCCGCCGCCATCCCGATGTCGCCGAGGGATTTCGCGATCCTTGCCGGCAGCCGCCTTGCCTATGTGCGTCAGGCGCGTTCGGAGGACGTGGCGCATTTCTGCCCGGAAGCCCCGGTGCTCGCACCCGGTCAGGAAGTGTTCGTGCTGTTTGCCGCCGACGGCACGCCGATCCTGGTGACCGACTCGCTCGAATCGGCCAAGGCCAATGCCGAGCATGAGCAGCTCGAAGCGGTCAGCATTCACTGACGCGCGAAGTCACGCCGACATCGCATCGGTGATCTGGTTTTCTCTAGGTCTCAGCCCAGCGAATCGATCAGCGCACGGCGCAACATGTCCTCGCATTCGGCGACCCGTCTGCGCATTGCCTGCGCGTCCTGGAACGTCAAAACCTCACGCAAATCGCGGACCGCGACGTCCACCGCCGTGTAAATATCGATGTTGCTCAGGTCGGGCTCATCGGAAGCAGCGGTAGTGGCTCAATTGGATGATTTCGGCGCTCACGCGATTACTCCACGAATCACATGCGACAGCATGGATTCGAGGGGTTAACGGTCGGTGATAGGCGGCTCGCAACTTAGCCGTTGCCGGGTCGATGAAAGGCGGCTCCTGTACCTGGGGGGCAATATCCCCTGACCCGGATGCGGCAATAGCGTTGACGCATATTGGCGTGGTAGCAAAAATGCCGATCCGGGAGGCATTCGTCATGAAGCCACTTCCAACAATCGTCACCGCATCCAGCCTCGTCGTGTGGGCTACAGTCTCCGCGCTTGCCCAGGGAACGACCGGGCATACCCGGTTCGCCGGGCGCCACCACCACCATCGACGGAAAGCAGCTTCCGCCGCCGGATCCGAAATTTGGCGGGGTGATCAACGAACGAGCCTCAGACTCGAAGCCCTGGTGGGCGCCGCGCGTCGTGCCGCCCGAAGGGCGCGCCCAATGTGTTGCTGATCATGACCGACGATGCCGGCTTCGGCGCACCGGGCACGTTCGGCGGCGTCATCCCGACGCCGGCGCTCGATCGCATCGCCAAGAGCGGACTGCGCTACACGAATTTCCATTCCACGGCGCTTTGCTCGCCGACCCGCGCGGCGTTGATCACCGGACGCAATCATCACGTGGCCGGCTTCGGGGTGGTGGGCGAAGCCGCGTCGGGCTTCCCGGGTTACGACTCGGTGATCCGCAAGGAAAACGGCACCATCGGCACCATCCTGCGGGACAACGGATATGCGACCTCGTGGTTCGGCAAGAACCACAACACGCCGTTCTATCAGGCGACCCAGGCCGGGCCGTTCCACCAATGGCCGAACGGTATGGGCTTTGAATATTTCTATGGCTTCGTCGGCGGCGACGCGAGCCAGTGGCAGCCGAACCTGTATCGCAACACGACGGCGATCTATCCGTTCGAGGGAAAGCCGGGCTGGAACCTGACCACGGCGATGGCCGACGAGGCCATTCAACACATAACGGATCTCAAGGCGGTCGCGCCGGACAAGCCATTCTTCGTCTATTACGTGCCGGGCGGCACGCACGCGCCGCATCATCCGACGCCGGAATGGATCAAGAAGATCGGCGACATGAAGCTGTTCGACGGCGGCTGGAACAAGCTGCGCGAGACCATCTTCGCCAACCAGAAGCGGCTCGGCATCATGCCGCCGGACGCGCAACTGACCGCCTGGCCGAAAGAGTTGCCGGAATGGGACTCGCTGTCGTTTGACGCCAAGAGGCTCTTCATCAGACAGATGGACGTGTATGGCGCCTATCTCGCTTATACCGACAACGAGATCGGCCGGGTCATCCAGGCCGTCGAGGATCTGGGCGAACTCGACAATACCCTGATCATCTACATCAGCGGCGACAACGGCGCGAGCGCGGAGGGCATGCTCAACGGCACGCCGAACGAGTTCACCTTCTTCAATGGCGTGCAGGTGCCGGTGAAGGACCAGTTCCTCTGGTACCCGTTCTGGGGATCGGATCGGACGTTCCCGCATTACGCGGCAGGCTGGGCCTGGGCGATGAGCACGCCGTTCAAATGGGTGAAGCAGGTCGCGTCACACTTCGGCGGAACGGCGCAGGGCATGGCCATTTCCTGGCCCGGCCACATCAACGACGCGGGCAGCATCCGCCGCCAGTTCCATCATGTCATCGACATCGTGCCGACGATTCTCGAAGCGACCGGCGTTAACGCTCCCGACATGATCGACGGCATCAAGCAGCGCCCGATCGAAGGCGTGAGCATGGCCTACACATGGGACAAGGCGAACGCCAACGCGCCGACCCGGCACGCCACGCAATATTTCGAGATGCTCGGCAATCGCGCCATCTACAACGATGGATGGGTGGCGGCCACGACGCCTGCGAATCTCCCCTGGGCGCCGAGCACCGGCACGCCGCCGGATGTCATCACCGGATACAAGTGGGAGCTTTATAACGTCGAGGCAGATCCTACCCAGTCCGACGATCTCGCCGCGAAGATGCCGGACAAGCTCAAACAGATGCAGGATCTGTTCTATTCCGAAGCCAAGAAATACGACGTGCTGCCGCTCGACAATTCGTCGCTTGTGCGCTTCACCACGCCGCGCCCAAGCCTGACGGCGGGACGAACGCGTGTTCACCTATACAAAAGGAATCACCGGCGTTCCCAACAGCGGCGCACCGAGCATCCTGAACAAGTCGTACACGATCACCGCGGAGGTCGAGATTCCCGCAGGTGGCGCGGAAGGCGTGATCGTCACCGATGGCGGACGCTTCGGCGGCTATGCACTGTTCCTGAGCAAGGGGGTTGCGGGCGTCCGTCGCGGCAAGCCGGTGTTCATGTATAATCTTCTCGACCTCAAGCGCACGACATGGTCCGGGCCCGAATTGAAGCCCGGCAAGCACACCATCGTCTTCGACTTCAAGTCCGACGCTCCGGGCCTGGGCAAGGGCGGGACCGGCGTGCTGACCGTGGACGGCAAGGAAGTAGCGCGCGAAATTCCATGGAGCACACCACTCCGATCACGTTCCCGGAAGACGAAAGCTTTGACATCGGACAGGACACCCGCACCGGGGTGGCGATGCTGGAATATCGCTACGACTCGCCGTTCAAGTTCACCGGCAAGATCAACAAGGTGACGTTCAAGCTCGAGCCGCGCAAAGTGAACGTCGCAACAGGTCCGGTATTGAAGGTCGCCGCGGTCCTGGAAATAGCGACCGGGTTGGCGCTGCTGATCGCGCCCGCGGCTCGTCGCGCAATGGTTGCTCGGCGAGTCTCCGACCGGCATCGCCATCATCGTCGGACGCGTGGCCGGAATTGCGTTGGTCGCGCTGGGGATCGCCTGCTGGCCGGGGCCGGCGCTGCTCGGCATGTTGATCTATAGTGCAGCCGTGATGGCGTATCTTGCCTGGCTCGGTTTCACCGGATTGACGGGCGTTCTGCTATGGCCGGCGGTCGCGCTTCATCTCGTTCTATCAATCCTGCTCGGCCGCGCCTGGCTCGCGGGCGAGGCGAGAGTAAACGAGGCAAAGCCGGAAATGTCGGAAAGATGCCGCTACGCCGCCGCCGACGGCGTCATCGCCAGCACCGCATAGAGCGCATCGGCGTCGCGCGAATCGCGAAGCTTGTTGGCGGTGTCGGGATCGCGCAGCAGCCGCGCCACCCGCGCCAGCGCCTTGAGATGATCGGCGCCCGCGCCTTCCGGCGCCAGCAGCAGGAAAACCAGATCGACCGGCTGGCCGTCGAGCGATTCGAAATCGATCGGACGGTCGAGCCGCGCGAACAGGCCGAACAGCCGCTCGAGCTTCGGCAATTTGCCGTGCGGGATCGCGATGCCGTGGCCGATGCCGGTCGAGCCGAGCTTCTCGCGCTGCAGCAGGGTTTCGAAAATCGTGCGCTCGTTCAGACCCGTCAGGTCGGCCGCGCGCGCGGCGATTTCCTGCAAGGCCTGCTTCTTGCCGTTGACCTTGAGCGCCGGAATCACGGCGTTCACTGCGACAATATCGTTAAGCGGCATTGGAGAAGGTCCGGAGGGCCGGTGGCGTGTTGGAGCGATCTGGGGCTGGAGAGCGGCGGACCATAAGGATGGCCCCTGCCGCCGTCAATGGGATGAAATGCCGTCCGTGGAATAACGGATGCCACCGAAGTTCCTGCTTTACAGGTGGTTCCGGGCCTCGCGACAGCGCGATCCGTGCGGCTGCGACATCAGCGCGCGTGCGCCGCGCTCTGCTTTTCGCGGCGCCGCTGCACCGAAGATGCGATGCGCATGCCCTCGCGATATTTCGCGACCGTGCGGCGCGCGATGTCGATGCCGGCCTCGCGCAGCTTTTCGACAATGGTGTCGTCGGAGAGAATGTCATTGGCCGTCTCCGCATCGATCAGATGTCTTGATCCGATGCCGTACCGCCTCGGCCGAATGCGCCTCGCCGCCATTGGCCGCGGCGATCGACGGAGGTGAAGAAATATTTCAGTTCGAAGATGCCGCGCGACGTCGCCATGTATTTGTTGGCGGTGACGCGCGACACCGTGGATTCATGCATCGAGATCGCGTCCGCGACCGTCTTCAGATTGAGCGGACGCAGATGCTGGACGCCATGCACGAAGAAGCGCGTCCTGCTGCTTCACGATTTCGGCCGAGACTTTCAGAATGGTGCGCGCGCGCTGGTCGAGCGCGCGGATGAGCCAGGTCGCCGATTGCAGCTTCTCGGCGAGATAGGCCTTGTCGGTGGGGTTCGCGGCATTCTTGGAAACGCGCGCGTGATAGGTCTGGTTGAGCAGGATGCGCGGCAGCGTGTCGGAATTCAGCTCGATCGCATAGGAGCCATCCGGCGCCGCACGCACGAATACGTCGGGCACGATCGGCTGCACCGAGGTCGATGCCGAAGGCCAGGCCCGGCTTCGGATTGAGCCGCTTGATCTCCGCGACCATGTCGACGAGATCTTCGTCGCTGACGCCGCACACCTTGCTTCAAGCGCGGCGAAATCGCGCTTGGCGAGCAGATCGAGCCGTGAAAGCAGCGCCGCCATCGCCGGGTCGTAGCGATTGCGGTCGCGAAGCTGGATCGCCAGGCATTCGGTGAGGTTGCGGGCGCAGACGCCGGCGGGATCGAAGTTTTGCAGGATCGGCAAGCACGGCCTCGACCTCGGCCGGATCGGCGCCGAGCTTCTCGGCGACGCCTGCAAGATCGCCCGACGAGGTATCCCGCCTCGTCCACCATATCGATCAGATGCTGGCCGATCATTCGCCGCGCCGGATCGATGACCGCCAGCGAAAGCTGCTCGGCCAGATGGTCGGTCAGCGTCCGCTCGGCGGATACGAAAGCCTCGAGATTGTATTCGCCGTCTTCGCGGCCGCCGGTACCGACGCTGGCCCATTCCGAATGCGGGCGGTGGCGTCCTCGTTGCGCGCCGAGGCGATCGCGGAGCCGCCATCCTCCGGAAACACGTTGTCGAGCCGGGTGCCCATCTGGTCTTCGATGGCATTGCGGCTGGTGGCGAGGTCGTCGCCCATCCACTCGGAGGGACCCTCCCCGTCCGGGCCGGCAGCGCCTTCGGCAGGCCATTGGCATCGGCCGGCACCGCGGGACCGTCGTCGTCGGCGACCCGCTCCAGCAGCGGGTTTTTCTCGAGTTCTTCCTCGACATAGGCCAGGAGGTCCAGGTTCGAGAGCTGCAGCAGCTTGATGGCTTGCATCAGCTGCGGCGTCATCACGAGCGCCTGGCTCTGGCGGAATTCAAGTCTGGTGGTCAGTGCCATGCGGGATTCCTAGCCCAGCGGCACGATTTGTGCATGTATAATTTTGTCGTAGAGCAAATGGGCGTCCGGCACGTGGTTTTTCGGACATACTCTACAAAACGCCTGAAAATGAGGCAGAAATATCAGGCTTCCGCCCGGCTACAGGCGGAAATCCTCGCCCAGATAGAGCCGGCGGACATCCGGGTTATTCACGATATCCTCTGCCCGGCCCTCCATCAGGACCTCGCCCGAATAGATGATATAGGCCCGGTCGGTGAGGCCCAGCGTCTCGCGGACATTGTGGTCGGTGATCAGCACCCCGATCCCGCGCTGGGTCAGATGCCGGACAAGCGCCTGAATATCGCCGACAGCGATCGGATCGATGCCGGCGAACGGCTCGTCCAGGAGCATGTAGCTGGGCCGGCTTGCGAGCGCGCGCGCGATTTCACACGCGCCGCCGCTCACCGCCGGACAGCGCGATCGACGGCGACTTGCGAAGCCGGCCGATGTTGAATTCGTCGAGCAGCGCATCGAGTTCGCGCTCGCGCTTCTTGGGATCCTTCTCGACGACTTCGAGCACCGAGCGGATATTGTCCTCCACATTCAGCCCGCGAAAGATCGAGGCTTCCTGCGGCAGATAGCCGATGCCGAGACGCGCGCGCTGATACATCGGCAGCGCCGTGACATCGTTGCCGTCGAGTTCGACCCTGCCCTTGTCCGCCTTGATCAGCCCGGTGATCATGTAGAAAATCGTGGTCTTGCCGGCGCCGTTCGGGCCGAGCAGACCGACGGCTTCGCCGCGTCGCACGAACAGGCTGGCGCCCTTCACCACCTTGCGTGCGCCGAAGCTCTTCTCGACGCTATGGGCGGCGAGATAGCCCTGCTGCGCAGTGACTGACGGCGGCATCCTGGCGGCGCGGACGCGGCGGCACGAAACGCGGCTCGGGCTGCCGCGCCGGCGCCTCGAACGCCGCATGTCCGGCCTGGCCTTGCGGCTGCGAGCGAGCCTGCGGCGATTGCGGACGCGGCGGGCGAAACGCTTCCTGCCGGTAACCGTCCTGCCGGATGGTGTCGGGATGCAGCGGGTGTTGCAGCAGCGATTCCTGCCGCATCGCTTCGTTCAGGAGATATTCGTCGCGCAGCGGCTCGACCTGAAGCGCATCCGGCACGGGCGGCTGCGTCGTCTTTGCGGAATAGCCGGACGACGACTTCTTCACGAGGCCGCCGATCTTCTCCAGTTCGACCCGCCACGTGCCCGACGACTTGCGCTTGCGCGTCTTGGCGCGGCCACGGCGCCGAAATATCGCAAGGAAATCCAGCAATCAGTGCCCCTTCAGTCCGCTTCACGTCGGCTTGCTCTAGCGGATCGATTCGAAGGACACTAGCAATACCTCTGATACCGGTAGGTCTCGTCGACATAATCCGACGGAATTGCGGTTGCAACAAAACCGCTTGCGCTCAAAGGGTTAATTGTCGGCGTCGCAGGCGGCTGACCGATCGGAGCCGGGAACGGGGCTGCGACGGAGCGGCGGCGGACGGGGTCGATTTCCTGGCGGCAGGCCGCTGGGCATCCTTGGCCTGGCCGGACGCTGCCGGCGCCGGGCTTGTCGTCCTTGCCGCGGCTTGTCGTCCTTGTTGGTCGAGAAGATGCCCTGCACGGTCTTGCCCTTGCCGGATTCGACCCGCGCATAGCCGGTGGTGAGATCGACGACCAGACGGTCGCCGCGCAGCACATTCGCGCCCTGCGTCACCACGACCCCCTGGGCGCCGCCGACAAGCGTCACCGTATTGGTCTTCATTTCGAAGATTCCGGTCTCGCCGGTCGCCGTCTGTTCCTTCTGGATGACGATGACGCCGCCGCGCGCCTCCAGTCGCTTGATGCACTGCTTGCCGCCCGGACCCGGCTGCGCCGCCTTCATCGTATTCTTGCGAAGCTTGGCGCCGGCCTTCGGATCGTCCTGTTCGTAGAACACGTTCAGCGTCTTGCACTTCATGATGGTGTCGCCCTGGGTGACGACCACATTGCCGGAGAAGATCGCCATCTTGTCCTTGTCGCGCACCTCGAGCGCGCCGCCTCGATCTGGATCGGCTTGTCCTTGTTCTGCGAGAAGCCCTGCAAGCGCGTTCGGCACGCCGGTATTGCCTGCCGCGGCGGCAGGCGCGCTGCACCCTTCGCGCTCGGCGATCCTTGCGCGAAAACGGCGTCGCAGACAAGCCCATGAATGCGATCGCGGCCATGCGAAACAGGCCGCCGGCAGCTTTCTGTGTTCATTTCGCGTTCGCCTGCGGCTGCGGCTGATCCGAGCTTGCTGCACGCCCATGCCTTTGTTCACGGCCTCCGGCGTCAACATCATGACGACGCCGCCGTCAAACCGGATCATCGCGCCGGAATCAAGGACTTCCATCCGGTTCGCATCGAGCGTGCCCTGCGGCATTTTCAACTGCACCGGCTTTTCCGAAAGAATCGGCCCTTCTTGATCTCGACCTTGGCCTCCGTCAGGCGGCCCTGATAGCCCGCGGTCGACAGGATCACGATCTCCTGGGTCAGCGTGAGCAGGTCCGCCTTGGTGTCGTAGACGCCTTCGACGGCCGTCATCGTCACCGTGCTCTTGTCCTGCATCGCCATGCGGCCGCTGATCTCTTTCATCTCCACGAATTGTCGGGTTGCGCGTATCCTGCGAGGCCGCGGTCGCCGACACCTCGTATTCGCGCTGATCCTTGGTGAAGCCGGCCAGGCGCGGGGCTTCCATGGTGATCTTGGAGCCCGAAATCACCAGCGTGCCGAACTCGGTCGGCACCCGGAGCCAGCGCACCGGGTTGAGGTAATTCACCAGCACCAGGCCGACCGCCACCAGCACCAGGGTCGCCGGCACCGCCTTGCGCAGGAACCGCACCCGCCGGCTGTGCCGGCGCGCGCCGGAGAACAGCGCTTTCGGCTTGCCCATGGCCGGGAGGCCCGCTGGCTCCAGTCTTCCGGTCCGGCAAGCATGCGGTTCATGGAGAGTCGAAGGTCCTGCCCGGAATCGATGGGAACCCACGACCATCCTAGCCGCAGGCGGCCGGAAAATCGCTGGCAGAATATGGCCCAGGCACGGCAGCCAGGGCTCAGGAATGGGCGAAAATATCCTCTTCCGGCCAGCCCAGCAGGTCGAGCCGCGCCCGATCGGGCAGAAACCGGAAACAGGCCTCGGCGAGGTCGGTGCGGCCCTCGCGCGCCAGCAGCGCGTCGAGCTTCTCCTTCAGGGCATGCAGGTGGAGCACGTCGGAGGCCGCATAGGCCACCTGCGGCTCGCTCAGCGTTTCGGCGCCCCAATCGGAGGATTGCTGCTGCTTCGACAGGTCGACACCCAGCAGTTCGCGCACCAGGTCCTTCAGACCGTGCCGGTCGGTATAGGTGCGGGTCAGCCGCGAGGCGATCTTGGTGCAATAGATCGGCGCCGGCATCACACCGAAGGCATTCGACAGCACCGCGATATCGAAGCGCGCATAGTGGAAGATCTTGAGAATCGCCGGATCGGCCAGGAGCCGCTTCAGGTTCGGCGCCTCGGTCTGGCCGGCGCGAATCTGGACCACATCGGCCGAGCCGTCGCCGGGCGACAATTGCACGACGCAGAGCCGGTCGCGATGCGGATTGAGGCCGAGCGTCTCGGTGTCGATCGCCACCGCCTTTCGGTAGCGCGACGAGGTCGGGCAGGTCGCCGCGGTGCAGGCGGATGGTCATTCAGGTCTCGCGGCGGGATATTCTATCGATGGTGCCCAGGAAAGGACTCGAACCTTCACAGCCGTTAAGCCACTGGCACCTGAAGCCAGCGCGTCTACCAATTCCGCCACCTGGGCAATGGCGCAGACACATAGTTGGCGGAGTCCGCCATTGTCAACGATCCGGCCCCTATACAGGCCGAAATCCTTGCGGTATCTCGCAGAAAGCGCGCGATACGGCATTACCAGGCGGTTTTCATGGCTCTGCAGACCAATTCCGACACCCTGATCACCATTTTCGGCGGCTCCGGCTTTCTCGGCCGCCACGTGGTGCGCGCGCTGGCCAAACGGCGCTATCGCATCCGGGTCGCGGTGCGCCGGCCCGAGCTCGCCGGCTTTCTGCAGCCGCTCGGCAGCGTCGGGCAGATTCATGCCGTGCAGGCCAATTTGCGCTATCCGCGCTCGGTCGAGGCCGCGGTGCGCGATGCCTCGGTCGTCGATCAATCTGGTCGGCATCCTGTTCGAGCGCGGACGCCAGCGCTTCGATGCGGTCCAGCATTTCGGCGCCGAGCAGGTCGCGCTCGCGGCATCGGCCTTCGGCGCGCGCGTGATCCATGTCTCCGCGATCGGCGCCGACGAGAATGCGCCATCGCAATATGCGCAATCCAAGGCGAAGGGCGAACAGGCGGTGCGCGCGGCCTCGCCGGAGGCCACGATCGTTCGTCCGTCGATCGTGTTCGGGCCGGAAGACGAGTTCTTCAATCGCTTCGCCGCGATGGCGCGCATGCTGCCGGCGCTGCCGCTGGTCGGCGGCGGGCAGACCAAGTTCCAGCCGGTCTTTGCCGGCGACGTCGCCGAAGCGATCGCCGGTCTCGTCGAGACCGCGCACGGGGCTCGCGCAAGACCTACGAATTCGGCGGGCCGGAAGTGCGCACCTTCCGCGAGATTGATGGAATTCGTGCTGGCCACCACCGAGCGTTCGCGCCTGCTGGTGCCGGTGCCGTTCGGGCTCGCCAAGCTGCAGGCCTGTTTCCTGCAATTCCTGCCGAACCCGCCGCTTGACCCCCGATCAGGTCGAGATGCTGCGCACCGACAATGTCGTGTCGGAGGCGAGCATCCGCGATGGTCGCACATTGTCAGGGCTCGGCATCACGCCCGCGTCCTACGAGGCGATCGTGCCGAGCTATCTCTGGCGCTTCCGCAAGACCGGCCAGTTCCGCACCGGCCGCTTCGCCTGATCGCGCCGCTCAGTAGCCGAGCGCCAGCAGCACGAGCCCGATACAGCCGACGATCGACCCGCCACCAGGCGAACAGCGCAGAAGCCGTGGCGCGACACGTAGTCGAGAAACGTCTTGACCACGAAATAGCCGGCCACGAACGAGCAGGCGAAGCCGATCGCCAACCAGCAGCGAGATTGTTCGACGTCAGCTGATCGCGGTTCTTGATGAGGTCGAGCGTGAACGCGCCCGCCATCGTCGGCATCGCGAGAAAGAACGAGAATTCCGCCGCCGACCGCTTGTCGGCGCCGAAGCAGCATCGCCGACACGATGGTGGCGCCGGATCGCGACACGCCCGGGATCATGGCGAGGCATTGGCAGAAGCCGATGACCAGACACATCGGCAGCGAGAACTGCATGACGTCGTGATATTGGGCTCGAGATCGAGCTGATCGACCCACAGCAGCACGGCGCCGCCGGCGATCAGCGTGAAGCAGACGACCCAGACGTTGAACAGATAGTCCTTGATGATCGAATGCAGCGCCGGCGCCGATCACCGCGGCCGGCAGGAACGCGATCAGCACGCCGATGCACGAAGCGGCGCGCGCGCCGGATCGGAGAACATGCCGATGAAGATCCGCCACAGCTTGGCGAAATAGATCGACAGGATCGCGAGGATGGCGCCGAGCTGGATCAGCACCACGAAGGTCTTGCCGAAATCGTCGTCGGAGAATCCGAGGAACCGCTGCAGCATCAGGAGATGGCCGGTCGACGACACCGGCAGGAATTCGGTCAGGCCCTCGACGATGCCGAGAACGGCTGCCTTGATCAGATCGCTCATCATGATGCCCCACACACGCCGCGGCGAGCACCGCGGAATCACGCCGCTACCTTTTGTCGCGCGAACAAACGCGCCCGGCAACGAAATTTCCCGTCGCTCAACAGTTTGCCGCTTTTTACGTCAATATGCGCGGCAATCCCGGTGTGATTCGCAAAGCGCCGCATGATCACCCTGTTTCATCATCCGTTCTGCCCCCATTCGAGATTTGTGCGACTTGCTGCTCGCCGAATACGAGCTGGACGCCGCGCTGGTCGAAGAGCGGGTCTGGGAACGACGCGAGGATTTCCTGCTCCTCAACCCGGCCGGGCAGACGCCGGTGATGATCGTCGAGGGCTATCCGGCGATCCCGGGCGCCGCCGTCATCGCCGAATTCCTCGACGAGATGCACGGCTCGCTCGATGACGGCGTCACCCAGCGCAACCTGATCGGCGAGAGCCCGCAGGAGCGCATCGAGGCCCGCCGGCTGGTGGCCTGGTTCGGCGAGAAATTCTATTCGGAGGTCTCCGGTCCGCTCGCGACCGAGCGCCTGCACAAGCGGCACATGACCGCCGAACAGGGCGGCGGGTCGCCGGATACCGACGTGATGCGTGCCGCGCGCCGCAACATCCGCTATCATCTGGCCTATATCGGCTGGCTGGCCGGGCAACGCGACTGGCTCGCCGGCGACCGGCTGACCTTTGCGGATCTCGCGGCCGCCGCCCATCTGTCGGTGGTGGATTATCTCGGCGACGTGCCATGGAACGAGAGCGAACACGCCAAGAGCTGGTATGCGCGGATGAAGTCGCGTCCCTCGTTCCGTCCGATCCTGGCGGACGTGTCGGGCGCGCTGCCGCCGTCCCAGCATTACGCGGACCTGGACTTCTGACCGAAACGCTTTTGCAACGCCTGCGTGAGGCCGCGCGCGAGCACGGCTTCGACGCGCTCGGCGTCGCGTCGCCCTGACGATATCGAGCAGGCGCGCGAGCGCTTCGATGCGATGACGAGCGCGGGATCGCATGGCGACATGGACTGGCTCGCCACGACCGTCGAGCGGCGCGCGAGCCCGCGCATGCTCTGGCCGGAGGTGCGTTCGGTCATCATGCTCGGGATCAATTACGGCCCCGACGGCGATCCGCTTTCGGTCCTTGCCGAACGCACGCGCGGCGCGATTTCGGTCTATGCGCAGGGCGACGATTACCACGAAGTGATCAAGCCGCGCCTCAAGTCGCTGGCGCGCTTCCTGATCGCGCAGGCCGGCGGCGACGTGAAGGTATTCGTCGATACCGCCGCGGTGATGGAAAAGCCGCTGGCGCAACGCGCCGGTCTCGGCTGGCAGGGCAAGCACACCAATCTGGTGTCGCGCGAATTCGGCTCCTGGCTGTTTCTGGGCGCGATCTTCACCACGCTCGAATTGCCGCCCGACGAAGCCGAGATCGATCATTGCGGCTCGCTGCCGCGCCTGTCTCGATGTCTGTCCGACGAACGCGTTCCCGCACGCCTACAAGCTCGATCCGAGCCGCTGCATTTCCTATCTCACCATCGAGCACAAGGGACCGATCCCGCGCGAACTGCGCGCCGCGATGGGCAACCGCATCTATGGCTGCGACGATTGTCTGGCGGTCTGTCCCTGGAACAAGTTCGCGCAGGAGGGCCGCGAGGCGAAGCTGCACGCGCGCGAGACCTTGCAGGCGCCGCCGCTTTCCGATCTCGTCGAACTCGACGATACGAATTTCCGCGCGCTGTTTCGCAAATCGCCGGTCAAGCGCACCGGCCGCGACCGCTTCGTCCGCAACGTGCTGATCGCGATCGGCAATTCCGGCGATGCTTCGCTCGTGCCGCATGCGCAAGCGCGGCTCGACGACGAGTCTTCGCTGGTGCGCGGCGCCGCGGTGTGGGCGCTGTCGCGGCTCATTGACGACAGGGAATTTCAGGCGGCGGCGCAACTCCATCTGGATCGTGAAACCGATCCCGACGTGCGCGAGCGAGTGGGCGGTGACGCGTTAGGTCTTGCGTCCTTGCTCGCGCAACGTCGTCACGATTTCCGAAGCGGCGGCCTGCAGATCGGCGAGATGATGCGGCGGCCATGTCGTCGATCGTTCGTGCCGCCCTGGCCCAGAGCAGATTCACCACGCCGTGCACGCGGCCGCGATCCGAGCAGCGGCACCGCGATGGCGGCGAGACCATCCGGAATCTGACGCCCATAGGCGCCGCCGACAAACGATGGGTCTCGCGTGGCGTATCCCCGCGCGCGCACCTCGGACAAGACCCGCTCGAACCGCTTGCTGTCGCGCGCCAGCCGATTTTCCGCCCGGTCCGATTTTCGCAACAGCGACAGAATTTTCTGACGCTCCGGTTCGGGACAATAAGCGAGGTAAGCCCGGCCGACCGCCGACAGCACCCAATTGACCGGCGTGCCGACCCGGTCATGGATGAAATAGGTGAAGAACGGCGTCCGGATGCGGCTGGATTCACGTATCTCCATGTGATCGCCGGCCGGCACCATGAGATCGGAAGGCCACGACAGCTTCTGGCAGAGCCGATCGAGAACCGGCGCCGCCGCCTCCGCAACGCCGTCATAGCGATCCCGCTTGCGCGCCAGATGCGAGACATTGGTGCTGATCCGGTAACGGCCGTCATAGAGACGGCGGAACACCAGTCCGGATTGTTCGAGCGTCTGCAGAATTCGCAGCAGGCTCGGCTTCGGTATCGCGGTTTGCAGATAGATGTCGTGCAGCGACGAGATCGGCTGGTCCTGCAATGCCCGCAGAACCTTCAGGCCGCGTTCCAGGCTTCTGATCGTCATCGACAGCCTCCTGCGGCTCCGCCGGCGCGTTCCGGCCGGCGGAACCTAGCATTCCGCCAGGCGGAATGCATTCCGATTTCGGTTTGCACCGGATCGGCGCGTCCGCCGAAGATGGGAGCAATCAGAAAAGCAACCGTCATCATCGGGAGAAGACGCCAGTGAACATCCTCCGCTCGCTCTCCAGTCTTGCGCCTGCCGCGCTGGTCCTCGGCTCCATATCCAATCTTTGCTCGGTCTCCGAAGTTGCGGCTCAGGCCTTTCCGTCGAACTTCATCCGCATCGTGGTGCCGACCGCGCCCTCGACGCCGCCCGACATCATCAGCCGCGTGATCGCCAACGAGCTTCAGAATGCCAATGGCTGGCGCGTGATCGTCGAGAACAAGCCGGGCGCCGTCCAGACCCTCGCCGGCGCCGATGTGGTGAAGCAGCCGCCGGACGGCTATTCGATCTTCGCGATGAGCGTGCCGGTCGCGGCCGCCCCCTCCTTCGTGCCGAACATGCCGTTCAGCATCGACAAGGACCTGATCCCGGTCGCGAAAATCTCGACCTCCTATAATGTGCTGGTGGTGCATCCGGGGCTGGCCGCGAAAAACGTCGCCGAGCTCGTGGCCCTGCTCAAGTCCAATCCCGACAAGTTCAATTTCTCCTCCGGCGGCTTCGGCACGCCGGCGCATCTGATCGGCGAGATGTTCAAGCTCGAAACCGGCGTGAAGGCGACGCACGTGCCCTATCAGCAATTCCCGCAGGCGATCGGCGACCTCCTGAACGGCACCAATCAATACATGTTCATCACCACGCTGCCGGTGGTGGAATTGATCGCCGCCGGCAAGCTGCGCGCGCTCGCCGTCACCGGCCCGAAGCGTCTCGAAGTCGATGAAGGACGTGCCGACCATCGTCGAACAGGGCTTTCCCAATCTGGTGGTGGAGGACTGGGTCGGCTTTGCGGTGAAGTCCGGAACGCCGAAGGAAATCGTCGACACGCTCAACAAGGCGATCAACGCGGCGCTGGCAAAGCCCGAAGTGCGCGCCGCGCTCGCCAGGGTCGGCGCCGATCCCGCCGGCGGCTCGCCGGAGGCTTACGGCGCGCTGCTCAAGGCGCAGGTCGCGCATTGGGCCAAGGTGGTGAAGGAATCCGGGATGAAGCTGCCGCAATGAATGCCGAACATCCCGCCCGCGGCGATTTCCGCGTCACCCTTCTGGGCACCGGCCATCCCTATCCGTCGCCGGTGCGGTTCGGACCGAGCGCCCTGATCGAGGCCGGCTCTCAGCGGCTCGTGGTCGATGCCGGACGCGGCGTCACCATCCGGCTGTGGCAGCTCGAAATCCCGTTGAGTGCGATCGACCGGCTGTTGCTCACGCACTACCATTCCGACCACATCAACGGGCTGCCGGATCTGTGGCTCACCGGCTGGCTGCCGCCGGTCTGGGCCGGGGCGCGCAAGACGCCGTTCCGGGTGATCGGGCCGACCGGCGCCAGCCACCTGATGTCGAAGCTGGAGGAAGCCTATTCCGCCGACATCGCGATCCGGGTGGTGGACGAGAAGGTCCCGCGCGAGGGCATCGCGACGATCGTGGAGGAATTCGACCGCGACGGCGTGGTCTACGAGAAGGATGGCCTCAAGGTCACGGCCTTCGAAGTCGACCACGGCGAGGTCATCAAGCCCTGCTTCGGCTATCGCTTCGACTATCGCGGACGCTCGGCGGTGCTGTCGAGCGACACCCGCTACAACGCCAATGTCATCAAATACGGCATGGGCGCCGACCTGCTGGTGCATGAGGTGGCGGCGGTGCGGCCGGAATTGCTGTCGGAACCCGGCATCGTCCACATCATGGGCCACCATACGAGCCCGCAGGATGCCGGCCGCGTGTTCGCACAGACGCGGCCGAAGCTCGCCGCCTACACGCATATGGTGCTGCTGGCGAGCCCGCGGGTTCCGGCGCTTACCCCGGACGACGTGATAGCGGCGACGCGCGAGACCTATGACGGCCCGCTGGTGATCGGAGAGGATCTGATGTCGTTCGAGATCGGCGAGACGGTCACCGTCCGCAAATTCGCGGCGGCGGCGGTTCCGGTCTGAGGCCGATCAGTGGTGCTGGTGGGCCGCGGCGGCCGCCCGGGCCTTGGGACCGGGGCCGCGCATGTAATGGCGCTCGGGCCGGTACTTGTCTTCGTTGCGAAAGAGCTTCGCGAACGAATGCAGGGCAGCGGTGAGTTTCCAGATCATCGTTTTTTCGTATCGTTGCGGAACCGTATGGTTGACGATCGGTTCACATGGTTGGACGCTTGCTACGAGCTTATCGTGTAAAAACGAATGCACCGTTAAGACAAAAGCCTTTCGACATGACGCCATGATGGCGGCAATCGATCATTGTCGCGTCACACCGAAAGTTTTGTTGCGTCACGCGCCCCTCTTCCCCGCGCCCTACCAAAGTCTAGTTTGGCGGCCGCATGACCGCTTCCCGCCCGCCGAATTTCATTCTGTTCATCACCGACCAGCACCGCGCCGATTATCTCGGCTGCTATGGCCATCCGGTGCTGAAGACGCCGCAGATCGATTCGATTGCGGCGCGCGGGACACTGTTCCGGAAATTCTATGTCGCAAGCCCGGTCTGCATGCCGAACCGCGCCAGCCTGATGACCGGGCGGATGCCCGCGGTGCATGGCGTGCGAAGCAACGGCATTCCGCTGTCGCAGGATTCGGTGACCTTCGTCGACCTGCTGCGCGACGCGGGCTACGACACCGCGCTGATCGGCAAGAGCCATCTGCAGAACTTCACCGGCCATCCGGCGATGTCCAGGCCCGCGCCGGCTCGCGAGGGCTATCGCGAGCCCTCGGCGGGCTTGCGAAAGGCCATGCGGATCGATCTCACCGGTCCGGAATACGGCCAGGAGCAGCCGGCCTATTGGGCGGAACCGGGCGCGCATATCCGCACGCCCTTCTATGGCTATGGCCATGTCGAGATCGTCACCGGGCATGGCGACGCGGTCGACGGCGATTATCGCGCCTGGCTGCGGGCGAAGGATCCCGAAGGCGCTCGACCTGCTGGGACCGCAAAACAGCCTGCCGCACGATTATGCCGTGCCGCAGGCCTATCGCACCGCGATCCCGGAGGAACTCTATTCGACCAGCCTATCTCGGCGAGCGCGCGGAGGCGTATCTGAAGGCCCGCGGCAAGGACGCGGCGCCGTTCTTCATGACGGTGTCGTTCCCCGATCCGCATCATCCGTTCAACCCGCCCGGCAAATACTGGGACCTGTACAAGCCCGAGCAATTCCCGGTGCCGGAAGCGTTCCGGCGCAACGACTGGACGCCGCCGCCGCACGTGCAGGAAGCGCTCGACGAACGCGCAGAGCGGCAAGGCCAATCTGACCGGCATGCGGACCATCGGCATTTCGGGCCGCGAGGCGCAGGAGGCGCAGGCGCTGACCTGCGGCATGATCGCCTGCATCGACGACGCCATCGGCCGGGTGCTGGCGGCGCTCGATGCCTCGGGCGAGCGCGACAATACGGTGGTGATCTTCACCACCGATCACGGCGACCATCTCGGCGATCATCGCCTGCTGCTGAAGGGCTGCGAGCAATATCAGAGCATCCTGCATGTGCCGTTCATCTGGTCGGACCCGACGGCGCCCGCGGCGGCCGAGACCGATGCCATCGGCTCGACCATCGATATCGCGGCGACCATTCTCGATCGCGCGCGCATCGCCCCCTATGCCGGCATGCAGGGAAAGAGCTTGCTTGCCTCGATGGGTCCGGACGGCAAGCCGGTGCGCGATTGCGCGCTGGTGCAATACGAGCAGCAGATGTCCGACAAGGACACCGACCACATGCCGCGCTGGCACACGTATCGTGGACGAGCGCTACCGCATGACGGTGATGTCGGATTCCGGGTTCGGCGAATTATACGATCTGCAGAACGATCCCGGCGAATTCGACAATCTGTGGGACCGGCCGGAGCATGCCGCGCTCAAGGCGCGGCTGATGGAGCGGCTGCTTCAGCTCGAGATCGAGCATACCGACACCGTGCCGTATCCGACGGGAAGGGCGTGAGCGCGTTCAATCGACGGCTTGAACTGGGTCTCGTCGATGATCTTCCGCCACCGTTCTGATTGCGGTCTTGATCTCGGCCAGGAGCTTGGCCGGCCCGGTCTCGCCGACTGCCTCCATGCCCTGCAGGTCGAATTTCGCTTTCACATCCGGGTCGGCATGCGCCTTCTCGGCGGCGGCGATATAGGCCTTCACGATCGGCTCGGGCGTGCCGGCCTTCGACCAGAAGACCGAACCACACCATCGCGGTGAAGTCGTTATAGCCGAGTTCGGCGAAGGTCGGCACGTCCGGAAGGAAGCGCGTGCGCTTCGCGCTCGTGACCGCGATCGGAACGAGTTTGCCGGCCTTGATATGCGGCATGGCATTGCCGAGCTGCATGAAGCCAAGCAATGCATGGCCCCCGACCATGTCGTTGGTCTGAGGGCCCGAGCCCTTGTAGACGATATGCGCGAGATCGAGCCCGAAGCGCTTGTTGAGCTGATGGCCGAGAAAGGCCGAGGGCGTGCCCGGGACTGAACGACGCATAGCCGAGCTTGCCGGGATTGGCCTTGATCCAGGCGATCAGCTCGGTGAGATTTTTCGCCGGCACGCTCGGATGGACGGCCAGCACCAGCGGCGCCTCGACGCCCTTCACGATCGGAATGAAATCGTCGATGGTCCAGCGCAGATTGCGATAGGCGCTCGGATTGATCTCGGTCATCGCCTGGGTGCCGACCCACATCAACGCGCCGTCGGCCGGCTGATCGACGACGAATTGCGCGGCGATGGTGCCGTTCGCGCCCGGCTTGTTGTCGACGATGATGGTGCGGCCCAAGCGTCTTCGACATGTGCTCGCCGACGATGCGGGCATAGGGGTCGAGAATGCCGCCGGCGACCGAGCCGACGATGATTTTCACGACCGGAGGGGGCTCGGCCTGCGCATGCGCAGGTGTCGACGATATCGCGGCGAATAGGGCGGCAACAACGGTGCCGATCCGGCCTGCACGCAGCATGAACTCCTCCCGCTCACTCTGCGGGCGAGTGTCCGAAAGCTGTCGGTGAAAGGCAAGGAACGTCAGCGGGGAAAATCAGGCCCGGGCGATCTCGCCGTCGATGGTCTTGTGTTCGGGGCAGCAGGTCGTCTGCCAGACCGGGCCGAGATCGACCGCTTCGACTTCCAGGCATTCGACCTCGAGCCGGAGCGCACCGCCGCCGGAGAAGGCGAGCGTCACCACGCCGCCGGGCGCGTCGGTCTCGGAAAATTCGATCGCGAGGAGATTGAGAACCTGCTCCTTGGCGGAGCAATCGAGGCTCTTGCACTTGCAGGAATTGACGCGGTCGAAGCGCAAAGCGCCGCGCGACGCCGCGAAGGACGGGGTTTCGCCGACCGCTGCTTCCCAATCGAAGCGATTGAGCGCGATCACCACGCGATTCTCGGCCGGACGCCAGATCACCTCGCCGATCTTGACCACCGAATCCTGCAGATGAGCGGACACGATTTCGAGGTCTTCGCGGTCAAGCGCGATGAGCTTCAACATATCCATGACGCGGCCCTGCGCGGTCGGTATTTGAATTCGCCCTGAGGGCTAATTAGGCAACAGCCCCGCACCATGCAAGGGGGGCCGCAAATCTAAAGCTTACGCGCTGATCCGCTCGACCAGCGCCGCCGCAGGCGTTGAGCTTGTCCTCCAGCCGCTCGAAGCCGCGGTCGAGGTGATAGACCCGGTTCACCACGGTCTCGCCCTCGGCGGCCAGAGCCGCGATCACCAGCGATACCGAGGCCCGCAGGTCGGTCGCCATCACCGGCGCGCCGCGCAAGCGGTCCACGCCCTCGATCGTCGCCTCCTGGCCGTCGAGCGAGATGCGCGCGCCGAGCCGCGCCAGTTCCTGCACATGCATGAAGCGGTTTTCGAAGATGGTCTCGGTGATCCGCGAGGTGCCCTTGGCCATGGTCATCAGCGCCATCAATTGCGCCTGCATGTCGGTCGGAAAACCCGGGAACGGTTCGGTCGTGACTTCGACCGGCTGCAGGCCCGAGCCATTGCGCGAGACCCGCACGCCTTCATTGGTCGCGGTCACCCTGGCGCCGACCTGCTCCAGCACGTCGAGCGTGGATTGCAGCAATTCGGGCCGCGCGCCCTGCAGCATCACGTCGCCGCCGGTCATCGCCACCGCCATCGCATAGGTGCCGGTCTCGATCCGGTCGGGCACGACGTTGTGCCGCGCGGGTCCAAGCCGCGACACGCCCTCGATCACGATCCGCGAGGTGCCGGCGCCGGTGATCTTCGCGCCCATCTTCACGAGGCAATCGGCGACGTCCTTGACCTCGGGCTCCTGCGCCGCATTCTCGATCACGGTCGTGCCCTGCGCGAGCGACGCCGCCATGACCGCGACATGGGTGCCGCCGACGGTGACCTTCGGAAATACGATCTCGCCGCCGCGCAATCCCTTCGGCGCGCGCGCGACCGCATAGCCGCTCTCGATATCGATGGTGGCGCCGAGCCGCTCCATCGCCATGATCAGGAGGTCGACCGGCCGCGTGCCGATGGCGCAGCCGCCCGGCAGCGAAACCTTGGCCTGCGCCCATGCGCGCCAGCAGCGGCGCGATCACCCAGAAGCTCGCCCGCATCTTGGAGACGAGGTCATAGGGCGCGGTGGTGTCGACGATATTGGCGGCGGATATCTTCACGGTCTGGCCGTGATGCTCCGCCTCGCCCGCCCGCTTGCCGGACAGCATCACGTCGACGCCGTGATTGTTGAGGATGCGCTGAAGCTGCACCACGTCGGCAAGATGGGGGACGTTTTCGAGGATCAGGGTGTCCTCGGTCAGAAGGCTCGCAATCATCAGCGGCAGGGTGGCGTTCTTGGCGCCGGAAATCGGGATGACGCCCTGAAGCGGTCGCCCGCCGGTGATACGAATGCGATCCATCGAACCCCCACTCAACCCGGCACGCCGCGTTGGCGCGCATTCCCCTTCCTAGCGCAAATCGCACGCCTTTTGGGCGGAATATGGTCGATCTCAGACCTTTTGGCCGGAAACCTTATCCGGGGTCCTTTCGCCAACCGCACCATTTTCTTCGGCGCGGCCACGCATCTGCGCCTTGCGGCGCTTGAGATTGTCTCGCAAGGCCTTGGCGAGACGCTCCTTGCGCGGGTCGTTTTTGGCCGACGCGGTGTTCTCATTCATGCCGGCGACAAAGCCGAAAACCGCGTCCCAGGCAAGCGCGGCACTCGGTTCCCGTGACAGGAGAAGATCATGCGCAGCATCCTGAGAATCGCCATCGCCTGCCTGCTGATCGTATCGGCGGTAACCGGCGCCACGGCTCAGGTCAGGGGAGGCGCGAACTCGCAACGAGCTCCCTCCGCACCCGGTTCGGCCGAAAATCCGTATGGCCTTGCCAATTGCAGCCAGCGTCCATTTGCCCGCGACTGCGACCGGCGCGGAACGTGGTGAGCGGGCTGCTTCGTCTGGTGGCCGGTCCCGGCCGCCGAACGGTGCCATTTCTGCCCGTGAATGCGCTTGCCGCGCCACCCGGCGGCGGGTATTAACGCCGCCGCAGCCGGCCGAAGTGACCACATGCCGCGGTCAGGTTGCGCCAGACTGGCAAATATCCTCGGTACGTCGAGGGCCGTCAGCAACGCTGCCGTAGCTCAGTGGTAGAGCACTCCCTTGGTAAGGGAGAGGTCGACAGTTCAATCCTGTCCGGCAGCACCATTCGCGAAACGAAATCAGAAGCTTCCGTAATCGAGCATAAAAAAGGCGCGCGACATTGCCGCGCGCTCCCGTGGTCCAACCCTGTCGGATTGGTCAGCTTTGAAAATAACGGCCGGCAGTTCGATCCTGCCCGGCCGCATCGATCGAAAGTCAGAGCCCGCGCCGCTTCTTCTTTTTCGCGGCCGCCTTGCGCGCGGCATAGCGGGCATCGCGCGCGGCCTTTTGCTCGGCCAGGAGTGTAACCATTATTTCGGCTTCTTCCTTGGCTTTTTGCGCAGCCAATTCCTCCGCCTCGCGGCGGGCCTGCGCATCACGCTCGGCCAACAGCGCGGCTTCGGCGGCGAGCCGCTCCTGCTCGGCCTTCTTCGCCGCTTCGCGTTCCGCGATACGCGCCTCACGTGCCTGCTTGATCGCGAGCCGTTCGGCTTCCCGCTGGGCCAGGATGGGATCTTGTGCCTTGGCGAGGAATTTTTCCAACATCGCCTTCTTCATCGCGAAGGCGCTTTTCTTGCGTTCCTGAAGATCAGGATATTGATAGCCAGCCATTCAAACTCCAGTGTCTTTCGCGGCCCGCATATATGCTATCGACCGCCGTGACCGCAACCTCTCCCGATCACAATATTGAGGGCTTGCGGAAACCAGGAGGCTCCATGCATCCGGTCTCGATCCGGCCCGAAATCCTGCAGCGGGTGCTGGCGCGCCGGGGCCGCGCGCAATGGTTCGACCGGCTCGATCCGGCCCGTACCGCCTTGCTTGTCATCGACATGCAAACCGCCTTCTGTGCCCCGGGAGCACCCGCCGAGGTACCATCGTCGCGGGAAATCGTGCCGGCGATCAACGCGCTGACGCGGGAACTTCGCGATCTCGGCTGCCCGGTAATCTGGGTGGTCCATGCCAACAGCTCAAAGAATGGGCGCAGCGACTGGGAAATGTTCTTCAATCATGTCGTCGGCGACGACATGCGCCAGCGGACGATGGATGGGCTGGCGCCGGGGAACCAGACCGTGTGGGGCGAGCTTGAGGTCACCGCCGCCGACCATACCGTGATCAAGAACCGCTACAGCGCGCTGATCGCGGGGTCCTCGCAGCTCGAACGGCTGCTGCGCAGCCTGGATATCGATACCGTGCTGATCGCCGGCACCAAAACCAATGTGTGCTGCGAATCGACCGCGCGCGACGCCATGATGCTCGACTTCAAGGTGGTGATGCTGTCGGATTGCTGCGCGGCCTTGTCCGACGACGAGCACCGCTCGGCACTCGAAAACATCTTTCAGCAATTCGGCGATGTCTCGACCGCGGACGAGGCACTGCGCAAATTGCGAACCCCGTCGAATGCCTGAACCGGCGAACGCTCAGATCATCGTCGGCGCATGCAACGCCCTCGGCTGAAAGCGCAACAGCGCGAGATGCTTCAGCCGTACCAGCAGCGTCGTGTAGTCCTCGCCGAGCACGGGAGCCCAGATTCTCGATTCCGGCTCCCGGCGTGAGAAGGATTGCGCCAGCTCGGCCCACAATTCGGGGCACTGAAACGCTTTGAATTCCCGCATGCGCCGATTGCCGACGCGATCGTGAATGCCAAAAACCATCCGGCCGGTTTCGTTCAGCAGCACGATCCAGCCATCGTCGATCACCTTCTGCGGCGTGAAGATCGGATAAACCACCATCATCGGGACCGGCGAATTTCGGAACACATATTCGTAGACTTCGAGCTGGTGGCTCATCACCTCCGAATAGCAGACAAGGATGGTGCCGCCGGGCCCGACCGGCACCGGCAGGATCACACGCTCCCACAGCAGCACGTCCTCCGTCATCGGCGAGGTGAAGCGCAGATACATCGGGGCGCCGTATTTCACCGTCGCGCCATAGGCATCGTGCAGATCGCGAGCGACGTCGTCGTCAAGCGACGACAACAGCCGGCCGGTGAAATCCTGCTGCACAGTCTCGCGGATTTTCGTGCCGACATGCATGAACAGAAAATCGTCGGCGAGCGTGATCATGTAGACCGACTTGGCGGGGATGTCGTAATTGCCTTCGGTCAGAAGCTGCACCGTCATGCGTCCGCTGGCGTGCAGCGTGTTCCATTTCGAGATCAGGAACTTGATCGCCGGCGAGGCGGTGACGGCCTGGATCGCGGCGCCGTAATGGACCTCCATTGCCATGCGCGATCTCGTCTCCGCAGCCTCGATTCGAAGCCTGTTTGTGTCAGGAACGCGATTCGCGCAATCGGCGGAAGAGGCGCGTGAATTGCCAGAAGCCGGCAACTTAAGGCTTCATTAACCACGTTTCTCACAGAATGGTGGAGTTCTACCGGCGGCTGACAGGAGCTACGGAATGAGCCAGTCCGTGCTGTGCCGTCCAGTTGCGCAGAGCGATTCCAGCCCCGCCCTTTCCGATATCGGCGAACGTTCCGGCCGGCTCGGCTCCGAAATCGCCGACATGGCCGGCATCGTTTCCGATCTTACAACGCTCGGTCAAAGCCAGACCTCGCAGGCGCGCGCCGCGGCACTTGCCGCGCGCAGCATGAGCTCGACCAATGCCGATCTGTCGTCCGCGATGGAAGAGGCGCGGCGCGCTGCCGACCTCACTCGCACGACGCTGACCGACAGCGCCGAAATCGTGTCATCCACGCTGAAACACACGATCGAGAAGATCGAGCTGCTCGGCACCGGAGCGATCTCGCTGAAGAGCTCGGTCGAGAAGGTCGCCGCCACCATCCGGCGCGTCGAGGAGGCGAGCGCCGCAATCCAGTCGATCGCGCAGGAGACGCAGCTGATCGCGCTCAATGCCAGCGTCGAGGCCGCACGCGCAGGCGAAGCCGGCCGCGGCTTCGCGATCATTGCCGACACCGTCAAGCGACTGGCCGAACAGATCCGCCCGCTGTCGATCGGCAATCAGCGCAACCTGAAGGAATTGGCGCAGACCCTGTCCGGCCTGATCGAGGAAACCGAAACCAACTCGCAGACCGCGCAAACCGCCATCGCCGAATCCTCCCGCGCTCGCGAAAGCGGCGCCGCGCTGCAGACCCTGATCGAGACCGTGAACGGGCTGTCGGGCAGCATCGATGCGATGTCGCGATCGGTGACCAGCAACAGTTCGAGCTACGATTCGCTGCGCACCGAATTGAAGGGCCTGGTCGGCGCAGTGCGCCAATCCGACGGCAAGCTGTCGCTCGCCAAGACGCGGGTGGAATCGATCCTCGGCATCAGCGAGGATTTCATCCTGTTCATCGCCGAAAGCGGCATCGTGACGCCGGACACCCCGATCGTCGAAAAATGCCTCGAAACCGCAGGCATTGTCGGCGAGCTGTTTGAGCGCGCCGTGACCACGGGCGAGATCGGCATGGCGGAATTGTTCGATGAGAATTATCGCCCGCTCAACGGCACCGATCCGCCTCAGCACATGACGCGCTTCGTCAAACTCACCGACCGGCTGCTGCCCGATGTCCAGGAGCCGCTACTGGGCTTCGATCCGCGCATCACCTTCTGCGCCGCGGTCGACCGCAACGGCTATCTGCCGACCCACAACAAAATCTATTCGAACCCGCAAGGCTCCGACCCGGTCTGGAATTCCGCCAATTGCCGCAACCGGCGCATCTTCAGCGATCGCACCGGCCTTGCGGCCGGACGCTCGACGAGACGCTTCCTGCTGCAAACCTATCGGCGCGATATGGGCGGCGGCAATTTCGTATTGATGAAGGACGTATCGGCGCCGATCACGGTGCTCGGCCGCCATTGGGGCGGCTTCCGGATCGGCTTTCGGCTCTGACATGAGCAGCGACCCGCAAAAAAATGCCGCCCGGGCGGATCGGGCGGCGAATTCTCTCATCGGGCCGATTTCAGTTCAGGCCGCCAAGCAGCCAAACCACCAGAATGATTGGCAGCGGAATACCGATCAGCCAAAGCAGAAGTCCGCGTCCCATGTCGATCTCCGTTGCGCCTGCCCTCGTCCCGGTGGGAACGCCCGGGCACCGGCACGGTTCCGACGGAAATCGTCCGAAATCACCTGCGATTTGTACGAAAAACTCGCGCCAATTGACCGGAATCAAAGCCGCTCTGCATGCTTTTGGGGTCTCTCATACCTCGACAAACACTATTGAACGCTTCTAAGAATAATCAATCCGAATACCCGGCCCGGCGGCCTTCTTTGAACGCACCCGCTGCGGCCGGCGACCAACCCGAATACCCCGCCACGCGGACCGCAGTGCCATGAATTACAAGGCCTTTTTCGACAACGCCCTGAACCGCCTGCACGACGAGCGGCGTTATCGCGTGTTCGCCGACCTGGAGCGGATTGCCGGGCGATTCCCGCAGACGATCTGGCATTCGCCCGAGGGCGCCCGCGAGATCATCGTGTGGTGTTCCAACGACTATCTCGGCATGGGCCAGCATCCGAAGGTGATCGGCGCCATGGTCGAGACCGCGACCCGCATGGGCACCGGCGCCGGCGGCACCCGCAACATTTCCGGCACCAATCACCCGCTGGTCGAGCTCGAGGCCGAACTCGCCGACCTGCATGGCAAGGAAGCGGCGCTGATCTTCACCTCGGGCTATGTGTCGAACCAGACCGGCATCGCGACGCTCGCGAAGCTGATTCCGAACGTGCTGATCCTGTCGGATGCCTATAACCACAATTCGATGATCGAAGGCATCCGTCACTCGGGCTGCGAGAAGAAGATCTTCCGTCACAACGATCTCGCCCATCTCGAAGAATTGCTGATCGAGGCCGGCCCGGACCGTCCGAAACTCGTGTTGTTCGAAAGCATCTATTCGATGGATGCCGACATCGCCCCGATCGAGGCGATCTGCGACCTCGCCGAGAAATACGGCGCCATGACCTATATCGACGAGGTGCATGCGGTCGGCATGTATGGCAAGCGCGGCGCCGGCGTTGCCGAGCGCGACGGCGTCATGCACCGCATCGACGTGGTCGAAGGCACGCTCGGCAAGGCATTCGGCTGCTTCGGCGGCTATATCGCGGCCAGCCATGCGATCTGCGACGCCGTGCGCTCCTATGCGCCGGGCTTCATCTTCACCACCGCCTTGCCGCCGGCGGTCTGCGCGGCCGCGGCCGCCTCGATCCGGCATCTGAAGAATTCGCAATGGGAGCGTGACCGCCATCAGGAACGGGTCGCGCGCGTCAAGGCGGTGCTTACCGCGTCCGGCCTGCCGGTGATGCCGAGCGACACGCATATCGTGCCGATCGCGGTCGGCGATCCGGAAAAGTGCAAGGCCGCAAGCGACATGCTGCTCGCCGACCACGGCATCTATATCCAGCCGATCAATTACCCGACCGTCCCGAAGGGCACCGAACGCCTGCGCGTCACGCCCTCGCCGTATCACGACGACAAGATGATCGACCAACTGGCCGACGCGCTGGTCGATGTGTGGGAGCGGCTCGGCATGAAGCTGAACCGCACGCTGGCGGCGGAATAATCAATCCTCCTGCACCGGCCTCTTGTCCGGCGGCTTCGGCGCCGGCGGCGGCGGCACCTGTCCGTAAAGCCGCACGAAGAGCGGCAGCGCCGCCGAGATCAGCATGAATCGCGCAATGTGATGCGCCCCGACGAAGATCGGATCGAGATGCAACGCGAGCGCCAGGATCATCATCGCATCGAGCGCGCCTGGCGAATACGAGACCACGATATCGGAGAGATTAAGGTTCACGACCCAGGCCGCGGCGGCGGCGAACACTGCAACGATCAGCACCGCGACCGAAAACGAGCCAAGCGCCGCGGCAAGGTGCCTGAGCAGCAGCCGCAGCTCGGTATTGGCAAAGCGCGCCCCGGTCAGTGAGCCGAGACACACCATCACCGCGCTGACGACCCACCACGGCATCGCTGCATGGATCAGCCCGGTAGCCGTGCAGGATCGCCGAGGCCAGCATCGCGCCGAAGATCAATCCGCCGGGAAAGCGCACAAAATGCGCGAGCATTGCGGCTGCGGTCGAGACCAGGACGAGGATCGCGATTTCCAGAACCGAATCGCTGATCGCGAAGCTGCGGGAAACGGGCGCGGCCGGGATCATCCCGAACATGGCAAGCGCCACGGGCAAGCAAGCCGTGAGGATCACCACGCGGATGGTCTGCACGATCGCAATTCCCCGCAGGTCGGAATGATATTGCGTCGCATAGGCCATCACTTGCGACAGCGCACCGGGCGCCGATCCGAACAGCCCGGACAGCATGTCCCAGCCATGCACCTTTTTGAGATATACGGCGCTGCCGAACATCGCGCAGGTCATGCCGACGCACAGCAGCACCACGCTGAGCGGCCAGGTTGCAACGCCCTTCAGCGTCTCCGGGGTCACCGCGCCGCCAAGCGAAATCCCGATCAGCACAAACACCACGCGCGCCAGCGGTGCGGGGATCGCCATCGGACGGCCCGCCAGCGCCGCTATCGCGACCGCAATCATGGCGCCGGACAGCCAGCCGGCGGGGATGCCGGCCAAGGTCAGGATCGCGCCGCCGATGGTCCCGATCAGGAGCGTTTCGCCGAGATTCAGCAGGGTCTGACGGGACGGAAGCGCCATAGGATCGTTATGTCCATTCCGCCGAGCCTATCAAGCCGGGTACCGCAACCCATATATGCCGGCAGGTTTGATTGCCCTTTCCAAAGGCGCGCGTGTATGGTCGCGGCCCTTTTGCCGGATTCCCTATGGCCCGTGACCAGATTGATATGACGCCGGTAGAGCGCCGCGACGAACTCGTGGCGTGGCTGGAATCGGGCTGCAAGCCGAAATCCGAATGGCGGATCGGCACCGAGCACGAGAAATTTCCCTTCACCGTCCACCGTCACAATCCGGTTCCCTATGACGGGCCGCGCGGCATCCGGGCTCTGCTCGAGGGCATGCAGCTGCTGCTCGGCTGGGAGCCGATCATGGAGCGCGAGAACATCATCGGGCTTTATGACGTGACCGGCGGCGGCGCCATATCGCTCGAGCCCGGCGGACAATTCGAATTGTCCGGCGCGCCGCTCGAGACCGTGCATCAGACCTGTACCGAGTTGATGGCGCATCTGGCGCAGGTGCGCGAGGTCGCGCGGCCGCTCGGTATCGGCTTTCTGGGACTTGGCATGGCGCCGAAATGGACGCGGGCGGATATCCCGATCATGCCGAAGGGCCGCTACCGCATCATGACGCAATACATGCCGAAGGTGGGCTCGCTCGGCCTCGACATGATGTACCGGACCTGCACGGTGCAGACCAATCTCGACTTCTCCTCGGAAGCCGACATGGTCAAGAAGCTGCGCGTCTCGCTCGCGCTGCAGCCGGTCGCAACCGCGCTGTTCGCGAATTCGCCGTTCACCGAGGGCAAGCCGAACGGGTATCTCTCCTTCCGTTCGGAAATCTGGCGCGACACCGACAATGCGCGCTCGGGCATGCTGCCCTGGGCGTTCGAGCCGGGCATGGGCTTCGAACGCTGGGTCGATTATGCGCTCGATGTGCCGATGTATTTCATCAAGCGCGGCGACGAGTATATCGATGTCTCCGGGCTGTCGTTCCGCGACCTGTTTGCCGGCAAGCTCAAGCAATTGCCGGGCGAGCGCGCGACGATCTCGGACTGGGCCAACCATATCTCCACGATCTTTCCGGAAGTGCGGCTGAAGCGTTATCTCGAGATGCGCGGCGCCGATGGCGGACCCTGGCGGCGGCTGCCTTCCCTGCCCGCCTTCTGGGCCGGCATCCTCTACGACGAGACCTCGCTCGACGCCGCCTGGGACATCGTCGGGACCTGGACCGCGGAAGAACGCCAGAAGTTGCGCGACGACGTGCCGACGCAGGGCTTCGCCGCGACGATCCGCAACCGCAACATGCTGTCGCTCGCGGACGAAACCTGAAGCTCGCGCGCGCGGGTCTTGCAGCGGCGCGCACGCCGGAACGCCGGCGGCGAGGACGAGACCAAATATCTCGAACCGCTCGAGGACCTGGTCTCGCGCGGCACGACGCCGGCGGAGGAATTGCTCGCGAAGTTTCACGGACCCTGGGGCGGGTCGGTGGAGCCGGTATTTACCGAATACGCCTATTGAACGATGGCAAAGGCCACACCCGCGACCGCTTTGCTGGCGAAGGCGGGTATCGCCTTCACCCTGCACGAATATGACTATGACCCGAATGCCGCGCGCATCGGCTTGCAGGCCGCGGAAGCGCTCGGCATTGCGCCCGATCGCCTGTTGAAGACGCTGATGGCGAGGAGCCGGGGGAAATGTTGTCTGCGTGTTGGTACCTTCCGACAAGGAAGTGAGCCTGAAACGGCTTGCCGCTGCGGCCGGCACAAAGGATGCCGCGATGCTGCCGCCGGCCGAAGCGGAACGCATGACCGGATATCACGTCGGCGGCATCTCCCCGCTCGGACAGAAAAAGCGCGTCGCAGCCTTTATCGAGCGAGCGTCGCTCGCACATGCGACCATTCTCGTGAATGGCGGCCGGCGCGGCCTGCAGATCGAGATCGCACCGGCCGATCTCGTCGCCGTGCTCTCGGCCAAGGCCGCCGACCTATGCTGAAGCGCGCGCGGCTGACCGCTTTCGACATCCTCTTGTATGCGGCGGTGGTGATCGCCTGGGGATTCGCCTGGATCGGCATCCATTTTCAGGTCGGCGTGGTGTCGCCGGATGTGTCGATCCTCTGGCGCTTCCTGATCGCGGGCGTGGTGATGCTCGCGCTCGCCAGGTGGCGGGGCGACCGGCTGCGCTTCACGCTGCACGAGCATCTCGGCTTCGTCGTGCTCGGGTTGATGCTGTTCTGCCTGAACTTCCTGTTGTTCTACCACGCCGCCGCCACGCTTCCGTCGGGCCTGCTGTCGATCGTGTTCTCGCTCGCCTCTTTCTTCAATGTCTGGCTGGGCGCGATCTTTCTCGGCGCCCCGATCGATCGCCGCGTGGTTCTGGGCGGGCTTCTGGGCGCCGCTGGAATGGCCGCGATGTTCTATCCGCAATTCGAGGGCGCAGGCTTCCAGCATGGCGCGGTGATCGCGCTCATCCTGTGCGTGCTCGGCACGCTCGCCTTCTGCTTCGGCAACATGATCTCGGCGACCCTGCAGCGGCGCGGCATTCCGGTCTTCCCCGCTTCGGGCTACGCCATGCTCTATGGCTGTGCGGCGATCGCGCTCTATGCCGCGTTTCGCGGCCATGCATTCATCGTCGACTGGTCGCCGGCCTATCTGATCTCGCTTGTCTATCTCGCGCTGATCGGCTCGGTGCTGGCCTTTGCCTGCTACCTGACGCTGCTCGGACGTATCGGCGCCGACCGCGCGGCTTACGTCACAGTGCTCGGACCGGTTCTCGCGCTGGTGGTCTCGACCTTCGTCGAGAATTTCCAGTGGAGCGTTCTGGCCGCGCTTGGACTCGCTGCCGTGCTGATCGGCAACATGCTGGTATTGCGGCCGACGAGAAATGCCTGACGCCAGTTTTCTTTGCGCGTTTTCTTTACGCGAACCGGTACCCACTTCGCTTGAAAACGCTTACTCCGCCGCCTGCGCGGTCTCCGACAGATTGTCGAGCGAGGAAATGATGTGCTCGGCGAGCGCGTCGGCAAGCGCGGAGCTTTCATGCGGATTGCGCACGAGGCCGATACGGCAATAGGGCAATTCCGGAAATCCATCGGCCGGCATCAGCACCCGCATGCCCGGACGCAAGGTCGATTCCGGCACCACCGACACCGCAAGCCCCGACAGCACGGCCGCGACATAGGCCCCGGCATTCGAACTCGTATACGATCACCCGATGCTGGCGACCGAGCTTCTCCAGACATTCCAGCGCGGTGCGCCGCCAGGAGCAGCTCTGCTTGCCGAGCGCCAGCGGCAGCGGATTTTCCGTGTGCGTCGCATGCCGCACCGAGGTCACCCATAGCAGCCGCTCCTGCCGGAACGGCTCGGCGGTGCGCTGGCTTTCGGTGGTGGTGATGATGGCGAGGTCGAGATCGTTGGCGTCGATGCGCTTGAGCAGATCGACCGACGGTTCGCACAGCACCGTGAGTTCGACACCCGGATAGGCGCGCGAAAAGCGCGCCATGATCTCCGGCAGATAGCGGTCGGCGTAATCGTCCGGCACGCCGAGCCGTACGCGCCCGGACAGCTCCGGACCGGAAAAAGCGGCAAGCGCTTCCAGATTCAGCTTCACGATCCGTCGCGCGTAGTCGAGCAGCCGCTCGCCATCGTCGGTCAGCTTCGAGGCGCGGCCGTCGCGCGCGAAGATCGGCTTGTCGAGCCGCTCCTCCAGCCGCTTCATCTGCATCGAAACTGCCGACTGGGTCTTGTGCACGACCTCCGCCGCCTTGGTGAAGCTGCCGGTCTCGGCAATGGCGATGAAGGTGCGGAGCTGGTCGATGTCGATCAGGGCGGTCATGGGGACCTCGTCTGTGGCGCTCTTTTCGGGCGTCGCGCGGCCCGGCAGCGCCGGCCGTGTATCATCAACTGAAATGATGCTTTAGATTATAAACATTCGTTTCACTTATCAATAGCGGGATGACATATCTGGATCCGGTTCAACCCATTCGAGCCGGAAATCGGGTCGCCCAAGGTGGTGTCTTGGGGACGAAGTCCGTGCGTCGCTCGAATTTGAAGGAGATTTAGTCATGGCCGCGATCTGCAAGCTCACCCCCGCACGGACCTCCCCGTCGGTATTCGCCTCCGCCGTCGCCGTCCTGGTGACGGGCCTGCGGGCGATCTCGCGCGCCCTGAAAAACCGTCGCGATGCCGCGATGCTGGCCGGCATGGACGACCGTATGCTGGCCGATATCGGGCTGACGCGCTCCGACCTGCGCGATGCCTATGCCGAGCCGCTCTGGCGCGACCCGACCGACAGGCTGGCCGACCGCGTCAGCGAGAAGCGACGCTATCGGCCCCGGCGTGGTGACGGGCCAAATATGGTCTCGCCGTCGATCGCGCCCGATCGCGCCTTTACGGCGCCGCCGACGACCGGCGCCCGCACCGCATTCTGAAGCCCTCTGAAGCCCCCGAGGCCGGCTCTGCCCAGCCGGCCCGGCGATCCGCACCTCGTGTGTCCCCTCGCACGCCGCGGATCCAGCGCCCGCCGGTCCTCCCCGGCGGGCTGCTTTGGGTGTGCGCGACACGTCAGAACGCCTGCCCCAGCGCCTTCTGCGTGATGCCGCGGCGATCCTTCACGACCCCGATCGGCACCCCCATGCGCCGGATCGTCTTGACCACGCGGCCGTCGACCAGGCGGTCGCAATTCATGTGGGTCGGGGCGATGAAGAAATCGGATTCCAGCCAGCCCGTGGATGCCTGCAGCCGCTTGTCGGCATAATTGTCGAACGAAAACTTCTCGCCGCAGACCCCGACCGTATAGACGCGCTGTGACTTGTCCTTCGGCAAGACCGAGATATTCCTGCAACGCCTGCACGGCGTCGGGCATCATATTGACCCAGTAATCCATTTCGTAGCGCCGCTGCGCGCCTTCGAGCCCTCCGACCAGCGGGTTGTAGAAGAGTATTCGTAAGGATGCAGACGCACGAGCACGCTCGCGTTGTAAAGCGAAGGCTGCGGCGAGCAGCGCCCGTGGCCGACGCTTCCACGAAACGACGCGCTGAAAGCGCCGTGAGCGCCTCATCGAAGCCCAGGCCCGCAAGCACCGCGAGCGGCGGCACCACAAACAGGAAATGCCGCATCCCGGTAAAGGCCGGGCCTTCCGCAATCGCCTCGCACAGGACAGGGAAGATCGCGACGAAAGCCACAAACGCGGTTTCGGCCCGTCGCCCGGAGACGAACCCGGTCCCTCCCGCGCCATCGCGCGGATCAGAAAGCCCATCGAAAGGATGGCGCCGGCCAGCACCAGGGTCGGTGTCTTGATCGAGAGATAGAACGGCACGTACCACCAGGGCACATCCGCCATCTTGTAGATTTCGCCGGCCACGATCGTCCGGATCTCGTAATGGAAATGCGCGAAGGAGAAGATCGCGCGCAGCGGGTTGAGCGGCGCGAGCGCTGCCCAGGGCCACGCGGCCAGCATGATCGCGTAGCCTAGCAGGATTGCCGGCGCGAAACGAAGAGCGCCGGTCGCTGCGAAGCGAACCATCGCGCCTGTGCCCTGTGAGCGAACCGTCGACGCAAAGGTGGACATTGCGACCAGCACGAGCGCATAGCCAATCAATAGCAGCCCCATCGCCCGCAGACCGGTAGCAGCGCCGAACAGCAATCCAAATCCGATCAGGTGCGGCCAGCGCGGCGACGGCAGATCGCGGCCGGCGCGCAGGAGGAAATAGACCGCACCCATCATCGCCGCGGCGAATGGCACATCCTTGGTGTGATTGAACATGCCGCCGAAATACGGCCCGCAGATCGCAAGTGCGACGAGGGCGATCAACCCGGCGCGCGGTCCTGCAATCAGACGCGCCGTGGCGAAGGCCGCAGCGATCCCGCCAACACCGATCAGCGCCGACAGCAGATGACGGATCAGGTAGGCGTCGAACGGCAGAATCTTGGCCAGCAGCACCGCAACGACGTCGAACAGACCGCCATACAGATAGAGATTCTTGTAGTTGAAAAGGGAGACGTCGCGAAACCCGCTGACATAGTAATCGACGATCAGCTCGCCATAGCGATGCTGGACCTCCTCGTCGTTGGAAATGCCGTAATCGCGAAACACCGCAACCGCGAGGATGCACAATGCCGCCAACGATGCGATCGAGAGCCGGTCTGCCCGACCGGAAAAAACCTCACGCGCTGCCACCCATATTCCCCCAGTTCGCCCTGTGGAGCGATTGTGACTCGCGGCAGCCGCCGGTGTCATGCTGCTGTGCGAAATCGCCTCGAAGGCTTATTCCAGAGGCATTCTTCACGATCCGGAGGGTTCCGCAATCGGCGCTCGCAACGCGGGTGGCGAGCCCCTAACATGCCACGGGCGCTATCCCCGATTCCCGGCATGAACCATTCCATGAACCGACTTGTCGCGAGGCTGCTGTGTTTGGTGGCGCTGGCCGCGATCCCCATGGCCACGGTCCCCATGGCCGCGCACGGACAGGCCGGTTTCGACCGGCCCGGAGGCGATTATTCCAACGCACCGGTCCGCACCGGCGATCCGCGCAGCTGCGCGCAGCGCTGCGAACGCGACAATCGCTGCCGCGCCTGGAGCTTCTCCTATCCGCGCACGATCGCGCGCGAGGCCACCTGCTGGCTCAAGAACAAGGTGACGCCGGCAAAGGAAGACAGCTGCTGCGTTTCCGGCGTGCGTGGCGCCGCGGTGGTCGAACCGAATACCGGTCCGCGGGAATATTCCATCGACCGCCATGGCGGCGACTACAAATCCCTCGATGTCGCCACCGATGCGACCGGCGAGAGCTGCGCGAAATTATGCCAGGCCGACGGCAAATGCCGCGCTTTCACCTATTTGCGGCCCGGCTATGGCAGCGCCTCCGCACGCTGCTATCTGAAGGACCGCATCACCAAGCCGCGCCGAAAACCTTGCTGTATCTCGGGCGTTGTCCGCTAGACCACGATGGTCTTGGATTGAACCGATCAAGGAGGATTCGATGAGAAAACTGATCCTCGCAACGACTTTGGCGGCGCTCGCCTGCGGCAGCGCGATTCGCCCATCACGGCTGGGGAAGCTACGACGCCTCCAAGCCGATCACGGTCTCGGGCCCGATCCTGACTTCGAAATACGAAAATCCGCACGCGACCATCACCGTGAAGGGCGCCGACAAGGTCTGGACCGTGACGCTCGCGCCGACCTTCCGCATGATCAATCGCGGTGCGACCGCCGAGATGGTCGCGGTCGGCAAGACGGTGTCGGCCTACGGCTATGCCTCGACTGTCGAAAAGGACGAAATGCGGGCCGAGCGGATCACGGTCGACGGCAAGACGGTCGAGATGCGCTGATGACCGACGCGGCGCCGGCGATCTTCGTTGCGATCGAGGGCTCCTCCTTCGCGGCCGCGATCCGGCAATCGCCCTATGCCTATATGGTCGCGAATGTCGCCCATATCCTGTCGCTGATGGTGTTCTTCGGCGCCGTCGCAGTGATGGACCTGCGGCTTGCCGGCTTCCTTTCGGCGACATGGCCAGGCGCCATCCTGCGGCGCGCGCGCGTCGTCGCAATGCTCGGCTTCACCGGACTGCTCGTTTCCGGCTTCCTGCTGTTCGCCGCCGAAGCGAGCCATATCGTCCTGAACCCGCTGTTCAGGATCAAACTGATCCTGATTCTCCTCGGTCTGATCAATATCGGCTGGTTCGAGATCGTGGTCGCTTCGAAGGTGCGCGATCTTCAGCCGCAAACGCCGATGCCGACGGCCGCCCGCATCATCGGCGTTGCGTCGCTCGTGATCTGGCTTGGGGTCGCCGCCAGCGGACGGCTGATTGCGTATTTCTGAAAGCGCAAGGTCGCCGGAATTGACTACCCCGTCCCGCCGACCGTGATCCGGTCCATCCGCAAGGTCGGCTGGCCGACGCCGACCGGCACGCCCTGCCCGTTCTTGCCGCAGGTGCCGATGCCGTGGTCGAGCGCGAGATCGTTGCCGATCATCGAGATGCGATGCAGGTCGGTCGGGCCGTTGCCGATCAGCATCGCGCCCTTCACCGGCGCGCCGACCTTGCCGTTCTCGATCCTGTAGGCCTCGGTGCACTGGAACACGTATTTGCCGGACGTGATGTCGACCTGGCCGCCGCCGAAGCTCACGGCATAGATGCCGTTCTTCACCGACGCGATGATCTCGCCCGGCTCGCGGTCGCCCGACAGCATGTAGGTGTTGGTCATGCGCGGCATCGGCACATGCGCATAGGATTCGCGCCGGCCGTTGCCGGTCGGCGCTCATCTCCATCAGCCGCGCATTCTGGCGGTCCTGCATATAGCCGACCAGGATGCCGTCCTCGATCAGCACGGTCTTGCTGGTCGGCGTGCCCTCGTCGTCGATCGAGAGCGAGCCGCGGCGTGACGCGATGGTGCCGTCATCGAGCACGGTGACGCCCTTGGCCGCCACCTGCTGGCCCAGCAATCCGGCGAAAGCCGAGGTCTTCTTGCGATTGAAATCGCCTTCGAGGCCGTGACCGACCGCTTCATGCAGCATCACGCCCGGCCAGCCGGAGCCGAGCACCACATCCATCTCGCCCGCCGGCGCCGGCACCGATTCCAGATTGACCATAGCCTGCCGAATGGCGTCGTCGACGGCACCGCGCCAGGCCTGCGTCTCGATGAAGCGCGCATAGCCCTCGCGCCCGCCATAGCCGTGGCTGCCGGTCTCCTGGCGGTCGCCGTCGCCAGCCACGATCGATACGTTGATCCGCACCATCGGGCGGATGTCGCGATAGATCTCGCCGTCGGCGCGCAGGATTTCGACGACCTGCCAGGACGCGCCGAGGCTCGCGCTGACCTGCCGCACGCGCGGGTCTTTGGCGCGCGCATAGGCGTCGATTTCCTGCAGCAGCTTCACCTTGGCCTCGAAGCCCGGCGCATCGAGCGGATTTTCGTCGCCATAGAGGCGGACATTGGTGCGGCCGGGCGCGTCCGAATAGCGCCCGCCATAGCCGCCCTTGACCGCGCGAACCGCGTCGGCGGCGCGGATCAGGGCGGCTTCCGAGAGGTCGGAAGCATGGGCGTAGCCCACCGCCTCGTCCTTCACCGCGCGCAGCCCGAAACCCTGGGCGGTGTCATAGGTCGCCTGTTTCAGCCGGCCATTGTCGAAGGCGAGCGCTTCCGACTGGCGGTATTCGAGGAACAATTCGCCGTCGTCGGCACCTTCGAGGCCGCGCGAAATGATGGATTTGACGCGGCCGCGGTCGAGCCCGGCGCGGTCGATGAGGGAAGCGGTGGGGGAGGTCATGGGGGGTCCGTGTTTGCGCTCGGCCCTAACATAGGGCGTCGGGTCGGGCACCGCGAGGGCTCTCCTTCGAAGCAAATCAGCCACCACGGCAAGAATGCGCTGTATGGCTGGTGCGGCGGATTTGACGTTCCTATCAGTTTCGCCGCGAGTCCATCATCGGAACGTCAAATCCAAAGCCGCACTAGAATCATAGAGTTGCTAGTGTCCTTCGGTTCCGACGCTGGTATGAGCGCTCGCTGCAAAGGGATACAAGCGTCGGAACCGGGACACTAGCTGCGCGCGAACGCAAGGAGCGGCGCGAAATCGTGATTGTCGGCGGCTTTCACCGCCGCAATGTACTTGTCCCGCATCTCGCCGGCTTCGGCCAGTTCGCCTCCGCCCCAGGTGAAGCGCGGGCGTCCGAGACGGGAAGCAAGAACGTCGACCATCAGCCGCGACCATCGGCCGTTGCCATCCGGAAACGGGTGAACCGAAACCAGCGCATGATGAAATCGAACCGCGATCTCATCGGGCGGATAAGTCTTGTTCTCGACCCAGAACCGGGCGTTATCGACCACCTCGTAGAGCCGTGGCTGAATGAGGGTGCGGTCGACACCGAGATTGGTATCGGTCGTTCGAAACTTTCCCGCCCAGCGCCACACCTTGCGAAACATGCGCCGGTGGAGTTTGCGGGCGAACGACTCGCTGACGGGATCGTGCCGTCTTTGCAGCGCCCAGATGCTGGCCGACAGGATGTTGTCCTGTTCGAGGGCGTTGAGTTCGCTGCGCAGCGTGATGTGGGAGGGAATCAAGTCGGCCCTCTTGTCGGGAGGGACGAGGGTCGCGTCGTCGGCCTGCTGATGAAGGTCCGTCACCGGCCTTCATCCCAAAGTCGGGCCGGCCGGCGCAGGAGATCGTCTGCCAGCCGTTCAAGCGTGCGCTTGCGCTGCGCCTGGTCGTCGACGCCTTGCGCTTCCAATCGCATCGTCTGTTCGACGGACGAAAGCTGACGCTCCGCGACTTGCAACGCGCGCTCCTCGAGGGTGGTCGTCAGCGGTTCGCGGGGAATGAGAGCGTAGACCACCTGGCAACCGAGGGCCTCGGCGGCGCGCTCCAGGCTCCGCATGGTGATGTTGCCGCTGGCCTCCGCCTTTTCCAGTTCGACGATGCGGGGCTGGCGGACATCCATCCGCTTGGCGAGCTGGGCGGTGGTCATGCCGAGGGCTTCCCGGACAGCGCGGATCCAGCCGCGAGACGGCCGTGTCGCTTTCGAGAGAGGACGCAGCGCGTTGAGTCGCTTATCCAGCTGTTCTGATGCGGTGACCATTTGATAAGAAGTATCTTATTTTGATACTTCATGTCAATAAGAAATTTCTTATTTATATATGCCGTATGGATCAGAAAAATCTTATTATAATTCGTAATTCCAACCTGGAATTTCTGGTCGCACGCGAGCGGACAGGGCGACTGCCTGGTATCGGCCAGCAAGCGTAGCCCGGGTGAAGCGCAGCGAAACCCGGGGCCGGCCTATCAATCCATTCCCGGATTTTCGCTTCGCTCCATCCGGCCTACGGCCGCTCCCTCTCCCTCATGCGGGCCTGCTCCCGCCAGCGCCGCGACCCGCGGCGGCCGCGCGGCGGCAGGTCCTCCTTGCGCGGCCGTTCGCGGTTGGCGAGGAAGTCCTCGACCGCCGCACGCGGGGCGCGGGAGAGGTCCACACCGCCCACGCATAGCTGCGTGATCGGGCGCGACGCCTCCTCCGGCGCAATCTCGCCCGGCCGCCGTCTCGGCCGGCGGCGGGCGGCGAGCCGCGCCATCTTCAGGAGCTCCATCGCCTCGCCGAGCTTGACGGGGTCGACGCACGCGCTCTCCTCCAGCTCGCGGACATGGCGCTCGGCGAGCGCGTCGAGACGCGAAGCGAGCATGCGCCGCTTGAGCTTGGCGCTGGCGCGCGGGGTCGGAATCGTGTCGCACGCGCGCGGCGCAAACGGCGGCCGCTTCCAGCCCCCGTCGCGCGCCCAGTTGGAAATGCTGCCGGTGCTGACGCCGGTGCGGGCGGCGATCTGGCGGTAATTCAGCGTGCTCTGCTCAATGAGCCGGCGCACCGCCGCGACGGTGGCGTCGGTATGCGGCTGTCGCGGCCCGTATCGCCCGACTATTGCGGCCGGGTCGTCATGATCGGGCCGCACACCGAGCCGTACGATCGGAGAATAAGGGTGAAAGGGATAAAGGGGCATTAAAGGAATATAAACCTAATTACGCCGGATCGCAAGGTTGAAGGAAATTATTCTCGAAAAGACGACAAATAAAGAATAATGTTTTGGCGTAAACTTTATATGCGTTTACGCGTTTCGGATATTGCGTTTACGTGGCTAATGCGTACAACGCGCCCTTAGGCGGGGAACCGAATCATGAGTGTACTACTAGAGCGACCGACAACCTTGCCCTCAAAGGAAGACACAGCACTTGCGCAAGAAGCAAGCCGAGTAATTTCCAAGGCTCAACCTGAGGAATTGCGCGTCCGGCTGGGCGATCAAGAACTCATGCTGCCTAAGGCGGCTACGCGACTTATTCAGCATCTCCTTACTGAAATGTCGCTTGGCAACGCCGTGACTATAATTCCTATTCATGCGGAACTGACCACTCAAGAAGCGGCAGATTTCCTGAATGTGTCGCGGCCGCATGTCGTTAAGCTGCTTGAGCAAAGAAAATCCAGTTCCACATGGTGGGAACGCATCGCCGCATTCGCTTTGAGCGACCTGGTAAAATACAAACGCAATGCGGAAACGGAACGCCGCGAGGTTATGCAGGAGCTAGCCACGCAGGCCAAGAACTGGGGATGGGCTATTAAACCGTCGAGCTACACTGTCGTCCTCGACGCATGCGTCCTCTATCCAGCCCCGTTGCGTGATCTCCTTATGGAGCTTGCCGCAGCGGGGCTTTACCGGGCCAAGTGGACCTCACGCATTCACGAGGAATGGACTAGAAATGTCCTCGAAAACCGCCCCGACATAACCAAGGCAGCAACTAGAAAGAACGGTACGTTTGATGAATAAGGCCGCACCAGACGCGAATGTTGAAAATTCTGAGACTCTTGAAACAGCGTTGTCATTGCCAGACAAAGACGATTGCCACGTCCTGGCGGCTGCTATTCATTGCAAGGCAGCGGGCATAGTCACTTTCAATCTAAGGCACTTCCCCGAAAGCGCGCTCTCCCCTTACGAGATCATCGCTCAGCATCCGGACGAATTTCTTTATCACCAAATTGGCTTGGATCAGGCTGCCGTTCTTAATGCAGCCCGACGTATTCGCGAGCGGCTTAAAAGCCCTCCAAAGACAGCAGCAGAATACTTGGCCACACTCGAAGTTCAGGGGCTTCCCGCGACTACCGATTGGTTGCGTGATTACGAGACCATCCTTTAGCTGCGAGCCTCGTTCTACCCCCCTTGATCTTCTCAATCAGGTCTTCCGGTGCCTCGTCAGTGGTCGGGCGTCGCTAGGGCTTCTTAGGCGCCGACCTGCGACCGCCAGTTCGGTCTGAAAATCAATGGCGTCAGATCAAGTAGCTGCACGGTATCTCCCCAAAACTCACAAGACGCCGGGCTGCTTCGTTCGCTCCGTCTTGCCGGTCGTCGGCCTGGTTGGAAGCTTGGCGACCGCGTGGCCGATCTCCTCGGTCGCGATCCGCAGGTCATAGGCGGCCTGCAGATTGAGCCAGAACTGCGCACTGGTCTTGAACCAGTGACCCAGGCGCAAGGCAGTGTCCCCGGTGATGGCGCGCTTGCCCTGGATGATTTGCGTGATGCGGTTCGGCGGCACGTCGATCTGGCGCGACAACGCGGTCGGTGTCACGCCGATGTCTTCAAGCTCGTCGGCCAGAATTTCGCCGGGGTGGATGGCGGGGCGGGGCATTGTTGTTTTCCTCGTTAGTGATAGTCGACGATTTCAACATTGGACGGGCCAGGCTCGCCAGCCGGCCAGGTGAAGCAGATTCTCCATTGCTGATTGATGCGAATGGAAAATTGCCCTGCGCGGTCGCCGTGCAACGCTTCCAGACGATTGCTCGGCAGGTTTCTCAGATCGGCGATCGAGGTCGCAGCATCGAGAATGTCGAGGCGCTTCCACGCCTGCCGTTCAAAACCCTGAAACGCCCGGACAAACTCTCCATCGGCAAATTGCTGAGTTCGTTTATCCCGGTAGCTCAGGATCATGCTTCAATGTATCGATTTTGACGATGTACGTCAAACGTAAATATCTTAATTCCGGCAGACCCGTGCCGGCTGCTCCGCCCGACGCAAAAAGCCGGGCTTGCGGCCCGGCCTTCAGCACGATGTCGACACACGCCTATGGCAGCTTGTCGAAGCCCTCGCCGAAGCCCTTCAGCGCCATCGGGAAGCCGATGCCCTCTTCCGGGGTCTGGAAGATGATGAAGGTCGCGGTGGTACCGGTCCGCATCTGCTTGGTCAGGTTGTCGTCCATCACCACCTCGGCGACGCAGCCGTTGGGCAGGCAGCGCACGAAGCCGGCGCGGCCGACATCGATATTGTCGATTTTCAGCCCCAGTCCGGACGGCAGCAGCACGCCCAGCGGGGCGATCACCCGCATCAGCCGGCTCTTGTTGTCGGCGGTCTTCAGGACGATGACGGTCAGGCCGATATTGGCGCGATCCTCGGCGGTGACGCTCTGGATCAGGGCGCATTGCTCGCTTTGCGCGCCGGGCGGCGTATCGCAGCGGATCTGCCAGTCGCCATGCACCGATTTGACCGCGCCCTGGGCCGCGGCCGGCCCGGCCGGCCAGAGCCAGGGTGGCGAGAATTGCGGCCAGGAACGCGATCTGGCGCAAGGCGCCGACGACACCTGCATATTTCGACATGACCATGTCACCGTCCCGCGATTCTCTTCGCCCCATTCCAGCCGCGCTGACCCCGTCTGGCGAATCAGGGGCCAGGAGCGAACAGGAGGCGTGGCACCACGCGAGCCGCACGGTGTCAAGCACGCAACCAACTGTCGAAAAACGTCGATTTCTGGCCCAAAAACGGCCCTCCGCCATGACTTTTCGCATAGGCAGAATGTCTCATTATTTCAATGTGGAGGCGCATTGCGAGGCGGGCGGAATTATGGTTTGAAAAGTCGGGATTTTCCCAGAGAATCCTGCCGCGCGCTCGCCGCATCCGCCCCGCCGGGGCGGCCTGTGAACGGGTTGCACGCCGAAATCGGGCAACCGCCGGCGCAAGCCAAGGTGAGCCATGCCAAGGCGAGCCCCGGACAGGAGCGAGCCCAGACCGGGCGTGTAGCGGCCACTTTGTCGAAGGAGCGACGACGACGATGCGGGTGAAGACATTTTTGACGGCGCTGGCTGCGGCCGCGCTGGCCCCGGCCGCGGCGATGGCCGGCCTCGGACAGCCCTCGCCCTGGCAGATCGGCTTTCAGCAATCGGCCACGCCGATCATGGAAAACATCACCTGGTTCCATGACTTCCTGCTGATCATCATCACCCTGATCACGCTGTTCGTGCTGGCGCTGCTGCTGATCGTGATCTTCAAGTTCAATTCGCGCGCCAATCCGATGCCGTCCAAGACCACCCACAACACGCTGCTCGAGGTCGCGTGGACGGTGCTCCCGGTCATCATCCTGGTGGCGATCGCGGTGCCGTCCTTCCGCCTGCTGTTCGCGCAGCTCACCATTCCGCCGGCCGACGTCACCATCAAGGCGACCGGCAAGCAGTGGTTCTGGACCTACAATTATCCGGACAACGGCTTCGAGTTCGATTCGCTGATGCTGCAGGACAAGGACCGCAAGCCCGACCAGCCGCGCCTGCTCGCGGTCGACAACGAGGTCGTGGTTCCGGTCAACAAGGTGGTGCGCGTGCAGGTGATCGGCGCCGACGTGATCCACGCTTTCGCGGTGCCGTCCTTCGGCATCAAGATCGATGCCGTACCGGGCCGCCTGAACGAAACCTGGTTCAAGGCGACGCGCGAGGGCGTCTATTACGGACAATGCTCGGAATTGTGCGGCAAGGACCACGCCTTCATGCCGATCACGGTCCGGGTCGTGAACGACCGCGACTATGCGGCCTGGCTCGATCAGGCGAAGAAGAAATTCGCCAACAAGCCGAATCCGGATGACGGCATCGCCGTCGCCGCCAAGGACGCGCCGAACGCGCAATAAGCAAGGCGAGCGGCACACACATTCTTGTTTTTGAATGTGTGTGCTAGCCTGCCCACGGGACAATAGGACTTGAAGGGTAAGATCATGGCAGCGACGCCGAAATCCGAAAGCGCCCATTCCGCACCATGATGCGCACGACGCGCATGATCATCCGACCGGATGGCGGCGCTTCGTCTATTCGACGAACCACAAGGACATCGGCACGATGTACCTGGTGTTCGCGATGATCGCGGGCGTGATCGGCGGCATCTTGTCGATCGCCATGCGGCTCGAACTGCAGCAGCCGGGCATGCAGATTTTCCACGACGCGCACATGTTCAATGTGTTCACCACCGCGCACGGCCTGATCATGATCTTCTTCATGGTCATGCCGGCGATGATCGGCGGCTTCGGCAACTGGATCGTGCCGCTGATGATCGGCGCGCCGGACATGGCGTTCCCGCGCATGAACAACATCTCGTTCTGGCTGCTGCCGGCCTCGTTCGCGCTGCTCCTGATCTCGCTGTTCGTGGAAGGCGAACCGGGCGCACCCGGCGTCGGCGGCGGCTGGACGCTCTATGCGCCGCTCTCGACCTCCGGCCATCCCGGGCCCGCGGTCGATTTCGCGATCCTGTCGCTGCATCTCGCCGGCGCGTCCTCGATCCTCGGCGCCATCAACTTCATCACCACCATCTTCAACATGCGCGCGCCGGGCATGACGCTGCACAAGATGCCGCTGTTCGTGTGGTCGATCCTGGTGACGGTGTTCCTGCTGCTGCTGGCGCTGCCGGTGCTCGCCGGCGCGATCACCATGCTGCTGACCGACCGCAATTTCGGCACCACCTTCTTCTCGCCCGATGGCGGCGGCGATCCGATCCTGTTCCAGCATCTGTTCTGGTTCTTCGGCCATCCGGAAGTCTACATCCTGATCCTGCCGGGCTTCGGCATCGCCAGCCAGATCATCGCGACCTTCTCGCGCAAGCCGGTCTTCGGCTATCTCGGCATGGCCTATGCCATGGTCGCGATCGGCGTGCATCGGCTTCGTGGTGTGGGCGCACCACATGTACACGGTCGGCATGTCGAGCACGGCGCAGGCCTATTTCGTCGCCGCCACCATGGTGATCGCGGTGCCGACCGGCGTGAAGATCTTCTCCTGGATCGCCACCATGTGGGGCGGCTCGATCGAGTTCAAGACGCCGATGCTGTGGGCGGTCGGGATGATCTTCCTGTTCACCGTCGGCGGCGTCACCGGCGTGGTGCTCGCCAATGCCGGCGTCGACCGCTCGATGCACGACACCTATTACGTGGTGGCGCATTTCCACTACGTGCTGTCGATGGGCGCGGTCTTCACGATCTTCGCGGGCTGGTATTACTGGTTCCCGAAAATCACCGGCTACATGTACAACGAGACCATCGGCAAGCTGCATTTCTGGGTGACGTTCATCGGCGTCAACATCCTGTTCTTCCCGCAGCACTTCCTCGGCCTTGCCGGCATGCCGCGCCGCATCGCCGATTATCCGGACGCCTTCGCCGGCTGGAACTACGTCTCGTCGATCGGCTCCTACATTTCGGCGATCGGCCTGCTGATCTTCTTCTACGGTCTGGCGGTTGCCTTCTCGCGCAAGGAGAAGGCCGCCAACAATCCGTGGGGACCGGGCGCCACCACGCTGGAATGGACGCTGTCTTCGCCGCCGCCGTTCCATCAGTTCGAGGTTCTGCCGAGAATCAAGTGATCCGGCGATTCCGGATCGAGCGATCGAGTGACTGTCTGAACATGTCGATGCCAAGCGAAACCGTGCACCTGCCTTCGCCGCTCTCCGCGGCGGATGGCGGCGCGCACGCCGATTTCGGTCCGAGCCTTGCCACGCCGCGCGACTATTTCGAGCTGCTGAAGCCGCGCGTGATGTCGCTCGTGGTGTTCACCGCGCTGGTCGGCATCGTGGTGGCGCCGGGCTCGATCAATCCGGTGATCGCGGGCGCGGCGCTGCTCTTCATCGCGATCGGCGCGGGCGCAGCCGGCGCTCTCAACATGTGGTACGACGCCGATATCGACGCGATCATGTCGCGCACCGCAAGCGCGGCCGATCCCGCGAGGTCGCATCCGGCCGGGCGAAGTGCTGGGCTTTCGCGCTTTTCCTGTCGGTGCTTTCGGTCGTCGCGCTCGGGCTTCTGGTCAATCCTTTGTCCGCCGCCCTGCTCGCCTTCACGATCTTCTTCTACGTCGTCGTCTATTCGATGTGGCTGAAGCGCTGGACGCCGCAGAACATCGTGATCGGCGGCGCCGCCGGCGCGTTCCCGCCGATGATCGGCTGGGCCGCCGCGACCGGAACGATCGGCCTCGAATCGATCGTGATGTTCCTCATCATCTTCGTGTGGACGCCGCCGCATTTCTGGGCGCTGGCCCTGCTGCGCGCGGACGAATATGCGCGCGCCGGCGTGCCGATGCTGCCGGTGGTCGCGGGCGAGCGCGAGACGCGCCGCCAGATCCTGCTCTATTCCATCCTGCTCGCGCCGGTCGGCGCGCTGCCCTGCCTGCTCGGCTATGCCGGCGCCTTGTATGGCGCGCTGTCGATCGTCGCGCGGCATCCTGTTTGCGACGGCGGCATGGCGTCTCAGCCGCGCGCCCGAGGGCGAGGCGACCGAACAGCGCCGCCAAAGGCCTGTTCGGCTATTCCATCCTCTATCTCGTGCTGCTGTTCGCCATGCTCCTGATCGATCAGGGCTTCGGCTGGTCGTTCGGGCGGCTGCAATGGTGAGCGCCGTGAACGACAAGCCGGACCAGAAGGGCATCGTGCTGACGGAAGCGCAGAAGCGCGCGCGCCGCCAGCGCTCGGTCGCGCTCGCGGTCCTGCTCGGCATTCTGGTCGTGATTTTCTATGTCGTGACGCTGGTGAAAGGCCCCGGCGTCCTCAACCGGCCGCTCTAGACCATGACGACCGGCACCGAAAACACCAAAGGCCCTTCCCGCAAACGCGACGCCGCGGTCGCCGCCGCCTGCGGTGCCTTCGTCGCCCTGATGGTCGGCGCGACCTATGCCTCGGTGCCGCTCTATGACTGGTTCTGCCGCGCCACCGGATTGAACGGCACCACCCAGGTCGCGAAAGCCGCTCCCGCCAGAGCGCTCGACCGCACGGTCACGGTGCGCTTCGACGCCAATGTCGGCGCCGGCCTGCCGTGGAAATTCGCGCCCGAGAAGAACCAGATCGAGGCGCGGCTCGGCGACGTCGTCACGGTCGACTACATCGTCACCAATCTCGTGGCGCGCGAAACCCAGGGCGTTGCCGCCTACAACGTCACGCCGCTCAATCTCGGCGCCTATTTCCAGAAGATCAACTGCTTCTGCTTCACCGATCAGACCATGAAGCCGGGCGAGACCCGCGCCATGACGGTCGTCTTCTATATCGACCCGGCGCTCGTGAACGATCCGGACGGCCAGGGCGATCTGACCATGACCTTGTCCTACACCTTCTATCCGCAGCGCGAACCGCAGCGGCCTGTCGCGGCGAGCAAGGGGCCGGGCGAGCCCGGACGAATTTAGGAGAGCATGATCCCCAGAAGCGGGACCGGTTTTCGGATAAGATCATGTTCAGCGAATAATCGGCGCGAATGCGCCTTTGGGGATCGAGACGGAGAACGACATGGCTGGCGCGCATACCAAGCACCACGATTATCACTTGGTGAATCCGAGTCCCTGGCCGGTGGTCGGATCGATCTCGGCCTTCATCCTGGCGGTGGGCGCCATCACCTGGATGCACAAGAGCTTCGCCGCGGCGCCGCTGGTCTTTGCCGCCGGCGCGCTCGGCGTGATCTACACGATGATCGGCTGGTGGCGCGACGTGATCCGCGAATCGGAGACCGGCGATCACACCCGCGTGGTGCAGATTTCCCACCGCTACGGGATGATCCTGTTCATCGCCTCCGAGGTGATGTTCTTCGTCGCCTGGTTCTGGGCCTATTTCAACACCGCCCTGTTCCCGGCCGACCCGCACCAATTCCTGCGCGCCGAATTCATCGGCGGCGTGTGGCCGCCGAAGAATATCGAGACCTTCGATCCCTGGCATCTGCCGCTGCTGAACACGCTGATCCTGCTGACCTCCGGCACCACCGTGACCTGGGCGCACCATGCGCTGCTCGAAGGCGACCGCGAGGCGGTGAAGAAGGGCCTGTGGCTGACCATCATGCTCGGCGCCACTGTTCACCTGCGTGCAGGCCTACGAATACGGACACGCCGCTTTCGGCTTCAAGGGCAATATCTACGGCGCCACCTTCTTCATGGCGACCGGCTTCCACGGCGCGCATGTGCTGATCGGCACGATCTTCCTGATCGTCTGTCTCGCGCGCGTCTATGCCGGCCAGTTCACGCCCAAGCAGCATCTCGGCTTCGAGTTCGCCGCCTGGTACTGGCACTTCGTCGACGTGGTGTGGATCTTCCTGTTCGCCTGCATCTATGTGTGGGGCGCCGGCGCCCATGCGGCGGCGGGTGCCGCCGCAGGCGGTCATTAGCGGCTGCATTCGGGACTTGAGAAAAGGCGGCTTCGGCCGCCTTTTTTCTTTGGGCGCTTGCCGCAGCCAGATCACGCACGCCTTAACTCGGTACAGAATCAGATGACCCAACCCTCTCCCATCGTCGCCGCCCTCACCTGCCGCTGCCCGGCCTGCGGCGAGGGCAAGCTTTTCCAGGGCTTCCTGTCGCTGCGTCCGCGCTTGCGACAAATGCGGGCTCGATTATTCCGCTTTCGATTCCGGCGACGGCCCGGCCGTGTTCATCATTCTGGCGGCGGGCTTCGTCGTGGTGTTCGCTGCCCTCCTGGTCGAGGTTCTGTATCAGCCGCCCTTCTGGCTGCACGCGCTGCTGTGGCTGCCGCTGATCCTGATCGTGACTCTTCTGCCGCTGCGCCCGATGAAGGCCTTGATGATCGCGCTTCAGCATCGCCACAAGGCCGCCGAAGGCCGGCTTGAGATGCGCGACGGCGACGCCGTGATGGCTTCCGTATTGCGCCGGCTGCTCTTTCCCACGCTGTTCACGGTTGCAGGCCTCGCCGTGCTGATCTCGCTCGGCGTCTGGCAATTGCAGCGCAAGGAATGGAAGGAAGGCCTGATCGCAGCGCTGGACCGCCAGATGACGGCAAAGCCGGTGCCGCTTCCGGCCCAATCGAACGATCTGCTGCGCGGCAATGCCGAGTTTCGCCGGGTCTCGCTGCGCGTGGAATTCGTCAAGGATGCGAAACCGGCCCTGCTCTATACCGGCGCCTCCGCGCTGCGCGAGGACGTCAAACAGCCCGGCTATTTCGTGTTCGCGCCGGCGCGCCTTCCCGACGGCCGCATGGTCGTGGTCAATCGCGGCTATGTGCCGCTCGACCGCAAGAACGAAGCCGCCGATGCGCCTTCCGAGATCACCGGCTATCTGCGATTTCCGGAGGCGTCCGGCTGGTTCGTCGCCGCGAATGACGCCAAGGGCGAAATCTGGTTCGTGCGCGACCCGCAGATGATGGCGGAGAGGCGCGGCTGGGGTCCGGTCGCGCCGTTCTATGTCGATCAGGAAGCACCGGTACCCGCGGGAGGGTTTCCGAAGCCCGGCAAGCTGACCGTCAAGCTTCGCAACGATCATCTCGGCTATGCCCTGACCTGGTTCGGCCTCGCCGCGGCGCTGGCTGGCGTCTTCGCCGTCTGGGCAACCCGGGAATGGTATCTAATAACCTCAGAGCGGTCCTGAGCTTCCTTGTAGAAGCGCCCCCGAACCACTAGTCTAAGGCTCGGCCCGGCTTTCCCAGGTTTCGGGAAATCCCCTAGTAAATCAATATCTTACGTCTTCCCACGCGGGCGGTTTTGGGCCGTCAGCGACGGGTCCGAGGACCGCCATTGCAATACGTGTCGACCCGCGGCGAAGCCCCGACTCTCGGCTTCATCGATGTGACGCTGGCAGGCCTTGCCCGCGACGGGGGACTGTATTTGCCGCAATCCTGGCCGCGGCTTTCGGCCGAAACCATCGCCGGATTTGCCGGCCGCCCCTATGCCGAGGTCGCGGTCGAGGTGATCAAGCCCTTCACCGGCGACCAGATCGCGGTTTCCGATCTCGCCCGTATCGCGCGCGAGGCCTATGGCACCTTCCGCCATCCCGCGGTGGCGCCGGTGTCGCAATTCGGCGTCAATACCTTCCTGCTGGAGCTGTTCCACGGGCCGACGCTGGCCTTCAAGGACCTCGCCATGCAGTTCCTGGCGCGGCTGATGGATCACGCGCTGGAGCAGCGCGGCGAGCGCGTCACCATCGTGGTCGCGACCTCGGGCGATACCGGCGGCGCCGCGGTCGAAGCGTTCCGCGGGCGCAGCCGCATCGATCTCGTCGTGCTGTTCCCGGACGGGCGCGTCTCCGACGTGCAGCGCCGGATGATGACCACGGTGGACGAATCCAACATTCATGCGGTCGCGGTCGAAGGCACCTTCGACGATTGCCAGGCGCTGGTGAAGGGCATGTTCAATCACCATGCCTTTGCCGATCATGTCCGGCTCGCCGGCGTCAACTCGATCAACTGGGCGCGCATCGTGGCGCAGGCGGTCTATTACTTCACGGCCGCGGTCGCGCTCGGCGCGCCGCATCGCAAGATCGCCTTCACGGTACCGACCGGAAATTTCGGCGACATTTTCGCAGGCTATGTCGCCCGCCGCATGGGCTTGCCGGTCGACCGGCTGGTGATCGCAACCAACGTCAACGACATCCTGGTGCGCACCCTTGCCGCCGGCGCCTATGAGCCGCGCGAGGTCGTCGCGACCACCTCGCCTTCGATGGACATCCAGGTATCGTCGAATTTCGAACGGCTGCTGTTCGAGGCCTATGGCCGCAACGCCGCGCCGGTCGCTGCGCTGATGAAGAACTTCGCGCAATCGAAGCGCTTCGAGATTGCCGGTCCGGCTCTGTCGGAAATCCGCAACGGCTTTGCCGCCGGACGCGCCGGCGAGGACGAGGTCGCCTCCACCATGCGCACGGCGCTTCGCGAGACCGGGCATTTCGTCGATCCGCATACTGCGGTCGGCATCGCGGTCGCCGAGAAGGAGCCGCGCGATCCCGCGTTGCCGATGGTGGTGCTGTCGACCGCGCATGCGGCGAAATTCCCGGACGCGGTCGAGGCCGCCTGCGGCGTGCGCCCGAAGCTGCCGGACTGGCTGTCCGGCCTCGGCGAACGACGCGAGCACGTCACCAATCTGCCGGCCGACCAGAAGCAGATCGAAACATTTGTACTTGCGGCCTCACGGGCCGCGCGTGAAGGAGCCGCCGCATGAGCGTCGAAGTAACCCGTCTGCCGTCCGGTCTGACCGTTGTGACGGACGCCATGCCGCATCTGGAGACGGCTGCGCTCGGCGTCTGGGTCGGTGCCGGCAGCCGCGACGAGCTCGGCGACGAGCATGGCATTTCGCATCTGCTCGAACACATGGCCTTCAAGGGCACCAAGCGCCGCACCGCACGCCAGATCGCCGAGGAGATCGAGGCGGTCGGCGGCGATCTCAATGCCGCGACCTCGATCGAGACCACGACCTATTATGCGCGCGTGCTGCGGGCCGATGTGCCGCTCGCGCTCGACGTCCTGTCCGACATTCTCGCGAATCCCGCCTTCGATCCGGAGGAACTGACGCGCGAGCACAATGTCATCATGCAGGAGATCGGCGCCGCCGAGGACACCCCCGACGACATCGTGTTCGACCATCTGCAGCGCACCGCCTTTCCCGATCAGGCGATCGGACGCCCCGTTCTCGGCACGCCGAGACAGCGTGCGATCCCACAACGCGCACAAGCTGCGGCAATATCTCGCCCGCAATTACCGCGGTCCCAACATGGTGCTGGCGGCGTCCGGCTCGGTCGATCATCGGATGATCGTGGACGAGGCGCAGCATCTGTTCGCAAGCTTTGCCGAGCCGTCACGTCCGGCTCACGAATCCGCGCGCTTCACCGGCGGCACCTATATCGAACGGCAGGATCTCGAACAGGCGCATCTCGCGCTCGCCTTCGAGGGATTGCCGCAACGCGACCCGTCCCTGTTCAGCCTGCAGATGTTTTCCAACATCATGGGCGGCGGAATGTCGTCGCGGCTGTTCCAGGAAGTGCGCGAAATCCGCGGGCTCTGCTATTCGATCTCGAGCTTCCACATGGCGTATTCCGACACCGGCTTTTTCGGGATCTATGCCGGCACCGACGACACCGACGCGCCGGAATTGATGCAGGTGGTGATGAACGAAATGGAGCGCGCGGCCTCCACCATCACCGAAGCCGAGGTTGCGCGCGCCAAGGCGCAGATGAAGGCAACGCTGATGATGGCGCTGGAGAGTTCGAGTGCGCGTGCCGAGCAGATGGCCCGCCACATCATGATCCATGGGCGTCCGCTGCCGCTGTCGGAAATCGTCGCCAAGATCGAGGCGGTCACGGTCGAGAGCACGCAGGCTGCGGCGCGCGCGCTGCTCGGGCGCAGCCGTCCCGCCATTGCCGGGCTTGGGCCGGGCCGGGGACTCGATCACGCCGCCGAAATCGTGGAGAATTTCGCCCGCGCGGCAGCGTAACCTGCTTTTCCTAACTCCCCTGAAGGACGGGAGTCGACCGGTATTGTGGAGCGAGTTCCCGCACCAAATCGCGGGTGGACGATATGGCGTTCTTCCGTTCGATCCATGTGAATGAATCGCTGCCCGTGGTCTCGGGCGAAGGCGTCTTTCTGCGCACGGCGCAGATGTCGGATTTCGCGCAATGGATGGCTTTGCGGGAGCAGAGCCGCGATTTCCTCACTCCCTGGGAGCCGACCTGGCTGGAGGACGACCTCACACGCTCGTCATTCCGCCGCCGCCTGAAACGCTATTCGGAGGACATGCGCGGCGACCTTGCCTATCCCTTCCTGCTATTCCGCCGAACCGACAATGCGCTGCTTGGCGGCATCACCTTGACCAATATCCGCCGCGGCGTCGCGCAATCGGGAAGCCTCGGCTATTGGATCGGCGCGCCGTTTGCGCATCAGGGCTATATGACGCGCGGCGTCTCGGCGCTCGTGCCGTTCGCCTTCGAAGGCTTGCGGCTGCACCGCATCGAGGCCGCCTGTATTCCCACCAACCAGCCCTCGATCAAGCTGCTGGAGCGCACCGGGTTCAAGCGCGAGGGCTATGCGCGCGAATATCTGTGCATCAACGGATTGTGGCAGGACCACCTGCTCTATGCCCGCCTGCCGGGCGATTAACCACGAAGCCGCCGGACGGCGGGCCCATGCCCGTCATGCCTTGGGCTGGCCATGGTTGGGTTGCTATAAGGCTAAGGGGTTTTCCGCGTCCGGCCAGGCCGGACCTATAACAGTCGGGCTAGAACAGATTATGCGTCGGGGTACGCGTAGCGGACTTCGCTTCATCCAGATTGCACCGATTGCGGCCTTGGCGCTGCTGGCTGCCGCATGTTCGTCATCCGGCCCAGCAACGACCGATGGAAGCTCGTCCTTTGCCGACCGCTTCCGTTCCGCGATGGCGAGCGGCTCGGCGCCGGCACCCGCCCCTGCCGCAAGTTCCCGGCGGTCCGAAAACGCTCGACTCCTGTCCGAATGTCGATTTGCGCCAGGGCGCCGGCACGCTGACAATCAACAACAACCCCAAAGATCCGTCCGCGATGCAATTGCGTTACCAGGTCGCGGTGACACAGACCGCACGCGAATGCTCGAAGGTGAGCGGCAATCTGATCATGCGGGTCGGCGTGCAGGGTCGTCTCGTGATCGGACCCGCTGGAACGCCCGGCTCGATCGAATTGCCGCTGCGCTACGCCGTGGTCCAGGAAGGCCCCGAGCCGAAGACCCTCTATACCAAACTCTACCGGGTGCCGGTCAGCATCGCCGATGGCCAGTCCAGCGTCGCCTTCACCCATATCGAGGAAGCGATCTCGCTGCCGATGCCCAGTGCAGCCGTATTCGACAGCTACGTGATCTATGTCGGCTTCGATGCATTGGGCGCTGCGCAGCAGGGCAAGCCTCCGGCCAAGAAACGCGCCCCGAAGCAGAGCTAAAGCTTCGCCGCACAGGCGCGAGGCCGCGCGTCGCGGTCAATACCCGCGCAATCCCACCACCGCCGTCTTCAGCGCGCGCATGTCGGCGACCACGGCCGCAGCACCGGCGTCGGTGAGATTTCCGGCAAGTTCGGGTTCGGCATGCGAGCCGCCGACAAATCCGATCGCCGTCATCCCGGCCGCGACCGCTGCGGTGACGCCGGCCGGCGAATCCTCGACCACATAGCAATCCTTGGCCTCGACGCCGATCTGCGAGCAGATATGCAGGAACAGATCGGGCGCCGGCTTGCCGTGTTTGACGTCGTTCGCCGAAAACATATTGGTTCCGAAATAGCGCTCAAGCCCGGTCGCCTCGAGGCTCATCCGGACGCGTTCGAGCGAGGAGGAGGACGCCACGCATTTCGGCCCGCGCAGCCAGGTCAGGGCATGCGTCACATGCGGAATCGGCTTCAGTTCCTCCTGCAGGCGCTTCAGAATCGCCGCCGACACGACGAGCGGGAATTTTGCCGGCAGCCGCACGCCGCTGGCGGCTTCGATGTCGGCGAACATGTCCACCGGTCGGCGGCCCGCGAAATAGCGCGCCATCGTCTCCGGTTTGATGTCGATGCCGATATTGCGAAAGGCCTCGGCCGCGACCGCGGTGGCGATCGGCTCGGAATCCACCAGGACGCCGTTGCAGTCGAAAATGATCATTGAATCGTTTGTCGGGGCCCCGCCGGGACCGGCCGCATTCCCCTTTCCGATTTCCAATTGAAACAGTACGCAAGCGCCGGTCGAAGCGCGAGGCGATTGTTACGCCGCAGCTATGCCTTCGGCGGCGAAGGCAGCCGCGGATTTCACACGAGCAGGCTGCGTGAAGCAGGCTCGCTGCAAGCGAGCACGGTGCCGTAAACGGCGCAGGAAGCTCAATTCAGCTTCTTCTTCACGTCCTCGATGCCGCGGGCGATCAGCTGTCCCGGCGACCGATCCCTTGGCCGTTTGGGCCAGCACCTTCTCGGCGGCGCCGACGGCGGCTTCGGCCGCGACGCTGCGCACTTCGGCCAGCGCCTGCTGCTCGGCCTGCGCGATCTTGGTCTCCGCCATCTTGGTGCGGCGGGCGACGAAGTCCTCGAGCTTGGCATGCGCCTCGGCCGCGAGCCGCTCGGCATCGGCCTTGGCGCTCTTCGATGATCGCGGCCGCCTCTTTCTCGGCATTCGCGGTCTTCTGCTTGTATTCGGCGAGCAGCGCCTGCGCCTCGCTCCTCAGCTTGGCGGCTTCATCGAGTTCCGACTGGATGCGCGAGCGGCGCTTGTCCAGCGAGCCGGTGACGGTCTTGTGCACGCCGACATAGAGCATCAGCGCGATGAAGAGCACGAAGGCGACGGCGACCCAGAATTCGGCTTCCATCAGCATGGACATGGGAATTCCTTACCGTTTCAGCGCCTGGTCGACCGCGTCGGTCACGGCCTTGCCGTCCGGCTTGGTGCCGATCAGCCGTTCGACGATGGCCGACGCCGCGTCGCTTGCGATGGCGCGCACATTCGACATCGCCTGGGTCTTGGTCTGCACAATGGTCTTTTCGGCCTCGTGCAGATGGTCGGCGAGACTGGCCTCGAGCGTCTTGCGGCGCGCGTCGGCCTCCGCCATCAGCTTGTCGCGGGTCTGGCCGGCGATCGACTGCGCATTGGTGCGCGCATCGGCGAGCTTCTTTTCGTAGCCCGCGATCGCCTCGTCGGTCTCGTCCTTGAGCTTCTGCGCGCCCGCCAGATCGTCGGCGATCTTGCCGGCGCGTGCATTCACGATCGCGCCGACACGCGGCAGAGCCACACGCGACATCAGCACGTAGAGCAGCGCGAAGCAGATCACGAACCAGAAAATCTGGGACGCGAAAGTCTGCGGGTTGAACGGCGGAAACTGCGGCTTGGCGCCGCCGGGAGCTTGCGTTGTCGCGAGCGTGATCATCGGCAAACCTTGAGGTTCACGCGCGGGCAGAGCCCGCGCATGCCGGTTATCGATTGCTCAGAGCGCGAACAGCAGCAGCAGCGCGATCAGCAGCGAGAAGATGCCGAGCGCTTCGGTCACCGCGAAGCCGAAAATCAGGTTGCCGAACTGGCCCTGAGCGGCCGACGGATTGCGGAGCGCGGCGGCGAGATAGTTGCCGAAAATCGTGCCGACGCCGACGCCGGCGCCGCCCATGCCGATGCAGGCAATGCCAGCGCCGATGTATTTCGCTGCGACGGGATCCATGGAGAACTCCTCTTTCGTTTGTCCGTTGGATTTGAGAATCGGGCGTCAATGGCCCGGGTGAATGGCGTCGTTGATGTAGATGCAGGTCAGGATGGTGAACACATAGGCCTGCAGGAAGGCGACCAGGAATTCGAGCGCGGTCAGCGCGACCGTCAGGCCGAGCGGCAGGACCGCGCCGACCCAGCCGATGATGCCGAGGCTGCCCAGCATGGTGACGAAGCCGGCGAACACCTTGAGCGTGATGTGGCCGGCCAGCATGTTGGCGAACAGACGCACCGAGTGCGAGAGCGGGCGCGACAGGAACGACATCACCTCGATCAGCACGATCAGCGGCAGGATGTAGATCGGGATGCCGCTCGGCACGAACAGCTTCAGGAATTTCACGCCGTTGCGGTAGATGCCGTAGACCAGCACGGTGACGAACACCATCAGCGCCAGCATCACGGTGATGATGATGTGGCTCGTCACCGTGAAGGTGCCGGGGATGAGCCCGATCATGTTGGCGAACAGGATGAACGTGAACAGGCAGAACACGAAGCGGGAAGAACTTCATCCCTTCGTTGCCGGCCGAGCTTCGTAACATGTCGGCGACGAATTCGTAGGTCAGCTCCGCCATCGACTGCATTCGGCCCGGGAACGAGCTGACGGCCGCGCCGTGGCGCCGATCATGAGGATCGAAATGCCCGCGACCGCGATCAGCATGAACAGGGCGGAATTGGTGAACGCGATCTCCTGGCCGCCGATATGGCCAAGCACGGCGATCTTCTTGATTTCGAATTGATGAATCGGGTCGGCCATAGCCGCGTCTTATTCCCTCAAGGAGCCGCGCCCGGGCGGCTCACGGTTTGTCGGCATTTCCGCCGGGAAGCTTGCTCGGAGCGACCACTCCGGCCGCACGCATCACATTCAGTACGCCCGCCACGAAACCCAGCAGCAGGAACACGATCAGCCCCCAGGGCGAAATCCCGAGGAGTCGATCCAGCACCCAGCCGATGATCGCACCCACGATCACGCCCGCCACCAGTTCCGTGGAGAGCCGGAAACCGCGTGCGATCGCTGACGGATCGGAACCCGATTGAACCGGCTCGCGCTGATCCGGCTTGCGTTGCCCGGCTTTGCCGAGCTTCGCGCCGAGACCCCGGAGCCTCGCGGAGAGAGCGGCCTCTGCGGATGCGCGGTTCTCGTTCTTGTCGCCAGCGCCGTCAGCCATGCTTTCGACACTCGGATCGGAGACGTTCGAACGGCCCCGGCACCCCCAAAGCCGCGCGGACCATACTGACGGGGTTCCGGCGAGTCAAGGAATGGGGTGCACTGCGCAATGCACAAATACACAAGCAATTTCATATACTTGTGCATCAGCGACAAGTCGCCCTCCGGGCTCTTGCACCACTTTCGGGGTCGGCACGGCAGATGCTACAAACGAAGCTCTCGCAGGCAGGGAATTTCGTTCATGCATCGCATCGCTTTTGCCGTCTCAGCCCTGTTGCTCTGCGCATACTGCCGGCGGCAGCCCAGAACGGCGCCCCCGACAGCGAGGGCGGCCGCTATTCCTTCAATCGCGTCGACGACGGCTACCTGCGGCTCGACCAGCAGACCGGCCAGGTCTCGCTTTGCAACCGCCGCAGCGTGGGCTGGGCCTGTTATCCGATGCCGGACGAGCGGGCGGCGCTGGAGGAGGAAATCGGGCGCCTGCAGAAGGACAATGCGGCGCTTGAAAAAGGAGATGCTGGCGCGCGGCATCGCCGCTGCCCGGCGTGAAACAGTCGCAGGCGCAGCCGGAAGCCAAGTCCGAGCCGGGCCTGAAGGTGCCGAGCGACGCCGAACTCGATCGCGTCATGACGGTGATGGAAAAGATGTGGCGCCGCCTGGTCGAGATGGTGCAGCGAGTGCAGAAAGAGCTGTCCTCGCCGATCTGAGGCGACCGCCGTGGCGCGCAAGCTTTCCGCCATCACCACGGTGACGCCTGCCGTCATCGCCAGCGCCGAACTGACCGTGGACACCCCGGGCGAGGGCTTTCTCGATATCACGCGGCGAAGTCCGGAAATTCATGCAGAATGCCGGTGCGCGGGACGGAGCGCTGCTCCTGTTCCTGCGCCACACCTCGGCCTCGCTGACCATCCAGGAAAATGCCGATCCGGACGTGCTGTCGCGACCTGGTCTCGGCCTTGCGGCATCTGGCACCGCGCGATTTCGGCTGGGTGCATGACACCGAGGGGCCCGACGACATGCCGGCCCATGTACGCACCATGCTGACCGGCGTTTCCCTGCAAATCCCGGTTGCCGGTGGGCAATTGGCGCTCGGCACCTGGCAGGGCATCTATCTGATCGAGCACCGCGCCCGGCCGCATCGGCGCCAGATCGTGCTGCAATTCATCGGCAGCCAGGCCTGATCGGGCTCACCTCGCCTCTCAACTCGGACGAAAATGCTGTAAAGTCAGCCAACGGTGCCGGGCAACCGGCACCGGATCACGGTGATTTTGGATCGCATCGATCCAAATCAGAAACGTGATCGATTCTAGTAGTTTAGAGCATGATGTCGTCCGAAAACCGCTTCGCACTTTTCGGCATCATGCTCTAGGAGATTGCAGCGCTAGTGACCGAAACCACCCTCTACCGGCTGGTCATCGCCGACGACCATCCGCTGTTTCGCGGGGCCCTCCGCGAAGCGGTGTGCGGCCTGTTCGCTCGCGTGGAGATCGCCGAAGCGGGCTCTTTCGACGAGGTCTCCAAGCTGCTCGAGCCGGCGGCGACGTCGACCTGATCCTGCTCGACCTCACCATGCCGGGCGTGCGCGGCTTTTCCGGCCTGATGTATCTGCGCGCGCAATATCCGGCGTGCCGGTGGTGGTGGTGTCGGGCAATGACGATCCGGCGGTGATCCGCCGCTGCATGGATTTCGGCGCCTCCGGCTTCATCCCGAAGACGCTCGACACCGAAGGCATGCGCAGCGCCATCGCCGCGGTGCTCGAAGGGCGGCGTCTGGACGCCGCCGGATGTCGATCTCGATGCCGGCACCGACGCCGAGACCACCGCCTTGCTGGCGCGGCTCGCGACCGCTGACGCCGCAGCAGGTGCGCGTGCTGATGATGCTGTCGGAAGGGCTGCTCAACAAGCAGATCGCCTATGAGCTGTCGGTCTCGGAAGCGACCGTCAAGGCGCATGTCTCGGCGATCCTGCAGAAGCTCGGCGTCGAGAGCCGCACCCAGGCGGTGATCGCGGCCTCCAAGATCGAAGTCGGGCAATGGCCGCAGGCGGCGTCGGCGAACTGCGAACAGCGTCGAGCGTTACTCCGCCGCCGCGCGACACGCTGCATCCGCCATTGCGCGAGCAGCACCCGCAAGGCCGCGGGCTTCACCGGCTTGTTGAGGATCGGCACGCCGCATGCGCGCGCTTCGTCGCGCACGCGCGGGGTGCGGTCGGCGGTGATCAGGATCGCCGGCAGTTCCGCACCGAAGCGTGCTGCGCAGATGCGACGATCGCGTCGATGCCGTTGCCCTCGTCGAGATGGTAATCGACCAGCAGCCCGCTCAGGATGGTCTTCGAGGCCTCCGCAGCCGCGACCGCGGCGTCGAGATCGGCCGCCTTCAGCACGCGGCAGCCCCAGCCGCCGAGCAGGGCCTCCATGCCGTCCAGAATCTGCGGATCGTTGTCGATGCAAAGCACCGTCATGCCGGCGAGTTGCGCCGGATCGGTGCGCATCGGGCTCCTCTGCGGGACGCGCGCCGCTGACCGGCGCCGCAACCGGCACTTCGACCGAAAATGCCGAGCCGCGGCCGGGCTCCGATTTCAGTTCGACCGGATGGCCGAGCACGCGCGCGATGCGCTCGACGATCGACAGACCGAGGCCGAGACCGCGCGCCACCTTGGCGCCGTCCTGCAGGCGATGGAATTCGCGGAAGATTGCGCGCGTCTGCGTCGCCGGAATGCCGAGCCCGGTGTCGTAGCACCTCGATGCGCAACATTGCCGCCGCGCCTGCGGCAGCCGACCAGCACGCGGCCCGGCGGCGTGTATTTGATCGCGTTCGAGATCAGATTCTGCAGCAGCCGCCGCAGCAATCGACGGTCGGACCGCACCGTCAGCGAGCAATGGACGAATGTGAGATCGAGCCCCTTCTCGCGCGCCAGCGGGGCGAATTCGACCTCGAGCTGCCGCATCACCTCGTCGAGCCGGAACGAGCTGTTTTCCGGCTTCATCGCGCCGGTATCGAGCCGCGAAATGTCGAGCAAGCGCGCCGAAGATCTCCTCCACCGCGTCGAGCGAGGCATCGATATTGCCGACCAGGCGTGCCATCCTCGCCGGCGCCCTGGCGCTCGACCAGCGACGTGACATAGAGCCGCGCGGCATTGAGCGGCTGCAGGATGTCGTGGCTCGCGGCGGCGAGAAAGCGGGTCTTGGAGATATTGGCCTCTTCCGCGTCGGCCTTGGCGCGCACGAGTTCGGCATTCAGCAAGGTCAGTTCGGTCGGTGCGCTCGCGCACGCGCTTTTCCAGCGCTTCGGCGGCTTCCACGCTCGGGGTGACGTCGGTGAAGGTGGTGACGATGCCGCCGTCCGGCATGCGGTTGGCGCGCACTTCGAGCACCAGGCCGCGGCCCGGCGAAGCGCTCGAAGAACGGCTCGGAAGCGGTCGAATAGCGCTCAAGCCGGTCGCGCACCAATTCCTCGATGTCGCCCGGTCCGAAAACACCGCGCTCGGCATGCAGCCGCAGAATCTCGTCCAGCCTGGTGCCGATCGCCGATCATGTCCTGCGGCAGATCGAGAATTTCGCCGAACTGCCGGTTCCAGCAGACGAGTTGCAGGTCCTTGTCGAACACCGCGATGCCCTCGCTCACATGGTCGAGCGCGGTCTGCAGGATTTCGCGATTGTAATGGATCGCGGCATTGGCATCGTCGAGCAGCCGGAGCGCGGCCGGGTCGAGACGTTGCGCTTGCGCAGCAGCAGCGACAGCACGAGGCGCGACGACGCCGCGCCGATCGCGGAGGCGAGCAGATGCTCGGCATGCGCAGCAGCTCGAAATCGGCGGCGCGCCCGGCCGCATGATCGATGCGCTTGGCGGCAGCGAAGCTTTCGAACGAGGTGCGGGTGCGCTCCTCGCCGAGATAGCGGGCGACCGTGGTCGTGAGTTCGTCCACCGTCACCGCCGAACGCCACAGCCGGAAGCTCGGCGCGGGCGCGGAGATCGCGGCACGAACAGATCGGCCTGCACGCGCTCGATCGCCTCCGGCGCGCGGCTGAGCGAGAAGCCGATATAGGCGATGATATTGAGCGCGAGGCTCCAGAACACGCCATGCGCAAGCTGCGGCAGGTCGAGCCCGAACAAGGCGGTCGGCCGCAGGAACCAGATCCCGAACGGGCCGTCGGTCAGGACCGAGGGGCTGACCAGGCCGGAGCCGGCGGCGCTCGGCATCAGCAGCGTATAGGCCCAGGCGAGGATGCCGACCGTCAGGCCGGCGATGGCGCCGCGCGCGGTGCCCCGCCGCCAGAACAGGCCGCCGAAAAATGCCGGGGCGAGTTGCGCCGACGGCCGCGAACGACAGCAGGCCGATCGCGGCGAGCTGCGCGTCGCCGACCGAGCGGTAATAGAGATAGGCGAGCACGAGGATGACGAAGATCGCGATCCGGCGCGTCCGCAGCAGCAGCGCGCCGACATCGGCGCCGCCGGTCACCAGCGCCGAGCGCCGCTTCAGAAAGAACGGCATCACGAGGTCGTTCGACACCATGATGGCGAGCGCGACCGTTTCGACGATCACCATCGCGGTCGCCGCCGACAGCCCGCCGATGAAGGCGGCGATGGTGAAGAACGAAGCCTGCGCCGAAAGCGGCAGCGCCAGCACGAACATGTCGCTGTCGACGCCGCCCTGCGGGAACGTCAGCAGGCCGGCGAGCGCGATCGGCACCACGAACAGATTGATGAGCACGAGATAGAGCGGGAACAGCCAGGCGGCGCGCTTGATCTCGGCCTCGCGAATGGTTCTCGACCACCGTGACGTGGAATTGCCGCGGCAGCAGCAGGATCGCGACGAAGCGAAAGCAGCGTCATCGCGATCACGGTCGAGAAGGTCGGCGGCGTGGTCAGCACCGCCGCGGTATTCGGCCGGCTCAGCGCGCGCGAGAACAGATCGACCGGCCCGTCGAACATCCAGAAGGTGACGAACAGCCCGACCGCGAGAAACGCCGCGAGCTTGACGATCGATTCGGTCGCGATCGCCAGCATCAGGCCGTCCTGATGCTCGGTGGCGTCGATATGGCGGGTGCCGAACAGGATCGCGAACGCCGCCATCGCAAGCGCGACGAGCAACGCGGTATCGCCGATCATGTTCGGGGTGAATTGCGGCGCCACATGCACGAACACCGTGCCGAACATCGCCGACACGGCCTTCAGCTGCAGCGCGATGTAGGGAATGGTGCCGATGATCGCGATCAGCGCCACCAGCGCCGCCACCGATTGCTGCTTGCCGTAGCGCGCGGCGATGAAGTCGGCGATCGAGGTGATGTTCTGGCTCTTGGCGAGCCGCACGATCCGCAAGACCAGCGGCGTGGCGAGCCCGATCATCAGCATCGGCCCGATATAGATGGTGAGGAAGTCGAAGCCGGACTTGCGAGGCGAGGCCGACCGAGCCGAAGAAGGTCCAGGAGGTGCAGTAGATCGCCAGGCACAGCGGATAGATCATCAGCCGCGAGCGGTCGCCGCGCGCGGAACGCCAGCGCCGGTCGCCGTAGCTCGCCACGACGAACAGCAGCCCGATATAGACCAGCGCGATCGCGATCACGATCCAGGCTTGCAGCAACATCGCCCGGGCCTTCTCCTTAAGAGTTCCGCCGGCGCCCTATCCACAAAACACCACAAATCGCGGTCCGTGGCTACCGCCGGGGCGCCCGCAAGGCTTTTGGAATCGGGCCCGCCTGCCCTATCGTTAACGGCCGCCCCGAGGGTCGAGGAGCCGAAAATGAAGATTCTGGACGAATTCCGCGAATTCGCTGTCAAGGGCAATGTCGTCGATCTCGCCATCGGCGTGATCATCGGCGCCGCCTTCGGCCGGATCGTCGAGTCGCTGGTCGGCGACATGATCATGCCGATCTTCGGCGCCATCGGCGGGCTCGATTTCTCGAACTACTTTCTCGCGCTGTCGAAAGACGTCACCGCCACCAACCTCGCCGATGCGAAGAAGCAGGGCGCGGTCATCGCCTGGGGCAATTTCCTGACCATCGCCATCAATTTCGCGATTGTGGCCGGCGCGCTCTTCCTGGTCGTGAAGGGGATCAATTTTCTGCGCCGCAAGGCCGCCGCTGCAGAGGAGAAAAAGGCCGCCGCCGAACCGCCGCGTCAGGAGAAGCTGCTGGAGGAGATCCGGGACTTGCTGGCGAAGAAAAGTTAGACGCCGCACAGTCCGCTGGCTGTGCCATCAGTCCGATTTGATCGCCGCCCTGCGCGCGCCGGCCCGCGAGGCGCCGGCGAGCGGTATCGTCGACATCATGAATTATGGTCGCAGCCGCGAGGGCGTCATGGCGCTCTGGGCCGGCGAAGGCGATCTGTCGACGCCCGGCTTCATCGTCGACGCGGCCGCCAGGGCGCTGGCCGCGGGCGAGACCTTCTATACCTGGCAGCGCGGCATCCCCGAATTGCGCGCAGGCGCTCGCGCGCTATCACGAAGCGACAATTCGGGCGGCGCTTCTCGGCCGAAGAATTCTTCATCACCGGCTCCGGCATGCAGGCGATCCAGATCGCGCTCGCCATGACCGCGGAAGCCGGCAGCGAGGTGATCATCCCGACGCCGGCCTGGCCGAATGCGGCCGCCGCCGCCGGTATTGCCGGCGCACATCCGGTCGAAGTGCCGATGCGGTTCGGCAATGACGGCTGGACGCTCGACCTTGAAAGGGTCGCCGCCGCCATCACCGGCAAGACCAAAGTGCTGGTGATCGTCTCGCCGTCCAATCCGACCGGGTGGACCGCGACGAAAGACGAACTGAAGGAAATCCTGGCGCTCGCGCGCCGTCACGGCCTCTGGATCGTGGCCGACGAGACCTATTCGCGCTTCTGGTATGGCGAAGGCGCGCGCGCGCCTTCCTTCTATGACGTCATGGCGCCCGACGATCGCATCGTGTTCGTCAACACCTTCTCGAAAAACTGGGCGATGACCGGCTGGCGCATGGGATGGATTTCAGCGCATCCGTCGCTCGGACAGGTGGTCGAGAATCTCATCCAGTATTCGACCTCGGGGGTCGCGCAATTCATGCAGCGGGCGGGCGTCGTGGCGCTCGAGCAAGGCGAGGAATTCGTGCGGCAACAGATTGCCCGCGCCCGCAAGAGTCGCGACATCGCCTGCGACATTCTCGGGCGCACCGGCCGATGCCGCTTCGCCGTTCCGCAAGGCGCCTTCTATCTGTTCTTCTCGGTCGACGGCGAAACCGACACGTTTGCATTGGCGCGGCGGCTGGTCGACGAGGCGCAGGCCGGGCTCGCACCCGGCACCGCCTTCGGCAAAGGCGGCGAGAACTTTCCTGCGGCTGTGCTTCGCGCGCGATCCGAATCAGATCGACGAGGTCTGCCGCCGAATTGCGCGGGTGTTGGCCGGCGTAGATTTACGCCGCAGCCTTCTTCCCGTCCGGCGCAAAGCGGCCGTAGAACGTCTCGCCCTTGGCCGCGAGATCGAGCAGCAGCGCATTCGGCTTGAACCGCGGGCCGAATTTCTTTTCGAGCTGCTGGCAGAGCGCGACGAAATTCTTCACGCCCATGAAATCGATATAGGACAGCGTGCCGCCGGTGAACGGCGCGAAACCGAAGCCCAGGATCGAGCCGACATCGGCTTCGCGCACATCGGTCAGCACGCCTTCCTCGAAGCAGCGCGCGGTTTCCAACGCCTGCATCGCCGAGCAGTCGCTTCTTCAGTTCGTCGACATCGATCTTGTCGGGATCGAGCGTGTCGCGTCTGCAGATCGGCGAGGCCCGGCCACAGCTTCTTCGGGCCCTTTTCCGGATAGTCGTAGAAGCCCTTGCCGTTCTTGCGGCCGAGGCGGCCATGCTTCTCGACCATCGCTTCGAGGAGCTTTTTCTGCGGCGCGTCGATCGCGTCCTTGCCGAGATCGGCTTCGGTGGCCTTCAGGATTTTCCAGGCGAGATCGACCGCCACCTCGTCGTTCAACGACAGCGGCCCGACCGGCATGCCGGCGATCCGGCCGAGATTCTCGATCATCGCCGCCGGCACGCCTTCCATCAGCATCAGATGGCCTTCGCGGATATAAGTGCCGACCACGCGCGAGGTGTAGAAGCCGCGCGAATCGTTGACCACGATCGGCGTCTTCTTGATCGCGCGCACGAAATCGAGCGCCATCGCCAGCGCCTCGTCGCCGGTCTTCTTGCCCATGATGATCTCGACCAGCATCATCTTCTCGACCGGCGAGAAGAAATGGATGCCGATGAACTTCGCCGGGTCCTTCGCGGTCTCGGCAAGCGAGGTGATCGGCAGCGTCGATGTGTTGGAGCCGAACACGATATCCGGCACCACCGCCTGCGCCTTCGCGGTCGCCTCCGCCTTCACCTTGCGGTCTTCGAACACCGCCTCGATCACGAGGTCGCAGCCCTTCAGCGCGCTGTAGTCGGCGGTCGGCGTGATATGCGCGAGCAGCGCGTCGCGCGCGGCCGCATTCGCGCGGCCCTTGTTGATCTGGTCGGTCATCAGCTTCTGCGAATAGGCCTTGCCCTTGTCGGCCGCTTCCTGGTCGCGGTCGATCAGGACCACGTCGAGGCCGGCCTGCGCGCTGACATAGGCGATGCCGGCCCCCATGAAGCCCGCGCCGATGACGCCGATCTTCTTCAGCTTGGTCTGCGGCACGCCGGCCGGCCGACGCGCGCCCTTGTTGAGTTCGCCCATCGAGACGAACAGCGTGCGGATCATCGCCGCCGCTTCCTTCGAGCGCAGGATATGCGCGAATTGGCGCGATTCCACCTGCAAGGCGAGATCGACCGGAAGCTGCAGACCATCGAACACGCTCTGCAGGATGGCGCGCGCGGCCGGATAATTGTCGTAGGTCTCGCGCCGGTAGATCGCGTTCGCCGGCATGAAGGTCATCATCCCGGCCTTCGACCAGACCAGCCCGCCCGGATTCTTGAAGCCCTTCACGTCCCAGGGCGCCTCTGCCTTGCCGCCGGCCTTGATCCAGTCTTTCGCCGCTTTCACGAGGTCGGCCGCCGGCACGACATTGTCGATCAGCTTCATGCCCTTGGCGCGGCTGACGCGAAGCTGGTCGCCCTTGAGCAGAAATTGCAGCGCGTCGGCCGGCAGCATCATGCGCGAGATGCGGGTGGTGCCGCCGGCACCCGGGAAATAGACCGATCTTGATTTCCGGCAGGCCCAGGCGCGCCTTGTCGTTGTCGGCGGCGACACGGTGATGGCAGGCGAGCGCAAGTTCGAAGCCGCCGCCAAGCGCGGTGCCGTTGAGGGCCGCGACCCACGGCTTGCCGCTGGTTTCGATGCGGCGATAGAGCTGCGACAGCTTGCGGCTTTCCTCGAACAGCTTTTTCGCCGCCGCTTCCTCGCCTTGCGACTTCACGAATTCCTTGAAGGTCGCCTGCATGGTGTTGAGCAAGGTGAGATCGGCGCCGGCGCAGAATGTGTCCTTGCCCGAGGTGATGACGACGCCCTTGATCTTTTCGTCGGCGCTGGTCTTCTCGACCAGATCGGAGAGTTCCTGGATCACCGGGATGTCGATGACATTCATCGAACGCCCGGGCGAATCCCAGGTAATCAGCGCGATGCCGTCGCTATCGGTTTCGAGCTTGAAATTGGTGGTCATGAAAGTCTCCGGTCACTCCCCTCCCCCCGCGAAGCGGTGGGGAGGGGTCGGGGGTGGGGGGCCCTTTTCGAAGCCTCGCGAGTTCGTCGTGGATCACGGCCTTGACGCCCTCGATATTCTTCAACACGTCGTTGTTCCAGAAACGCAGCACCTTGTAACCTTGCTCGGCAAGATACCCGCTCCTCGCCATGTCAGCAGCGGAATTGCGTTCAAGCATATGTTGGCTGCCATCGACCTCAACGATGATACGAGCCTCGTGAGAGACAAAATCCGCGAAATAAGGCCCGACCGGCGCCTGCCGACGAAAATGGAGGTCTGGAAATCCGCGCCTCAGATGCCACCACAGCTTCCTTTCCGCATCCGTCATGGTCCGCCGCAGACCCCGTGCGCGTGATGTCCGAGGATCACTGCGAGGCCCAACCATTCGTCCCCCCACCCCTAACCCCTCCCCACCGCTTTGCGGGGGGAGGGGAACTCCTCACGGATAGCTTTCGCCATTCTTGCGCGTGAAACGCACATTGCCGTCGTCCTTGGCCATGTGCAGGTCGACGTCGGGATAATGGCAGCGTTCGGTCGGGCGCGCGCGTGCCGATCTCGATGAACACCACGTCCTTGTTGGATTTGTTCACGAGGCAATGCCCGATCGGCGAGCCCGCCTTCCAGCCGGCACAATCGCCCGCGCGCAAGATCGTCTCGCCGTCATTCTCGATCAGCACGGCTTCGCCTTCGACGATATAGACGAACTCGTCCTCGTTCTCGTGCCAGTGCCGGTGCGCGGACCAGGTACCGGGCTTGAGCCGCGTCAGGTTGACGCCGAACTGGGTCAGTCCGCACACGTCGCCGAGCATGACCTTCTGTGCGACCCTCGGTGCCGTTGTGCAGCCCTCCGGGATAGGCGCGACGGTACGCACGACTCGCCTTGCTGATATCGACTTTCGGCATGCGCGCCGTTCTCAGATCCGCTCGATAATGGTCGCCGTGCCCATACCGGCGCCGATGCACAGCGTGATCAGCGCCGTCGACTTGCCGCGGCGCTCGAGCTCGTCGAGCACGATGCCGACGATCATCGCGCCGGTCGCGCCGAGCGGATGCCCCATCGCGATCGCGCCGCCATTCACGTTGATCTTGTCATGCGGAATGTCGAAGGCCTGCATGTAGCGCAGCACCACCGAGGCGAAGGCTTCGTTCAGTTCGTACAGATCGATGTCGGTGACCGCCATGCCGGCCTTTTTCAGCACCTTCTCGGTCACCGGCACCGGACCGGTCAGCATGATGCCGGGCTCCGAGCCGATATTGGCGAAGGCGCGGATGCGCGCGCGGGGTTTCAGGCCGGCGGCCTTGCCGGCCTCCTTGTTGCCGATCAGCACGGCAGCGGCGCCATCCACGATGCCGGAGGAATTGCCGGCGTGATGGACGTGATTGATCTCTTCCACTTCCGGATAGCGCTGGGTCGCGACCGCGTCGAAGCCGCCCATCTGCCCCATCTCGACAAAGGAGGGCTTGAGCGAGGCGAGCGACTGCATGGTCGTGGACGGACGCATATGCTCGTCCTTGTCGAGCAAGGTGATGCCGTTCACGTCCCGGATCGGCAGGATCGACTTCTTGAAGCGGCCATCCGCCCAGGCCTCGCCGGCGCGCTTCTGGCTTTCGACCGCATAGGCATCGACGTCGTCGCGCGAGAAGCCATACTTGGTCGCGATCAGGTCGGCGGAGATGCCCTGCGGCATGAAATAGGTCGGGATCGCCGCCATCGGATCCATGAACCAGGCGCCGCCGGAGGCGCCGATGCCGACGCGGCTCATGGATTCGACGCCGCCGCCGATGGTCATGTCGTGCTGGCCGCTCATCACCTCGGCCGCGGCGAAATTCACAGCGTCCAGGCCCGACGCACAGAAGCGGTTGATCTGGATGCCCGGCACATGCGTCGCCATAGCCCGCAAGCAGCGCCGAAATGCGCGCAACGTCGCCGCCCGCCTCCCCGACCGGATCGACGCAGCCCATGACCACGTCGTCAACCAGCTTGGGATCGAGTTTGTTGCGCTCCCGCACGCCTTGCAGCACCTGCGAGGCGAGATTGACCGTCGACACCTCGTGCAGCGAGCCGTCCACCTTGCCGCGCCCGCGCGGCGAACGGAGATGGTCATAGATGAAGGCGTCGGACATGCTTCTCTTCTCCGGCCGTCGTTCCCGCAAAAGCGGAACTCATGCCCGGCCCGGCCATGACGGGTTGCCTGCGCGGAGACTACGCTCATTCCTCGACTGCTCATCATATTACAGCGCACGGATTTAACAACTGCCAGTGTCATTAGGGACCGACCAGTCATTTTGTCAGCCTGAAGCCGCACTAACCGCGCTATACAGCGCCCCGCAAGGTCTCCTGAACCATGGCTCCCCTGATCCAGCTGCGCGACATCGCGCTCACTTTCGGCGGCACGCCGCTCCTGACCGTCGGCCGACCTGTCGGTTTCGGCAGGGGAACGGGTGTGCCTGGTCGGCCGCAACGGGTCCGGCAAGTCCACCTTGCTGAAGATCACCGCCGGCATGATCGAGCCGGACAGCGGCAGCCGCTTCGTCCAGCCCGGCGCCACCATCCGCTATCTGCCGCAGGAACCGGACTTTTCCGGCTATGCCACGACCTTATCCTATGTCGAGGCGGGCCTGGCGCCGGGCGACGATCCCTATCAGGCGCGCTACCTGCTGGAACAACTCGGGCTCACCGGCGAGGAGGACCCCGCGCATCTTTCCGGCGGCGAGGCCCGCAGCGCCGCACTCGCCCGCGTGCTGGCGCCCTCCCCCGACATCCTCCTGCTCGACGAGCCGACCAACCATCTCGACCTCACCACCATCGAATGGCTGGAAAAGGAATTGAAGGGCAGCCGCTCGGCGCTGGTCATCATCAGCCATGACCGGCGCTTCCTCGATAATCTCACGCGCGTCACCGTGTGGCTCGATCGCGGCCGCACCCGGCGGCTCGAGATCGGGTTCAAGGACTTCGAGGTGCGGCGCGACGAAATACTGGCCGAGGAGGAACTCGAGCAGCACAAGCTCGACCGCAAGATCGTCGCCGAAGAACATTGGGTACGCTACGGCGTCACCGCGCGGCGAAAGCGCAACATGCGCCGCATGGGCGAGTTGCAAGCCCTGCGGCAGGCGCGGAACGACTATCGCGGCAGCGTCGGCAAGGCGGTGATCGACGCGGCGGAAGCCGAGAAGTCCGGCGCGCTGGTGATCGAGGCGAAGAATATCTCGAAGAGCTTCGATGACCGCCCGATCGTGACGGATTTCTCCACCCGCATCACTCGCGCCGACCGCATCGGCATCGTCGGACCGAATGGCAGCGGCAAGACGACGCTGCTCTCGCTGCTCACCGGCACGCTCGCACCCGACGAAGGCAGCGTGCGGCTCGGCGCCAATATCGAGATGGCGAGCCTCGAACAGGATCGCGACAGCCTCGATCCGAACTGGACGCTCGCCGAGGCCATGACCGACGGCAAGGGCGACACCGTCACGGTCGGCGGCCAGACCAAGCATGTCGTCGGCTACATGAAGGACTTCCTGTTCACGCCCGAGCAGATCCGAACGCCATTGCGCGCGCTGTCGGGCGGCGAGCGCGGGCGGCTGATGCTGGCGCGGGCGCTGGCCAAGCCCTCCAACCTGCTGGTGCTGGACGAGCCGACCAACGATCTCGATCTCGAAACCCTCGACGTGCTGGAGGAAACGCTGTCGCAATATTCCGGCACCGTGATCCTGATCAGCCATGACCGCGATTTTCTCGACCGCGTCGTCAATGCCGTGATCGTGCCGGAAGGCGACGGCGTCTGGAACGAATATGCCGGCGGCTATTCCGACATGCTGACGCAGCGCGGCGCCGATATCTCGCAGGTGAAGCCCGTGCGTGCGTCGGCGTGCGCAAGGAGGCAAAGCCGGCCGCGCCGCCTTCGGCGCCAAAGCGAAGAAGAAACTGTCCTTCAACGAGAAATACGCGCTCGACAATCTGCCGAAACAGATCGCGAAGCTCGAAGGCGAAATCGCGCGCTGCAGAAGAAGCTGGACGATCCCGGTCTCTATGTCCGCGACCGCAAGGCCTTCGATGCCGCGACCGCAGCGATGGCGAAGGCTCAGGCCGACGCTTGCGGAAGCGGAAGAGAAATGGCTCGCGCTCGAAATGCTGCGCGAGGAAATCGAGGGTTAGCCGCCCAATCAGCCCGCAACGTCCACCGGACCCGATCACGCCCAGCGCGCCCAGCGCCAGCAGCACGTAGCGCGCGATCTTCGCGATCGAGACCAGGATCAGAAACGACCAGAACGGCTCGCGCAAAAATCCGGCGACGACGGTGAGCGGATCGCCGACGATCGGCATCCAGCTCAACAGCAACGACCAGCGGCCGTAGCGGTGATACCAGCCCTGCGCCTTGTCGAGCGACGGCGGCGACACCGGAAACCATTTGCGGTCGCGGAAGCGCTCGGCACCACGTCCGAGCAGCCAGTTCACGCAAGAGCCGAGGATATTGCCGAGACTCGCGACGGCGATCAGCGACCAGGGCGAGAACTTGCCGAGCATCAGCAGGCCTACCAGCGCCAGCTTCGGACTGCGCCGGCAGGATCGTCGCCGCGACGAAGGCCACCGCGAACAGCGCCGGCATAAGCGGCAAGATCGGTCACGCGATCTTTCCCGGTTTCGCGTGCCGCGAGGAAGCGCGCGGCGCCCTGCCCCGCCGCAAACGCCGGTCGCGAAACACGCCTGCAGGAGATAGCCGCCGGTCGGCGCTTCCCAGTCCAGCATCTCGCCGGCAACGAAAACGCCGGGCTTTCGCTTCAGCATGAAATGCTCGTCGACTTCGTCGAAAGAAACACCACCGGCGCTGGAGATCGCACGTGCGATCGGCGCAATGCCGGTGAGCCGCAGCGGCAAATCCTTCAGTCTCGCCGCCAATTGGTCCGCGGCGAGCGGAGCGAGCTTTCCCTGCGTCGCCTCCTGCGCAAGTCCGATCGCCGCCGGCGACAGCGAGAGGACCTTGCGCAGATAATTCGCAAGCGAGTTCTTGCCGCGCGGGTACTTCAGTCGCCTGGCTGCGTCGTCCCTGGTCATGTCCGGCAAAAGGTCGACCGACAGCACCGCCTCGCCCGCTTTTTCGATGGCATCGCGCAGACCCGGCGACAGCGCATAGATCGCGCCGCCTTCCAGACCGTTGCCCGTAACGACGACTTCGCCCCGTATCGTCTCGCCGCCGAACGACAGGGCGATGCGCTTCAGCGGCACCCCCTCGAAACGGCTGCGAAAGAGCTCGCGACCATTCGACCAGAAATCCGCAATTGGCCGGTCGCAGGTCGCGACACGACGACACCCTTGCGCGCGCAGAATCTCCACCCAGCCGCCGTCAGAACCGAGCCTTGGCCAGCTTGCGCCGCCGAGCGCCAGCACCGTCGCATCCGATCTCGACAAGCGTCACGCCGTCCGCGCGTCTCGAATACAAGCGCGCCGTCGTCGTCCCATCCGGTCCAGCGATGCCGCGGCGCGATCGTCACGCCCGAATGCGTCCAGCCGCCGCAGCCAGGCGCGCAGCAAGGGCGAGGCCTTCATGGCTTTCGGAAACACCCGTCCGCTCGGTACCGATAAAGGTCTGCTCGCCCAGTTCCGCGCTGAAATCGCGCAGAAGCCGCGGGGAAAACGTCTCGATGGCGCGCCGCAGATGCGGCTCGGCCTTGCCGTAGCGTGCGAGGAATTGCGGCAAGTCCTCCGAATGCGTCAGGTTGAGCCCGCCCCGGCCCGCCATCAGGAATTTTCGCCCCGGCGACGGCATCGCTTCATAGACGACGACGGAATGACCTGCTCGCGCGGCCTGCTCGGCCGCCATCAGGCCCGCGGGGCCGGCGCCGACAATCGCGCAAATTTTTCGGGAAGCGCTCGGGGACCTCAGTCACACACGCTGTCTGCCAACACTTTCGTGAACATGGCAAGGCGCATGAGACGCGGCTTCCCCCCGATGCTAGGATTTGATGTTGAAATGCCGTGAACCTTTTGATCCGAGAGGCGCGACCAATATCTCAGGCCCTTGGTCTGCGCGCCCGCTGCCACACCCGGCAGCGGACGAAGAACAATGCCCGTTTGGCGGGGCCTGACTGCGCATGATTGCCACCTTCCAGAGAGGGAAACATGCTCCGCATCATTAGATCATTAAGTCTCGCACTTTGCGGCACTGGCCGCAAGTGCGGTCACCACCGCCGCGCAGGAGCGCTTTGCGCTCGTGATCGGCAATTCGCAATACAAGGGCGCAGGCACGCTCGCTCAATCCGGCACGCGACGCCAAGGCGGTCGGAGCGCTTTTGAAGGAGGCCGGTTTTGAGGTGATATCGGCTTTGGATCTCGACAAGGCCGGCATGAGCATGACGATCCGCGCCTTCACCGCGCGCATGGCCGAAAAGCCCGAAAAGACCGTGACGCTGATCTATTTCGCCGGACATGGCGTGCAGGTCGAAGGCGAGAATTACCTGATCCCGGTCGACGCCGCGATCGCACGCGAATCCGACGTGCCGCTGGAATCGCTGCGGGTCGGCGACATGATGAACATGCTGGAACGCGTGCGCAGCAAGACCCGCATCGTCGTCCTCGATGCCTGCCGCAACAATCCCTTCGCCGATATCGCCAAGACCGCCCCGCGCGGGCTGGCACTGGTGAACGCGCCGGCTGGGACATTGATCGCCTATTCCACCTCGCCTGGCACCACCGCCGACGACGGCACCGGCAGCAACTCGCCGTTCGCCGCGGCATTGCTGAAATCGGCGCGCGAGCCCGGACTTGCGATCGAAACCATGCTCAAATCGGTGCGGCTCTCGGTGCATGGTGCCACCACCGGACGGCAGACGCCGTGGGAGGTCTCGGCACTGACCGAGCCGTTCTCGTTCTTCCCGGGCAGCGGAGCGCTGAAGCGCGATTCGAACGCAGGCAAGAGCGCCGAGACCTGGCGAAAGGAATTGCAGGCGATGAAGCCGGCGGCCGCTTTCGACGTCGCGTTGCGGGAAGACAACATCGTCGTCTACCAGCAATATATCGCTCTGTTCGAGAACGACCCGCTGGCGACGCGCGTGCGCTCGTCTGCTCGACCGGCGCCAGATGATGGTCGCATGGCTGGAAGCGGTGACGCTGAATTCGCCCTCCGGATTTGCGGCATTCCTCGCGCGCTATCCCGACAGCGATCTCGCCGCGACCGCAAAACGCATGGAAGAGCGCGCCAAGGCGCGATCATCCTTCGCGCGCTCGTTCACGCCGGTGCTGGGACTGACCGCCAACGCACTCAGCAACCAGCCGGAAATCCGCACCATCGTGCGGGAGGTGAAGGTGCCGGAAGTCCGCACCGTGATCCAGGAAGTGAAGGTGCCGTCTCCGCCCGAAATCCGGACCGTGGTGAAGGAAGTGGTACGCGAGGTGAAAGTGCCTTCTGCGCCCGAAATCCGCACGGTGACCAAGGAAGTGGTGAAAGTCGTGAACGTGCCGGGCCCCGCCTGCTCCTGCAGCGGCCCTGGACCGCGCATCAATATCCGCTCGGCACCGCCCCCGCGCGTCCACATCCGCGCAGCCCCGCCGCCACGAATTCACGGCCCCCGTATTCACAGCGGCGGTCGCGGCATCGTCCGCATCGGCGGCCCCCGCATCCGGATCGTCGGCGGCGGCGGTCATCGCGGACCAAGAATTCATAGTGCCGGCCCGCGACCTCATGGCGGCGGAGGACGCGGCAAGTTCCGGTTCTAAGGCAAGGCATATGCGCCTCGTGAATGCCTCCTCGCGCATTCGCGCGGGGAGGTTTTTGTTTGAACAGCGCGCATTTCGAATCGCCCCGGGTTTACTTTCGGGACCCGCAAGCTAGTTTGCGCGCCGTCATGAAACGCAGCGAAACGAAAATCCTGACCACTCATGTCGGAAGCCTGCCGGGTCGCGGCGAGATCGCCGCCGCCAAAGGCGAAGCAGATGTGGACGATATCCGCGCGGTGATTGCGGCACAGCGAGATGCCGGCATCGACATCGTCAACGAAGGCGAGTTCACCAAGGGCGGTGACTGGCTGAGCTATATCGACGGCAGGCTTTCCGGCTTCGAGCCCGCGCAGAATGCCGGGCCTCCCTGATCCTGCAGGGCAAGGACCGCGAGGCCTTCGCCGACTTCTACAAATATGCGGCAGAGCGCGGCACGCTGTTTTACGTGACGCAGAAGGCGCCCCCCGTTCGGCGCAACTACTGGGTCTGCACCGGCCCGATCCGCTATGCAGGACAAGCCGACGATGCAACACGAGATCGACCTGTTCCGAAGGGCGCTTGGGAGCGCCGACGTGCAGGATTGCTTCCTCACCACCACGGCGCCCGCAAGCCTCGAGCCCTATCACACGAACGGCTATTACAAGTCGACCGAAGAATTCCTGTTCGCGCTCGCAGAAGCGATGCGCGCGGAATACGAAATGATCGCGAATGCCGGCTTTACCGTGCAGGTCGACGATGCCTGGCTCGCGGCCTTGTGGGACCGCATCGGCATCGCGATGGGGCTCGACGGCTTTCGCAAGTATTGCGAGCTTCGCGTCGAGGCGCTCAACCATGCACTGCGCAACATTCCGGAAGACCGCATCCGCTACCACCTGTGCTGGGGAAGCTGGCATGGGCCGCATGCTTACGACCTGCCGCTGCGCGACATCGTCGATGTGCTGCTAAAGGTGAAGGCGCAGGCTTACCTGATCGAAGGCGCCAATGTCCGCCACGAGCACGAATACCGTCTGTGGGAAGATGTGAAACTGCCGCGAAGGAAAGATTCTCGTGCCGGGAGTGGTGGCGCATGCGACCGACACCATCGAGCATCCAGAGCTCGTGAGCCAGCGCATCCAGCGCTACGCCAACCTCGTCGGAAAAGAGAATGTGATTGCCGGCACCGATTGCGGCTTCGGAGAGCGCACGCATGCGCAGAGTGGCGTGGGCCAAACTACGCGCGCTCTGCGAAGGCGCGGCGCTTGCGTCCAGGGCGCTGAAGTTCGCCTAGTTCTTCTTCCAGCTCGGCTGATCGATCAGGTTCGACGCGAGCTTGCCGAGAAGCCGCAATAGCTCCGTCCGTTCGGCGGATGTTAACGCCGCGGTTATGCCGGCTTCGTGGGCGGCGTTCGGGGTGTCGGTGCGCTCCAGCAGGCGCCGGCCCTTGGCCGTGATGAAAAGCGCGACGCTGCGCCCGTCAGCGCTCGAACTGCGCGCCGCAGGATCAGCCCGGTTCGGGCGAGATAGCCGACGAGCTTCGTCATATTCGGACGCCGCACCACCATCGCATCCGCCAGAACGCCGTGCCGGACGCCGGGATTGTCGCGGATCAAGGTCAAAGCCGACAGCACGCCGGGCGACGTACCGATGTCGGACACGTAATAATTCTGGAAGGTGCGGACCTGCACGATCCGCAGCATGGGCCCGACCCAGCGGGTGACCCCCCTCAGGTCGAGCGTCTCGACCTCCCCGCGCCCCGAGGCCGGCGGCTGCGGCCTGGTCGGTTTTCTCGCAGAAGGTGCAATTCCCAGGGCATTCCGGCGCGGCATGAATTTCCCCTATCTTTCTGCCTTCTGTCGAGCCTTGGCGGGCAGATCGATATATTCTATAACTATCATCTAGCCACGGCGCCAGCGGTGCCGTCATAACGAAAACAAAGCCACACGAGGGAGATTGTAATGAAGCTTCGTACCATCCATGTCCTGTCGGCCGCCATGCTGTTCGGCATCGGCGCGGCGCAGGCGCAATATTCCGACGACAAGATCAAGATCGGCGTGCTCACCGACATGTCGGGCATCTATTCGGAGAATTCCGGCAAGGGCTCGGTCGAGGCGGCACGACTCGCGATCGAGGAATTCGGCGGCAAGGTCAACGGCAAGCCGATCGAGCTTGTGATCGGCGACCACCAGAACAAGGCCGATATCGGCGTCTCGATCGCCAACAAGTGGTTCGACGTCGAGCAGGTCGATGCCGTAACCGACCTCGTCAATTCGGCGGTCGCGCTCGGCGTGCAGGATATCGCCAAACGCAAGGAGAAGATCACGCTGATCTCCGGCGCCGGCACTTTCGATCTCACCGGCAAGGCATGCTCGCCGACCGGCGTGCACTGGACCTACGACACCTGGTCGCTCGGCAAGGGCATCGCGGAAGCTCTGCCGCAGCTCGGCAAGAAGTGGTATTTCATCACGGCCGATTACGCCTTCGGCCACGCGCTCGAAAAGGGCATCACCAATTTCGTCACCAAGGCCGGCGGTCAGGTGGTCGGCTCGGTGAAGCATCCGTTCAACACCGCGGACTTCTCGTCCTATCTCCTGCAGGCCGCGGCCGCCAAGCCGGACGTGATCGCCTTCGCCAATGCCGGCGACGACCTCAACAACGCGATCAAGCAGGCCAACGAGTTCGGCATCGGCAAGAAGAACATCAAGATGGCGACCATGAGCCTCGACGTGGACAACATCCACGGCCTAGGTCTCCCGGCGGCGCAGGGCGCGATGTATGTGGTCGGCTTCTACGCCGATCTCAACGACGACACCCGCGCTTTCGCCAAGCGCTATCGCGACAAGATGGGCCGCTCGCCCGGTTTCATCCCGGCCGGCGTCTATTCCTCGGTTCGCCATTATCTCAAGGCGATCGAGGCTGCGGGCACCGATGATTCCAAGAAGGTGATCGCCAAGATGCGCGAAATGCCGATCAATGATGGTTTCGCCAAGGGCGGCAAGCTGCGCGAGGACGGCCGCATGGTGCACGACATGTACCTCCTGCAGGTCAAGGCGCCGATCCGAATCCAAGGGTGCCTGGGATTACCTGAAGCTCGTCAAGACCATCCCGGGCGACGCCGCCTTCCGGCCGATGGCGCCGGATGAGTGCACCTATCTGAAAAAGTAAGGTTCCTCCCAAGACTTCCCCCGGCTTCGGCCGGGGGATTTTTTCGTTCAATACCCAATAACGATCGAGCCGGCCGAAAGCCAGGCTGCTATCGTCGCGACACCCTTGGAGTGCTGTACGACACCATGTCGTCCCAAGTCCTGTTCGGCCAGCTCACGCTCGGCCTCATCAACGGATCGTTCTACGCGCTGCTGAGCATGGGCGTCGCGGTCGTGTTCGGCATGCTGAACGTGATCAACGTCGCGCAGGGCTCGTTCTACATGATGGGCGCCTTCGTCGCGTGGCTGCTGCTGCAGACACTTGGTATCGATTACTGGTGGGCGCTGGTGATCGGTCCGGCCGCCGTCGCGCTGCTCGCGGTTGCGATCGAGCGCGGACTTTTGCAATGGGTCTACAAGCTCGACCACCTCTATGGCCTGTTGCTCACCTTCGGCGTGATGCAGGTGATCGACGGGCTTTTCAATTACTGGTTCGGCGGTCAGGGCCGGCGCTATTCGATCCCACCGGCGCTGACCGGTACGCTCGATCTCGGCTTCATGTACCTGCCGATCTATCGCGCCTGGATCGTCGCCGTCTCCATCGCGCTCTGCTTTGCGACATGGTTTTTCATCGAGCGCACCAAGCTCGGCGCCTATCTTCGCGCGACTACCGAAAATCCCGCGATGGTGCGCGCCTTCGGCGTCAACGTGCCCGTCCTCCTGACTGCAACCTTCGTGGCCGGTTCGGCACTCGCGGCGCTTGCGGGCGTGATGGCGGCGCCGATCTACCAGATCAGCCCGCATATGGGCGGCAATCTCATCATCGTCGTATTCGCGGTGGTGGTGATCGGCGGCATGGGATCGATCGCAGGCTCCGCCTTTGTCGGCCTTGCGCTCGGCCTGCTCGAAGGTCTGGCCAAATTTCTGTATCCGCAAGTGTCGAACCTCGTCGTCTTCCTGGTCATGATCGCAGTGCTGCTGGTGCGGCCTTCCGGACTGTTCGGCCGAGACACCGGACCGTCAAGCCACGCGCTGGCTTTCGGCTCCGGCGTGACGATGCCGTACTGGATGACGCGAGGGCTGCCGGTCCTGGCGATCGTGGTACTGCTGGGCGCGCCCTTCTTTCTTTATCCGGTCATGCTGATGCAGCTCTTGTGCTTCGCGCTGTTTGCATGTGCGTTCAACCTGCTGATCGGCTACGGCGGACTTCTATCCTTCGGCCACGCCGCCTTCTTCGGCAGCGCCGCTTATGTCGCAGCGCATGCCGCGAAGGTGTGGGGATTTACGCCAGAGCTGGCGATCCTCACCTCGGTCGCGGCGGGCGCCGTACTTGGATATCTGTTCGGCATCATCGCGATCCGCCGCCAGGGCATCTATTTCGCGATGATCACGCTGGCGCTCTCGCAGGTCGTGTTTTTCCTCGCGATCCAGATGCCGTTCACCGGCGGCGAGGACGGCATCCAGTCGGTGCCGCGCGGCAAGCTGTTCGGGCTGATCGATCTCGAAAGCAACATGGCGATGTATTATTTCGTCGCCGCCGTATTTGCGATCGGCTATCTGATCATCTACCGAATTTCGAATTCGCCGTTCGGTGCCGTGCTGCAGGCGATCCGCGAAAACCCGGCGCGCGCGATCTCGCTCGGCTATCGCATCGATCAATACAAGCTGCTCGCCTTCGTGCTGTCGGCGGCCTTGTCCGCGCTCGCCGGCGGCACCAAGGCGATCGCGCTGCAGCTTGCGACGCTGACCGACGTGCAGTGGCAGATGTCGGGCGAGGTGATCCTGATGACTCTGCTCGGCGGCATGGGCACATTGTTCGGGCCGGTGGTCGGCGCGATTCTGGTGATCGTGCTGCACGATTACCTGGCGACCGCGAATGTCCCCGTCCCGGTCGTGGTCGGCGTCATTTTCGTGGTCTGCATCCTGCTGTTCCGAAAGGGAATTGTCGGCGAGGCATTGTCGCTCATGCAGCACGACATGCGCAAAAGCGCAGGGCGCGCCGCAGGCGGCACGCCCTGATTTCAGGAGCCGGCTGTACTACCAATAATAACGGCGCGGCGCGTAATAACGCGGGCCGTAATATCCGTAATAGCGCGGCGCGTAATAGCCGCCGTAATAGCGTGGCCCATAATAATACGGATAGCCGTAATAGGCCGGGCGATAGCCGTAGCCATACCCGTACGGCGCGGCGTTCGCGATCGCGGCACCCGCGATCACCGCGCCGGCAACGCCGGCTCCGATCCAGCAGCCGCGGCAATAGGCTTGAGCGTTGGTAGGCGCAGCGAAAGTCGCAACCGTCAGGCTGACAGCGGCGACCAGCATCAGAAACATCTTGCGCATGACGTTTTCTCCTGCATTCGGGCCAAAGTCACATCCCGACCGGCGCGCGATCAGGACATTGTCCCCGCTTCAATCTAGCATTTTCGCTGTGTTACGCGCGAGGCGGACCTTGCAGTTTCATAAATGGCGGATTTCACATTTCCGCCATTTCTTCGCGAATCGTCTCGGTCGAAATCGACACAATCCTATTGCGGCAGCGCGCCCGAGCGTGAAGGCGCTCAGCAGCAGCGGACCGGGCTTGAGCCCGATCTGATTGAACCACTTGCCGAACACACTGGCGATCTGGTTGGAGCGGAAAATTTCGGCAAGCCCGCTATTGACCGCGAGCCGCAACGCCCAGTCGCCGCGTGGCAGCACGATCCCGTAGGGCTCGAGCGAAAGGTCGTCAGGCAGCATGCTCATCGCCTTGGCATCGGCAAAACGCGCGCCGACCAGAAGCAGCTTGTCGCTCGCATAGGCATCGACCTCGCCCTTTTCCAGCGCGGCGATGCCGGCCTCGCGATCCTTCACCGGCACCAGGACGGCCTTGAGGGTGCCCTGTTTGATCAGGTTGGCGATCGCTCGCTCATTCGTGGTGTTTGACGCGACTGCAATCTTCTTGCCGTTAAGATCGGTCGCTTTCTGAATGCCGGAAGCGGCTCTTGACCACAATGCCGGTGCTCTCGGTGAAGATGATGGAGGAGAAATCGACGTCCTTCATGCGCGAGAGCGTAATGGTGGACGAGCCGCATTCCATGTCGGCCTTGCCCTGCGCCACCATGTCGAAGCGGTTCTGCGTCGTCACTTCCACCCATTCGATCTTGAGCGGGCTGCCGAGCGACTTCCCGATCGCGTCCACTACGATGGTGCAAAGGTCGATGGTATAGCCGACCGGCTCCTTCTTATCGCCCAGAAAGGAGAACGGCGTCGCCGCCGCACGGAAGCCGAGCTTGATGGTCTTGGTATCGGCAATCCGCTTCATGCGGCTGTCGGCCGGAATCTGCGCCGATGCAAAACAGGTCGACAGGATCAAGGCGATAGTGGCGATCGCAGCACGCAGCATGACGAGGCTCCGGTGGGAGGGACGACAAGAGGCCGGCGGAGACTAGTCGGTTGCTTCCATCGCGGCAATCGCCGAATTCGTTAACGCGATTGCGATTGCCGGTCGCGTCAGCACCGCTTCCGGGCTCGATGCAAAGACGATAGAATTGCCCGCTTGAGGGGTGACATGAGAATATTGGTTGTGGCGACGGCGGTCGCATTTCTTGCGGCTGCGACCTATGCAGCATCCGCGGCCTGCCCACTGGCGTCCTTCGGCGAAACCAAGGCACACACCTGCACCGGCACCAAATGCGGATCCGCCAACGCACCGACAGAAGATCGCCGCGATCGCGCGCGGCCTGTTCAGCGAGAATATCGGCCTTTTCATCAATGACGGCCACGCCCGCTGGATCGGCGTCGATCTCGACCGCTCGGAGATCGTCGAGGTCGAACGCTTCGCCGGAGCACGCTTTGCGCAGGCCAAGCCTGAATTCCGCAAGATGAAGCATACCGCGAACCATTACGGGCGCGAGATCAGGGGCCTCAATTCACGCATGATCGAATTCGTGCGGCGCAAGCCGGTCGACATTGCCGCTCTGGGTGAACTCGTCTGCGCTGCCAACGAGCTGTGGGCGTTTGCGCCCGATCCGGCTCTCGGACCGCTGATCGGACCGATGAGCGATTCCCACAACAAGCTCTATCTGCTCGATCAGGGCACAATCAAGGATTTCGGCGGGCCCGGCGAATTGACCGAAACACCGCGCAAGCTGCGCGCGTTGCTCGAAGGCATGTAGTGCCCCTTGCACGCGCGATGACGCGGCAGCATATCGGCCTCTCCACGACTTTCACAGAAAGCGCATTATGTCCATTTCCATGTATCAGGCATCCGTGCCCGTCTTCGTACACGGGCTGTCGGTTCTGTCGCATCTCCTGCATCAGGGAGAGGCGCATGCGCGCGACAGCGGTGCCGATCCCGCGAGCATCCTGGAAGCTCGTCTCGCCCCCGACATGCTGACGCTGACAGGCCAGGTTCAGCGCGCCAGCGATACCTCGAAGCTGGCGCTGGAACGACTTACCGGTATCGCCTCCCCGAAACTGGACGACAGCGAAAAGACCTTCGCCGAACTGTATGCTCGCATCGATAGAACCGTCGCCTATCTCGGCGGGTTTTCCGAAAACCAGCTCGAAGACGCCGAAACCAGGACGATTCAACTCAATTTCGGGGATTTCAAACCGGCCTTCACCGGCATGTCCTACCTCCTGACTTTTGCGCTGCCGAATTTCTTTTTCCACGTGACCACCGCCCACGACATCCTGCGTCACAAGGGCGTGAAGATCGGAAAGCGCGACTATCTGAGGCTGCCGGGCTGAAACGCGAAACCTCGATCCATCCAATTTTAATCACGGCTTTCTCACGGTTGTTTGATGGCAGACCCCGTCCCGTGCCTGAACCAAAGTCATTACGGAACGTTCTGGCCCGCAGATATTTCATAATGGGAGGGCTTGCCATGAAACGTACTTTGTTCACTGCCGCAATTTTCTCGGTCGCCCTGCTGGGCGCCGCCCAGGCACAGACTATCGGCACCGCCACCACCGATCTCAATCTCCGCTCGGGCCCCGGCCCCGAACAGCCGGTGATCGGTTTCATCAAGGCGCGCCAGAAGGCCAACATTATCGGCTGCATCGAAGGCAGCCTGTGGTGCCAGGTCGACTTCAAGGGCAAGACCGGCTGGGCCTATTCGCAATATATGTCGCTCGCAGCCGGCGGCGGCCGCATCGTGGTCCGCGAGCCCGCCAATGTTGCGAGCGTTCCGGTCGTGACCTATGACGCGATGGGTTATCGGACGCCAACTTATCGGGCGGACATCGCGCCGGTTGCGGCCGCGATCACCAGCGGTGTGGCCGTGGGTGCCGGCGGAACGGGTGCAGGCGCCATCGGCGCACCGCAGCCGGTCGTCTATCCGATCACTCCGCCGCCAGCGGTCGGAACGTATGTCAATGCGAATACGGCCGAACTCGTTTGCCTATCCTGGCGATGTGGTCGTCGGCGCCCGCCTGCCGCAGACCGTGACGCTGAACAACGTGCCGGACTATCGCTACCAGTATGTTTATGTGAACGACACGCCGGTCCTCGTCGACCCGGTGACGCGGCAGGTCGTGTACGTTTTCCGCTGAAGCCTTCCGCTTCCGCCCTTCAAATTCCTGCAATGGCCGGGCTCGTCCCGGCCATTTTGCTGTCGAAGCGCGCGCTCAGTTCTGCGGACCTGGGCCGCCGATATCTTCCATGAGCGGATCGGCGAGCTTCACGCCGGTGGCGCGATTGACGAATACCGTCACAACCCACAGCGCAATGCCGATCGCGATGAGCACCCCCGCGATGCGGTATTGCGCCGGATCGCGACCGGTCCAGGGCCCGACCAGAAACGCGCAAGTGAGCACACCGAGCACGGCGACGATGGTCGGCGTACGGAAATGGCTGTGTGCGACCTTGTCCTTGCGCAACACCAGCACCGCGACATTCACCACCGTGAACACGCAAAGCAGCAGCAGCGCCGTGGTGCCGCCGAGCGCAGGTATTTCGCCGACAATCGTGATCAGCGCGATCGCCAACAGCGTGGTGAAGCCGATCGCGATATAGGGCGTGTGTCGCGTCGGATGCACCTTGCCGAATATTCCGGGCAGAACATGCTCGCGGCTCATGCCATAAACCAACCGACTCGCCATCAGCATATTGATCAAGGCCGAATTCGCCACCGCGAACATGGTTATAAATCCGAAAATCCAGATCGGGAAATTCGGCGCGCCGGTCTGCACGACTTTCAGGAGCGGCGTCTCGCCCTGGCCGAGTTCCTTCGGCGGCACCAGCGTTACCGCCGAGATCGATACCAGCACATAGATCGTTCCGGTGATGAACAGCCCCACCAACAGAATTTTCGGGAAGATGCGCGATGGATCCTTGGTCTCCTCCGCCATGTTGACGGAATCCTCGAAGCCTACCATCGCGAAGAAAGCGAGCGTGGTCGCCGCGATTACCGGCCAGACGAAGCTCGTTCCGGCAACCGTAGAGAAATCGAAAGCACGCGACACGTCCCCCCGTCCGAGCCCGATCGCCCACAAGCCGATCAGGATCACAATCAACAGGCCGGTCAGTTCGACACAGGTGAGCACGACATTCAGCTTCACGCTTTCGCCCACGCCGCGGTAATTGATTGCCGCCACCAGCCCCATGAAGATCAAGGCTACGATCATCACGGTAATGCCGCCGGCGAATTCGAGATTGAAGACCTTCGCGAAATTGGCCGCAAAGGCCCGCGAGGCGGTGGCCGCGGACGTGATGCCCGAAGACATCACCGCGAAGGCGACGATGAAGGTGAGAAAGTGGACGCCGAAGGCGCGATGGGTATAGAGCGCGGCTCCCGCGGCGCGCGGATATTTGGTGACCAGTTCGAGATAGGAGAACGCCGTCATCAGCGCGACCAGGAAGGCGACCAGGAACGGCACCCACACCGCGCCACCGACATGGTTCGCGACCTGGCCGGTCAGCGCATAGATGCCGGTGCCCAGAATATCGCCGACGATGAAAAGGAGCAGCAGCCAAGGCCCCATGACACGCTTCAATTCGGGCTGGATTGCTGCGGATGCTGCCTGTGGCGCCGTCGCGGAGGCGGACATGGGAAATCCTCTTGGTGAAAATCGCCGGACGTCCGCAAGCCTATCCATCCGCCACGAGAGCGGCAATCGAAGCGCACGGCTTTGCGCGCAAGATTGTGTGGGGATCGGACCGCGCGGCGCGCATGCGAATTGGCGCATTGTCAACGCGTCAAAGATATTCCTGGATCGAATCCCAGCCTGGATTTCGGTGGCGCCCAGGACCGGCCCGCGCCAGATTCACCGACAAGTGGATACGCGCCGCCTTACGCGAAAGAGAGGGGACCTCTGACAGGACGCCTTCGTCCTCATTGAAATCATCGCGAGTTCATTGTCTCATCAATTGGTTGCGCCCCGCGAATACGCGCGGGATGCGTAAATACTTCGAAACCGTCGTTGCGCGCGATCGCGACCAGCGTGATGCCCGCTGCCTCAGCAGTCCGCACCGCCAGCGCGGTCGGCGCAGAAACCGCAACGATGACCGGCGCACCGATCACCGCGGTCTTCTGAATCATCTCCACCGACACGCGACTCGTGACGATCACCGCGCCGGATTGGCCCACGCGCCCGGCACGGGCGAGCGCACCACCGAGTTTATCGAGCGCATTGTGCCGTCCGACATCTTCGCGAAGGGCGACGATGCCGGATTCCGGTTCCCAGAATGCGGCAGCGTGAAGCGCCCGCGTCTCCTCAAGCACGTGTTGCGCGGAAGTGAGCGACGACAGCGCCGCAAAGACAGCCTGCGGCGCAATCGTGAAACCTTCGGCCACGCGCGGGATCGGCGGCAATACGGAAGCCAGGCTTTCGACGCCGCACAAGCCGCAACCGGTCGGCCCGGCCAAACTGCGCCGTCGCACGCGAAGCGCGGATGCGCGTGCGGGCGCAAGCCACATTTGCAGTTCGATCCCAGTCGGATGCGTCAAGACGTTGAGGCTTTCGATATCGGCGGGAGCAGCGATCACGCCTTCGGCCAGGCTGAAACCCACCGCGAAGTCGGCGAGATCGGCCGGAGTCGCCATCATCACCGCATAGGTCGTACCGTTGTAGGAAAGCGCGATCGGCGCCTCTTCGGGAACGCCTCGCATGCGCCGTTGCGCGGAGCCCTCGCGGTAAGAGAGCGAGGGTACATAATCGACCGGAGCCGGAACGCCATCGGCCGCCGTGATGTTGATGCCGTCGGTGAAAGTGCCGTTGGCGGACATTGCACAGCTCGATTCAAGACGGCGTAACGACATGGCTCGGGTCGCGGCCGCGCGCCGGCGTGTGCTTGATAATGTGCCCTCGGGTGAAGGCAGCGCGGGTGATCAACATGACCTTCAATCCCCAGCCGGTCGCAACCGCGATCAGGCCTCCGATGATAGCGGTGTTCCAGCCGGCGAGCGCCAGCGCCAGCAAGACGATGGCCAGATAGCGCCCCGCGGTGAGCAGCTTTTCCTCGCGTAGCGAGAACCAGGCGAGCGTGCCCGCCGGGGCTTTCGCTTTCACGAGACCGTGGCGATAGAATTCGCGCGCGATCTCGCGCAGCACCGCAGCGGCGAACGCCACAGCGATCATCGTGACCGGCGCGCCGGCGATGGCGAGAAACAGGCCCGTCCCTTCGGCAAGTCCGGTCGCGAGGATCAGCGGCACCGTCTCGTTCTGGCACCAAGCCGGAATGCCGCGCGAGGCATGGAGCATGCGCGCCTGACAATAGAGAAATCCCGCAGCGAACGGCGCCGCGAGCAGAACGAACCGGATGTCGAACAAGACCGCTGCCGCACCCGCCGCCATCAGTGGCGGCACGAGCAGCGCCTCGCGCGTCATCCAGGATGTGCGCGGGTGGAAGAAGACGTTGATCGCCCGCCACGGCCGGCCGATCTCGAGCCACACGCAGAACAGGCCGAGCCCGATCAGCGCAAGGCCCGCGGCAACCGCGAGCGCCGACGGCACGCCGATGAGAAGACCGAGCGCGGCCGCAAGCACGAGCCCGCTGCCGCTACCACCGAAACTGAAATTGCCCGCCGCCCGGATGTCCCAGTAGCGCTGGAGCCTCGCATGCACCACCTGTTTCATAGTGGCGGCTCCTTGTCCCACAGGTAATAGAATCCGGGCGCCGTCCCCACTTCCTCGTGCATGCGGAACCACTTGTTTTCCGCAAGCAGCTTCGAGACGTTGCTGTTGGGGTCTTCGATGTCGCCGAAGGCGAGCGCGCCGGAAATGCAGGTGTTGACGCAAACCGGCGTTGCGTCGGGATCGACGCCGGGGACGAGACCCTTGGCGCATCCGCCATCGATGCGGTCGACGCAGAATGTGCATTTGGTCGCGACGCCGATCTTCTTCTGGTCGAAATGCGCCTGCTCGGAGACGGAGGCCTCCTCGCCGAACGCGAATTTCGGATGATCGACGCGATAGCGCGCCTCATAGGGGCAGGCGACGGCGCAATAGGCGCAGCCGATGCACAAGTCGTAGTCGATCGTCACGATGCCGTCGGCGCGCTGACCGGTGGCGGTGGTCGGACAGACATGCATGCAGGGCGGATCGGCGCAATGCTGGCAGCCGGTCGGCACGTAAACGCGCTTCACATCGGGAAATTCGCCGACCTCGATATCCAGCACGCGCCGCCATTGTACGCCGATCGGAGTTCCGTTGGCCTCCTTGCAGGCCGCGGTACAGGCCTGGCAGCCAACGCAGCGGCGCAGGTCCGCCACCATCACATATCGGGTCATGGCTGCGCTCCCCTTCCCGGCCCTTCGACCTTGCGCACGGAAACGCGAACAACGTCGGCTCCCGAGCCGGTGGCGTCGGTCAGCTCCATCGTCATTTGTGTCACGGTGTTGAGCGAGGGAAAGTTCAGGTCCTTGGCGAAGGGCGTCTTCCAGTGCTCGTGCTGGCCGGGAATGACGATGGTCTCGGGATGGCAGCCTTGCACCGGCACCGCGCGCCCGCGCGTCGCGGCGACGACGGAGCGGACTTCGATCCAGTCACCCTCGGCGATGCCGAGCTTCTCCGCCGCGCCCGCATTGAGGATGATGCCGCCGTGGCCGCGTACATTCTGTCCGACCTCGTGCATCAGCGGCACGCCGGAATTGTTGCCAGCCGAATAGAACATGGTCTTGGTAGTGATGCCCCAAAAGGGGAAGTCCTCGGGCTTCTTGCCCTGCGCCACCACGGCCTTGACCCAGCGGCCGGGCACGTCATGCCATTCGGGGAGCGGCTGATATTCGCTGAGCTGCTCGTCCCACCAATGGATGCCCTGCGCGTGCAGCCTTCGCCGCAATTCTTCGCCGACCCGCATCAACCGCTCCTGATAGGGTAGTTCGAAGCGCAGGTTCTGGTCCGCAAGACTGGGATAGAGATACCAGTCGGTGCGCTTGAAAGGCACGACGAAATAGCCGTGCTCCTTCATCCAGTTCAGGTCCTTCACGTCTTGGCCGTCGGTCAGTGCCGCGGTTGAGGCCTTGCACACCGCGTCCCAGATGGTATCGGCGTCGTGCACATGATCGGTCGGCAGCGAAAAATCGTAATTCTTGCCCTTTAGCGGCGAGCCGATAGCGCCGCGATTGATGGCGGCGTTGTACTTCTCGAGCAGGCCGGTGCGGCGTGCGAGTTCAGTGGAAATCCAGGTGAAGTCCCGCGCATCGCCTTCCGGCTCCACCGCCTTCTGGCGCAGCGCGACGCCGGTATGCTCCCAGAACTGCTCGACGAATTTGGTGCCGCCGATCGGCACCAATTGCGTGCTTTCCAGGTCGGAAGCGTCCGGCAGCAGGATGTCCGCCATATGATTGGTTTCGTCGAAAGTGTAGGCGATGGCGACGACAAACGGCATCCGCGCGATCGCGCGTGTCAGCTTCGCCGAGTCCCAGAAGGCCACCGCCGGATTGGTGCGGAAAGTGAGCCAGAATTCCGGCGCGCGCTGCTTCGGCCACTCCTCCGGCGACTTTTCCATGAACAGCCATGGCAGATGCGCCGGTCCCAGCGCCTGGCTCCAGGCGGAATTGCCGACGATCGGAACCAGCGTGCGATGCGCGTTGCGCCCGGTGGGCTTGGCCTTCCAGTCGGCCTCGCTTGTCGGATTGAGCGAGGACACCATGAAGCCGTCCTCTCCCGGCACCACGCTGACCAGGCGATTGTCGTGGCCCTTGTTGAGCCGCACCGTGGTGCCGAGCGTGCCGCCGGGCACTTCCAGAGCGCCGACCAGCGTCGACAGCACCGTGCGCGACCAGCAGCATTCGAACGCGCCCCAGCCGTTATTGACGGTCTTGCCGAGCGTCACCGCCACCGGGCGAAACGGCAAGGTGCGGCCTTCGATCTCGATGGTCTGGCCTACGCAGGCGTTCGACACGAATTCCTCGGCGACATGTCGGATGGTGGCCGCCTTGACCCCACAGATCGCGCTCGCCCAGTCCGGCGAATAGCGTTGCATCGCCTCGACCATGGCGGTGAATGCGGTATGCGCGGCCGCATTCTCGTGCCGCACCACCTCCTTGTCGGCGAGATGGCTGACCGCATCGGCGACGCTGAAATGACCCTCGAGAGCCGGCGTGATACCGGGTGTGTCATGCGGCAGCGCGCGGCCGGTCTTCTCGTCCCACACCAGCGGCTTGCCGCTGGCAGGCTCACGCAAATAATAGCCGTTCGGTCCGACCAGATAAGGTGACGAGGTACGGTCACGCAGATACGCAATGTCGAGCGAGGTTCGCGGCGTTTCGTGCAGCAGCACATGGATCATCGCGAGCATGAAGGCGGCATCGGTCTTGGGCTTGATCGGCACCCATTCCGCCGAACAGGCCGCGGTCGCCGACAGATGTGGCTCGATCTGGATGCGCTTGACGCCACGGATGCGTGCATCGGCGTGCCGGCGCACCGCGCAGACGCCGCCGGTCACTTCATAATTGGAGCCGAAGGAGACTACGAGATTGGTCAACACCGTGTCGGAACTCACGGTGAAGGCGCGGTGCCAGTATTCACCATAGAGATGCTCGGAATGGGTGCATTTGACGCCCTGCCCGGAGCCGAAGGAGAAATCCATCGGGCCAAAGGCGGACATGAAGGCAGGGAACGAGCCCATATAGCTGCGCGGCGTGCCGCCATGTCCGAACGAGGCGGCGACGCGCGGCAGGCCGGCTTCGTCCAGCAGGCCGCGGCTCAGAATGTCCTTCAGCCGTGCGGCGATGGTATCGAGCGCCTCGTCCCATGAGATTGGTACAAAACCGGGATCCTGATCGCGGCCCTTTTTCGGATTGGTCCGCTTCATCGGCTGGCGGATGCGATGCGGATTGTAGGTCTTCTGCACCAGTCCGTAGGCGCGCACGCAGGGGCGCCCCGCTCCCGGATGGATGCCGACTGCACTGTGATTCGGCTCGATGCCGGTGGCGACGCCGTCCTCGACGATCACCTGCATGAAATCCGGCCCCGCGACGCAATTGTAGCAAAGGGTCGGGACCAGTTTTCGCGCCGACATGCCGCGCGTTTCAAGTTCTGCCATAGCTGCACCCTCGAATCATCGCGCGAAGCCCCGCGGGGCGGCGATTGTCCGTGTCGTCGGTCTTGATCCGGCCTGAATGCGAAAGCCACAGCGCTTCGCCTTGCAAGGGCGGCGCGAGGCCTGCTTTGGCAGCGTGACCATCCCCAGATGACGACAAGGTCCGGGGCGTATTCCTCCTGCGTGAATGAAAGTGTTACATATTTCTAATCTGGACAATTTGACTTGTATCATGTCCTGGCGGACACCGGGACGCGGCACAACCATCTGAATATATTAAGGAATGCGGCCAGGAACCGGAGAACGATCGAGGCCGCCGAAGCGGGTGAAATAGCTCGGATGGGCTGCGGGCGCGGAGCCCTCGGCGGTCTGCAGCCTCGCCATCAAATGCCGCTCGGCCGGTTCCTGGATCAGCTTGTACAGGTCGCGGCACAGCAGCCGCGCGGCGGTGCCCGGCCAATTCGCCTGCAGCAATTCGTCGGGAAGCTTCGGGTCGCGCAGCAGCACGCGCCGAAAGGCGTGCATGAGCAGGGTGCGGACCACGAAGCAGGTCTGCGGGTCAAGCTTGTCGGCCGTGCTGAACTTTTGCCAGACCGGTCGGAACGTACCGAGGAACGTCCTGTAGTCCGCGGCAAGCCGCTTCATGTCCCAGGAGCGGTCGATGAGGTCGCGCTGCGCCTCGGTGGCGACCCAGGGCTCGGCTGTGGTGCGCATGACCAGCGCCTGCTTGCCGGCGCCGGATTCGATCAGGACCTGACGCAGCGTGGCCTCGTCGGGATCGGGATGCAGCATGACGTCGCTCGCCAGTTGGCCAAAACCCTGCCAGCGCAGATCGCTGCGCAGGCTGGTGCGGCGCTTTGCGCTCATGCCGGCGAAATCGACGATGACGAAGGTCCAGTGACGATCCCAAGGCTGGCTGGCACGATGGTACACGCGGCCATGCGCGGCGTCGAAACGTCGGCGTCCGTCCTCGGTGAGCCGGTAGTAGCTTCGCCGTCCGATCTGTTCGGAAATCAGCCAGTTCTCTTTCGCCAGGCGGAAAACAGAGGTTCGGACCACCCGCTCGTTGAGACCGAGCGGTGCTACCAGCTCGATGACGCTCCCAAGCCAGGCGCTGCCACCGTGATGCATGATGGAATTGCCATAGACCGTAATGATCACGGACCTAGCGTTGGGTTTCAGACGATTGAGAAGCCGCGCGATCATTCTTGCCCGTCGTCATCGAATTTCCTAGAGCATGATGCCGAAAAGTGCGAAGCGGTTTTCGGACAACATCATGCTCTAAGCTATTAGAATTGATCACGTTTATGATTTTGGATCGATTTGATCCAAAATCATCGTGAGTTTAGTGGACGGCACGGAAATCTATGTCGTCAATCTGCGCGCATCAATTCGGTGCGATTAAACTTGCCTGGGTCGCAGGCCGAGCCGGTCCATCAATTGCCGGTCTCGGTCGGCGGCGGGATTGGGGGTGGTGAGCAGCTTGGGGCCATAGAAGATCGAGTTGGCGCCGGCAAGGAAACACAGCGCCTGCATCTCGTCGGTCATGTCCTCGCGGCCCGCCGACAACCGCACCAGCGAGCGCGGCATGGTGATGCGCGCCACCGCAATGGTGCGCACGAAGTCGATCGGATCGAGCGCCGCACTTTTTTCATTTGCTGCGCGGTTGGCAAGCGGTGTGCCCTCGACCTGCACCAGCAGGTTGATCGGCACGCTTTCCGGATGCACCGGCAAGGTCGCCAGCGCATGGATCATGCCGGCGCGGTCGTCCGCCCCCTCGCCCATGCCGACGATGCCGCCGCAGCAGACATGGATGCCGGCATCCCGCACATGATCGAGCGTGTCGAGCCGCTCCTGCATGCCCCTCGGCGTGCTCATGCGCTCGCAATGACGATTCGGCAGCAGATGAACGACGCTGCGATCCCATCCGATTGAACGCTCCTGCTAGTGTCCCGAATCCGAAGTCCGCTTCAATCTGCGGCTTGCTCGGGAGCGGACTTCGGATTCGAAGGACACTAGCAAGCTTATGATTTTAGTGTGGTGTGGTTTGGTTCGGAAATCCGCTTGATGAGGGTGCGGCAAGAATGAAGCGGATTTCCGAACCACTACACTAGACGGCGATCACTATCTTGCTGAAATGGCTTGCGTCGGCAAGATGGACATCAGCATCGCGCGTCTGATCAAAACGAAAGATATTGTCGGCCATCGGGCTTTGTCCGCGGCGGCGTTCATGACCGCAAACATGTCCAGCGAGCCGATGTAGATTTTCTGCCATCCGGCGGATCGCGAAATCGGCGGCCGCGGATCGATCTGCCCGTGCCGACCAGCAATCCGATCATGGGGCAATGTGGAACGCCGACCCTTGCGCTCGCGCCAGCTTCATTTCCGCTTGTGGGAAAAAGATGCAAAGAGCGATTATGTTCGCTTGTCGGTCGAAGTCGTTCGACGATCGTTGGCTTGGAGACGTCTCACCGTCTTGCGCGAATGGCTGCCGCTGCTCGGAGCAGCCCGGAACCGATCGAAAACCCGTTCGGCCCGAAAGTGTTTCCCATGTCTCCGGAATAAAACGTAACCTATGTGTCCGGAACGGACCTGATCAGAATGGCGCGCCTAACAGTGTGCTTCGAACCAGTCTCTGATCCCCAGAATGGCGAAAACAGGGAAAAATACAGGGTAAAAAGTCGAAAAGTCAGCCGGTGAGAGCTCTAACGGGCAAAATACCCAGATTTTGCAGACGTTTTGAAGCTTTTTCCCTGTGAACAAAAACAGGGATAGATTTTGCGGATCAGGCAACTTTCGCGAGAATAACAGGGAAGTCTTCCCTGTATTTGATTTGGGATTTTTGCCGGTCCGCGTTGCTTTCGGGACCCTGGCCGTGGAGGTCACCGTGGGCACGCTGGCCATCAAATATAAAGACCCTCGGAAGCTCAAAGCGCGTGAGAAAAATCCTCGAACGCATACCCCTCGCCAAATCAAACAGATTGCGGCCAGCATCCGGGAATTCGGCTTCATCAATCCGGTATTGGTCGACGGGTCTGACGGGATCGTTGCCGGCCACGCGCGTGTCGAGGCGGCGATCTCGGTGGGCATGACGGATGTACCGACCGTTAGGGTCGATCACCTCTCTCCCGCGCAGATCCGCGCCTACGTGATCGCGGACAATCGCCTTGCCGAAAAAGCTGGCTGGGACCGAGAGTTGCTTGCCCTGGAGCTCCAAGAACTCTCCGTAGAGCCGAACTTCGACGTCACGGTAACGGGGTTCGACACCGCCGAAATCGATATTCTCATCAGTGAGGCCAGCGACACCGAGCCGGACGAAGCCGACATCATCCCCGAGATCGACCGTTCCGAACCGGCGGTATCCCACCCAGGTGACCTTTGGCGAATTCGGTGAGCATTACCTGCTGTGCGGGGACGCACTCAAGCCGGCAAGCTACGAACGCCTCCTGCGCGGCAAGCGGGCGCAGATGGTGTTCACCGACCCGCCCTACAATGTTCGGATTTCGGGTAATGTCTCGGGCCTCGGCAAAGTTAAGCATCGAGAGTTTGCAATGGCGTCCGGTGAGATGACCCAGCGCGAATTCACAAACTTCCTGAACGCGCTCTCTCGAACCTTGCAGATTTCAGTATCGATGGTTCGATCCATTTCGTCTGCATGGATTGGCGGCATATCCGCGAATTGACCGACGCCGCCGATGAGGTCTACGACGAATTGAAGAATTTCTGTGTTTGGTCCAAAAGCAATGCCGGCATGGGCTCGTTATATCGATCGGCCCATGAACTGATCTTCGTCTACAAGCATGGGCGGGCAAAGCACATCAATAATGTCGAGCTCGGGCGGTTTGGCCGAAACAGGACGAACATCTGGCCCTATCCGAGCATGAGCAGTTTCGGAAAGGACCGCGATACCGCACTTGCCGGGCATCCGACCACGAAGCCTCTAGCGTTGGTCAGCGACGCCATCCTCGATTGCTCGAAGCGAGGCGGCATCGTGCTTGATGCCTTTGCCGGCAGCGGTACGACGCTGCTCGCGGCTGAAAAGGCCGGTCGCCGCGGCTATGGCATCGAATTGGACCCGCACTATGCGGACGTTGTGATCCAGCGCTTCAACGACCTACATGGCCTTAAAGCCACGCATCTTGATTCCAAGTTAAGTTTCGACCGGTTGAGAAGCGAACGGACCGAATTTCAGATCAGCGAGAAAGATCGAAAGTTGGAAAAGCGAAAAACAAGGGCACGCAAGCCCGCTCGAAGAGACGGTGACCATAAGACCGTCTGGTGCAGCCCGCCGTGTTCATGATTGTGCAAAGCCGGTACTTGGACTTATCCGACTATGGCTTCCGCGACACTCCGTCGGACGACGACGATGGCATTACGTAGCCAACGCCGGACGCACAAACTCCATTTGACAAGTCCAATTAGAACCCGCATTTATACTTCATTTGGAGCTGCGGCTCGCGCGTTTAGGCCCAGCATGGTAGTCTCGTGAAAACGTTCAAGCGCAACCAGATCGAGGAGGCGATCGCCGCATTGTCAGGCGAACGCGCCAACAAACCCAGCGCCGCTCTGCGAACGCGCATCAAGCGCTTGTTAGATACCGACCGAAATCTAGGTCGTAACGCACGATCGAAAAACCCTGAAGAAATCAGTATGCCTTCTACAGCGAAGATGCGCCGGGCAAGGGTGTGGAGATTTTGTTCTCTTAGTATGAGGCGTTTGCGGTGCACCTTGGCCTGCGGCTTCTCGCACATGGATGGCCGCAGACCTTCGTCGTTTCAGTTTTGCGCAAGGAACGTGCCGCGCTTGAGTCCCAGCACCGTCGTATCCTAAAGCAGAAAATCGGCGAGCTATTTGACCGAAAAAGATCAAGGAAAAGGCCGTTCCCGGTGCCCTCGCCTTTGATAACGCCGACCCTGTGTTCCTCCTGATCGTCTCCCCCACTATGTCAATGCAGGACAATTTGCAGCAGCTATCAACAGCCGTCTGTCACGGAGAACAGGCGGCAGGTCAGTTTCGAAGACAGCAAAACGCTATCTCGACATCCTTTTTTGAATTGGCGACGCCCGCGCGCGCGCTGGATGACGCACTTTCGCAATCGGAGCCACGCAAGCGCGGTCGCAGCACCTGAGCGAGCGATCAGCGAAGCAATTTTCCAAATCCCAATATTTCTGATTTAAAACCTCTTGTCAAGTTTCTAAAGCGAACTATGTTCGGACTGGGTTCGGCCGCAGCAGTCTTGGCGATCTCGCGTAATAACAACCCATACTTGGGTTTCTGTGATTGGCGCGATCAAAAGGTGCGAAGCCGAACACCAAAACCGAAGCCCCGAGGCGAGCCAGCCTAATCGAGTGAAGGGTGTCTAGATCGATGGCAAAGTCAAAGAAGCCCGGTGGTCCAAAGCGCGCCGGCTATCGTGTCGGTTACGGCAAGCCGCCGAAGCACTCCCAATTCAAGAAGGGCGTCTCTGGAAACAAGCGCGGACGCCGAAAGGGCAGTAGGAATCGCAACATACTCTTATCAGGCAGGCCGCTCGCCGCCAGATCACGGTGACTGTCAACGGGACGCCGCGCCCTATTTCGAGAGCGCAAGCAATCGTCCTGAGCCTAGCTGCCGAAGCCCACGCTGGCGATCCGCATGCCTTGTTTCGGCTTCTCAATTGGATCGACCGAATGGAGCAGCCGGAGGCCGTAACTCGCCGCCGGTCGCCGCGAATGATGGAGGTGTAGCTCAATGGCACGGTCAAAGAAGTCCAAATATCCGAGGGCGACCGCTGGACGAAACGCTCTCAGAGGACGACGACTATCAGGTCGGTCGGCCAAGCCGCCAACACATACACAATTTAAAAAGGGCGAATCCGGCAACAAGGCCGGACGCCCAAGGGGAAGCAAGAACCTGAGCACCCTCATCATGGAGGCAGCACATGGTCAGGTGACTGCGACCATCGACGGCAAGCAGCGCAAGATTTCGAAAGTTCAGGCCACCACGATGCAGCTCGCCACCAAAGCGGCTGCCGGCGATCCCAAGGCCATGCTCAAGTTCCTTGATTGGGTCGACGAAATCGAAGCCAGGGCCGCTGCCGCTCGCCCAGCCAATATCCAGTGTCAGAGACCGATATCGAGGTGATCAAGGCCGTCCATGACCGTCTTTGGAAGTACAGCCCGGACCCGTTCGACCAATGACACGCTCAGCCGCGAATATGGTCGCCGAAATTCTGCGGGAAGACCTGAATGCGTTTATTCATCGGTCATTTCTTGAGCTATATCCGCAAGCGGATTCCATCACAATTGGCATCACGACTTATCGCCGACGCCTTGCTCGACGTTGTATCGCGGTGAATGCCGCGGCTTAATATTGAACCTCCCTCCCCGGCATCTGAAGTCCTTTGCCGCCTCGGTAGCGTTCCCCGCCTGGGTTCTTGGTCACCGGCCCTGGGCTCAGCTCTCTGTCTGTGACATACGGGCAGGAACTTCTCCGATGCCTTGGCACGGCTCTCGCGCCGCCTGATGACGAGCCCATTTTATGAGGCGTTGTTCGAAACGAGACTCGCGCGTGGTCGCGAAGCTGTTTCCGACTTCGAGACCTACTGAGGGTGGATTTCGACTTTCAACCTCTGTCGGCGGCACGCTCACCGGCCGCGGAGCCGACACCATCATCATCGATGACCCGCTGAAGGCCGACGAGGCCTTGTCCGACGCCCGACGACGCGCCGTCAACGACTGGTACGACAACACCCTTCGAAGCCGGCTCAACGATCAGGAGACCGGATCAATCATCATCGTCATGCAACGGCTTCATGCCGATGACCTTGTGGCTCACGTTCAGGAGCACGAAGACGGCTGGCGGGTTCTGAACTTTCCCGCGATAGCAGAGGAGGACGAATAGATGCTAGCTCGAAGCCCCTATGGCTGGCTGAAAAATGCACCGGAAGAAGGGCGATATCCTGCAACCGAGCCTCATGTCGCGCGAAACATCACGAAATTTTAGGCGAGCGACATCAGCCTATAACTTTGCAGCTCAGATCCAACAAGATCCTGAGCCAGAGACTCGGATTTATTGTTCAACGCCCGTGGTTAAAGTTTTATACGCCTGAGGAGAAAGCCGAAGCACTTTGACATAGTGTTCAATCTTGGGACACCGCCAACAAAGATACCGAGCTGGCAGACTACAGTGCTTGCACGACTGGGGCCTCACCAGCAGCAAAGTGTATCTGCTGGAGTGTTCCGCGCGAAGCCAGAATTTCCCGACCTCAAGAGGGCGGTCAAGCGCTTGGCACGCGAGCAAAAGGCGCGGGTTGTGCTGATCGAGGATAAGGCGTCTGGAACGCTTTGATCGAGGAGTTGCGTGCAGAGCACTTCTCAATCGTGCAGCCGTCGCCTTCGCTACCGGCGACAAAATTATGCGGTTGCGTTCGCAAACAGCGAAGATCGAAGGCGGTTTTGTTCTGTTTCCGAACGAGCCCCCTGGCTTGGCATATCTTCGCGACTGCTTTCTTTCCAATTGCAGGCATGCCGATCAAGTGGATTTAACTGTGTTCGCGTTGGCCTGGATCACCGAGAATCCCAGATGGACGGGCTGGACGGAGGAGTTGATTGCGGGCTTGGAACGTTTTACGAACGCCCTTTGGTGGCAAGCTCAGTTTTGGGCACTGGCCAGGCGATAAACGAGGGCCCGAGTTGCCAGTTGACCGGCGGCACCTCAGTTCCGTAGATGCGGGTTGCTGAGCGGCAGCTATTGAGGATGCGATTCTCCAAAAAATCGGCGAGGTCTCGGTGACGAGCTGTAAACTGAGCTACGCGACGATTGAATGGGGAGAAGCCCTTCAATCAGTCGGATGTTGTGGGAAAATAAATTGACGACACTTGAAGAAGGCTAGTTTTAGGAGTTCGATAACGCGTCCACGAGTATGGGCCGGGTGTACCATGCGTTATACGGTTTTTGATCACCGACGCGGCATACCTCTTGCTATCATTGCTATCCTCGCGGTGGCTTCGGTCGCTGTTGCAAAATTTCTCACGGGCTAATCGGACAGCCTATCGGCGGCAACTCCGCTTTCGCGTGACGTCCTTTATCGCGCAACCCAACGAGCTTCATAACCAGTTGCAGCTCAGCTGTCAGAGTGTCGAACATAAATTCCACGCCAAGGCGCGACGTTCGCGACAGCCTTAGCGGCATCACCAGTCCGTCCGCCTGCATTGGTCGCCTTTACAAGTTGAGCAGGCAGTTCGTCGTTTTCGATCTTCATCGGTTTTTGCATTTCGAACTTTATCGCACGCGATTAGCTCTCCAACATGGTGGAAAAGGGTTATGACTTAAGCTTGAGTTGGGTATGAGGAGCCGAGGAGCCCCACGAGACATCGCAAGGTTCTGAGTTCCTGCGCGTGCATTTTTAGCTTAGAAAGGTTCGTCGAGGCTGGAAGCCAGTGTAACATGTAGGGGGCTGCTGGGGGCCGCGTGAACGGTGGCTAGCGATATAAGTTGGGGAGCCAATGAGGCGCGGTAGCGACTATGGCGGCTAGTGCTGCGGTCAACGTGGTGAGCAGAAGACAATAGAGATACAGGCCGACAAGCCGCCAGCCCTTTACCTGAGGCGCCCGATGCCGCGATGTTGAACGACCGTCCATGACCGACTTACGCTGTTGCACAATACTATCGGGCGAACTCTCCTCATCAAACCTAAGTGATACGAACATCTTAGGAAGCAATGCGTAGATCGTAATCTTCCTCGACTTTGCCGGCGATAAATGTCGCCCATCGGGCGCTCACCTTTGTCGCAAAACTCAAATCAGGCATGGCGCTCGTATTCGTCGTGAGTGCCTCAGTTATTTCGGTGTCCCACGACATCACGCTTGCACAAGCAGGCTAAACGCCATTCGAGCGCAAATCACACCCTCTGCATTGCGTGGCCTATGCGAAGCTAAATCAATGGTTGCATGGGCCGCAGGGGTAATGATTAGCGTCCCTCGGCTTCCTGCACCGAGAGGACCGTAAGTTGACGCGGCTCTCCGTTCGGCGTTTCCCACATGATAGAGTGTCCGGTCCGAAGCCCGATCAACGCCGTGCCGACCGGCGTGAGAACCGATATTTTGCGCTGCGAAATGTCCGCCTCCTCGGGGTACACCGTGTCATCACGGAGAACTCAACCTTGCTGTTCATGCATACGATATCTTGCGGGTATTTGCCCTCGGCGAGCACCCGCGCACGTCCGACCTCATCTGCCAATTGATCGGCGAGATGCGGACTGAGTTTCCGGGCAGCATGAGCGAGGTTCGCCAGCCGCTCATAATCGTTGGCTCGCAAAATGATGGTCGAATTGCCGCGGCTTCCTCTGGTCGTCACGTTAGCGATTGTCATTGGTAACTCCTGTCATTCGCCGCGCGTCAGGCCGCGGAAGGCCCCGGGTCGTCCTCGTCGTCGATCACGTTGCGATCTTGCGCGAGGGGAAAGTCTTGTTCGGTCTTGGGAGCGGGTCCCACGCTCCGCGGGAGAGCTGCCGCACATTGGATGGTGTTGGTTGCTGTTCTTTCGCCTGTTCATCGATTCCCATGTCCAAGCTCCAAAGAAAAACACCCACAGCGTCGTCCGCCCCGGACCGTGTCGGTCCAACGCTCACGTTGACGGCTGTGATTGCGCCTACCCTGCTTCAGGGTCCGGCGTCGGGAGGCGAGATTGTCTTAAGGGAGCCCCGAGTTCGCAGCAAGCGAAGCTCGGCGCTAATAGCCCCGACGATCAGATTGCCCGCATGTAACAGGCCGCGCTGGAATTGCGAAGGTGAACATGTGTTTAAGCTAGGTACTTCGACGCAAATGTCAATCATTGGGTTCTTTTTCTGCAATCGCGGCGGGCTGTCTTGCTTTGCGAAATTGCCGGAACCGAAAAGACAGCCGAACGCCTCCATAACGATCGTCAGGCCGCGGTGTCGTTATCCGCTTTTTGCGACGGGAACTTGCGACGTCAGGTGGCGGTCCGGCTCTTGCGCGGTCGGATCGAGCGGGGTGCATTTTGGGCGCGCCCTCGCGCGCTCCAGTTGATCCATGCAACAATATGACTTCCCGATGTGACCGGTTATCGAATGGCGATATCTTCAGCTACGCTCCTAATTGTCCTGATCGCGCTGCCGTTTTTCGGAAGCTGCCTTGCCGCGCTGTTCCCGACCAATGCTCGTAACGCCGAAGCTTACCTGGCCGGGGGCGTCGCCCTCACCGCGCTGGTACTCGTAGTTGCAACCTACTCCCAGGTCACAGATGGCGGAGTGGTCCAATACAAGACCCCCTGGATTCGGAACTCGGCCTCGAGTTCAACTTGAGGATGGACGGCTTCGCCTGGATGTTTGCCATGCTGATCACCGGCATCGGCTTTCTGGTGGTGCTGTACGCGCGCTACTACTTGTCGCCGGCCGATCCCGTGCCACGCTTCTATTCATTCCTCCTCGCCTTCATGGGGGCGATGCTCGGCATTGCGCTTTCCGGCAATCTGATCCAGCTGGTTTTCTTTTCTTGGGAATTGACCAGCCTCTTTTCTTTCCTGCTGATCGGCTATTGGCACCAGACCGCGCAGGCGCGGGACGGCGCGCGCATGGCGCTGATCATTACGTCGGCCGGCCGGACTGTGCTTGTTTGCCGGGATATTGTTGATCGGACATATCGTTGGCAGCTACGACCTCGATCGCCTTCTGGCATCCGCCGCAGTGATCCGTTCGCATTCTCTCTACATCCCCATGCTTGTTCTGATACTCATAGGAGCGCTAACGAAGAGCGCCCAGTTCCCTTTCCATTTTTGGCTGCCGCACGCCATGGCGGCACCGACTCCAGTCTCGGCTTACCTCCATTCAGCCACCATGGTGAAAGGTGGTGTGTTCCTTCTTGTGCGTCTCGGCCTGCGCTGGGAGGCACCGATGAGTGGCTATGGCTCGTCGGTAGCGCGGGGGCTTGTCAGCTTCATACTCGGCGCGTTCTTCGCGCTTTTTCAGCAGGATCTGAAAGGGCTTCTTGCCTATTCGACCATCAGCCATCTCGGCCTGACTACACTTCTCATCGGACTGACTCGCCACTAGCTTTAGTCGCCGCCATCTTTCACATCATGAATCATGCGACGTTCAAGGCGTCGTTGTTCATGGCAGCCGGAACCATCGACCACGAAGCCGGCACCCGCGATTTACGACGCCTGAGTGGCCTTTGGCGCTTCATGCCGATCACGGCGAGCCTCGCGATGGTCGCCGCGGCCGCCATGGCCGGCGTCCCGCTACTGAACGGGTTTTTGTCCAAGGAGATGTTCTTCGCCGAAACTATCGAGATCCACGACAACTCGGCCCTGGATCAGGCGCTGCCTTACATCGTCACAGTGGCGAGCATGTTTACGGTGGCTTATTCGCTGCGTTTCATAGTTGAGGTCTTTTTTGGCCCGCCTCCGACACGGCTGCCACGCACGCTCCGTGAGCCACCGTTCCTCATGCGCCTCCCCGCCGGGCTTTTGGTACTGGCGTGTCTTCTCGTTGGTACCGTTCCGGCCCTCACCATTGGCCCTCTGCTCACAACCGCACTACACGCTGTCCTCGGCGGCGCTATTCCAGACTACAGCCTCGCCCTCTGGCACGGCTTCACGCCCGCGCTCTTCATGAGCCTTGTGGCGATTTGCGGTGGCGTGGGCCTGTACCTGATGCTGCGCTCATATCTGCTCCTCTCGAGGGGCCGCCGCTGCTGCGTCACATCAAGGGGCAGCGAATTTTTGACAGGGTGCTGGTCGCCGTCTCGTGGCAGCTGGCAAGGC
>CAWDOW010000010.1:0-368820 GCA_963804015.1 uncultured Pseudomonadota bacterium
AGAATTTCTTGATCGCGTCGAGGACAAGCATCGGACGTTGAAAGACCTGAATAGTCGCGACGCGAATTCGTGAGACGGTTTCTTGTAGGAGGCCGGGATCATCCGCGGTGTAGAATACGCGGTCGAGCTTCAGAAGCTCGCGTACCTCCTCCAAACGAAGCGGGGGCTCGGGATTCCCGAGCCCCCGCGGACACGTTCAATGCGCCCATCAATGTCATGGGCGGTCTTCTCCTTGATCATGTAGTTTTTGGCCACAGGAATACCTCTATTTCCGTTCGCTTAAGACGGAAACGAATGCTTCCAGCGCGCTACGCTCTTCGGCCGTCAAAGCCGCAGTAGGTTCAGACCTTGCGGCAAACCGGACAGCTTCGTTCGCGATATGGCTATCCTTCGGCATCGTAAGCCCAGCGACCTGAAGTAGCTTGGCCCTCTGAACACCGAAATAGTTGGCCAACTGATACACTGTACGGAGATCAGGCTTGTAGTTGACGCTTTCTTCAATACTGACGAGCTCTCTCAATTCAATATCAGCATCCTCTGCAAGCTTCTCGACTGTGAGGCGGCGATTACGCCGAGCAAGCTGTACGAAACGACTAAACGCGATAGCCGTCTCTTCAGAAGCCTCTGCCGGGGCATCCTTCACGTCCAGGACAGGATCGATAGCGAGAGAACCTGCTCCGATCTCCGATTCGCCTCCAACTCCGCCATGCGCAGGCACCAATCCTTGGTCATCTCGATCTTCATGGCTGATCTCCTTTCGCGATGAAGGCCTCCGCCTGTTCGGATCTCATCTCGAAGTAGCGCAGGCCTTCCTTGTAGTCCGGATCCATGCCAAGATCGGTCATACCGCAGACGTTCGCGTAGAAGCCGTTCGCCTGCGGGAGCGAGCGATCCGATGCGTCCCGCTTGAACTCCTCCTGCTTGCTCAGCTCGATCGCGGCGCGGATCAGGATGCTGCCGATCCCGCGATAACGGGGCGGGTGACGAGTTCTAGGCCAATTCCCAGGCGCATTCTCTACGAACCCGACATAGACGAGAGTTCTTGCCTTTTTGCGCTTCGATACGACACCGCTTGGTGGTGGTGTCGACCATCATCATACCTTGCGTCATACCGTGGCACATGATGCTGAACCCGGGGTGGGTCAGCATCCCCTGAATGACCTCGGTCTTCGAGTACCACCAGTCCCAGTGCCGGCTCTGTGGCCAGTGCTTGCGTTCGACACCTGCGCGATGAAGGCGCTGAATCGCTTCGAGTAGCGCCGGTCCCCACTCGGCCTCCCAATCGCCGAGCTGCTGGTCGGTGATTGCGTCCCCATAGCTCGGCCGCCTCGGGTTCACCGCGCTCCACGTTGAGAAGAAAGATCGGGCTCACGGTGATCGTCATAGTATCATCACCTCGGCCTTCTCCTTCGTCTTCTCGTCCTCGAAGAAGAGTTTGCCGCCACTCTCCAATTTCAATTCTACGATCTGGTACAGGCGAAGAGCCTGCCGAAGGAGAGACGTCTTGCTCAAGTCTTTCTTCTCGCAAAGAGCTTCTAGGACACTCATTTCTGCGTCCGTGAGATTGAGTGTCATTGTTTTCTTATTGCCAGCCATAAGCACAACCTCGCTCCACACCGAAATCTATATAGTAAAATTGGCCATTTTGTCAATATCAATTAGCTGGTTTACAGCTCTTGACTAGCTAGATTTTAGCTGTTATTTGTATGTTGTGGCTGGAAGTACCGGCCAAGATTAGCGCGGCACGGCGATGGTGCCATCTGAGTGGAGAATTGAACCATGAGCCATTCGCAGGAGGCGGCCCACCACCGCACTGTCCTTGTTGCGGGGGTTGACCTCGCATTCCGTCAGGTGACCGTGGAGGACCACACGCCAACCGGCGCGCAGCTGGCGGCCGCCGCCGGGTTCAAACCCGCGCAGCAAGCCACCGTTCTGCACATGCTGCCGAATGGCGAGCTTGAAGACATCCGGCCCGATGAGACGGTGGCTCTGGGTGCGGGGGAAGAGCGCTTCATCATCACCGTGAGTGATCGTTTCTACCGGTTCACGCTTGACGGTGAACGCTTCGACTGGCCGATCCGCATGATCACCGGCCCGACGGTGCGCAAGCTCGGCAAGGTCCCTGCGGGGAAGGAGTTGCTGATCGAGCGGCAGGATCACCCGGATCGCGTGATCGGCGATACCGATCTGGGTGCGGATTCTCGACGGCAACGCGGTCGAGTCCTTCGTGACGCGAAAGCCGCATTGGGAAATCAACGTGCAGGGCGTCCAGGTGATCTCCGACGCGCCGTCTATTGTGGTGCGCGAGGCGATCACGCAGGCGGGCTTCGACCCCGACAAGGGCTGGTTCGTGTTTCTCAAGGTGCAGGGGCAGCCGAAGCGGGAAGTGGCGCTGGCCGACCCGATCGACCTCCGCATGCCGGGTATCGAGCGGCTGCGGCTGACGCCGCGTAACGTCGACAATGGCGAGGCGCCCACGCCGCGCCGCGACTTCGCCCTACTCGACGCGGACGAGGACCATCTCGATCGGCTCGGGCTTCGCTGGGAGACGGTGCTCGAAGGCAAGCGGCGCTGGCTGCTGATCCACGGCTACCGGATGCCGAGCGGCTACACGGTCTCCAACACCGAGCTCGCGATCGAGGTGCCGCCGACCTATCCGCAGGCGGCGCTCGGCTTCTATGCCTACCCGCCGCGCGCGCACCTCTGGCGGCGCGATCCCCAGCACTCAATTGCGCGGCACGATCCGCGGTCGCGGACTTCCACGGTTGGTCACGGCACCGCGGTGCGGGTCGATCCTGAAATCCGGCCAAGGACAACATCGCGACGCGCTTCGCGTTGGTCGACGCCGCGCTGGCCAAGGAGGTCGGCGCGTGATCGGTGCTCTGTCGCTGACGCTGCCGGGAAAAGTGCATGCGCCGTTGAAGGCCCACCTCTTTCCCGGCGACGGCCGTGAGGCTGCCGCTCTTCTCTTGTGCGCCCGCGCGCCGGGCGCGCGGGAACGAATGCTCGTCCGCGAGTTCATCCCGGTGCCGGCGCACGCGGCCTGCGCGGTGCGGAGTGCCGATGCGATCACATGGCCCGGTGCCTATCTCGAACAGGCGATCGACGCCGCCGAGGCGGAGCGCCTGGCGATCATGCCGATCCACTCGCATCCGGGCGGCTTGTTCGAGTTCTCGACGAGGGACGACGCGAGCGATCGCATCGTGATGCCCGCGCTGTTCCAGGCGCACGGCGAGCACCACGGCTCGGCGATCATGACGCCGGATGGGGCGATCCGCGCGCGGCTCTACGCGCCGAACTTCGCGGCGCAAGACGTTCCGCTCGTCAGCATCGTCGGCGATGACATTCAATTCTGGTGGAGCGCAGACGGTCCGAGACAGCGGCGGCCAATGGCGTTCACGGGCGCGATGGCGCGTGAACTAGGGCGGCTCTGCGCCGTCGTGATCGGCGTGTCGGGCACGGGCTCCCTCGTGGCCGAGCAGCTGGCGCGCCTCGGTTTCGGTCGCGTGATCCTCATCGACTTCGACCGTGTCGAAGGCGAGAACCTTAATCGGATCGTCAACACCCGCATCGTGGATGTCACTGCGCATCGGCTCAAGGTCGAGAGCTTCGCGGAAGCCGTCGAGGGCTATCGTGGGGTTGGGGTTGCGGTAGCCGTGCCGAAATCCGTTACGACGCGCGAAGCGATTGAGGTGGCGGCCAGCGGCGACGTGCTGTTCAGCTGCGTCGACACACTTGAGGCGCGGCAGATCGCCGACCTGATGGCGTCGGCCTTCCTCCTGCCGCTGTTGGACGTTGGCGTGGTCATCCCGGTCCGCAAGGATGGAGACGGCCACGCTATCGGCGACGTGTGCGGTCGTATCGACTACGTCCAGGCCACCCGGAGGATGGACGCTCCAGGCCCGTGGCGTCTACACGCCGGCCGACATCCGCGCGGAATACCTGCGCCGCGCGGCACCTGAGGCGCACCAGCTGGAGGTCGAGGCCGGTTACATTCGGGGGCTGATGGAGGAAGCGCCGGGCGTTATCACCCTCAACATGCGCGCGGCGGCGAGCGTAAACGAGTTCATCGCCCGGGCCTACCCGTACCGGTTCGACCCAAACGATCGCTACGCGCGCACGATGTTCAGCCTAGCCGCCTGCGAAGAAGACTACACCGCCGAGGACGCGTTCCCAGTCGCGCCGAACACGCTGCTCGCAAGCGGTGACACGGAACCGCTTCTTGGCCTTGCCGCGTTGAAGCGCCCCCGAAAGGTCGCCGCATGATGCGTCTCGTGAACTGGGTTCGCCGCGCGTCGGCGCGCGGATTTCGCTGGGCGCGGCGTGAATGGGAGCGCTGGGGGCCGGCATGGCAGTTGCGCGTGGTTGCGGGCGGCGCACTTCCTTCCTCTTTGCCGCGTCGCTCCCGTGGTCCTGCTGCGCGACAGCGAAGAAGACTGGTCGGTCGGCATGCGTTGCCCCTGCGGATGCGGTGAAACCATTGAATTGATGCTAATCCGCGAGGCCAAGCCGCGGTGGGATCTGATTGTCGATGCAAAGGACCGCCCGACCCTGCGCCCTTCGGTATGGCGCAGGACAGGCTGCCGCTCGCACTTCTGGCTTCGGGCTGGCCGCATCGTGTGGTGCGATTAGTTCTCCGTATCAGCCACAATGGGGCTTAGAATGGGCATCGCTTTCGGGGCCATTCCAATCAGCGCGGCAGCACGGTCTTGAAAAGACCGTGGCTTCCCCAGCCAAAGAAAGGGAGAGAAGGCCCTGCGGCTGAGTTTGCGGTGGCAGTCGAAGCCATGAAGCGCGTACCGTGGGACCGCTCTTGAAGAGACGAAGGCGATGCGGAGCTTCTGAAACAGATCGACAGTGCGCAGACGCTTTCTTAATCGCTGCGCAAGACGCTTTCTCCATAGGAGCTGCGCGATGGAAACGACGGCGTCAATCGCCCCGGCCGGAGAGGACGACAGGCCTTATAAGATGCCGCCTTTCTCCGGGCGCAACATCCTCATTTTCGCGGACGGCACCGGACAGGCGGGCGGCCTCCAGCTCGACGAATACCGCAGCAACGTCTACAAACTTTATCGCGCGACCCGGTGCGGTCCGGACACATATATCGATCCGGACAAGCAACTTACATTTTATGACCCGGGTCTCGGATCAAAGCTCGCCGGGCGAGGACATCAAGATCGGGTTTCTGAGGAAGATATACAACGCGTTCAGCAGCGCGACCGGCCTCGGCATCACCAAGAATATTATCGACTGCTACGCCGCCTTGATCCAGCTGTGGCGGCCCGGTGACCGGATATTCCTGTTCGGGTTCAGCCGTGGCGCGTACACAGTGCGCTGCCTGGGTGGAGTGCTCAGCCTCTGCGGGATTCCAGAACGGCTTCCGGACGACAAGCCGCTTCTGCGCGATCCCGCAACGCTGCGGCGGATTGCGCGCGAAGCCGTCAAGCGGGTCTACCGGCACGGCAGCGGAACGGATGACAAAGGCCAAGCCGCGAAAGCGCATAAGGAGCGGCTTGAAAAGCAGCGCGCCGCGCTGAGCATACGCAACTAGGGAAGAGTATAGCTCGGGCGACGCTTCCACCCCGAATGTCGTGCCGCATTTCATCGGCGTGTGGGACACCGTCGCCGCGGTGGGCGTTAGCGAGCCGCCGCAGGCGGCCAATGCTGAAGGCGATCGCCGTCCTGCTGCTGGTGCTGCTGGCATCCGGCATCGCTTGGTTTGCCGCCCGCGCCCTCGATCTGCAATTCCTGATCTGGTTTGCTGGTGCTCTCGCTGCGATGGTTGTGCTCGCATACGCGGTTTACCTCGGGCTGCGCGTCAAGTTCGTGACGAACCTGCCGGGCTACAAATGGTACGAAACGCTGCATCTCATGAGTTTCAAGATGGCGTTCTTCGACCGTAGCCTGAACCGCAACGTTCGTTACGCACGACATGCTCTCGCAATCGACGAGCGGCGTGCCGACTTTGACCGTGTGCCCTGGGTCAGCGACGGCAAGCCGCCGAACCGCGAAATCGAAGAAGGAGCCTGGTGGAAGCAATATTGGTTTGCCGGCAATCACTCCGACATCGGCGGCAGCTATCCGGAAACAAATCCCGGCTGTCGGACATTGCGCTCGGGTGGATGGCGGGAGAGGCAAAGAAGGCGGGGCTTATCGTCAACGACGACTATCTGCGCCTGTTCGGTCGACACACAGGCCCGCAGCATGACGAATGCCGTATCGGCATCAAACTGTTCGGCTTCAAGTTCAAGTGGCGGGAGCAAACGCGGAAGATGGTGCAGAACGCAACGCTTCATCCATCCGTGAAGCAGCGCTTCGAAGAGAAAAGCAGAGTCCTCTTACAACGAGGAAAAGCCCTACCGGCCCGACCTCTTGGCATCGCACATCGCCTTCAAAGACGTTTACGTCAAAGACGCGCAGGCGCCTGGAAGCCAAAATGATGCGACCTCCTCAGCCCAGAGCGGCGGAAACGAAGTCGCTTGAGGCGGGATTAGAACCGTCCATTTTGGAATTGGCGCTGGAACAGCATGCTGTTCGACAGTTCGACCGCAACGCTCAGGCACATCATTCCAATAAACTACCATCGCCGATGCGCTGGTTCACCAGCACATCGCGACGAGAGATTTCATTGGAAAATTCCGCAGACTAAATCGCAGACTAATTCGATTTTTAGTCTGCGGAGTCGTTTGGGATCGATCGGAAAAGCGATGGTTTGTCAGGAGCTTGAATGGCGCGCCGGAAGGGATTCGAACCCCTGACCCCCAAATTCGAAGTCTGGTGCTCTATCCAGCTGAGCTACCGGCGCCTTTTGATGGGGCATGATCTGATCCAGGCCCACAGGAGAGACGGCGCGCCCGGAAAGATTCGAACTCCTGCCCCCAGAATCGTCGCATGGCTCAACGCCAATCCAACCTGAGGGCCATTAAGCCATCGAGAGGGGTTTAGCGGCAGGCCCCGGATATTACAATCAGAACCGATCTCGATTTGGCCAGTCCGAGTTGAGCCTGCTCGGCCGAGATCACCGTACAACCGGCCGGAGCGGGCTCGCCGATCCCGCCTCAGTACGAACGCGGCAATCCGAGCACATGCTCGGCCAGAAAGCTCAGAACGAGATTGGTCGAGATCGGCGCGACCTGATACAGCCGCGTCTCGCGAAATTTCCGTTCGATGTCGAATTCTTCCGCAAAACCGAAGCCGCCATGGGTCTGGATGCAGCATTCCGCCGCGGCCCAGGACGCTTCGGCGGCCAGCATCTTCGCCATGTTTGCTTCGGCGCCGCACGGCTGATTGCGCTCGAACAGGCTGGCGGCCTGGTGCATCATCAATTCGGCGCTGCGCATCTGGGCATAGGCGCGCGCGATCGGAAATTGTATTCCCTGGTTCTGCCCGATCGGACGGCCAAAGACATGCCGCTCTTTCGCGTAACTCGCCGCCTTGTCGACGAACCACTTGGCATCCCCGATACACTCCGCCGCGATCAGGATGCGCTCCGCATTCATGCCGGACAGGATGTATCGAAAGCCCTTGCCCTCCTCGCCGATGAGATTTTCCGCCGGCACCTTGACCGAATCGAAGAACACCTCGGTCGTCGCGTGATTCATCATCGTCCGGATCGGGACGATCTTGATCCCCGACCCGGCCCCGCGAAGATCGACGATGAAGACCGAAAGCCCGTCGGTGCGTTTCGAGCCGGCCTGCTTTGGCGCCGTTCTCGCCAGCAGCAGCATCAGGTCGGAATGCTGCGCGCGCGAGGTCCATATCTTTTGGCCGGAGACAACATAATGGTCGCCCTCGCGTCGCGCGAAGGTCTTGATCGAAGCGGTGTCGGTGCCGCTGGTCGGTTCGGTGACACCGAATGCCTGCAGACGAAGTTCACCCGAAGCGATTTTCGGAAGGTAAAGCTGCTTTTGCGCATCGCTTCCGTGCCGCAGCAGTGTGCCCATGATGTACATCTGGGCGTGACACGCCGCGCCGTTGCAGCCGTTGCGGTGCATTTCCTCCAGGATCGCGGCCGCCGCCGACAGTGGCAGACCCGATCCCCCGAATTGTTCCGGAATGAGTGCGGACAGAAAGCCGGCATCGCTCAGGGCCTTGACGAACGCTTCCGGATATTCGCCCTTACGGTCGAGCTCGCGCCAATATTCTCCCGGAAATGCGCCGCACAGAGCGCGCACCGAATTGCGAATGTCGGCATGCGCGTCCATGTCGTCCACCAGAGGCGTCTCCCGATCCCGTTCAGCCGGAGGCTGAGCGTTCAATTTTTTATGCAAACTTTGACCGATGAGCGCTCGGAGGCCGGCGACCTATTCCGGTCGAATTTTCGGTGCCGGCCTTGCAAGTGCCGAACGAAGGCGGCCGGCACGGCTGGCCCGGTCATCCGCCAATCTTGCAACAAAGCTTTGAAGTTCGCACGGGTGATCCGTGCGAAGTGATGGCGCGCCCGAAGAGATTCGAACTCCTGACCCCCAGATTCGTAGTCTGGTGCTCTATCCAGCTGAGCTACGGGCGCTTGTTGTGCGAGGGGCAATAGCGAGGCCGCCTGCGACCGCGGATAGCTATCGTCCCGATCCCGGAATGGCAAGGGTTTTGAGGAAATTCGGGTTTTGAGGAATTCGGCCGTATTTCCGGTGTTTCAGGCGCTGGCGCGCTCCTCCCGCCAGGCATCGAGATCGACCGCCCGATCGGGGATGGTCAGGCGGAAAGTCGCGCCGATGGTGCCCTCCACCAGGCGGATTTCACCGCCATGCGCGCGGACGAGTTCGGCCGCGATGGCAAGGCCAAGGCCGGTGCCGCCCGGCCGGGTCGAGCCCGAAAACGCCTCGAACAGATGCTCGCGGGCGCGCGGCGAGAAGCCGGGTCCGGTATCGGCGATCTCGATCACGACCACCCCGCCCTCGCGCCGCCCGGTGATGCGGACCTGATCGCGCAGCGCATCGTTCGGCGCACGCGCCTCCAGCGCCTGCACGGCGTTGCGGGCAAGGTTGAGCAGCACCCGGAACAATTGATCGTGGTCGGCGTCAAGCTCGATGCCGCGTTCGATCGAAACGATCCAGCCGATATTGTCCTGGCCCTGAAGCCCGAGATTCTCGCGCACATCTTCCACCAGCGGCTCGAGCGCGATCATCTTGCGGTCGGGCGGCGCTTCCTGCGCGCGGCCGTACGACAAGGTCGACTGGCAGAATTCGATCGCGCGTTCGAGCGTTCGCAGAAGCTTCGGCGCGAAACGCTGCACGCGCGGATCTCGCACCGTCGACAATTGGTCGGAGACAAGCTGCGCGGAGGCCAGCATGTTGCGCAGATCGTGATTGATCTTCGACACCGCGAGCCCGAGCGCGGCGACGGCGCGAACGCTGATGCAGCATCGAGGTAAGATTGCTCTGCATCGAGGCGAGTTCGCGCTCGGTGACGCCGATCTCGTCGTTGCGCTTGGAGACGCGGATGGTGCGCGATGGATTTTCCGGGTCGGCACGGAATGCCATGATATTGCGGGTGATGCGCCGCATCGGGCGCACGAACAGGAAGTGCAGCGCGAGATAGACCAGCGTCAGCGTCGACGCCGAGATGATCAGCGACACGATCAGCACATTGGTGGAAAAGCGCAGCATCGCGCGCTGCAACGGCGCATTCCGGATCAGGATTTCGACGAATTCGCCGTCGCGCGGCGCCGCGCCCACGATGCGCAGCACGGAGTCGTTCGGATCGGTCAGTCCGTGATAGGCACCCACGATCGCGTCCCACCACGTCACGTCGCGCATGTCGAAGTCGCGATGGATTTCGGCTGGCATTTCGGAGACGGCGAGCAGCCGCCGGGTCTGGCCGGTCTTCATCACCACCGCCTGCGCGCCGATATTGCTCAGAATGTCGCGCGCCAGATCTTCCGGCACCATCCCGCTCGGTGCCGCGTATAGAACGAGCGCCGCCGTGCGCGCGGCCGCCAGCCGGTCGTTCAGCCAGTTCAGCCGGAATTGCGATACCGACGGGACATAGATCAGCACTTCCGCGATCATCACGAACAGGATCGTGAGAACGAGGAGCTTTCCGGAAAGCCCAAACCGCGGCACGCGGACCGGGCCGGACTGGTCGTCCAGATTGGCCATCATGCCCTGCCAAAAACGGGACCGGCGAAAATCAACCGCGTCTCCGTAACAAACGTATGATGCGGCGCAACCTCAGGCCCGTCAAACCGGAGCCTCGAAAGCCGGTTAACGCGCATGGTCCCGCCTGCGGTGCAAGGTGTCGGCACGGTTCCCGTCTCATGGATGTCGAATCCAGGCAATTCCGGCATAAAGCGGCCTGTTATGTCCTCTGGTCAGCGGCAATTCCGACCGGACGACGGTGTCGGAGCCGGCCCTGAAAATCGGGGGATTTGCGGCGGATGGCTCCCCCTTCCGCATGTCATCTTCAAATGTCGCCTCGAAGCCTCAAATGTCGACCCCGGGCCTACCCTCGAGGTCCGCTCTATGTAACTGATAAATGAGGCGAAATATAAACCGCCTCGAACCTGCCCGAGCATCGCGTCGCATTGACGAAACCAGCCCCTGTCCCTTATAAGCCGCACGAATTCGACACCGGCGGCCCCGCACGTTTGCGGATGAGCGTGCCGGGGCGCACCACCCGAAACATCCGGCATTGCGCCGCGACCAGCGGAGAGAGACCCCGTGAAACGGACCTATCAACCGAGCAAGCTCGTGCGCAAGCGCCGGCATGGCTTTCGCGCCCGCATGGCGACCAAGGGCGGCCGCAAGGTCGTCGCTGCGCGCCGCGCGCGCGGTCGCAAGCGTCTGAGCGCTTGATCCGGCGGCCCATTCGGCGCCGTCGGGACGTCGACCGCGATGGAGCGCCTCCGGAAACGAGCGGATTTCGTCGCAGCCGCGAGCGGGATCAAGGTCCCGGCGGCAACTTTCGTTTTGCAGGCGCGCGATCGCAGCGACCGTGGCCCGATCCGGGTCGGATTCACGGTTTCGAAAAAGGTCGGCAATGCGGTCGAGCGCAATCGCGTGCGCCGGCGGCTGCGCGAAGTGGTGCGGCTGAAATCGGAAGCGGCACTTCGTCCCGGACATGATTATGTGCTGATCGGGCGGCGCGCCGCCCTGTCGGCCGATTTTTCGCAACTGACCGTCGATTACGAACGGGCGCTTGCCCGCCTTGGAACAACCGGTGCTTGGCACAACCAGCCGCCCGCCGAAGCACCGTGCAAACTAGCAAAGACCAACCCGCGAGCCGCGACGAATGATCAACGACCAGAAGAACATGATCCTTGCGATCGGGCTTTCCGTGCTCGTGATCATCGGCTGGCAATATTTCATCGGCGGACCGCAGCTCGACAAGCAGCGCCAGGAACAGCAGCTCAAGCAGAAACAGGCCCAGCAGCCGCAGCAGCCGGGCAGCCCTGCCGCAGCCAGCGCAGCCTCAGCCGGGTGCACAGCCGGGCGCCGTGCCGCAGGTGCCCGGGCAGGCCGGCGCGCCCGCCATCAACCAGACGCTCACCCGCGAGAGCGTCGTCGCCGCCGCCCCGCGCGTCGCGATCGACACCCCGACCGTCAAGGGCTCGATATCGCTGCGCGGCGGCCGCCTCGACGATCTCGCGCTGATCAAATATCGCGAGACCGTCGATCCGAAATCGCCGCCGATCGTATTGCTCGCGCCGTCCGGCTCGCCGCATCCCTTTTATGCCGATTTCGGCTGGGTGGCCGGCGCCGGCAGCAACGTGAAGGTGCCGACGCCCGATACGATCTGGACGCAGAGCGGCTCCGGCACGCTCGGCGTCGGCCGCCGATCACGCTCACCTTCGACAATGGCGAAGGCCTCGAATTCCGCCGCGTGGTCCATGTCGACGAGAATTACCTGTTCACCGTCGAGGACAGGTCGTCAACCGCGGCGCCGAGCCGGTCACGCTCTATCCCTACGGGCTGATCTTGCGCCACGGCACGCCCGGAGCTGCTCGGCTATGACATCCTGCACGAGGGCCTGATCGGCTTCCTCGCCGACAAACTGCAGGACCCCTCCTACAGCGACGTCGAATCCAAGAAGCAGATCACCTTCCCGAATGTCGTCAATGGCTGGCTCGGCATCACCGACAAATACTGGGCGGTGACGCTGCTGCCGACCATCGATGCGACAGCTGCAGGCCCGCTTCGCCGCCAACGACCTGAACGGCCGCAAGACCTATCAGGCCGATTATCTGCTCGACGCCGTCACCATTCCGGCCGGCGGCACCGGCACCGCCAAAGGCCGCGTCTTCGCCGGCGCCAAGGAAGTCGCGCTGATCGACGCCTATGACAAGGCGCTGAACCTCAACCGTTTCGAGCTGCTGATCGACTGGGGCTGGTTCTACTTCATCACCAAGCCGATGTTCTGGATGCTCGACTATTTCTACAAGCTGGTCGGCAATTTCGGCATCGCGATCCTGATCGTCACCGTGATCATCAAGATCGTGTTCTTCCCGCTCGCCAACAAGTCCTACGCCTCGATGGCGAAGATGAAGGCGGTGCAGCCGCAGATGATGGCGATCCGCGAGCGCTATCGCCGACGACAAGGTGAAGCAGCAGCAGGCGCTGATGGAGCTGTACAAGCAGGAGAAGATCAATCCGCTGGCCGGCTGTCTGCCGATCCTGATCCAGATTCCGGTCTTCTTCGCGCTCTACAAGGTGCTGTTCGTCACCATCGAGATGCGGCACGCGCCGTTCTTCGGCTGGATCCAGGATCTCGCGGCGCCCGACCCGACCAACCTGTTCAACCTGTTCGGATTGCTGCCGGATCCGCCTCGTATCTCGGCCCGGTGATCGGCGCCTATCTGCATATCGGCATCTGGCCGATCATCATGGGCATCACGATGTTCTTCCAGATGAAGCTCAATCCGTCGCCGCCGGATCCGACCCAGAAGATGATCTTCGACTGGATGCCGCTGATCTTCACCTTCATGCTGGCGAGCTTCCCGGCCGGTCTCGTGATCTACTGGGCCTGGAACAACACGCTGTCGGTGCTGCAGCAGATCCTACATCATGAAGAAGCACGGCACCAAGATCGAGCTGTGGGACAACGTCAAGGAGCTGTTCGGGAAGAAGAGCCCGCCGAAGCAGGACAACGGGCCACCGAGCAAGACCGAGAAAAAGAAGGCCTGAAGAGCCGCAGGAATAGCGGTTCTTGTGAGCGGAATACGTTGTCGCCGGGCCCGTCCCGGCGATTTCGTTTATGGTGATGAGCATGACGCCCAAGAACGATTTCACCCGCTCCGAGATCGAAGCCGGACGCAAGCTGTTCGCCGGCCGACTGGCAGTTCCTCTGGGCCGCGGCCGGCATGGATTCGCTGCCGCCGATGAAGGGCCTCGAGATCGCCTTTGCCGGCCGTTCCAATGCCGGCAAATCCTCGCTGATCAACGCGCTGACCGGCCGCAAGGCGCTGGCGCGCACCTCGAATACGCCCGGCCGCACCCAGGAAATCATCTTCTTCCAGGGCCCGGACGCGCTGCGGCTCGCCGACATGCCGGGCTATGGCTATGCCGAAGCGCCGAAGTCCAAGGTGAAGGCCTGGACCGATCTGATCCATGCCTATCTGCAGGGCCGCGCCAATCTCGCCCGCGTCTATGTGCTGATCGACGCCCGCCACGGCATCAAGGAAGCCGACAAGCCGGCGCTCGAGCTGCTGCGCAAGGCCGCCGTCAGCCATCAGATCGTGCTGACCAAATGCGATCAGCTTTCGCAAAAGGACCTCGCCGCCCGCATCGACGAGGTCGGCGCGCAGATCGCAAAGAGCGCCGCCGCCTTTCCCGATATTCTTTCGACCTCCTCGCGCGAGGGGACCGGCATCCCCGAATTGCGCGCGGCGATCGCGCGGCTGCTCGCCGAGCGAAAGCAAATAGGTAGGAGACTTCCATGCTGCAGACCCTGATCGGCATCGCCGCGCTTGTTCGGATGCGCCGGCATCGCGTTCGCCGCGGCCGGGGCCCATTCCAAACCCGGCAGCGGGCTCGACAGCGCCGGCCATATGCTGCTGTTCCACGCCCCCGCCGTGATCGCGGCTTGCGCCGCCATCGCAAGCGGCCTCATAAGCCGCCCGGTCGGCATCGCCGCGGCGATCGTGCTGCTGATCGGCGTCGCGCTGTTTTCCGGCGATCTCGCGCTTGCGCGCCTATGCCGGCAACCGCCTGTTTCCGATGGCCGCGCCCACCGGCGGGATGCGTCATGATGGCCGGCTGGGCGCTGCTCGGCGCTTGCCGGCCTTCATCTCGCTCCGCTAGCCCTTCCGCATTTTCCGCCGTCCGGGTAAAACCCCCGCGAACTTTGCCGCAAGGACTCGCATGCAATGACGGTGTCCCCGCACGACCAGGCCCAGATTCTGTCCGAAGCGCTGCCGCACATGCAGCGCTACGACGAGGAAATCGTGGTCATCAAATACGGCGGCCATGCCATGGGCGAGGAGGAAGCCGCGCGCGAATTCGCCCGCGATATCGTGCTGCTCGAACAGACCGCGATCAATCCGGTGGTGGTGCATGGCGGCGGCCCGCAGATCGCCGCGATGCTGAGCCGGCTCGGCATCAAGTCGCAATTCTCCGGCGGCCTGCGCGTCACCGATGCCGCGACCGTCGAGATCGTCGAGATGGTGCTGGCCGGCTCGATCAACAAGCAGATCGTCAGCCACATCAACCGGGCCGGCGGCAAGGCCGTCGGCCTGTGCGGCAAGGACGGCAACATGGTGATCGCGAAGAAGGCCGGCGGCCCGAGGCGGCGACGCCGGTCGCCGACGTGGTCGATCTCGGCTTCGTCGGCGAGCCGGAGAAGATCGACACCTCGGTGCTCGATCAGATCATCGGCCGCGAGCTGATCCCGGTGCTGGCGCCGATCGCGTCGGCGCCGAACGGCGAGACCTTCAACGTCAATGCCGACACCTTCGCCGGCTATATCGCCGGCGCGCTGAAGGCCAAGCGCCTGCTGCTGCTCACCGACGTGCCCGGCGTGCTCGACAAGAACAAGAAGCTCATTCCGGAAATGTCGGTCGAACGACGTGCGCAACCTGATCGCCGACGGCACCATTTCGGGCGGCATGATCCCCAAGGTCGAGACCTGCATCACCGCGCTCGAACAGGGCGTCGAGGGCGTGGTCATTCTCGACGGCAAGGAACGCCATGCGGTGCTGCTCGAACTCTTCACCGATCACGGCGCCGGCACGCTGATCCATCGCTGAAGCAAGCGCGCGGGTGAGGCAGGCGCGCGTCATCGCCCGTATTCTTTAAGGCGCCGGGTACGCCTGCATTCCCTATGGCCCTCGACAAAGTCGAGGGGGATGGACGCGACCGGACCGGCGCAGTCGGGTAAACCCGACTTGCGATGCGGCGCACCTTCAGTCGAGCCGCGTCTCGGCGAAGAGACGCGGGCGCCGTCCGGCGCTCCGTCGCGACGATTTGTCGACATCGGGCCGCGCTTTGCTTCACGCGCTTCTCTTTGGGAAGAGAAGCGCCGGTCAGCCAGCTCCTGGCAGGAAACCCTAGTGTCTCCGTCATAGCCGTTGCGCTTGCGCAAACGGCGTAAACTTGTTTGCGCTGCCCCGATGCCGCCCGGGAGCGTGCTTGCGAGGCACGCGCGCAGGGCGCCGCACCGGCCATGCGGATCGATCTCCACACGGCCAGGAAAGCAACACGCCGCATCTCCGGCGCGCGCTTTTCCTTCGTCCCGCTTGCATTGACGCCTCATGAGAGCGCCCCTCGGCGGACGAGGTGATAAGACTATAATCCTATTATCGGAAATTGTCAAGACCGTCCACCGGCGCCTTGTGCGGCCGATTTTCGATCCATCGATCCGCTGAAAAAGCTGCGGCCGCCCCTTGGGGCGGCCGCGGTCTTCCCTCGTGCTCGCTACGCGATACTCATGCGCTCACGGCCGAATATCAGAAGGCAATCAGGGCATCACGTAGGCGTAAATGCGGCCGCGCGGATAAACCGATTCTGCAACCCGTCGGTTGTGGTTTCCGGAAATGATGACCGGATTACCCGACAGCGTCGATGCCGGACACAATGCCCACATGCCCACCCCGCTTGCCGCGCGACATCACCGCGATGGCGCCGACCCGGGGCCCGGAGACCCGGGTGCCATAATTGGCGAAGGAATTGGCCATGTTGGACCCGGTGCCGCGGCGCCCGGATTTCTCCAGCACCATGTTCATGAACCGGGCGCACCACAGCGCACCCATCCCGGTCGGATTGGTTCCAAGATATTGCCTGGCCTGCGCCACCAGACCGGAAGACCCGAAGCCCCCGCCGCAAAGGACACAGGCCTGGCGGCTTGCGCCGAGGTCGCGCGTTTCGTCACGCGCTGCGCGCGGCGGCCTTGCATAGGCCTGCGACGGCTGCGCCCATGGTGAAAACATTCCAGCACCGATCTGGGCGGCGTCACCGAACGGATAAACCGCACCGGAAGCGACCACCCGGCGCTGCGGCAGGCGCGCGTGTTTCCCCGAATGCCGATAGGCGACGTAACGCTTCGCGGCATGCTGGTGAACCGCGGCATGCTTGTGAGCCGCGACATGCTTGTAGCGACGTGCCTCCGCCGGAGATTGCGATGCCGCGATCATGACGGCTGCAACAACGATTGCCGTTGCGGTGAGAGTCTTACGCTTGGAGTACATGAACCATCCTGTTTCTTCTTGCCCCAAAAAGCCCCGCACCCCGTTCAGCCCGAACGAGATGCGTTCGCGAAAACGCCGCCGTGACGAAAGTCACGACGGCGAGCACACGCGCGATGCCGGTGGATGCGGGCCGGAATGGGACGACAATCCGGCGAAGCGATCACTTCACCTGTCGGCCTGAAACATTTTCCTATCGGAAAGCAAAGTGTCGCAGCGATCGTGCGACGATAGTCGTAGACACAATCGTTAACGGCGACGGCTCAACAGAAACACCGCCTGCTGGCCGAACAAATTCCAGAACCACCACGGAACGTTGATACGAAGTCGCCGGCCCCAGGCATTCAGCGCCACCGCGCTCTCAATTTTCACGCCGACCTCGTTACAGAGGTCGCGAAAATCGCGGATGGTGCAGAAGTGAATGTTCTGGGTGTCGTACCAGGTGTCGGGCAGATTGTCGGTGCGCGGCATGCGGCCGAACATCAGCAGCATCAGCCGGATCTTCCAATGCCCGAAATTGGGGAACGACACGATGGCGCGGCTGCCGATCCGCAGCATGTGCTCCAGCACCACGCGCGGCTGCCAGGTCGCCTGCAGGGTCTGCGACAGGATCACGTAATCGAAGGCATCGTCCGGATAATCGGCGAGATCGGTGTCGGCATCGCCCTGGATCACCGCAAGCCCCTTGGCGACGCAGAGATTGACGCCGTCGCGCGAAATCTCGATGCCGCGGCCGTCGACATTCTTGGTCTCGGTCAGGATCTTCAGCAGTTCGCCGTCGCCGCAGCCGACGTCCAGCACGCGCGCGCCGGGCTCGACCATCTGCGCCACCACCAGAAGGTCGACGCGCGCGGCGCCCGAGGCGCGCACGGCGCCTGCAGCCGCCAATTCGCGCTGCGGTCTGGCCTGCATGTTCATCCTTTCACACAGCGCATGATGTTATCCGAAAACCGCTTCACACTTTTCGGCATCATGCGCCCAGCCGCGCGTGCGCGCGGCTCCATCGAGGAATCCGCGGATGATCGCGAACAATTCCGGCTCGTCCAGCAGGAACGCGTCGTGGCCCTTGTCGGTGACGATTTCCGCAAACGACACCCGCGCGGAGGCCGCATTCAGCGCATGCACGATCGCGCGCGATTCCGAGGTCGGGAACAGCCAGTCGCTGGTGAAGGAGACGACGCAGAAGCGGGTCGGCGAATGCTTGAAGGCATTGGCGAGCACGCCGTCATGCTCGGCCGCGATGATCGAAATAGTCCATCGCGCGGGTGAGATAGAGATAGGAATTGGCGTCGAAGCGCTCGACGAAGGACGAGCCCTGATAGCGCAGATAGCTCTCGACCTCGAAATCGGCGTCGAACGAGAAGGTCGGGTTGCTGCGGTCCTGGAACTTGCGGCCGAATTTGCGGTGCAAGGCGGCGTCCGACAGATAGGTGATATGCGCGCCCATGCGCGCGACTGCGAGCCCGCGACGCGGATCGGTGCCCTCGACCAGATAACGTCCGCCGCGCCATTCCGGATCGGCCATCACCGCCTGCCGGCCGACTTCGTGGAAGGCGATATTCTGCGCTGAGTGGCGGGTGGCGCAGGCGATCGGCAGCGCGCAGAACACGCGCTCGGGGAAACTCTCGGCCCATTGCAGCACCTGCATGCCGCCCATCGAGCCGCCGGCGACCGCGAACAGGGTCTCGATGCCGAGATGATCGAGCAGCATCGCCTGCGCGCGCACCATGTCGCGGATGGTGATGACCGGGAAGGACAGGCCGAAGGGCTGGCCGGTCTTCGGATCTGATCGAGGCCGGGCCGGACGAACCCATGCAGCCGCCGACCACATTCGAGCAGATCACGAAATAGCGTTCGGTATCGATCGGCCTGCCGGGGCCGACCATGGTCTCCCACCAGCCATTCTTGCCGGTCACCGGATGCGTGCTGGCGACATGCTGATCGCCGGTCAGCGCATGGCAGATCAGCACCGCGTTGCTGCGCGCGGCGTTGAGCCGGCCATAGGTCTTGTAGGCGACCTGGAACGGCGACAATTCGATGCCGGAATCGAGCTTCAGCGGCCGCTCGGGACCGAAACGCACGACCAGCGACTCGCGCGGCGTATCGGCCTCGCGTGCGCGCGTCACCGGCGTCGATTGCAGCTTGGCCTCGGCCATCGCTCTGTTACCCGGCTCTCGATTACCCGGCTCGCACCGGACCTGACGCCAGGGTGTCAGGCCGGACGGTTTTAGGTAGGCCTAATGGGTTTTATGTCAATGTTTTCTTTGATTTCGGGAGCCTGCCCACCTATCAATGCGGCGCCGTCGTTAATGAGCCCGACCATGCCGGAACAGGCCAAAAAAGACGCTCCCTCGCTCGCCGCCCTGCGGGAGGAAATCGACCGCATCGATGAGGCGATGCACGCCTCCTGATCGAGCGCAGCGAGATCATCGAGCATCTGATCAAGGTGAAGGGCACGCAGGGATCCGGCTCGGCGTTCCGGCCCGCGCGCGAAGCCTCGATGATGCGCAAGCTGGTCGAACGGCATCGCGGCATCCTGCCGCTCGATACCGTCGAGAGCATCTGGCGCGTCATCATCGCGACCTTCACGCATGTGCAGGCGCCCTATTCCGTACATGCCGATCTGGCGGTGGGCGAAGCCGCCGATGCGCGATTCCGCGCGCTTCCATTTCGGCTTCACGGTGCCGCTCGTGCCGCATCTCAGCGCCGCCGGCGCGATCGCGGCGGTGGCGGCATCGAAGGGCGATCTGGCGCTGGTGCCGGCCGCATCGGTCGCGCGGCTCGGGCGCCTGGTGGGCCGCGCTCGAGGGCGACAAGGCGCCGAAGATCATCGCCCGCCTGCCGTTCGTGGAGCGGCCCGATCACCCGGCCGCGCTGCCGGTCTTCGTGGTGTCCGCACCCGGCGGCCGACGCGGTCGCGGCCGAGGTCGAGGTCTCGCAGCCTTCGGGTGTCGGGCTGGGGCGCCGCCGCCGCGCGCACGCTCGCCCCGCTCGCCGAGGTGATCGCCGAGCCGGACGGCGCCTTCGACGGCGCCGCCCTGCTGGTCTCGGTGCCGCAGGGCGCGAGCCTTGCATCGCATCACCGATGCGCTGGTCAAGGCCGGCGCCTCGGTGCGCTCGACGGCCCTCGTCGGCAGCCACGCGACCCGCTATACCCTCGCCGGCGCAAGGCCGATGGCCGCCGCCGCTAATTCCTGCATGTTCACTGTTGAGGTCTCTGGAATGACCGCAGCCACGCGTCCGCAACCGCGCCCCGGCGTGCTCGACATCGCACGCCTACGTGCCGGGCAAGAGCACGGCGCCGGGCGTCGACGAAGATGTTCAAGCTGTCGTCGAACGAGACGCCCGCTCGGCGCCAGCCCGAAGGCGATCGCGGCCTATCAGTCGGTCGGCGCAGCGAACTGCAGGATCTATCCGGATGGCGCCGCGACCGCGTTGCGCGAGGCGATCGGCCGGGCCTATCGGCCTCGATCCCGCCCGCATCGTCTGCGGCGCCGGCTCCGACGACCTGCTCAATCTTCTGGCGCGCGCCTATCTCGCCGACGGCGACGAGGCGATCCACACCACGCACGGCTTCCTGGTCTATCCGATCGCGACGCTCGGCGCGGGCGCCAAGCCGGTGGTCGCGCCGGAGAAGAACTACACCGCCGATGTCGACGCGATCCTGAAGCGCGGTGACGCCGAAGACCAAGATGGTGTTCCTCGCCAATCCGAACAACCCGACCGGCACCTACCTGCCGTTCGACGAGGTCAAGCGCCTGCATGCGGGACTGCCGCCGCATGTGCTGCTGGTGCTCGACGCGGCCTATGCCGAATATGTCCGGCGCAACGACTACGAGTCCGGCATCGAACTGGTCGCGACCTCCGACAATGTGGTGATGACTGCGCACCTTCTCGAAGATCCACGGGCTCGCGGCGCTTGCGGCTCGGCTGGATGTACGGGCCGGCGCATGTCGTCGACGCGCTCAACCGCATCCGCGGGCCGTTCAACGTCAACGCCGCCGGCGATCGCGGCCGGCATCGCCGCGATCGGCGACACCGCGCATGTCGAAGCCGCGCGCGCGCACAACGAGAAATGGCTGGCCTGGCTGACCGACGAGATTCGAGCAAGCTCGGCCTCAAGGTGACGCCGAGCGTCGGCAATTTCGTGCTGATCCATTTCCCGGAAACGCCGGGCAAGACCGCAGCCGAGGCCGACGCGTTCCTCACGTCGCGCGGCCTGATCCTGCGCGCGGTCGGGCCTACAAGCTGCCGAATGCCTGCGCATGACGATCGGCAGCGAGGAGGCCAACCGGCTGGCGGTGAAGACGCTCGCCGAGTTCATGGGCAAGTGATGGCGCACGCAGTCTCGTGTCCGGGCGCAATGCGGCACCTGAAGCGCGTTCGACGCGCGTCTTCGACGCGCTATCGGCGAATGACCCCGCTAACGCGCTCGCCGCGTCCGGGACACGAGCTGACATGACCACCTCGCCCCATCATCCCCGCCTCGCCGTCATCGGCGTCGGCCTGATCGGCGGATCGATCGCGCGCGCGGCGCAGGGCCACGGGCGCGGCGAAGATCGTCGTGGTGACCGACGCCTCGCCGCGACGCGCGAAAGCGCGTGCGCGAGATCGGTCGGCTTTGCCGATCGAGGTCGCCGAGACCAGCGCCGACGCCGTCGAAGGACGCCGACCTGGTCGTGGTCGCGTGCCGGTCGGCGCCTGCGGCGCGGTCGCCGAGGAGATCGCGCCGCAGCCTCAAGCCCGGCGCGATCGTCTCCGATGTCGGCTCGGTGAAAGGCTCGGTGGTGCGCGACATGGCGCCGCTCGTGCCGAAGGGCGTGCATTTCATTCCCGCGCATCCGGTCGCCGGCACCGAGAATTCCGGCCCGGATGCCGGCTTCGCCGAATTGTTCGTCAACCGCTGGTGCATCCTGACCCCGGTCGAAGGCACCGAGCCGGCCGCGGTCGAGACGCTGCAGGCGTTCTGGGAGAAGATCGGCGCCAATGTCGCGACCATGACGCCGGAGCACCACGACCTGGTGCTCGCGATCACCAGCCACCTGCCGCATCTGATCGCCTACACCATCGTCGGCACCGCCGACGAGCTGGGCGACGTGACCGAATCCGAAGTGCTGAAATTCTCCGCCGGCGGCTTTCGCGATTTCACCCGCATCGCCGCCTCCGACCCGACCATGTGGCGCGACGTGTTCCTGCACAACAAGGACGCGGTGCTGGAAATGCTCGGCACGCTTCAACGAGGATCTGTCGAAGCTGACGCGCGCGATCCGCCGCGGCGACGGCGAGGCGCTGTTCGAGCATTTCACGCGCACGCGCGCGATCCGCCGCGGCATCGTCACGCATCGGGCAGGATTCGGCGGCGCCCGATTTCGGCCGCCCGCACGGGCCGCTGCCGATCGCGCCGATCGTGCGGCCCTATGCGTCGGATGACGATTGATCGGATCACGAACAACGGCGGCGGTCGTGCCGAGCTTGACTCGGGCCGAGCGGATCGCGACGCCGTCACTTGAAAGCGCAGCGGCATCTTGGTGGCGCGGCGTCCTTCCAGCTCGACCTGTTCGCCGAGGCAGCGACATCACGCCGGCCATCGCGCCCGGCGCCAATCTGTCGAGGAAACTGAGCGCGGCGCCGATGCGTCTCGTTGCGGCTGCCGCCCGCTTGCGCCAGCATGTCGACGCCGAGCGCCGGCAGCACCTTTTCGACGCCGGTCGCGGTCACCAGCAGATCGCCGTCGAGGTGTCCGGAGGCGGTCAGCTTCAGAGTGCCGGACGCGATCGCCAGCATATCGCCCTGCTTCAGCCGCATGCTGCGCACCTCGATCCGGCCGCCGGCCTGCTGGATTTCGCGAAAGCGCTCGGCCCAGGATTTCGGCGCGAAATTCTTCAGGCCGACGAGCCGCGTATCGGCGTCGAAATCGAACGGCTGAGTCGCCAGCGGATGCCAGCGCGGGCGCGGTCGCGGCCATCAGCGTGGTCGCGACATCGATCACCGGATTTTCCGCGCACCGTGCCGGAGACGATCCGGCCGTGCAGCTCGGCATGTCCGGCGGCGAAGAGACGCTCCGGCTTGTCGCCGCTTCGGTCGAGCGATCATCTTGTCGGCGGCGAAGGAGACGCGCTGCGGATTGCGTGGCGTGCCGCGCAGGCTGCATCTGCGCGAGCGACCAGTTCGCGGTCATCTTCGGCGCCTGGCCGAGATCGGCGATCGATCACCGGCCCGTCGATTTCGGCGATCAGCAGCGTCGGCTGATAGACCTGCACCGCCGCCGTGCACCCGGGAAGCGGACAGCTTCACCGGCGGCTTCGCGTTCGACAATTCAGCGTCGGCCTTGGTGCAGCGGAATTCGATCCGGAACGGAAAGCCGCCGAGGCTCTGCTCGCCGCAGGTATAGATCCGGCCGGCGCGCTCTCGCGCTCGATCCAGCCGGCGATCGGTCGCGGGCGCCGCTCGACCGCGTAGAACCAGAACGCGCACCAGCCGGCCGCGAGGATGACCAGCACCAGCGAGGGGATCAGCCAGCCGATCGATCGGCGGCGGGGAGCGCTATAAGGGCGGCGCCGGGCGGTAACGATCCATCGACGGCGATCCAATTGGTTGCCGTCTCAGAGATAGCGCGGAATGCGGCGTTTCGATGTTTCGCGCAGCCGTGATAGGCACCATGTTCGATCAAGTCCTGCAATGAAGCTCTCCATCGACCAAATCCCCGACGATTTATGGGTTTTCGGCTATGGCTCGCTGCTGTGGCGGCCGGGCTTTGCCTTCGCCGAGAAGGTGCCGGCGCGGGTCACCGGGCTGCACCGCTCGCTCTGCGTCTATTCCTTCGTCCATCGCGGCACCCCGGAGCGGCCAGGCCTCGTGCTCGGTCTCGATCGCGGCGGCGCCTGCCGCGGGATCGCATTCCGGGTCGCCACGGCCGAGCGCGAGGCGACGATCGACTATCTGCGCGAGCGCGAGCAGGCCACCTCGGTCTATCTCGAAATGCTGCGCAACGTCACGCTGATCGGGCAAGCCGGAGCGGCGCGATCGAGGCGCTGACCTATGTGGTCGATCGCGGCCATCCGCAATATGCCGGCAAGCTCTCGCTCGATCAGCGGCTGCATCTGATCCGGCAGGGCCACGGCCGCTCCGGCGCGAACCGAGATTACGTGCTGGCGACGGTGGCGGAGCTCGAAGCGCTCGGCTGCCGCGATGCCGAATTGCATGCGCTGGCGGAGAAGCTGAAGGCCGCCGCGCCGAACACGGACCGTTATCCGTTCGTTCTCGCGGAAGCGGGAATCCAGACGAGCCTTGAGCGGATCGCCCGTTATCCTGGGTCCCCGCTTTCGCGGGGACGAACGGAAAGCGTTTCCTTCGCCGCAATCTTCCTCTCTCCCATCGCCACCAACTGCGCGGTCTTCGTCTCGACTTCCGCCTGCAGCCGGTCGAAGAAAACCTGACGATCGAGCCCCGGCGCGATCGGATCGGCAGAAACTCCACCACGCACCAGTCGCCCGGATAGCGCAGGAACGAACGGCGCGGCCAGAACAGCCCCGAATTCAGCGCGACCGGGACGCAGGGAATGCCGAGCTCGGTCGTAGAGAAATGCGACGCCGAACTTGTATTTCGGCTCGGCGCCGGGCGCACGCCGCGTGCCCTCCGGAAAGATGATGATCTGCGCGGCCCTTGCCGATTTCCACGCTGCGCGCGCTCGGTCATCGCGGCCAGCGCCTGCGAGCGCGCGCCGCGATCGACCGGGATCATCTGCGCCTTCCACGCGCACCAGCCGAAGAACGGGATCCACATCAGCTCGCGCTTGAGGATATAGGCCGGGTCCTTCAGGACGGTGATCAGCGCGAAGGTCTCCCATATCGACTGATGCTTGGATGCGATCAGCACCGCGCCCTTGCGGAATTTTTTCCAGCGCCGCGAAATTCGCAATCGCATGTCCGCAGATGATGCGCAGCAGCCACGAGATTGACGCGGCTCCAGTTTTTCACCATCGCGAGCAGCGCGCCGCGCGGCAGCGACAAGCGTCGGCAAGGCCACGATCAGATAGACGAACAGCACGAGATAAAAGACGATGTTGAAGACGACGGAACGGATGACGATCACGATGGCAGTCCGATTGACATGGATCATGCGAACATCCGGTCGATCGCCGGCACCCGCATACGCGCGACCGCGACCATGTACTTCACATATTCGGTGAACAGAAGCCGCAAGGTCGGGCCATTCGACCAGCCGGCTTTCAACCGGTCGCTGACCACCGGGAAGGCAATCAGGGACAATCTCGGGAAGCTGATGCGACAATTCCGCCATCGCACGCGGCATGTGATAGTTCGAGGTCACCACGATCAGCGACTTGAAGCCGCGCTCCATCACCCAGCGCCGCGTCTCGGTGGCATTGGTCGATGGTGTTGACCGCGGTGCGGTCGAGATCGACGCAGCAGGCGATGATCTTTTCATGCTCCGGCCGCAGCTGCGCGATTTCGCGCGCTCGCTGGTCGAGCGGGTTGACGCCGGAGATCAGCAGCCGCTGCCCGTTGCCGCGCGCCAGCAGCTCGATCGCATCCTCGATCCGCGACGCGCCGCCGGTCAGCACCACGATGCCGTCGGCCTTTTCGGCGAGCGCGATCTCGTTCGGCGAGACATGGTCCAGGAACCACAGAAACCGCCGGCCACGACCAGACACTGCGACGGCGCCGCCAGCCGCGACGCCAGCGCAGTGCGCGCAGCAGCGCCTGCGACCCGGCGCGGCCTGATTCGCGATCGGCGGCGTGTGATTCGGCGGCGGGCATCGGTCTCCAATCCTGTCCCATGAATACCGCGAAATCCGGCGCCGCGGAGGCACGAAATGCGAGCGGGAGAACCGCCTCAGATCGAGGCGATCATCCGGTTGACCGTACGGCGCGAGGCTTCGGAGGCCACCGCCGCAATCAGCACGATCTGCAGCAATACCACCACATAGCCGGTGAACCCCATCGTGATCGACCCGAACAACGCCGCGAATTGCTCGGCCCCGGCAGTGCCCCGGATCATCGCCTCCACCGGCGCGATCAGCGCGAAGATCAGGATCGCGGCGATGCCGCCGATGGCGCCGCCCTTCAGGCCCGAGCCACAGGAAATGCCGCTGGAACTGGCCGGCAATGAAGCGGTCGCTGCGCGCCGATGAAATGCAGCACCTCGATCACCGGCCGGTTGGCGGCCATCGCGCCGCGGGTCGCGAAACTGACCGACAGGATGGTCGCCGCGATCACCAGCGCCAGCACCAGGATGCCGCCGAGCACCACGAAATCGGCCATCGCGCGCATGCGGTCGATCCAGCCGCGATGATCGTCGAGCGAGGCGCCCGGCACCTTGTCGACCAGCGTCTTGCGCAGGCTGGCGATGTCGGGAGTCTGCGCCGGCCGTCGAGCTTGACCACGATCACGCGCGGCACCGGCAGTTCGTCGAGCCGCAAGTCCGCGAGCCGAGCCAGGGCTCGAGCAGGCGCGCGGATTCCTCCTTGCGAATAGGGCCGCACCTCGGAGATGCCGGCGAACGCAGCGCGCGAGATCGACGGCGGCCTTGACCGCGGCATCGAGATCGCGACCGTCGACCGGCCGGATCTGGATCGTCACCTCGCGCAGGATTTCGGTCTGCCATTCGGCGGCATTCGCGCGCACCAGCATGACCGCGCCGGTGGTGAGCGAAGCGAGAAACGTCATGATCGCGACCACCGCGACCAGCGCGCGCCCGCCGATCGACTGATGCGGCACGATCGGCGATTCGATTTTCGGCAGCGGCGCGCGCGGCGCCGGCACTGCGGCTTCGTGCGCCATCGGCCGTTCGGCGGCTTTGCGCGCGCGAGCCATGATGGTCTCAGTCGTAGAGGTGCAGCCGGCCGTCATGCAGCACGAGCCGGCGCGCGTCGAACTGGTCCATCAGGCGCGATGTCGTGGGTCGCGATCACGATCGAGGTGCCGGACTTGTTGAGCTCCATGAACAGGTGCAGCAGCCGCTGGCCGAGACTGGGATCGACATTGCCGGTCGGCTCGTCGGCGAGCAGCAGATGCGGCCGCGCGATCACCGCGCGCGCGATCGCGGCGCGCTGCTTCTCGCCGCCCGACAGCACCGGCGGCAACGCCCACATCCGGTCGCCGAGCCCGACCCATTGCAGAAGTTCGATCACCTCGGTGCGATAGCTGTCTTCCTCGCGGCCCATGATGCGGAACGGCAGCGCCACATTCTCGTAGGTGGTCATGTGGTCGAGCAGGCGGAAATCCTGGAACACGATGCCGATGCGCCGCCGCAAGCGCCGCAAGGCCGTCGCTGTCGAGCGTCGAGGTGTCCTGGCCGAACAGGGTGATCAGCCCGCGGGTCGGCCGCAGCGACAGGAACAGCAGTTTCAGCAGCGAGGTCTTGCCCGCGCCCGAGGGGCCGGTGAGGAACTGGAAGGATTGCGGCTCGATGCGGAAGGTGAGGTCGCGCAGGATCTCCTGCCCCATCCCGTATCGCAAGCCGACATTCTCGAATCGGACCAATCCCTGTCCCCGCCGTGTTCTCGCGATCGCGTCCGGTCCCGGCCTCCGCGCGCGCCCCGGACCACCATAAGGTCCGGAGGCATCGTCCGGTATGGTTTCCAATTCGTTAACGGACCGCTGCTAGCGTCGGGGCCCTGGACGACCAGCCTGCCGAATCAGCCATGCTCATTGTCTGCCCCAACTGCGCAACCTCCTATCGGGTGACCCCGGAAACCCTCGGCGACACCGGCCGCTCGGTCCGTTGCGTGACCTGCCATCATGTCTGGTTTGAGGAACCGCGCCATCCGGACCTCGAGCCCGCGCAGGCCTTGAACGAAGCCGAGCCGGGTTTTCAGGCCGCACGTCGATCCGGCCGCCCCTGAACGATGTGGTGGATATCGGCTCTTATTCACAGGCGGAATTGGCGAAGGCTCGGGATCGCGTGGAGCCCTGGACGACAATCGGACTTCCGTAGCGCCGATTCCCGCCTTTCCGACCCGGATGCCATCGAAATCGATTCGGCGCCCTCGATCGCGCCGTCGGCCGGGACCGAAAGCCATAATCGCGGCTTCGATGCCGAGACCAATGTGGAACGGATTGCCGCCGCCGCTCCTTCCAGCGCCCGAAGCCCGGCCGCCGCCGCATGCCGAGCGCGAAAGCCGCCTTGCCGGCCGTCATCTTGCGTCCTGGCCCTGACGCTGTTGGCGCTGTTCGCCGCCCGCCAGCAGGTGGTGCGCCATCTGCCGCAGACCGCATCGCTCTACGCCATGCTCGGAATGCCGGTAAATCTGCGCGGCCTGCAATTCGAAAACATCAAGACCGTGCGCGAATTGCAGGATGGCGTGCCGGTGCTGGTGGTCGAGGGCGACATCATAGGCACCAGCGCCCGGCTGACCGAAGTGCCGCGGCTGCGCTTTGCCGTGGTCGACCGCACCGGCAAGGAAATCTACGCCTGGACCGCGCGGCCCGACCGCACCCTGCTGCCGCCGGGCGAAACCTTGCCGTTCCGCTCGCGACTGGCCTCGCCGCCGGCCGAGGCCAGCGGCGTCACCGTCCGTTTCTTCAACCGGCGCGATGCATCCGCCGGAATCATGTGAGATTCTGCGAGGTCCATGGCGCGAATCCTGCTTGGCGGAAGACGAGGAATCGTTGCGCGAACTGGTGGCGCGCGCGCTGAACCAGGACGGTCATGAGGTGGTTGCCAATCCCGACGGCGCGTCGGCGCTCGAAGCGCTCGCGCGCGATGGCGGCGCCTTCGATCTCTTGCTCACCGACATCCGCATGCCGGTGATGGACGGGATCGCGCTCGCGCTATCGGCCGCGCGCGACTATCCGGCATTGCCGATCCTGCTGATGACCGGCTATGCCGACCAGCGCGAACGCGCCTCCAATCTGCGAATTGCTGATCCACGACGTGATCACGAAGCCGTTCACGCTGGCGACCATCTGCGGCGCCGTGCGCGAGGCACTCGGCGCCAAGAAGCTGCATTGAGGCCTAAAAGTCCTTCAGCAGCCGCTCGATGTAATCGAGTTCGAGCTGCGGCCGGGCCGGATCGGCGAAGCGGCGGCGCAGTTCTTCCAGAATGCGGCGCGCCCGCTGCACGTCGATCTCGCCCGGCACCTTCACCGTGACATCGTCGCCATAGTCGCGCCCGCGCAACGGCCGGCCGAGCGGATCGGTGTCCTGCTGCGCACGCGCCGGTCCGTTGCGGCCGGGCTGGCCGGGTCCGGGGCCCATGCCGGCTGCTGCTGCATCGCCTGCGCCATACCCTGGGCGCCGCGCCGCAAGGCTTCCAGCGCCCGGCCCTGCGAGCCGACGGCGCCGTCGGCATTGCCGTCGCCGAGCTGCCCCTCGGCCTCGCCCATCGCTTCGCCGGCGCTGGCCGAGCTGGTCCATGCCGTTCTGGCCCTGCTCGCCCTGCTGGCCCATGCCGCGCTGCTTGAGCTGCTCCAGCAGCTTCTGCAATTGCTCGCGCAGGGCCTGCTGGTTCTGGCGCAATTCGCCCATGCCTTGCTGACCCTGTTGCCCCTGCTGGCCGCGCTGGCGCTCGCGGCGCTGATCCTGTCCCTGCCGGAAGGTGCGATCGCGCAATTGCTGCTGCTCGCGGATCATGTTGCCGAGCTCGTCCAGCGCCTGCATCATGTCGTCGCCGTCTTCGCCGTCCTGCTGGCCCGGACGCGCCATCTGCAGGTTTTCCAGCATCTGCTGCAATTCCTGAAGCAGGCGCTGGGCGGCTTCCTTGGCGCCCGAGCGCGCGAGCTGCTCGAGCCGGTCGATCATGTTTTTCAGATCCTGCGAGCGCAGATTGCGCGCATTCGGATCCATCGGCCGCGCCATCTGCGGATTTTTCCGCATCTCTTCGGCCAGCGCCTGCAGGAACTTGTCGAGCGCGGCGCGCAATTCCTCGGTCAGCTTCTTGATCTCTTCTTCGCTCGCGCCGCGTTCCAGCGCCTGACGAAGCGCTTCCTGCGCCGCGCGCAAAGCCGCCTCGGCATCGGAAATGTTGCCGTCCTCGATCCGGACCGCCATGTCCCACAGCCGCACCACCACATCGCGCAGCGCGTCGTCGGATTTGGCGCGGGTCAATTGCCAGTAGATCGAGCGCAGTCCGAGATAGACCGAAGCCTCGATCTTGAAGACTTCCGGCGCGATCGTGAGCGCATCGAGCGCGGTCAGCACCTGCGGCCTGGTCTCGCCATCGAGCGCGAGATCGCGCCGCTGCTCGATCAGGGCGCGCGCCATCGGCTTGGTGAAGGGCCGCTCGGGCAGGCGCATCTCGAACGGCTCGGAGCGGCCTTCGTTGCCGCCCTCGTCGGCGGCGCTGAGCGTCAGCGTCACGTCGGCGCCGGCCCAGGGATGTTCGGAGAGATCGCGCAGCGTCTGGCCGACGCCGCTTCGGGTGCGCGCCTGCGGCAGCACCAGCGGCATGTCGGGCGCCCCGTACAGCGGACGCGCGGGCTTGACGGCGGGATTGGCACCGGCGGGTTGCGAAGGCTTCAGCGCGAAATTGGCGCGCGCTTCGGAGACGCCGTAATCGTCCTCGATCTTGTAATTCAGCATCAGCGAGCCGCGCGCCTGCGGCTCCGGATCCTTGGTGAGCGCAATCGTCGGCGCGCGGTCCGGAATCGCCTGGAAGGACCAGATCACCGGATCGCCGATGCCGCGCAGGGTGACCTCGGCCTGCTCCTGAATGACGTAGCGGCGCTCCTCGGTGCCGGCGGCAGCCGGCGCCGTGGTCGCCGGATTGTCCGGCTTGTCGTCGGCCTTGATGCCGCCGCGCAGCCCGACATCGAGACCGTCGGCGCCGCTGGCGCGGATCACCAGCACCGACCCCGCCGGCACCGACGATCGGCGCGTTGGCGCGCATCGTTCGCCCGGACGCAGGCCCGGCAGGATCACCGGCGGACGCGCGGTATATGGCGGCGGCGTGACCCAGGCATCGATGCGGTAATTCGACGGCGTCACCACGCCCTGCCAGTTGAAGGCCGCGGCGACACGGCGTGAACGATCGCCGCCGGCGGCGAAGAAGGTCGCCACCAGCAGCACGACCACCAGCGCGCGCAGCGCAACCGGATCGCGCGCGGCGAGCCGCGGCATCGGCCAGCCGGCCCGCAGCTTGCGGGCGGCGGCGAGCGCACGCTCCACATGCGCGCGCCACAGCGCCTGCGTCATGGCGTCGCCTTCGCTGGCGGCAAGCTTGTCGGTGAGCGCGATCGCCGGGCGATGCTCGCAGCCCGCTGCGCTGGTCGAGCCGGCGCAGACCGTCCGCGACATTCGGCATGCGCACGATGACGAACGGCGACAAAGCGGCAATCGCGAGCAGGCCGAAAATGACAACGCCGACGGCACGCCCGAGCGGCGGCAGCCAGAGCCACAGCCCGAGCCAGGACAGGACCAGGAACAAACCGCAGACCGTGGCGAAGGCCGCGAGCGGCGGCCAGACCCGCTCCCACAGGATACCGTAACGAGCCCGGGCGATTCCCCGCGCCAGCAGCGCGTCGATCTGTCGCTTCACGGAAAAGCCCGTATTTTCAGAGCTTTGGCTCGGCCTTTCGGTCAATCCTTCGGTCCTCCGGGAATCTGCCAGCGCGCAAGCTTAACACGGCGATTCCAGCCGACATAGTCACGAAACATGGAGCGGTCTATGGCGGTTCCAAGCAAGGAGCAGGCCATTTCGCCGCGTCAATCGAAGGCATCAGCCGAGCGTCACAGCCAGCCATCACAGCCAGGGCGGCATCCGATCGAGCGCGATCAATGCGTCGACTTCGAGGCGCGGCCGCACCAGCGACCAGGCGTCGCCCCGCACCAGCACTTCGGGAACCAGCGCGCGGGTATTGTAGGTGCCGGCCTGCACCGCGCCATAGGCGCCGGCGGTCATGACCGCGAGCAGATCGCCGGGCTTGGGCTCCGGCAGGTCGCGGTTGAGCGCGAGATAATCGCCGGTCTCGCAGACCGGCCCGACCACATCGGCGCGGATCCAGCGCGCCTCGGATCGGGCTCGCGCACCGGAAGGATGTCGTGATGGGCCTCGTAGAGCGTCGGGCGGATCAGATCGTTCATCGCCGCATCGACGATGACGAAGGTCTTGGCCTCGCCGCGCTTCACGTAGAGCACGCGCGTCACGAGGATGCCGGCATTGCCGACGATCAGCCGCCCGGGCTCGAAGATCAGCTTGCAGTCGAGGTCGCGCGTCGCCTGCTTCACCACCTGCGCATAGGCGGCAGGATCGGGCGGCGATCTCGTTGTCGTCGCGATAGGGAATGCCGAGGCCGCCGCCGAGATCGACATGCGCGATGGTGTGTCCGTCGGCGCGCAAGTTCGCGCACGAAATCCGACAGCAGCGCGAACGCATCGTCGAAGGGCGACAGCTCGGTGATCTGGCTGCCGATATGCATGTCGACGCCGGCGACCCGCAGACCGGGCAGGCGCGCGGCATGACGATAGACCTCGCGGGCGCGGCTGATCGGGATGCCGAACTTGTTCTCGGACTTGCCGGTCGCGATCTTGGCATGGGTCCTGGCATCGACATCCGGATTGACGCGGATCGAGATGTCGACGCTGCGCCCCTTGCCGGCGGCGATCTGCGACAGCAATTCCAGCTCGGGCTCGGATTCGACATTGACGCACAGGATGTCCTCGTCGACCGCCAGCGCGAGTTCGGCCGCGGTCTTGCCGATGCCGGAGAACATGATCTTCTTCGGCGGAATGCCGGCGGCGCGCGCACGTCGCAGTTCGCCGCCCGACACCACGTCGGCGCCGGCGCCGAGCCGCGCCAGCGTCGCGATCACCGCCTGGTTGGAATTGGCCTTGACCGCGTAGCAGACGAGCGAGGGCACGTCGGCAAAGGCTTCCGCGAACACCCGGTAATGCCGCTCCAGCGTCGCGGTCGAATAGCAATAGAACGGCGTGCCGACGCGGCCGGCGATCGCGGCAATATCTACCGCCTCGGCGTGCAGTCCGCCGTCGCGATAGGCAAAGTGATGCATAGGAGACTCGGGGCTTAGGCGGACTTCAGTTGAGCAGAACGTCGAGCGGAATCGACCGGTCGGGACCTTTGATGATCGGAAGTTGACGCGCCGTGCCGCGGCGGACGACTTCGCCGCCGGTGCTGGATTCGGTTTCCAGCTCTCCGTCCGGATTGACCGCAAGGCCGCCCGGGGGCGCATCCAGCGGTCCCTTGCGACCGCAGCCGGACAGCGCCAGGCCGGCCACAATCAGCCCGACGGCGGCCAGACGGTAAAATAAGGCAGGCGCAGCGATCACAAGGCTCTCCCAAACAGCGGCCGGGACCATATCAGACCCGCCAACACGGCGAAATCTAACGCGAAATCCCTTCCGGATATTTCCGCAGGCCGGCGCAAGCCGGTCACAGCTATGCTTTTTGCAGTCGTTTCAGCCATTTTTTGGCCTGCGCCCGCACATTCTTCGGCGCGGTGCCGCCGAAGCTGGTCCGGCTGCCGACCGAGCGGTCGACCGACAGCACCTTGAACACCTCCTCGGTGATCCCCGGCTCGACCGCCTGCATGTCGGCAAGCGGCAACCGGTGCAGCGGCACGCCGTCCTTCGCGGCCTGGGCCACGATGCTGCCGGTGATGTGGTGCGCCTGGCGGAACGGGATATTGAGCGTGCGCACCAGCCAGTCGGCGAGATCGGTCGCGGTCGCATAGCCCTCGCCGGCCGCCTTCTTCATGCGCGCGATGTCCGGCTCGATGTCGCGCACCATGCCGGTCATGGCGGCGATGCAGAGCGACAAGCGCGGCGAGCGCGTCCATCGCGCCTTCCTTGTCCTCCTGCATGTCCTTCTGATAGGCGAGCGGCAGTCCCTTCATCACGATGACGATGGCCTGCAGCGCGCCGGCGATGCGGCCGGTCTTGGCGCGCACCAGTTCGGCCGCATCCGGATTGCGCTTCTGCGGCATGATCGAGGAGCCGGTGGTGAACTTGTCCGACAGCCGCATCAGTCCGGTGAGCGGCGAGGTCCAGATCACGATCTCTTCGGCAAGCCGCGACAGATGCACGGCGCAGATGGTGGCCGCCGCAAGCGTCTCCATCACGAAGTCGCGGTCGGAGACCGCGTCGAGCGAATTGCCGGTCGGCCGGTCGAAGCCAAGCGCCTTCGCCGTCATGTCGCGATCGAGCGGAAACGACGTGCCGGCCAGCGCCGCCGAGCCGAGCGGACATTCGTTCAGCCGCTTGCGCGCGTCGGCAAAGCGGCCGCGATCGCGCTCCGCCATCTCGACAAAGGCAAGCAGATGATGGCCGAAGGTGACCGGCTGCGCGGTCTGCAGATGCGTCAGCCCCGGCATCACGGTGTCGGCATGTTCCTGCGCCTTCTCGGCCAGCGCGGTCTGAAATGCCGCAAGCTCTGCGTCCAGCGCATCGATGGTGTCGCGCACCCAGAGTTTGAAATCGGTCGCGACCTGATCGTTGCGCGAACGCGCGGTATGCAGGCGGCCGGCGGCGGCGCCGATCAGTTCGGCGAGCCGCGATTCCACGTTCATGTGCACGTCTTCGAGCGCGCGCTGGAACTGGAATTTGCCCTGCTCGATTTCTGACAAAATCGTGTCCAGGCCGGAGGCTATCCGGCTTGCGTCCTCGGCCGTAATGATGCCTTGCTGGGCCAGCATGGCGGCATGGGCCTTGCTCGCGGCGATGTCCTGTCGGTAAAGGTGCCGGTCGACGTCGATGGAGGCGTTGATCGCCTCCATGATCGCGTCGGGGCTCGACGAAAACCGCCCGCCCCACATCTTGTTGCTCATGACCGTGACCTAAAGGGTTTCTCTATTCCATGACTGCGCAAAGCCGATGCCCCGAATTTCGCAAAAAGGCGCCTGCTGGTGATCCTTCTGGGCGGGCTTGCGGGCATCGGCGCGGGGCTTGCCGGGGTATACGGGATGGGCGCGGTCATGCGCAATGCGGCGGTTCCCGAAGCCTGCCGCCCGGCCGCGGCTTTGGCCAAGACCCTGCAGCCGCTCGCCCGTGGCGAAGTGGCGGCGCTGGCGCCGGCCAAAAGCCCGATCCGGCTGACCGATCTCGCCTTTCGCGACGGCGCCGGACAGGAGCGCAAGCTCTCCGACTGGAACGACAAGACCGTGCTGCTGAACCTGTGGGCGACCTGGTGCACGCCCTGCAAGAAGGAAATGCCGGCGCTCGACGAATTGCAGAAGAAGCTCGGCGGCGCCGATTTCGAGGTGGTGGCGGTCAATATCGACACCCGCGACCCGCAGAAGCCGAAGGCCTGGCTGAAGGAAACCGGCATCGGCGCGCTCGCCTATTATGCCGATCCGACCGCCCGCGTCTTCCAGGAGCTGAAGGAAAAGGGCCGCGCCTTCGGGATGCCGACCACGCTGCTGATCGACAGGAATGGCTGCGAGTTCGCCACGCTGGCGGGCCCGGCCGAATGGGCGAGCGGCGACGCCATCGCCTTCATCGAGAAGGCGCTCGGGCGCTAGTCAGACCGAAATATCGATATTGCCGCCGATGCCGGCCGCGGTCGCGGCGAGCTTCTGCATGTTGTCCTGGGCGGCATCCAGCACCTTCACAATGGCGCCCTGCGCGTCGGCATTCATCTTCATCATCTTCGCGGCGGCGGCCATCTGCACCTTCGCAGTGGCGGCGCCGGCAAACGCGGCAGCGAGACTGGTCACGTCCATTTGCGTCTCACACCGTCACATTGATCTTCTTCATGCCGGTCTTCAGATCGATCACCGTGCCATCGGAAAGCGTCAGCGTATCGCCGGACTGCTGCATCCCGGTGGTCATGTCGATCACCGTTCCGTTCGACAAGGTCAGCTTGTTGCTGTTGAGGTCGACCCGCGAACCGCTGTCGAGTTCGGTCGAGCCGGTCTCGGTGAGTCGCGAATAGGTCGGCTGGTAGGGCTGGTTGTTCTGATCGGCGACCTGCCTGGCAATCTCGTCCTGCTTCGCCTTGGCTTCGTCGCTGCATGCGCTTCAGCGCGCGCTTGGCGGCGATTTCGCCGACATTGTAGCCGACGTCGTTCCAGGCGGTTTGCAGGGCGGCCACGCCGTTCTGCAGATTGGCCTCATACTTTTCCTGAAACGCCTTACGCTTGTTGCGCCAGGCGGTCATGCTTTCGTAGGCGGACATGGTCCGCGCCCAATTCATCTTCTTGATGGTAGCCGGCCATGGCATGCGCTCCGTCATCATGATGACGCAAGAGCGGTTACGAATGACCTAACGGGGCGTTAACGCGCCCGCTGCGGCGTTTTGACCGGGAGAACCGGAACTCCCGAAACAGCCCCTTGACCGCGGCGACCGTCCGCCTATACTTAACCATATGGTTTACTATCGTCACGACGAACTGGACACCACCTTCGCCGCCCTGTCCGACCCGACGCGCCGCGCCATCCTGGCGCAGCTCGCCGAGCAGGACGGGATGTCGGTCAGCGAGCTCGCCAGGCCCTTCAAGGTCTCGCTGCCGGCGGTCATGAAGCATCTCGACGTGTTGTCGGATGCGGGCCTGATCCGGCGCTCTAAAACCGGCCGGGTCGTTTCCTGCGAGCTCACGGCAGCGCCCATGGAGGACGCCATGCGGTGGTTGAACCGGTATGCGCAGTTCTGGTCGCAACAGCTCGATCGTCTTGCCGCTTTTGTGGAGGAAGAGTCATGTCCCTCGCCCAGCCCGACACCGCCATCAAGCCAAGCCTCACCCTCAAACGTCGTCTCAATGCGCCGGCCGGAAAAAGTCTACGCGGCGTGGACCGACCCCGAAAAAATCGTGAAATGGTTCGGTCCGGATGCCGGACCGGTGACGCGGGCGGAAACCGACCTGTCGCGTCGGCGGTCGCTACACCATCGCGTTCAACACCGAGAATGGCGAGCATCACCAGGTCGGCGGCATCTATCGCGAGGTGGTGCCGAACGAGAAACTGGTCTTCACCTGGGCCTGGCACACCACGCCGGAGCGCGAGTCGCTCGTCACCATCACGGTCAGGCCGGACGGCGCGGGCTCGATCCTGACGCTGCTGCACGAGCAATTCTTCGACGAGGCCGCGCGCGACGGTCACAAGCGCGGCTGGAGCGGATCGCTCGACAAGCTCGAAAAGCTGTTCTCCTGACACTCGATCGAAGGAACATCGCCATGAAGCTCTATTATTTCGAGACCATCAATCCGCAGAAGGCCTGCGCGGTCGCGCGCTATCTCAATTCGCCGGTCGAGTTCGTGCGCATCGATCTCGCCAAGGGCCAGCACAAATCGCCTGATTATCTCGCGATCAATCCGAACGGCAAGGTGCCGGCGCTGGCCGACGGTGAAACCCTGCTCTGGGAATCCAACGCCATCATGTGCCATCTCGCGCAGCGCGCGGGCTCCGATCTGTGGCCGTCCGATCCGGCCAAGCAGATCGAGGTGGTGAAATGGCTGTCGTGGAATTCCGAGCATTTCACCCGCCACGCCGGCAACCTTTATTTCAATTATGTGATCAAGCCGAAATTCGGTCTCGGCGCGGTCGATGAAAAGGCGGTCGAGGAAGCGACCGGATTCCTGAAGCAATTCGGCGCAGTGCTCGACGACCATCTCGCCGGCCGCAATTTCCTGCTCGGCGACCATCTGACGATTGCCGATTTCGCGGTCTCGGTGACGCTGCCGCATGCCGAGAAGATCCGGCTGCCGCTCGACGGCTTCGACAACATCGCGCGCTGGAAGGACCTGCTTGCCGAATTGCCGGGCTGGCGCGAGCCGTTCCCGCAGGTCAAGGCCGCGGCCTGACGGAGGCAACCATGAGCGAGCACGGCACCTTCCACTGGAACGAACTGATGAGCCGCGATGTCGAACGCGACAAGCGGTTCTATCGGGAAACCATCGGATGGAGCTTCGAGCCCATGAAGATGGAAAACGGCGGCACCTATTGGTGCGCAATCCAGAACGGCCAGCCGGTCGCCGGCATTTTCAACATCGCAACGCCCGAATTCGACGGGGTGCCGGTCGGCTGGATGCCCTATCTCGCCGTCGATGACGTGGATGCGCGCAGCGCTAAGGCCGTCGCGGCCGGTGCGCAATTGATGCGGCCGATCTTCGACGTGCCCGATGTCGGCCGCATCGCCATTTTGCGCGAACCCGGCGGCGCCGGCATCGGCTGGATGACTCCGGTCGGCATGCGCAAGTGAAGGAGGACCTCATGCAGCATCGCATCGTATCGCAGGACGAATGGCTGGCCGCACGCAAGGCCCATCTCGCCGCCGAAAAGGCCTTCACCAAGGCGCGCGACGAACTGAGCCGCAAGCGGCGCGAATTGCCATGGGCCAAGGTCGAGAAAAACTATGTGTTCGACACGCCATCCGGCAAGAAGACGCTGAGCGATCTGTTCGCGGGCCGTAGCCAGCTCATCGTCTATCATTTCATGCTGGGTCCGGGCTGGGAGCAAGGCTGCCCAAGCTGTTCGTTCCTCGCCGACCATTTCGACGGCGCCAATATCCATCTCGCCCAGCGCGACGTGACGCTGACGGTGGTCTCGCGGGCGCCGCTTGCCGAAATCGAGACGTTCAGGAAGCGCATGGGCTGGCGCTTTCCCTGGGTGTCGTCCTACGGGTCCGACTTCAATTACGACTTCCACGTCTCGTTCACCGACGCCGAAATGGCGCGCGGCAAGGTCTATTACAATTACGAGGTCGAGGAATTCCCGAGCCAGGAAGCGCCCGGCGCCAGCGTGTTCTTCAAGGACAAGGACGGCAGCGTCTATCACACCTATTCGAGCTACGGCCGCGGCCTCGACATGTTCCTCGGCGCCTATCATTTCCTCGACATCGCGCCGAAGGGCCGCGACGAGGATTCGCTGCCCTGGACCATGTCCTGGGTGCGTCATCACGATCGCTACGGCGACGCGCCACAGACAATTGCGGCGAACGAGCCCGCCGATTGCTGCCGCGCCGACTGACCACGGCAAACATCTCGATATTTCAGGAGGAGACAACGATGCCTTACGTCGACGGATTCATCGTGCCGGTGCCGAAGAAGAGCATGGACGCCTACAAGCGCATTGCGAAGACGGCCGGCAAGGTCTGGAAGGATCACGGCGCCATCGACTATCACGAATGCGTCGCCGACGACGTCAAGGTCGGCAAATGGACCTCGTTCCCGCGCAGCGTGAAGCTGAAGAAGAACGAGACCGTGGTGTTCTCCTGGATCACCTACAAGTCGCGCAAGCATCGCGACGCCGTCATGAAGAAGGTCATGACCGACAAGCGCCTCGCCGACATGATGAATCCCAAGAGCATGCCGTTCGACACCAAACGCATGATCTTCGGCGGCTTCAAGAGCATCATCGACATGTGACGCGGCGCAAAGCCCGATCAATCCAATCCCGGAAGGAGCCTGCGATGCCTGTGACGCCCTATCTGTTTTTCGACGGACGCTGCGAAGAAGCGCTGGATTTCTACAAGAAGGCGCTCGGCGCCGAGATCGGCATGGTGATGCGTTTCAAGGAATGCCCGGACACGCCGCCGGCCGACTGCGTGCCGGCCGACAACAACAAGATCATGCATTCGGCCTTTCAGATCGGCGGCACCGTCGTGATGGCGTCCGATGGAATGGCGAAGGGCAATCCGAAATTCGACGGCTTCGCGCTGTCCGTCAACGCCAGGGACGAAGCCGAGGCCGACCGCAAATTCGATGCGCTCGCGCAAGGCGGCCAGATCCAGATGCCGCTCGGCAAGACCTTCTTCGCCAAGCGCTTCGGCATGGTGGCCGACAAGTTCGGCGTGAACTGGATGGTCATTGTCGAGCCATAGAGCATGATGCCGAAAAGTGCGAAGCGGTTTTCGTACTACATCATGCTCTAAGCTAATAGAATCGATCACGTTAATGATTTTGGATCGCTTCGATCCAAAAACATCGTGATCTAGGCGTCATCGCCGCGAGATCCTCAAACAGCCGGAAGAGTAAGCGTCATGGATGCAAGCGTTTCATCGCCTGAATTTACGATCAGCCGTATCATCAATGCGCCGCGCGAGACGGTGTGGAAGGCGGTCTCGGAAAAGGACCGGCTCGCGCAATGGTGGGGACCGAAAGGCTCGACGCTGCGCGTGATCCGGCTCGATTTCCGTCCCGGCGGCATCTTCCACTATGCGATGCAATTCCAGCCCGGGCACGACATGTTCGGCCGCTTCACCTATCGCGAGATTGTGGCGCCGGAGAAGATCGTGTTCGTCAGTTCGTTCTCGGACGCGCAAGGCGGCATCACGCGCGCGCCGTTCCCGACCATCGGCGAGACCTGGCCGCTGGAAGTCCTCAATACCTGGACGCTGACCGAATCCGGCGGCAAGACCACGTTGCATCTGACCGGCGGCCCGCTCAATGCCAGCGAAGCGGAGCGCAAGACCTTTGCCGGCATGTTCGATTCGATGCGGCAGGGCTTCGGCGGCACTTTCGATCAGCTCGACGCCTATCTGGCGAAAGCCTGACCGAACGTATCCTCTCTTTCTGTTCGTCATCCGGAGGCATTCTCATGACCATAGCTCTCGGTATTCTCGCGGTTATCGCCATCATCGTGATCGGCATTCTGCTCTATGCCGCGACGCGGCCCGACACGTTCCGTATCGCGCGGTCGGCCACCATCCATGCGCCGGCCAGCACGCTCTGCGCCATTCTCACGGACCTTCGTCGCGGCGTCGAATGGTCGCCATTCGAGAAGGGGCTGACGATGAGCAAGAGCTATAGCGGCCCGGCGACCGGCGCAGGCTCCGCCATGGAATGGAGCAACAGCAAGGAGGTCGGCACCGGAAAGTTTTCGATCATGGACGTCACGCCGGCAAAGATCACCTGCAACCTCGTGATGCTCAAGCCGATGAAGGCGGACAACATTGTCGAATATGCGCTTGCCCCACAGGGCAACGCGACCGTCGTGACCTGGAGCATGTACGGGCCGACGACCCTCATGACCAGGGTGATGAGCCTGTTCATGGACATGGACAAGATGTGCGGCGATCAGTTCGAGAAGGGCCTGAAGGACCTGAAGGTGCTTGCCGAAAGTGAAGCGCAAAGCCTGCCGGACAACTCCCGTATTGCCGCGGCGTGACCGGCCGCATCCGATCCTGTCCCAGCCGGAGAAACATCATGCTCAGGGCGCTTTTCATCGTCGTAGCGGTTCTGGTTTTCGGCATTGCCGGCCTGGTGCTCTACGCAACCATGACCCAGCCCGACACCTTCCGTGTCGAGCGCGCGATGACCATCAAGGCGCCGGCGGAAAAGATTTTCGCCATCGTCACCGATCTGCGCCGCGGCGTCGAATGGTCGCCTTACGAGAAGAAGGACCCGGCCATGAAGAAGACTTTCAGCGGTCCCGCGACCGGGCCGGGCTCTCAACTCGCCTGGGACGGCAACAGCGATGTCGGCGCCGGCACGCTCACCATCGCCGACGCCAAGGCGCCTTCCAAGGTCGTGCTGAAGCTCGACATGACGCGCCCGATGGAAGGCCACAACACCATCGAATACGACCTCGCGCCGGAGAGCGGCGGCACCAAGATGACCTGGAGCATGCACGGGCCGATGAACCTGATCAGCAAGGTGATGTGCACGTTCATGAGTCTCGACAAGATGGTGGGCAAGGATTTCGAGGACGGCCTGCGAAATCTGAAGACGATCGCCGAACGCTGAGCCGTCAGTCCCTGCAAAAGTGAGGAGTAGCTGCCATGCCCGACGTCATCGACCGCAAGATCACCGCCGAACGCAGCGTCACCAACACGCGGGTGATCGATGCGCCGCGCGAAAAGGTATTCAACGCCTGGATCGACCCGAAGCTGCTGGCGCAATGGTGGGGACCGCGTGACTTCGACAATCCGCGCTGCGAGATCGACGCGGTGCCGGGCGGCAGGATCCATGTCGACATGCGCGGCCCCGACGGCACGATCTATCCGATGAGCGGAACCATGCAGGAAGTGAAGGCGCCCGAGCGCCTGGTCTTCGCTGCGATCGCGGAAGATCGCGACGGCAGCCCGCATCTGGAGTCCCGCACCGAAGTCACCTTCGAGGATTTAGGCGACACGACCAAGGTGACTGTCGTCGCCAAGGCCAAGGGCTTTACCGCCGCCGCCCCGCAAATGCTCGGCGGCATGGACGCCGGCTGGACCCAGAGCCTCGAAAAGCTCGACATGCTGACCACAAGCCAGCCAAGCAACGGAGCCACTGCATGACCGAAAATCTCGACGAACAGGCCAGGGTCCGCGCGCATCTGAAGAAATGGCTGGATGCCAGCCGCGCCATGGATATCGACGCGATCATGGCCTGCTATGTGCCGGGTGCGGTCTCCTACGATTGCCATTCGGCGTTCCAGTTTCGCGATCTGGTTTCGCATCGCAGGCATCTGGAAGTCTGCTTCCCGCATATGGTGGGGCCGGTCACGCTTGAGATGCACGAGCTTGCGATCACAGTCGACGACCAGGTCGCCTTCTGTCACGCCACCATGCGCTGCGGTTGCCAGAGCACGGCCGGCACGCAACACTGGTCTTGGCTGCGCTCGACCATCTGCATGAAGAAGATCGACGGCCGCTGGCTGATCGCGCACGATCATTGCTCGGCTCCGTTCGATCCTATGAGCAATCAGGCGATGCTCGATGCAGGGCCCGAGAAGTTGAAGAAGGTGGCGTGACGCCTCGCTTTGTCATACGCGTTCGTCGACTTTCCTCGTTAGCCTAGCGCCTGGCGTTGCTCGCGCCACCTTTTGGGATCGCCTTGCAGATGACCAAGCTTCGCGTTCACGGCTTCTCGATCTCTCTGGACGGCTATGGCGCCGGTCCGGACCAGAGCCTCGAAAATCCGCTGGGTGTCGGCGGCATGGCGATGCATGAATGGGCCTTTGCCACTCGCACGTTCCGGCAAATGTTCGGCCAGGAGGGCGGCTCGACCGATACCGACGACGGGTTCGCGGCGCGCGGATTTGAAAATGTCGGCGCGTGGATCCTTGGCCGCAACATGTTCGCACCTAGCCGTGGAGATTGGACGGACGACGGGTGGAAGGGATGGTGGGGCGACAATCCTCCCTATCACTGCCCGGTATTCGTGCTCACCCATTACCCCCGACCTCCGATCTCCATGGAAGGCGGCACCGTTTTCCACTTCGTCACCGACGGCATCCACGCGGCACTGAAACGCGCGACCGAGGCCGCCAATGGCCGGGATATCCGTGTCGGTGGCGGCACCGCCACGATCCGGCAATACCTGCAGGCAGGACTTGTCGACGAGATGCATTTTGCGGTCTCGCCGGCGCTGCTCGGCTCCGGCGAACATCTCTTTGCGGGAATCGATCTCCCGAAACTCGGCTATCGCCGCAGCGAGCATGTCACCACGCCGAATGCCATGCACGTGGTGCTCACCAGGTAGCAACGAACAAACCCGAATCTCGGACCAGCAGGGAGTGAAAAGCAATGTCGCTAACGCTCTATTTCCATCCGCTGTCGTCGTTCTGCCAGAAGGTGCTGATCGCGCTGTACGAGAACGACACGCAATTTACCCCGCGCCTGATCGATTTCGGCAACGAGGCGGACCGCGCCGAATTGCTGAAGCTGTGGCCGATCGGAAAATTCCCGGTGCTGCGCGACGAGCCGCGCGGCGCCACCGTGCCGGAATCGAGCATCATCATCGAGTTCCTGCAGCTGCATTATCCGGGGCCGGTGAAGCTGATCCCGGAACAGGAGCCGCAGGCTTCGCAGACGCGGCTGCGCGATCGCTTCTTCGATCTCTATCTGAATATGGAGATGCAGAAGGTGGTCGGCGACCGGCTGCGTCCCGCCGGGACGCGCGATCCGTTCGGCGTCGAGCAGGCGCGCACCAGGCTGCGGACCGCTTGCGATCTGGTCGAGAGCTATATCGCCGGCAAGACCTGGATCATGGGCGATGTCTTCACCATGGCCGATTGCGCCGCGGCGCCCGCGCTCTTCTATGTCGACAAGGTGATGCCGCTCGCGCAGAACCACAAAGGCGCCGCCGCCTATCTCGATCGGCTGATGCAGCGGCCGTCCTATGCCCGCGCGCTGAAGGAGGCCGAGCCGTATTTCAAGCTGTTCCCGAAAGAGGATGCGGCGTGACCGCATGGTCATTCCGGGACAGCGCGCAGCGCTGGGGCCGGAATCCATTACCACCGTCTGCAAGTATGGATGCCGGGTTCGCGACTTCGTCGCGCCCCCGAATGACCAATATCAGCGCGTCGGCACCGGCTTTTCGCCGCGATAATCGTAGAAGCCGCGCTGCGTCTTGCGGCCGAGCCAGCCGGCCTCGACGTATTTCACCAGCAGCGGGCATGGCCGGTATTTGGAATCGGCGAGCCCCTCGTGCAGCACCTGCATCACCGAAAGGCAGGTGTCGAGGCCGATGAAATCGGCAAGCTCGAGCGGCCCCATCGGGTGATGCGCGCCGAGCTTCATGCGCGGTATCGATCGCGTCCACCGTGCCGACGCCCTCGTACAGCGTGTAGATCGCCTCGTTGATCATCGGCAGCAGGATGCGGTTGACGATGAAGGCCGGAAAATCCTCCGACACCGCGATGATCTTGTGCAGCTTGGTGACGAATTCCTTCGAGGCCTCGAAGGTCGGATCGCCGGTGGCGATCCCGCGGATGACTTCCACGAGCTCCATCCGTGGCACCGGATTCATGAAATGAATGCCGATGAAGCGCTCCGGCCGGTCGGTGGCGGAAGCAAGCCGCGTGATCGACAGCGACGAGGTATTGGTGGCGAGGATCGCGTCCGGCTTCAGCGACGGGCAAAGCTCGGTGTAGATCTTGCGCTTGACGTCTTCCTTCTCGATCGCCGATTCGATCACGAGGTCGGAATCGGAGAAATCCGCCATCGACTCGGCGCCGTGGATGCGCTTCAGCGCGGCCTGCCGCTGCTCCTCGGTGATGGTCTTCTTGGAGACCAGCCGCGCCATGTTGCCGTTGATGGTGGCGAGCGCCTCCCTGACGCGGTCCGCCGACACGTCATACAGCTTGACGTCGAAATCGGCGAGCGCGCAGACATGCGCGATGCCCGAGCCCATCTGCCCCGCCCCGATCACGCCGACTTTCCGGATGCTCTGCGCCATGTGTCTCTCTGCCAATCGCGCCGCTTTTCTACGCCGATCCGCGGCCTCTTGCCACCGATTGCGGCACTATTTGTATAAGCTCTAGCGCTTGATCTTACCGAGTTCGGCATCGAGCTCCGGCAGCGCCTGGTAAAGGTCGGCGACCAGGCCGTAATCGGCGACCTGGAAGATCGGCGCTTCCTCGTCCTTGTTGATGGCAACGATGACCTTGGAATCCTTCATGCCGGCAAGATGCTGGATCGCCCCGGAAATGCCGACCGCGATGTAAAGATCCGGCGCCACAACCTTGCCGGTCTGCCCCACCTGCCAGTCATTCGGCGCATAGCCGGCATCGACCGCGGCGCGCGAAGCGCCCATCGCGGCACCGAGCTTGTCGGCGACCGGCTCGATATACTTGCCGAAATTCTCGCGGTTCTGCATCGCGCGTCCGCCGGAAATGATGATCTTGGCGGAGGTAAGTTCGGGGCGGTCCGACTTCGACAATTCCTCTCCCACGAAGGTGGAAATGCCGGGATCGGCCGGGACTGCCACCGTCTCGATGGGAGCGGCCGCCGCGCCGGCACCCGTCGCCTGGAAGGTCGAAGTGCGGACCGTAATGACCTTCTTGGTATCCGTCGATTTCACCGTCTGAATTGCATTGCCGGCATAGATCGGCCGCTCGAAGGTATCGGGCGCGACCACCTTGGTAATATCGGAAATCTGCATCACGTCGAGCAGTGCGGCGACGCGCGGCATCACATTCTTGCCGGTCGTGGTCGCGGGTGCGACCAACGCATCGTACTTGTCCGCAAGCGACACGATCAGCGCCGCGGTCGGTTCGGCGAGCCGGTGTTCGAGGCTGTCGCTCTCGGCCAGCAGCACTTTCGTGACACCGTCAAGCTTCGCCGCTTCCTCAGCGACACCGCGGCAGCCCTTGCCGGCAACCAGCACATGCACGTCGCCGCCCAGAGCTTTGGCGGCAGTCAGTGCCTTGTTGGTCGAATCCTTCAGCGACTTGTTGTCGTGTTTGGCGAGAAGCAATGTCGTCATCACAATACTCCCGCTTCGTTCTTCAGCTTCTCGACCAGTTCTGCCACGGAACCCACCTTCACGCCCGCCTTGCGTCCGCCGGGCTCCACAGTTTTCAGGACATCGAGCCGCGGCTTCAAATCGACGCCGTAATCGGCCGGCGTCTTCTCGTCGATCGGCTTCTTCTTCGCCTTCATGATGTTGGGAAGGCTCGCATAGCGCGGCTCGTTCAGCCGCAGGTCGGTGGTGACGATGGCAGGCCCCTTCAGCTTCACGGTCTGCAATCCGCCATCGACCTCGCGCGTCACAGATACGCCGTCGCCGTCGACCGCCACCTTGGAGGCGAAAGTACCCTGCGGCCAGCCGAGCAAGGCGGCCAGCATCTGGCCGGTCTGGTTGCTGTCGTCGTCGATCGCCTGCTTGCCCATGACCACGAGGCCGGGCTGCTCGGCTTCCACGATGCCTTTCAGGATTTTTGCGATCGCCAGCGGCTCCGGCATGGCGTCGACCTTGACCAAGATGCCGCGGTCGGCACCCATCGCCAGCGCGGTGCGGATGGTCTCGGAAGCCTGCTGCGGCCCGATCGAAACGGCCACGATTTCGGTCGCCTTGCCGGCTTCCTTGAGCCGGATCGCCTCTTCCACGGCGATCTCGTCGAACGGGTTCATCGACATTTTGACGTTGGCGAGTTCGACGCCGGAGCCGTCGGATTTCACCCGCACTTTGACGTTGTAATCGATAACCCGTTTAACGGGCACGAGAATCTTCATAACCCCACCCTTCGCAGATGCGAAATCGCCGCTAACTAAGAGTGGGAAGGGTTAGGTGTCAATTCCGGGTATTGCGGGCGAGACCTGCGGTGCGGTTTGGGCCTGCTTCAGCGGTGCTGTCCGGGCTGCCAGAGGACGTCCTTCGCACCCCGGTCATTGGCGTGGCGGCCGGCGACGAACAGGAAATCCGACAGGCGATTGACGTACTGGATCGCTTCCGGCGTTACTTCCTCGCCCGGCTGATCGCGCAATTCGATCATCACGCGCTCGGCGCGCCGGCACATGGTGCGGGCGAGATGCAGATAGGACGCGGCGGGTGTGCCGCCCGGCAGGATGAAGGAGCGCAGCGGCGGTAAATCCTCGTTCAGCGCATCGATCTGCTGCTCGATCCACTCGACCTGCCTGCCGGTGACATTGAGCTTGGCGCCGCCCGGCCCCTTGCCCTTGCTGCCGTCGAGAATGCAGAGATCGGCCTCGACATCGAAAATGTCGTTCTGAATGCGAACCAGCATGGCATCGAGCGCGGCGTCGCCCGCAATATGCAGGCGCACGATGCCGATCGCGGCATTGACCTCGTCGAGCGTGCCATAGGCCGCGACCCGCAGATCGTATTTCTTGCGCCGTTCGCCGGAGCCGAGCGCGGTCGTGCCGTCGTCGCCGGAGCGGGTATAGATGCGATTCAAGACCACCATTTTATCAACGTCCCATCATCCAGATCGCCAGCATGATGATCACGAGCGCCACCGCCTGCAACAGCACCCGCAGACGCATCAGTTTCTGCGACACATGGGGCGAGCCGCCGCGCATCATGTTGACGAGGCCAAACACCAACACGATGAAAACCGCCGCAATCGCGAACGGAACCAGACTATAGAAGGGATTGGACATCGGCCCTACCTAGCACCGGACCGGCGGTCAGGCCACCGGCCCCGAGCGATCACGCCGCCAGATGCTTCTCGATCTCATAGACCGGCAGCTTGACGTAATCCTTCTGGATTTCCGCACGCACCGCCTGTTTCAGACCGTTGGTATAAGCGGCGCGCAGAACTCCGAGCGCGCGCGGCGGCGCCACGACGATGACCGCCTTCATCTGCCCGGCATGCAGGGCAGCGTCGAGTTTCCCCACGATCGAACGCAGAAACGCCTCTTCCTCCTGGGTATGATAGTCGGTCTGCTCGACCGAAGAACGTCCATGTCCCACCGACGAATGCGAGCGGCCGGGCGCATCGGAGCCGAGCTGGCTGGTCGGCAGCGACTTGTGCTCGAACACCTCGCGCGTCTTCAGGTTGGGAAATTTGGCATCGCCGGCATTTTCCAGAAACAGTGCCTTGCTGCCGTCGCACACGACGACCCATTCACCCTGTTCAATTTTTACGTGTTGCGTTGACGGCATCGAAAACTCCTGTTTGCGGCAGCAAGCCGATCATAGCAGAGCTATGCTCGCCTTGCGGCAAGTCAACGCGTCAACCGGGGTTCGGTTGCCGCGGAGCGCATCGCCCCGCGTGGCACACGGCTCAAGCGAAATCTCCGTCGCACGACTGCCAGCGATCATCTGCTTTCGTCAATACGTGATCGTGATGCTGGTATTATTCATCCCGTGCCGGCGGACCAACCCGAACAGCGTTTTCGCGTTCTGCGGACCGAGCCGGATGCAGCCGTGGGACGCGGGCCTGCCGAGATTGCGAACCTCGTTGGTCCCGTGAATGGCGAAGCCATGATAGAAGAAGATCGAATGCGGCATCGGCGCCCAATTGTATCGGCTTGAACGGTGCATGACGCGCAGCGATTGCGGCCGATAGGTCCCCGCCGGCGTTCCGTATCCCTGCTTCCCGGTCGAGATGGTCCAGCTCGCATATTGCGCGCCGTCCACCATCACATTCATGCGCTGGCTCGCCAGGCTGATCCTGACCTGAACGGCAGCCGATGCCGGAGCAAAAGTCACGCCGAGGGCAATCAAAACAGAAAATGCAAAAATCAAAGCACGCATCGTCCATCCCCAGAAACCGCCAGCCAAAAGCGGATGACCGTCGGCAAGCTTAATGCGGGCAGCAGGCACTTCAAGGCGGACAGATCGGCGTGCGAACGTGGTCGGGCGGCTGGTTGCTCCCGTCCAGTAGCCGCTTGGCGATGACCTGCTTTCGTTTGTCATCGCCGGCCGGCCGGCTAATTGCTCCCGTCCAGCAGCCGCTTGGCGATGACTTGCTTTCGTTTGTCATCGCCGGCCGGCAGGCTAGTTGCTGCCGTCCAGCAGCCGCTTGGCGATGACCTGTGCCTGGATTTCCGCCGCGCCCTCGAAAATGTTGAGAATGCGGGCATCGCACAGGATGCGCGAGGCCGGGAATTCCAGCGCGAAGCCATTGCCGCCATGGATCTGTACCGCATTGTCGGCGGCCGCCCAGGCGACGCGCGCAGCCAGGAGCTTGGCCATGCCGGCTTCAAGGTCGCAGCGCCGTCCGGAATCCTTCTGGCGCGCGGCAAAATAGGTGAGCTGGCGCGCGATCAGGATTTCCACCGCCATCATGGCAAGCTTGTCGGCGACGCGCGGGAATTCGATGATCGGGCGGGCGAATTGCGAGCGCTGCTGCGAATAAGCGAGCCCCTGATCCATCGCCGCCTGGGCGACGCCGATGGCGCGTGCCGCGGTCTGGATGCGCGCGGCCTCGAACGTCTGCATGAGCTGCTTGAAGCCCGCGCCCTCGATGCCGCCCAGCAGATTCTCGGTCTTCACCTCGAAGCCATCGAAGGCGATCTCGTATTCCTTCATGCCGCGATAGCCCAGCACCTCGATCTCGGTGCCGGACATGCCGGGCGCGGGAAACGGATTTTTGTCGTCGCCACGCGGCTTTTCGGCGAGCAGCATGGAGAGGCCGCGATAGCCGCTCTGCTTCGAATCGGTGCGAACCAGGAGCGTCATCAGGTCGGCGCGAACCGGATGGGTGATCCAGGTCTTGTTGCCATAGACCTTGTAGACATTGCCCTCGCGCACCGCGCGGGTCTTCAGCGAGGCTAGGTCGGAGCCGGTATTGGGCTCGGTGAAGACCGCGGTGGGAAGAATTTCGCCGGACGCGATCAGCGGCAGCCATTTGCGCTTCTGCTCCTCGGTGCCGGAGCCGAGGATCAGCTCGGCGGCGATTTCCGAGCGGGTGCCGAGCGATCCCACGCCGATATAGCCGCGCGACAATTCCTCCGACACCACGCACATGGATTCCTTGCCGAGACCCATGCCGCCGAATTCCTCCGGCAGGGTGAGCCCGAACACGCCGAGATCGGACATCTGCGAGATCACGTCGAGCGGGATATATTCGTTCTTCAGATGCCAGCCTTGAGCGAAAGGCGTGACCTCGCTCGTTGAGAATTTCCGCATCTCGTCGCGGATCGCTTCCAGCGTCTCGTCGAGGCCGGCATTGCCGTAGGTCGGCTCGGTGTGATGATGGATGAGTTCTGCGAGGCGCGCCCGGCGCGCCGCCGTATTGCCGTTCTCGATCAGGAATTCGCAGGCCGGAGTCACCCGTCCGGCGACATCGGCGGCCGACAGGCCGAGATCGGAGAGCCGCAGGATTTCGCCCTGACTCATCGGAATGCCGCCGAGGATCTGGGCCAGATATTCGCCGAAGCCGATGCGGACCTCGAGTTCCTCGATCTCGCCGAACTTGCCCTCCACCTGCATCCGCAACGCATAGGCAAGCATTTGCCGCAGCAACTCGACATAGGTTGCAAGCCAGGCAAGGCCGTGGGTGGCGCGCTGCTCGCGATCGAACAATCGGTTGAGGGTGTCGCCTTCGACCGCGACGCGCTTTCGCACCTCGATGGTGGCATCCGACAACAGCGTTTCCGCCACCCCGACCGCCTCTTGGGCGCGCGGAATGAACAGGTCGGACGCTTCGGACCGTTGCGGCGCGGCTGACATCAGAATCCCCATGAATGATCGAGAAACGGCGGCTGAAATGCGCACAGTAATGGTGCAGCGCACAAAAGCAACAGGCGAGCGGCTGCGTCATGGCTACTGATTAATTAACCTTTTCAGGATTTCCTGCGAGCATTGCCCAAATCACAGGCAAGCCATGTCCAACGCTGCGGTCGCCTCTCAGTCCCGAGCTTCCGGACTTCGGGCCTTGCTGCCCTCGCGCCTGGTCGGCGCCCTGTCGGTACGCGCCCGGATCGTGCTGCTGGTCCTGATTCCGGTGGTGGGCTTCGTCGCCAACGGCTCGTCCTTCATGAGCGGCGACCTTGAAGTCAGCGACGCCTTCGAGGGCTATCGCAGCGCCAATGCGATCGCCGAGGCGAGCCGGGATTTCAAGGAGGCGATCGGTCAGATGCGGATCGGCGCTCGCGATTTCTCGATGCAGCCGGATAATGCGGAGATCGCAAATTTCGGACAGGCCAATGCGACCGCGCTGCAGAAGCTTGCGGTCATCGAGCAAGCCGTCGATCAAAGCGAACGCGAACGCCTGGCCTGGCTTGCGCCGCGTCTTAAGGAAATCGCAAGCCGCTTCGGTGCGGTCGCCGACGAACAGCGAAAACTCGGTTTCACCGACAATGACGGGCTGCGGCGCCGGTTGCGCGAAGACGGCACCGCGGTCGAGCGCCTGATCAACCAGAACATGACGGAAATCGGCGAAGCCGACGCGCGGCGCCTGCTGGTACCGCTGCTGGCGATGCGCCGCTACGAGGCCGAGCAGCGCATCCAGTCCAACAGCCTTTCGCAGACCCTGTTCGCCGCCGAATACGAGAACTTCATGAAGGCGCTTGCGGAAATTTTCGGCGCCGGCGGCCTGCGCGAGGAACTCGCCAAGCGCACCCGCGCCTATGCCGAGGCCTTCCGCGTCTGGTCGGCAAGCGCCGACACCCTGCGCCCGTATCTCAAGATCATCGATCTCGATACCCAGCAGATGATGCCGGCCGCCGACCGCATCATCGATGGTGCGACCGAAGGCGCGCGGCTCGCCGCCGAGCGGCTGCAGGCATCGCAAAGCCGCACTAAATCGTTCATCCTGTGGGTCGGCTTCGCTGCCGTCGCGCTCGGACTGGTCTTGAGCTTCCTGATCGGCCGCAGCATCACCCGCCCGCTCGGAGGCCTGTCGGAGGGAATGCGGCGGCTTGCGGCCGGCGAAACCTCGGTCCGGATCCCCGCCACGCGGGCCCGAGACGAAATCGGAGCGATGGCGCGCACGGTGATCGTTTTCCGCGACAGCATGCTGGAACGCGAGAAGCTCGCGCAGGAACAGAGCGAAGACGGCAAACGCCGCGAGACTCGCAGTCAGACCATCGCCTCGACCATCGCGCGCTTCGAGCGCTCGGTCGGCGACGGCCTTGCAAAGGTGCGAGGGGCCGCAACGCGGCTGGAGACCGCGTCGAGCCGGCTGAATGCATCCGCCGACGGCATGTCCGCGCAGGCGCGAACCGGCGAGAATCGCGTGCTGGCGGCGTCCGGCAATATCGCAGCGTCCGCGGGGTCGGTCGAAGAACTGGCCGCGTCGATCTCCGAAATCGCGGCGCAGGCGCGCTCTTCGACCGAAGTCGCAGGTCGCGCGGTCGCCGAAGCGCGGCGCACCACCGTCACGATGTCGGAACTCGCCAATGCCGCGACCCGCATCGGCGAGGTCGTGACGCTGATCCAGGCGATCGCGGGACAGACCAATCTGCTGGCGCTCAATGCGACCATCGAAGCCGCCCGCGCGGGCGATGCCGGGCGCGGATTTGCGGTGGTCGCGGCCGAAGTGAAGTCGCTTGCCGGCCAGACCGCGCGCGCGACCGAGGAGATTGCCGGCCAGATCGGCGCGATCCAGCTCGCGACCACCGATGCCGCGCGGGCGATCGCGCAGGTCAACGACATCATCGAGGACATGTCCGATATCGCCGCCAATGTGGCGGCGACCGTCGAACAGCAGAATGCGGCGGTCACCGTGATCGCGAGCGGCGTGAATACCGCTTCCAGCGAGGCCCGCGAAGGCGCTCAGGCCATGAGCCGCGTCTCAGCGGCGACGCTCGAAGCGCATTCTACCGCGGCTGATGTGAAGGCCTTGGCCGACGTGCTCGCGGCCGAGGCCGAGGGCCTCGATTCGCAGGTTCGGCACTTCCTCATTCAGGTGCAGACGGCCTGATTTTGAATGTCGCCGGACGGCGGGGCCGCCGGGTGCGCCCTTGAGCCGTCGCGGTCTTTCGCTTATCTCGCAGGCAGGTTCAAAAACCTTGACGCGCAGGGAAACCGGCTTTGCTGCTGTTGAAGAAAATATGGCGCGTCGGTATGGACGCCTTCTGGCAGTTCAACGCCGATGACGGCTGGGCGATCGCGAGCCACATCGCGCTATCGAGCCTGATGGCGATGTTCCCGTTCTTTCTGGTGCTGACGGCGCTTGCCGGCATCATCGGCTCGCAATATCTCGCCGACGAAGCAGCGAATCTGGTGCTCGAAGCCTGGCCCGAAGAGGTGTCGGGCCCGATCTCGCGCGAAATTCACAACGTGCTGGTCGGCGCGCATGGCCAGGTGCTGACGGTCGGCGTCGCGCTCGCTTTGTATTTCGCCTCGAGCGGCGTGGAGAGCCTGCGCATCGGGCTGAACCGCGCCTATACCGTGGTGGAGACGCGCCCGTGGTGGCTGCTGCGCATCGAGTCGATCGGTTATGTCGTCCTCGCCGCGATCGGGTTGCTGGCGCTGTCGTTTCTGGTGGTGCTGGCGCCGCTGATCTGGGCCACCCTGCTGCGTCGTTTCCCGGCGATCGAACCGTTCGGGGAAATCGTGACCTTCGTGCGGCTTGCAACCGCGAGCGTGCTGTTGATCGTGCCGCTATTCGTGGTCCACAAATGGCTGCCGGCGGGAAAACGGAAGTTTCTGGAGATCATTCCCGGAATTCTCGCGACGCTGGCGCTGTGGCTGATCGCCGGCATCACCTTCGGCCGCTATCTCGCGGACTTCGCCTTCACCTATTCGGTCTATTATGCGGGCCTTGCCTCGCCGATGATCGCGCTGGTGTTTCTGTATTTCACCGCCTCGATTTTCATCTATGGCGGCGAATTGAACGCCATCATTGTGAAGCTGCGCGAGGAAAGCGCGCCCGCGGCGGCCGCGGCCGTATAACAATCAGCCGCTCACTGCCTCCACCGTATCCTCGAGATTGCGCAACCCGGTGCGCGGCGCGCTGACCATCACCGCCATGTTGCCGGGCTTGTGCTCGTTCTTCCACATGAGCTGATGCGCGGTCGGGATTTTGTCCCACGGAAACACCTCGCCCATGCAGGGATCGATCCGGCGGTCGATCACGAACTGATTGGCCGAGCTTGCCTGTTTCAGATGCGCGAAATGCGAACCCTGGATGCGCTTCTGCCGCATCCAGACATAGCGGGCATCGAAGGTGATATTGTAGCCCGAAGTACCGGCGCAGAACACCACCATGCCGCCGCGCTTCACCACGAGACACGAGACCGGGAAGGTCAATTCGCCCGGATGTTCGAACACGATGTCGACATCGCGCTTGCCGGTGATGTCCCAGATCGCCTTTCCGAACTTGCGCGCTTCCTTCACCCAGTCGTTGTATTCCGGCGTATTGACAATGGGCATCTGGCCCCAGCATTTGAAATCCTTGCGGTTGATGACGCCCTTGGCGCCGAGGCCCAGCACGTAATCGCGCTTGGTTTCGTCGGAAATCACGCCGATCGCATTGGCTCCCGAGGCTGCGCAAAGCTGCACGCCGAATACGCCAAGCCCGCCCGAGCCGCCCCAGACCAGCACATTGTCGCCGGGCTTCAGCGTATGCGGCGAATGGCCGAACAGCATGCGATAGGCGGTGGCGAGGGTCAGCGTATAGCAGGCCGCCTCTTCCCAACTGAGATGCGAAGGCTTTGGCATGAGCTGGCGCGACTGCACGCGGCAGAATTGCGCGAAGGAGCCGTCCGGCGTCTCGTAGCCCCAGATGCGTTGCGACGGCGACAGCATCGGATCGCCGCCATTGCAATCCTCGTCGTCGCCATCGTCCTGATTGCAGTGAACGATGACCTCGTCGCCGACCTTCCAGCGCTTCACCTTGGGGCCGACCGCCCAGATCACGCCGGAGGCATCCGACCCGGCGATGTGATACGGATTCTTGTGGACGTCCATGGGCGAGATCGGCTGGCCGAGACCGGCCCAGACGCCGTTGTAATTGACGCCTGCGGCCATCACGAGCACGAGCACGTCGTTTTCACCGATCGGCCAGGTCGGCACCACCTCGATCTGCATCGAGTTCGAGCGGCGGTCCATGCCGCTCCCGCCGGATCGACCAAGCGTACATTTTCTCCGGCACATGCCCGAGCGGCGGAATCTCGCCGACAGAATAAAGGTCCTTGACCATCTGAAGCTTTGGGGCGGCTGTCATTGCACGGGCCTCGGCTGGGAACGAAGTTTGGCGATTGTGCAACACTCGATATTGCACCGCAACAGGAAGTGGCTATACGCTGAAGCTTGGGATGATCGGTCCGGCGGCCACTGACTTCCGGTTCCAGTCGCGGTACAATGCCCTTGCTGCAGTGCAAAAGCCGCGGGGGCGAGGCTAGGGCAGCGGTCCCCGCGCAGTCGGGGAGAGAATTCATGACTATCGAAAGCCTTATCGTATGGCTGATCGTCGGTGGCGTTGCGGGCTGGCTCGCCGGCCTGGTGGTCAAGGGCTACGGCTTCGGCCTCATCGGCAATATCGTGGTCGGCATTGTCGGCGCCTTCATCGCCGGCTGGCTGCTGCCGCGACTGGGTATCGTGATCGGCGGCGGCATGATTGCCTCGATCATCAATGCGCTGATCGGCGCGATCATCCTTCTGGTGATCATCGGCTTCTTCAAGCGCTAGCGTGACATTTCGCGGAGATTGAATGGGCGACAACAAGGACGACAAACCGAAACGGGACAAGCCCTGGATCTTCCGGACCTACGCCGGGCATTCGACTGCGGAAAAGTCGAATGCCCTTTACCGGCAAAATCTCTCCAAAGGCCAGACCGGGCTGTCTATCGCCTTCGATCTTCCGACCCAGACCGGCTACGATTCCGATCACCCGCTCGCCGCGGGTGAAGTCGGAAAGGTCGGTGTGCCCGTTTCCCATCTCGGCGACATGCGGAACCTGCTGAAGGACATTCCGCTCGCCGAGATGAATACGTCGATGACGATCAACGCGCCGGCGGCGTGGTTGCTGTCGCTCTATATCGCCGTCGCCGACGAGACCGGCGCGCCGCGCACCAGGCTCACCGGTACCACCCAGAACGACATCATCAAGGAATATCTGTCGCGCGGCACCTATGTGTTTCCGCCCGGCCCTTCCATGCGTCTGATCAAGGACACGATCCTGTTCACGACGAAGGAAATGCCAAAATGGAATCCAATGAATGTCTGCTCCTACCATCTGCAGGAAGCGGGCGCGACGCCGGTGCAGGAACTCGCCTATGCGCTCGCGACCGCGATCGCGATCCTCGACACGGTGAAGAAATCCGGCGAGGTGCCCGAAGGGCGGATGGGCGAGGTGGTCGGCCGCATCTCGTTTTTCGTCAATGCCGGCATGCGCTTCATCACCGAGATGTGCAAGATGCGCGCATTCGTCGACATGTGGGACGAGATCACCGCGCAGCGCTACGGCATCACCGATCCGAAGCAGCGGCTGTTCCGCTACGGCGTGCAGGTCAATTCGCTCGGCCTCACCGAGCCGCAGCCGGAGAACAACGTCTATCGCATCTTCCTCGAAATGCTGGCGGTGACGCTGTCGAAAAAGGCGCGCGCGCGCGCGGTGCAGCTTCCGGCCTGGAACGAGGCGCTCGGCCTGCCGCGACCGTTCGATCAGCAATGGTCGCTGCGCGCCCAGCAAATCCTGGCCTATGAATCGGACCTGCTCGAATATGGCGACATTTTCGACGGCTCGACCGAGATCGCGAAAAAAGTCGAGGAACTGAAACGTCTGGCGAAGGAAGAACTCGCCACTATCGAGCGGCTCGGCGGCGCGGTGGCCGCGGTCGAGATGGGCTACATGAAGCAGCAACTGGTCGAGAGCAATACCAGGCGGCTGGAATTGATCGAGTCGAGCAACAGCGTCGTCGTCGGCGTCAACAAATTCGTCGAGAGCGAGCCTTCGCCGCTGACCGGCGGCATCGATGCGATCATGACCGTTTCGCACGAGGTCGAAGCCGAGCAGATCGCGCGGCTGAATGCCTGGCGTAGCACCCGCGACGCCAAGGCGGTGGACGCCGCACTGAAGGAATTGCGGGCCTGCGCGAACGATGGCCGCAACGTGATGCCGGCCTCGATCGCTTGCGCCAAGGCCGGCGTCACCACCGGCGAATGGGGCGCGGTGTTTCGCCAGGTGTTCGGCGAATATCGCGCGCCGACCGGCGTGCCGAAGGCCGCCCGCCAGGTCGGCGGCGAGTTGCTGGAGCCGGTCCGCGCCGAGGTCGAGCGCGTCTCGCACAAGCTCGGCCATCGCATGAAATTCCTGGTCGGCAAGCCCGGCCTCGACGGCCATTCCAACGGCGCCGAGCAGATCGCGGTGCGCGCGCGCGACGTCGGCATGGACGTGATCTATGCCGGCATCCGCTTCACGCCGGCCGAACTGGTCAAGACCGCGAAGGACGAGGGCGTCGACGTGATCGGGCTGTCGATCCTGTCCGGCAGCCATGTGCCGCTGGTGCGCGACGTGGTCGACCGCATGCGCGCGGAAGGGCTGAAGGACGTGCCGATCGTGGTCGGCGGCATCGTGCCGCCGGAAGACGAAGCCACGCTGAAGAAGGCCGGCGTTGCCGCCGTCTACACGCCCAAGGATTTCCAGATCAACCAGATCATGTCGGATGTGGTGCGGATCGTGGAAAAGGCGAACGGCAAGGCGGTGGCTTAGGGCTTGGTCCGCCCCAACGCCGCCGCCAAAGCTGCCGGGCCGACCGGCTTCACCAGATAGTCGTTCATCCCGGCGTCGCGCGCCAGCTTCAGATCGTCGGGCGCCGACAACGCCGAAATGCCGATCACCGGGATGCTTGCCGCCGCACCCGGCAGCGCACGGATCCGGCGGGTGGCTTCCAGCCCGTCGATTCCGGGCAATGTCACGTCCATCAGCACGAGGTCGTAGCCGCCGCGCGCAACCGCACTTACCGCGGCTTCGCCCGAGCCCGCGAAATCGACGCGATGTCCGAATTCGCCGAGGATCGCGCTCAGCACCACCCTTCCGAACGGGTTGTCCTCGGCGCACAGGATCCGCCTCGCGTTTGCCGACGGCATATCCTGCATCGCTTCGCCGCCGCGCGCGCCGGGCAACGCCTTTGCCGTCTCCACCAGCGCCGTCAGCGTGAAGGTCGAGCCCGCGCCTTTCTTGCTCACGATCGCAAGATCGCCGCCCATCGCTTTCGCCAGCCGCTTCACCAGCACAAGGCCGAGACCGGTGCCGCCGAATTTGCGCGACACCTCCGCGCTCGCCTGCGCGAACGGCCGAAACAGCTTCCTGATTTCGGCTGGCGACAGGCCGATGCCGCTATCGGTCACGGCGAAGGTGAGCTTCGCCCGGTTGCGCGGCGCAGGCATCGAGGTGACCTCGAAGCGGATGCGGCCGCGCGCCGTGAACTTCACCGCATTGTCGATCAGGTTTTCGAGCGCCGAGCGCAACCGCACTCGGTCGCCGAGTGCATGCATCGGCATGTCGCTTGCGATCGAGACTTCGGCTGAGAGACCGCTGGTGCCGGCGCGAGCCGATAGCGACGCCGCGACCTGCTCCGAAAGCCGGCGCGGCGAGAAAGCTTCGCGCCGGATCGCGAGCCCCGCGGCATCCGCTTTCACCGCATCCAGCACCAGCGATGTGGACTGCGCCAGATGCTCGGCCGCGCTCTTGATCGCAAAGGCCCAGCCGCGTTCGCGCTCCGGCAGGTCGGATGCGGCGAGCAATTCGGCGAGCGCAAGAATGCCGGTCAGCGGTGTCCGGATATCGTGCGCCAGCGCCGCAAGCGCGGTCTCGCCCGAGGGACGGCGCTTGGCGGTACGCCCCGGGCGCCGCGCGGATTTGCCAGCGCGCTTTGCAGCTTTCCGCTTTGGTCGGCCCCGCCTCATGATTCGCCTGCAAATCATGCCACGCACGCCGCACGACGGCCATTCACCGTTCCGGCAATTCGAGCCTTTCACGGATTTGCGCTGGTGTTACGCCCTCCGCCCGCAGCGCACGCAAGGCCGTCGCCGTGGTCGATTTGGAAAGCTTTCGCCCGTCGGCATCGAGCACCAGCCGGTGATGGCGATAGACTGGCTCCGGCAGACCGAGCAGCGTCTGCAACAGCCGGTGCACACTGGTCGACCAGAACAGATCCGCCCGCGCACGACGTCGGTCACTCCCTGCAGCGCGTCATCGACCACCACCGACAGATGATAGCTGGTCGGCACGTCCTTGCGGGCGAGGATCACATCGCCCCAGGCTTGCGGGCGCGCCTCGACCGCCCCGCTCTCGCCGGCCGGGCCCGACCCCGTCTTCCCGCCAGCGCAAGCGAACCTGCGCGCGCGATCGCCTGCGCCATGTCGAGCCGCAACGCATAGGGCTCGCCGCCGCCCATGCGCGCCTTACGCTGCGCATCCGTCATCGCCTCGCGACGGCCGGGATAGAGCAGCGCGCCGTCCGGATCGCGCGGCCAGGTGGTCTCGCCGTGCGCGGCGATCATGCGTGCAATGTCGCCACGGCTTTCGAAGGCTCGGATAGACCAGGTCCATCGCCGCGAGCTGGTCGAAGCGCTTCGCGATAGGCGTCGAAATGCTCCGATTGCCGGCGCACCGGCTGTTCCCATGCGATGCCGAGCCAGCCGAGATCCTCGTAGATCGCCTGTTCGTATTCCGGCCGGCAGCGCGTGACGTCGATATCCTCGATCCGCAGCAGCAGCCGCCCCCGCGTCTCGCGCGCCAGATCGGCGTTGAGCAACGCCGACAGCGCATGGCCGAGATGCAGATAGCCGTTCGGCGACGGCGCGAAGCGGAAAACGGGTGGACTCATGCGAAGGTGCCGTCGTCATCTCCCCGGGTGAGGGGTTTCTTGCACAAACGAAATTGGAAAGTTACCCCTCACCCGGCTCGCATCTTCGATGCTCGCCACCCTCTCCCGCAAGGGGAGAGGGTTACCGAGTATGCCGCACCATAGATGACCCACTTCCTCCACACCCAATCCGATCTCGCCGACGCGATGAACCGGCTGCTCGCGGCGGACCCGCGCCTGGTGCCCGTGCTCGACAAGGCCGGGCATCCGGACCTGCGGCGGGGCGAAGCCGGATTTCCCGGCCTCGCGCCGCATCATCTGCGGCCAGCAATTGTCGACCGCGAGCGCGCGCGCGATCTGGGGCCGGCTGCAGGACGCCTTCGATCCGTTCCACCACGACACGCTGCGAACGCGCGCGCGCCGACAAGCTCGGCCGGCTCGGATTGTCGGCCGCCAAGATCAAGTCGATCAAGGCGATCGCGGCCTCGATCGCCAAAGGCGAACTCGACCTCGACGCGGTGGCCAACAGCGAGGCCGATACCGCGCATCAGGCGCTGATCGCGATGCACGGCATCGGACCGTGGACCGCCGACATCTATCTGCTTGTTCTGCCTCGGCCATGCCGATGCCTGGCCGGCCGGCGACCTCGCCTTGCAGGAATCCGCGCGCATCGCCTTCGGGCTGAAAGCACGCCCGACACCAAAGCAGATGGTGGCGATCGCGGATATCTGGCGGCCGTATCGCGGCGTAGCCGCGCATCTGCTCTGGGCCTATTATCACGCGGTGAAGCGGCGCGACGGCGCCGTCATCCAGACGACACCAAAAAGCAATCCCAAGACGAAATCGAAGGCCGCGAAGCCGGCCGCGAAAACGGAAAGTGAAACGCAATGGCCGGACTAAGCGGACCAAGCCTTGAGCCGAAATCCGGCAAGACCAAGCGCCTGGTGGTTTTCCTGCACGGCTATGGCGCCGACGGCAACGACCTGATCGATATCGGCCGCGCCTGGCAGCCGATCCTGCCCGATACCGCGTTCGTCTCGCCGCATGCGCCGGAGCCCTGCGGGCAGGCGCCGGTCGGCCGGCAATGGTTCGGGCTCACCTTCCGCGATCCCGACGAGCGCTGGGTCGGCGTCAACCAGGCCGCGCCGGCGCTCAACGAATTTCTCGACGCCGAATTGACGCGCCGGCAATTGCCGCCCGACGCGCTGGCGCTGGTCGGCTTCAGCCAGGGCACCATGATGTCGCTGCATGCCGGGCTGCGCCGCGCCGGTCGCGCCGAAGGCGATCGTCGGCTATTCCGGCATGTTCATCATGCCCAATGACGGCCCGCCGGAGGCGGTCGAGAAGGAGATCGTCGTCGCGCCCGCCGGTGCTGCTGATCCACGGCGACCAGCGACGAGCTGATCCCGGTGCAGGCGCTGTTTCACGCCTCGTCATCGCTGCAGGCGCTGGATGTGCCGGTCGAATGGCATATTTCGCAAGGGGTCGGCCACGGCATCGATCAGGAGGGCCTGCGCCATGGCGGCGAGTTTCTGGCGCGCCGATTCGGCGTCTGAGGGCGATCATGGCCGGATCGGGGCGGCGCATTGCGCATATGCGGTAAGATCAAGCGCCGCCTTCACATTCCCGTCACGCTCCCCTATACATTGGGGACTCAATGTCCGGTGCTTGAAAGGAGCGCCATCGCTTGAACGTCCACGTTTCGCCTAGCGGCTTCCCGGCGCTGGTTCTGAACGCCGATTTCCGTCCGCTGAGCTATTACCCGCTGTCGCTGTGGTCCTGGCAGGACGCGATCAAGGCGGTGTTCCTCGAGCGCGTGAACATCGTCGCCAATTACGAGCGGGCGGTGCGCTCGCCCTAGCTTCGAGATGAAGCTGCCGAGCGTGGTGTCGCTCAAGACCTATCGTGAAGCCTTCGACCCATCCGGCCTTCACGCGCTTCAACGTGTTCCTGCGCGACAAGTTCGTCTGCCAGTATTGCGGCGACGACGACGACCTGACCTTCGATCATCTGATCCCGCGCTCGCGCGGCGGCCAGACCACCTGGGACAATGTCGTCGCCGCCTGCTCGCCCTGCAATCTGCGCAAGGGCAGCCTGACGATGGCGGAAGCCAAGATGTTTCCGTCGCAGATGCCGTTCCAGCCGAGCGTGCAGCACCTGCACCGCAACGGCCGGCTGTTCCCGCCGAACTATCTGCACGACAGCTGGATGGATTATCTCTACTGGGATACCGAGCTGGAGCCGTAAGGCTAGGCCAGTTTCTCCCCCGCCGGCAGCGTGCGATAGGCCGCCCGTGCCCCCCAGGCCGCGATCAGCGACAGCAACAGCGAGATGATCGCGTTGTAGCCCGCGAGCGAGATGCCGAGGAAGCTCCACGGGATTTCGTCGCAGCGCACGACGCGGATCGTTTTCAGCTTGTCGAGCAGCCCGCCGGCGGTGCCGAGATCGGACAGCGAGCCCGAGCAATCCTGCGGGCCGGCCCAGAATTTCCACTCCACGCCGGCGTGATAGGCGCCGAGCCCGGCATTCCACAGCATGCCGAGCGCGATCACCGCGAGCGCCGCCACCAGCACCTTGCGTGACGCACCGAACGAAAGCCCGAGCAGGACCAGCAGCGCCAGCGGAATCGCGAAGTAATAGGCGTAGCGCTGTTCGAGGCAGAGCGGGCATGGCGGCAGGCCGATCACGAGCTGGAAAAACCAGGCGCCGCCGATGGTCGCGAGCCCGCCGAGCGCCACCAGCAGCGGCCGCGAGCTTGGCCGGCTCTTCGCGCTTCAGGCGATCCAGCGATTGCAGAACGTCGTTCATCGAGGCTCCGTAGCAAGGCCGCGCGGTTGCGCCCGTGGCATTCACGAGAAAGATGTGGCGGCGTCAAGACACAGGCGCGCGAGCGGGCGAGCGCCGCAGCGGGCCGGATTCGCATCGGCAGCGCGCTGGCAGATTCGCGCTTGCAGGAATTCTGGCTTGATCCCCCGCGGCGATCCCCTTATGTCTGCCGCCGGGATGGCGGCCCTGCCCCGTCCCCTGCGCCCGAAGGCTCTCTCGCGGCGTTGCCCCTGTGGCGGAACTGGTAGACGCGCCTGACTTCAAAATCAGGTGACCGCAAGGTCGTGCTGGTTCGATTCCGGCCAGGGGCACCATCTCACTCGAACGCGATACGCCCGCCCCCGGCCGCGATTTATCCCCGCGCTCCGCGCGATCGCTGACATTCTTCGCTTCACACTCTTCGTCCGCCCAACGCTGCGACATCGACGCCGCGTTGGGCAAGCGTTTGACGATGCCCGTGAATTGACGGGTCATCGGACCGCCGATAGCCTTTGCCGATAAAAATCCGCCGGCCTCAGCCGTGCGCATACGGGAGGATCTGTCATGATTTCGAAATGGATTGCCGCTTTTGCATTCGTTGCCCTTGCGCTGACGGCACCGCAGGCGCAGGCACAGATGTCCGATGCCGCGAAGATGGAACGCAACAAGAAGAACGTGGTCGAGTTCTACAACGCGGTGCTGAACGAAAAGGATTTCGACAAGGCCTCGAAATATGTCGGCGCCACCTATATCCAGCACAACCCGATCGGCGCCGACGGGCTGGAAGGCATCAAGGGCTTCATCAATTTCCTGAAAGCCAAGTTTCCGAACAACAAGAGCGAGATCAAGCGCGTCTTCGCCGACGGCAATTACGTGATCGTGCATGTGCATGCGGTGCGCGAGCCCGGCACGCGCGGCAATGCGATCTTCGACCTGTTCCGCCTCGACGACAACGGCAAGGTGCTGGAACATTGGGACGCGGTGCAGCCGATCCCGGAACCGGAAAAGGCGATGAACAAGAACGGAATGTTCTGACGGAACCGCGTTTTATCGTCTTCGGACGATTGACAATTCATACACGCTGCGCGGGGATGCCGATGGACAGGCATCCCCGTTTTCGTTGGATTGCCGTTCCGGTCGCTCACTCATCCGGGGAAGCTCCCATGAGATCCTCCGCACTTGCTTTCATTGCGATCCTGCTGCTCGGCCTTCCCGCCGTCGCGCAGCAAAAGCCGTCACCGGAAAAACTGTCGCTGGTCGGAACCTGGACCGGACCGCGCGAGCGAATGGCGAAGGTCGAGGGCTACAAGGACGGCCTCGCGACGCTCGTCGTCACCGAACAGAAGGGCCGCACCTTCAAGGGCTATCTCAGCCGCTCCAACCCGGAGGGCGATGTCAAGGAAGAGCTGTGGGGCGCGTTCACGCCCGGCGGCAAGCTGATGGTCGGTTCGGACGAGGAAGGCTATTACTGGTTCACGCTCGTGAACAACAACACGCTCGACTATTGCTATGCGGAGGCCGGCGCCGGCGCCCGCACGACCTGTGCGAGATTGACCAGGAAGCGATAGGGTTTGCGAACAGGCTGTAGGGTGGGCTGAGCGGAGCGAAGCCCACCAATTTTTCGAACCTTTCGGTGGGTTCGAGGCGTTCCGCGCCTTAGCCCACCCTACTTCTTCTCCTCCAGGAAATACGTCTCCATCAGTCCCGCGCCCTTCACCTCGACGGTGCCGCGCGGGACGATCTTGAACGACCTGCAAGCCGGTCCGCCACCGCCTTCGAGACATGCACGCGGTCCGGCAGCCCGTGCGATTCCATCCGGCTCGCGATGTTCACCGTGGTGCCCCAGATGTCATAGGCGAATTTGCGCTCGCCGATGACGCCGGCGACCGCGGGGCCGGTATGGATGCCGATGCGAAGCTGGATCGGCGCGCCGATCTCGTCGCGGATGTGCGGCGAGCGAATCGAGCATCGCCAGCGACAGCCTGCGCGGCAACCTCGGCATGGTCCTCGCGCGGCTCCGGCAGTCCGACCGCCACCATATAGCCGTCGCCGATGGTCTTGATCTTCTCGGCGCCGTACTGCTCGACCAGCCGGTCGAAGGCGGAGAAAATCCGGTTCAGCACGCCGACCACGTCGGAGGGCGGCAGCGTGCCGGAGAACGGCGTGAAATTGACGATATCGGCGAACACGATGGTGGCTTCCGGAATATGGTCGGCCACCATGCCGGCGCCTTCATTGATGCGCTCGACCACGGCCTTCGGCAGGATGCTCAGCAGCAGCGTCTCGTTGCGCTCCTTGGCGATCCGCAATTCCTCCATCATGGCGCGCTCGCGGTCGCGCAGCAGCTTGTTCTCGAGCGAGGCGCGGATGCGCGCGCGCAGCAGCGCCGGCGCGAACGGCTTGGGCAGATAATCGACCGCGCCGGCCTCGATGCAGCGCACGATCGAATCCATCTCGTCGAGCGCGGAAATCATGATGACCGGAATCTCGGCGGTGCGCGGATCGTGCTTCAGCCGGCTCAGCACCTCGTAGCCGGTCATTTCCGGCATCAGCACGTCGAGCAGGATCAGGTCGAAGCCGCGGGTCTTGACGAGCGCCAGCGCCTCGGCGCCGGAAGCCACGGCCTCCACCGCGTGGCCGTCGCGCGCGAGCTGGCGGGTCAGCAGATCGCGATTGGAGGCATTGTCGTCGATCACCAGAATCTGCCCGGCGATGGCGCGCTGGGCGGCCGCGGGCTTCGACAGCCTGAGCGCATCGAGCACGCGCGAGGCCTCGGCGAAGGAATCCTGATCCTGCGCGCGGTCGAGCGAGGCGTCACCGGAGGCCTGGCCCGAAAACGCCACCAGCGCATCGATCCGCGCCAGCATGCCGTCGGCGGCGGCCAGCAGCTTTTCGAGATCGGGCAGCAGCGCATCGTGGCCGCCCTCGCGCGCATCCTCGATGATCATCTCGCCGTAGCCCTTGACGGCATTGATCGGGGTGCGCAGATCGTGGCGAAGCTGGGTGCGATAGCTGTCGATGTCCTCGATGCCGCCGCTCTGCCGCAGCACCTCGTCGAGCAGCGATTGCAGCGCCAGTCCCGCGCTGTGGATGCGTTCGAGATCGGGCTGATAATCGGAAAGTCCGGCGCGGCCGGCATCCTCGATCACGATCTCGGCGAAGCCGACCATGGCCGCCGCGGGCGCGACGAATTCCTGGCGCAGATGCGCGCGCAGCGCGTTATGCAGCCGCTCGGAATCGCTATCGGGGCGCGCATTCATTTCGGCAGGAGCGCGTTGATCTTTCCGAGCAGCCGCGGCAATTCGATCGGCTTGGTGTCGAAGTCGTCGCAGCCGGCCTGCATGGCCTGTTCGCGGTCGCTCTCCATCGCATGCGCGGTCAGCGCGATCACCGGAATGGCCCTGGTCGCGTCATCGGCCTTCAGCCGGCGCGTCGCCTCCCAGCCGTCCATCACCGGCAGGCTCATGTCCATCAGCACGAGGTCGGGCTTCTCGCTCGCCGTCATGTCGACGCCTTCCTGGCCGTTCACCGCCATCACGACCTCAAAGCCGTTGCGGAGCAGCCGTCGCGACAGCATGTCCCGGTTCATTTCGTTGTCTTCGACGAGAAGTATTTTCGGCATTGCAGACTGCTCTTTCAATTCCACTGGTGATATGGTCATTCGCACCACCTTCTGCGCCGGCTGACGCGCGATGGCGGCGAGCGCAGAGCCGAGCGAGGACAGCGGCTGCGCGCCCTTGGTCAGCACCAGCAGCGTACGTTCGTTGACCACCCGCCGCTCGGCCTCGGTCAGGTCCTTGGCGGTCAGCACCACGATCGGCACCCGCGCCAGCGCCGGGATCGACTTCACGCGTTCCAGGAACGTGAAGCCGTCCATCACCGGCATCATCAGGTCCAGCAGCACCAGCGCCGGCGCCGGATTGGCCTCAAGCCAGTCGAGCGCGGCCTGGCCGTTCTCGGCCTCGACCGTTTTCAGGCCGCTCTTCTCCACGGTCTGGCGCACCACCGCGCGCACATCCTCGCTGTCGTCGACCACCAGCACCACCGCCTCGCCCGCTTTGGCGGCGAAGCGGCGCAGCAATTCGAGCAGGCGATTGCGGTCGACCGGCTTGGTCATGTATTCGGCGGCGCCGAGCGAATAGCCCATGGTGCGCTCGTCGACGATGGTCAGCATGATCACCGGGATCGACGCCAGGGCCGGGTCCGATTTCAGCTTGCCGAGCACCGTCCAGCCGTCGAGCTTGGGCATCATCACGTCGAGCGTGATGACATCCGGGATGCTCCCTGGCCGCGATCTCGAGCGCCTGCGCACCGTCATAGGCGTGCAGCAGCCGGTAGCCTTCCTTGGCGATGGTGAGGCGCAGCACGTCATGCACGGCGGGATCGTCATCGACCACCAGCACGGTGCTTCCGGAGGCGTCGCCGCTCTCCGAAATCGCAGCCTCCTGCCGCGGCGCATGCGACGCCGACCTGGCGCCATCGGGCAGCACGATGGTGAAGGTCGAGCCCTCGCCCGGCTTGCTGGTGACGGTGATATCGCCGCCCAGCATGGTCGCGAAATGCCTGGTGATGGTGAGGCCGAGCCCGGTGCCGCCGTAATTGCGCGTGGTCGAGGTGTCGGCCTGGGTGAAGGCCTGGAACAGCCGGCCCATCTGCTCGTCGCTCATGCCGATGCCGGAATCCTTGACCGCGAAGGTGAAGACCGGGCGGCCGGCAGCCGACTTCGCCTTCGCCATCGTCAGCGTCACCAATCCGCCCTTGGTGAATTTCGCGGCATTGCTGAGCAGGTTGATCAGGCTCTGCTTCAGCTTCACCAGATCGACATGCATGGTGCCGATATCGGCCGGCGCCACGATCTCGAAATTGTTGCCGTTCTTGTCCATCAACGGCGTCACCAGCATCTTCACTTCGGCCGCGAGCTTGCCGAGATCGACCTCCTCGACATGCAGGTCCATGCGGCCGGCCTCGATCTTGGACAGATCGAGAATGTCGTTGATCAGCCCGAGCAGATGCTTGCCGGCGGTCTCGATCTTGACGAGGTCCGCCTCGCTCGCCTTGTCGCCGCGATCCTGCGCGTCCTCGCGCAGAATTTCGCTGTAGCCGATGATGGCGTTGAGCGGCGTGCGCAGCTCGTGGCTCATATTGGCGAGGAAGGCCGACTTGGTGCGGGAGGCCGCTTCGGCCTGATGGCGCGCTTCTTCGGCTTCCTCGCGCGGCTTTGCGGATCTCGCGCGCATTGTCGCGGAACACCGCGAGCGCCCGGCTCATGTCGCCGAGTTCGTCCGGACCGGTCGGCGGCAGCGGCACATCGAGTTGGCCGCTTGCCACCGCCAGCATCGAATTCGTGAGATGCCGCAGCCGCGCGATGATGTAGCGAATGACGAAAAACCAGACGATGAAGATCGCGACCACGAGGCTCAGCAGCGAAATCCCGATCAGCCAGAAGCGGGTATTGTCGAGCGCCCTCTTGGTGACGGCGGTGGTGTCGGCGGCCTCCTGCTCGGCGCGCGCCACCAGCGCACGAAACCAGCGTCTCCATGTCCGCCGCCGATTTGTCGAGCGCAGCCTGCAGATCTACGGCGGCCGCCTGCTGTTCGAGCGCGGATTTGCGGAGCGCGAAAATGCCGCCGCCGGCCGATCCCAGCGCCATCACCGATTTCGCCGCCGCCTCGATCGGGTCGGCCTGGGCCCGGTCGACGGAGGGGTCGGACATGAAATACTTGAGGCTGTCATCGAAGCGCTCGCGCAGCACGTCGAACTGCTTCTGGCCCTCGGCCACGGCCTGCGGATCGAGCGAGGTGGCCGAGCGATAGAGCAAGCCCACGGACCGGTAGGTGTCGCCACGCAGCGCGTTGACCGCGAGCTGCACCATGTCGTTCTGCCGTGGCAGCAGCAGCAGAAGCTCGGCCAGCGTCGCGCTGTCGCGGGTGAGGCGGGCGATGGCATTGTCGAGCGCGGAACCGAGCGAAATCTTCTCGCGAATGGTGCGGTCGAGCTGTCCGATCTGCCCGTCGATCTGCGCGATCAGCGCCTGCAGCCGCTCGATCGATTTCTGCGTCTTCGGTCGCCTCGCGCAATTGCGACAACGCCGACCAGAGCTGACCGATCCGTTCGGTCGCGTCGCTCATGCGCGAATAGCGCTGCGCCTCGGAGGTCGCACCGGCAAGCTGCGCACCCGCCGCCGCGATGGCACGCGCGTTGGTTTCGACCGCGAGCGAGAATTTCACCGCCGGCAGGCTCTCGCCGGTGAGCTGGCCCATGGCGTGCTCGATGCGGCCGAATTGCAGCACCGCGACCAGGGCTGCGATCGCGGTCAGGGTCGCGATCACCACAAAGGCGAGCAGAAGTTTGGCGGCGATGGTCCAGCGCCAGGTGCGCTGGCCTGCGCCATTCAGCAGGTTCCCCGTCACCGTCATGCCGAGATTCAGCCTCTCCCGCAGCGCCCGCGTCATAGCCGATTGGCGCGCGCAAGTCTAAGCTGCTCCGGCAACCCTTCCGGAGAATCACTTCATGAACGAAGATGTCCTTAACACCTCGATTCGCAAATTCCTGAAAGAGGTCGGCGTGACCTCACAGCGCGAAATCGAAAAGGCCGTGCGGGCGGCATTGGCGAGCGGCAAGCTCAAGGGTGGCGAAAGCCTGCCCGCGAGCATGGTTCTCACGATCGGCCCGCTCAGCCTGACGCACGAAATCGACGGCACTATCAAGCTTGAATGAGCATTCGTCCGAAACACGCCGGGCGACTTCACATGCTTCAAGCGCCGGCGCTGATCGTCATATCGCTTGGGCGGCATTGCGGCGGCCGAACGCCGCTTCCATCTCGCGCCGCACCCGCACCGCAAGATCGGCCGCGTCATAATCGACATCGGCCCAGCGCAGCGAAGCGCCTTCCCCGATATCGCGCTTCAGCCGCACCTGATGCGCCAGGCCCAGCGGCAGCATGCCGGCATCGAGCGAATCCTGCGCCGGCGCCTGCTTGCCCCAGACGCAGAAGCCGCCCTCGCCGTCCAGCATCTCGCCGGACTTCAGATCGCGCTTGGCGGTCGCGACCACATCGGAATGAAATCCGGTCGGCGCGCCGGTCGGCTCGCCGCGCAACGCGACCGAGGCGATCGAAATGCCGAGCTCGAGCCCGATCATGTGCGTCGGCCGGTAGAGCGCGGCATAGCGTCCGCTCTTGTCCGGCATCAGGTGATATTCGCGAAAACACTTCCGCGCATAGTCGCTCTCGCCCTCGAACACGACGAAGGTGCCCATCGCCAGATGATGCGGCACGTCGCGCTCGTCGCGATCGACCGACGACACCACTTCGGTGACGCCTGATTTTTCCAGCGCGCCGCCTTCGGCTCGCGGTTTGCAGATATCGGCAAGATCGAAGCGGCTCGCCGGCGGGAAGGTCAGGCCGCCCGATCTGCGGCACGAGACCGGTGGCATTGCAGACCGCCGTCATCTCGATGCCGGACTTGGTGCCGTCGATGAAGGAGTTGAACATTTTCGGATTGATCGAGGCGCGGTCGTCGATGCGCAGATATTTGTCGAGAATGTCCCACACCGTGTCCGGATTGGAGCGGTGATAGGTCGGGTGATAGCGCGTGCCCTTGCCGGCCGAGATCACCTTGAAGCCGCAGGCGCGCGCCCAGTCGACCTGCTCGCAGATCAGCGCCGGCTGGTCGCCCCAGGCGAGGCTGTAGATCACGCCTGCGCTCTGCGCCTTGCGCGCCAGCAAGCGGACCGGCCAGCGCGTCGGCTTCCACATTGACCATGACGATATGCTTGCCATGCGCGATCGCGGCCAGCGCAAAGCGGATGCCGGTCTTGGGATCGCCGGTCGCTTCCACGATCACGTCGATATCCGGGCAATCGATCAGCGCGTCGGCATCGTCGGTCACGCAAGTGGTACGATTTTTCAGCGCCTCGCCGAGCGACGATGCCGCATATTGCGGGGCATCCCATCCCGCCGATGCGAGCTGGCTGCGAGCGCGAGCGACATTGAGATCGGCAAGCCCCGCGAGATGCATGCCGGGCGTGCGCCGCACCTGGGTCAGGAACATGGTGCCGAATTTGCCGGCGCCGATCATGCCGATGCGAATGGGACGCGAGGCGGCTTCGCGCTCGGACAATTTGGCGAAAAGATTCATGGCGTTTCTCCCGGCAAGTTTTCTTCATTACGTCCTTCAAGCCTTATCCGAGGAGAGCGAAGCCGCCGTCTCGAAGAGCCTCGCCGCAATCGCTGTCTCTCAGGAAAGGACGGATGCCGGCATTTAAAGTCGAAATCGAGCGTCAGCCTACTGGCACGCCGCCTTGATCATCACGGTCTCGACTTTGCACTCGCTGGCGTCGCGATGCAGCATGCCGCGGATCGAACATTTGCGGCTGGTCGTGATATCGGCGCTCTTGCCGGTCGCGAATCCCTTGCTGCGGCAGAACGCCTCGGCCGCGGACTGACAATCGGGCGAACCGTTGGCCGCGATCTCGCAGACCTTGCGGCCTTCCACCATCCGAACATTCGACAGATTCTTGAAGGCCTCGGCGGCTTCGCGCGACGCCGCGGCGGCGTCCTTGGCGGCCTTCTCGTTCTTGGAATTCAGCTCGCGCCATTTGGCGTTCTGCTCTTCGACGCTCTTGCTTGAAATCCGCCGCCGACTTGTCCCACCAGCGGCCGACCGCCTCGAAGAAGTTATCCTTGCGCGGCGCCTCCGGACGGGCGGCGGCGGCGCGCCTTGCACCAGCGGCGGCTGACCTTGCGGCGGCTGACCTTGCGGCGGCGGGCTTGGCGGCAGGCCTTGCGGCACGAATTGTCCGGCGGGCGCCTGCGGTTGCTGAGCCTGCAATTGCGGCGCTTGCGGTTGCTGGCTTTGCGGCGGCTGGACTTGCGACCGAACCGGAGCGCCCCCGATCAGCAGAAATCCGGCGGCGAAGACCGCCGCCCATCCGCGACCGGCGGATCGCATCGGTATTGCATGCGCGGTCGAACAGGCCATCCAGCAGATCCGGCGAGGTGTTATCTTGCTACCACGTCCAACCCCACCGAGGGACATCTTATGCCGAACGAATGGCGGAAATGAGAAATCCGCAGGGCTTGAATTAGAACAGATACAGTTGCGGCGGCGATGCCGATCACCATGCCGATGGCGGCGAGGGTGACCCAGAAACCGAGCCGCTCCTCGATGATGATGCGCGCGCGGTCGCCATAGCGATGCAGCAGAAATGCCAGAAGAAAGAACCTTCCGGCCCGCGCGATCACGGAGAACACGATGAAAAGCAGGAGATTGTAGCCGGCAAAGCCCGACGTGATTGTGACGATCTTGTAGGGGATCGGCGTCAGCCCCTTCAGCAGAATGATCCACATTCCGTATTCGGCGTAGGCCTCCCGGAACGCTTCCACCTTGTCGCCATAGCCATAGAGCGAGATCAGCCACTGCCCGACCGAGTCGTAGAGCAGCGCGCCGATGGCATAGCCGACGACACCGCCGGCGACCGAGGTCCAGGTGCACAGAAATGCGTAGTAATAGGCCCGGTCCGGCCGCGCCAGCGACATCGGGATCAGCATCACGTCCGGCGGGATCGGAAAGATCGAACTCTCGACGAACGACACCGCGCCCATGATCCACGTCGCGAACGGCTTGTAGGCCGCGGCGACGCACCAGTCATACATCCGGCGGAGCATGGAAAACCCGGTATTCCTGTGAGGAGAAGAGGCGCCCCTGGCGGGCGGCGGAAGGGCCGGATCAATACCCCGACGGGCGGCGCTTGGGAATGCGGCGGGCTTCCAGTGCGACGACTTTTCGCCCCTGGGAGAGTTCCGCCAGCCCGCCCTTCGGCAAATCCTTGGGCAGCTTTTCGGCCAGTCCCAGCAGCTTTTCGCGCCGGTCCATCTCCGCCCAGACCTCCTGCGGCCGGATGCCGGCCTCGGCCCAGAGCACGACCAGGTGATAGAGCAGATCGGCGCTTTCGCGGACCACCGCCTCGCGGTTGCCGTTCAGGGCATCGATCACGACCTCGACCGCTTCCTCGGCCATCTTCTTGGCGATCTTCGGCCGGCCGGAGCGGATCAGTCGCGCGGTGCGCGACTGCGACGGATCGCCCTTCTGCAGCGCGATCACCGACTTGTAGAGGCGCTCGAGCGAATCACCCATCCGGCGACATTACCCCCAACGGATTCAACAATCGTTAACGATTGGGGCGAGCGGCGGAAAAAAAGCCCGACGCCGTTAACGGCATCGGGTCAGCAGCATCGAACCGCAAGTTTGTACTTCCGGCTTTGGCCCGCCGGTTTCGCGACTCGTACGAAGAATCTGGGACGCGTTTTGGGCGGCGCGAGTGGCGCGGGGATTATGTTTTCGTAATGTCACATTGACGTTGCTGCACGGACATTCATGCGCGTGGCATGGGTGTGGCACACGAAAAGTTGCGCGCCGCGTGAAGCTCTATTCGTCGCTCGCCAGCAAGCTCGCGTTGCCGCCGGAAGCGGCGGTGTTGATCGTCACCACCTGTTCGGTCGCAAAGCGGCGCAGGTAATTCGGCCCGCCGGCCTTCGGTCCGGTGCCGGAAAGCCGCGAACCGCCGAACGGCTGGGTGCCGACCACCGCGCCGATCATGTTGCGGTTGACATAGACATTGCCGTTGGCGAGCCGGTCGGCGATCTGCGTGACGCGCGCGTCGATGCGCGAATGAATGCCGAGCGTCAGGCCGGTGCCGTTGCTGTCGATGTCGTCGAGCAGCTTCGGCAATTCATGCGCATGGAAGCGCACCACATGCAGGATCGGTCCGAACACTTCTTCCCTCAGATCGGCGGCGCTGTTCAGTTCGATGACGGTCGGCGGCACGAACAAACCTGCCGGCAGGGTGTGATCCTGATCCCAGCGATAGCGCACCTGCTTCGCATGTTTGTCGATCCACGCGTCGAGCCGATCTTTCGATTCCTGATCGATCACCGGCCCGACATGGGTCGCGGGATCGTGCGGATCGCCGAGCACAAGCTCACGCGCGGCGCCCTCGACCATCCTGAAGATCGGATCGGCGACATGCTCCTGCACGCAAAGGAGCCGCAGCGCCGAGCAGCGCTGCCCGGCCGAACGGAACACCGAGCCGACCGCGTCGTCGGTCACCTGTTCCGGCAAGGCGGTCGCATCGACGATCATGGCATTGACGCCGCCGGTCTCGGCGATGAACGGCACGATCGGCCCGTCCTTGTTCGCGAGCGTGCGGTTGATGATATGCGCCACTTCGGTCGATCCGGTGAACGCCGCGCCGGCAACGCGCATATCGGCGATCAGCTTGGCCCCCGCCTCGCCGTCGCCGATCACAAGCTGCAACGCGTTGTTCGGAACGCCGGCCTCATGCAAAAGCTTTACCGCTTCAAACGCCACAATCGGAGTCTGCTCGGCGGGCTTGGCCACCACCGCATTGCCCGCGACCAGCGCCGCCGTCACCTGGCCCAGAAAGATCGCCAGCGGGAAATTCCACGGCGAGATGCACACGAACACCCCGCGCCCGCGATAGCGCAGTTCGTTCGAATTCACCGGTCGGCCCCGGCATGACTTGCGCGGTAAGCGTCTTTCGCGCCTGCACCGCGTAATAGCGGCAATAATCGATGGCTTCGCGCCATTCCGCGACCGCGTCGTCCAGCGTCTTGCCGCCTTCGCTCTGCAGCAGCGACAGAAACAGGCCGCGCCGCGCTTCGAGCAGTTCACCGGCGCGTTCCAGCGCCCGCGCCCGCACGTTCAGCGGCGTCGCCGACCAATGCGCAAAGCCCTTTTGCGCGGCAATCATCGGGGCGCCGTCCGCAATGGAATGTGCGGCCTGCGCGGGCTTCGCCGCCGCGATCTCGGCGACCAGCGCTTCGAGGCTCTTGCGATCGCCGAATTCCACGCCCGGCGAATTGCGCCGCTCGGGTTCGTACAGATCGCGCGGCAGCGGAATGTTCGGATGCCGCGCCTGTTCCGGGGCATCGATCCAGGCCCGCGGGCGCTTGAGCAATGTCGCAATCGGAATGTCCGGATTGGAGGACACCGACACGAAGGAAGTATTGGCGCCGTTCTCCAGCAGGCGCCGCACCAGATAGGCGAGCAGGTCGCGATGTCCGCCGACCGGCGCATAGACGCGGCATTCCACATCCGGATATGCGGCGCGCAAGGCGTCATAGAGTTCGACGCCCATGCCGTGCAGGCGCTGGAATTCATAGCCGCCGACGCCGCCCGCCATCTCGATCACGCTCGCGACCGTCAGAGCGTTATGGGTGGCGAATTGCGGATAGAGTCTCGGCCTGGCCGCGAGCAGCCGCCGCGCGCAATCGAGATAGCACCAGTCGGTCATCGCCTTGCGCGTGAACACCGGATAATCGGCAAGCCCGCGCTCCTGCGCGCGCTTCACTTCGGTGTCCCAATAGGCGCCCTTGACCAGACGGATCATCAGCCGGCGCGACAACGCCTTCGCGGTGTCGTCGAGCCATTCGATCACCGCCGGACCGCGCTTCTGATAGGCCTGCACCGCAAGCCCGAAACCGTCGAAGCCTTCGAGCGAGCGATCGGCCAGCACCTTGCCGATCACGTCGAGCGACAATTCCAGCCGGTCGGCCTCTTCCGCATCGACGGTGAAATTGAGCTCATGCGCCTTCGCCTTGCGTGCGAGATCCAGCACAAGCGGCACCAGCTCTTTCATCACCCGCTCGCGCGACACCGCCTCGTAGCGCGGATGCAGAGCCGACAGCTTGACCGAGATGCCCGGCCGCTCCGGCAATCCCTTCGCCTTCGAGGATCGGCCGATGGCTTCGATGGCATGCGCGTAGGAATCGAAATAGCGCGCGGCGTCCGCCGCCGTGCGCGCGCCTTCGCCCAGCATGTCGAAGGAAAAGCGCTCCTCCTCGTCCGACTTCGCCCGCTCCAGCGCCTCGCCGATGGTCTGGCCATGCACGAAATGGGAGCCGAGCAGCCGCATCGCCTGCCGGGTCGCAAGCCGCACAGCCGGCAGCCCGACCCGCTTGGCAAGACTCTCGATGATGTTTTCCGGCGTCTGTCCGGGCGCGATCAGCCGCGCCGTTACGCCCAGGGTCCAGGCCGAGGCCGAGACCAGCAGGGTGTCGCCCTTGTGATCCGGATGCGACCAGTCGCGGCCGGAAAGCTTGTCCTCGATCAGCCGGTCGGCGGTCGCCGCATCGGGGACGCGCAGCAGCGCCTCCGCCAGCACCATCAGCGCCAGCCCCTCCTGCGTCGATAATGAATAGGCATGCAGGAAGTCGTCGATGCCGCCGAGCCCGCCGCCATGCGAGCGGATCGCCTCGATCAGGCGTCTCGCCAGCGCATCGATGCGCGCATCGGCGTCGGGGTCCGGTCGCTGCGCCAGCCAGCCGCGCGCAAAGGTTTCGTCCGGCGGCGCATAGGGCGCGGAAAAGCCCGGAATGGAAGCGCTCCGCCGCCCGGTTTCGTTGCTGGAGATGTCGGCCTTCGGCATCGCTTTCGCCTTCCCGGCGGTCCCTCTTTTGTGGAATCTGGATACGCGCAACGCCTGCCATCAGGTGGGAATTTGCGCCCTGCCCGTCAATTCGGCACGATGTGCCACGGCGATGGGCAAAGCCCGGCTGCGGCACCCTTCTACCTTGCTCTTTATAGCGGCATGCTCTTTGCTGATAACAGGTGCGATGACGCCGTTACAGGCCGCAACAGCCCGATGGCGGCGCAGACGAGAAAGGACAAAAACGATGGTTCGTGTTGTGGAAGCGTTCCGGAGATCGGCCCTGCTTGCCGCCGCCGCAATGGCTGTGGCTTGCGGCAGCGCCGCCGCGCAGACACCCGTGAAATTCACGCTGGACTGGAAATTCGAGGGCCCGGCGGCCCCGTTCCTGGTCGCGATCGACAAGGGTTATTACAAGGCCGAAGGTCTCGACGTCACGGTCGACACCGCGGGCGGATCGCTCGAGCCGCTGAACCGCATCGCGTCGGGCACCTACGATATCGGCTTCGGCGACATCAACTCGCTGATCAAGTTCCGCGACGCCAATCCGAACGTGCCGATCAAGGCCGTGTTCATGGTCTACAACAAGCCGCCCTTCTCGATCGTGGCGCGCAAGAGCCGCGGCGTCCAGAAGCCGAAGGATCTCGAAGGCAAGAAGCTCGGCGCTCCCGCGCCCGACGGCGCCTTCGCGCAGTGGAAGATCTTCACCCAGGCCAACGGCATCGATCCGTCCAAGGTGACGATCGAGAATGTCGGCTTCCCGGTGCGCGAGCCGATGCTGGCGGCACGGCCAGGTCGACGCCATCACCGGCTTCTCGTTCTCGTCCTATATCAACCTGAAGGATCGCGGCGTGCCGGCCGACGACATCGTCGTGCTGCTGATGTCCGATTACGGCGTCAATCTCTACGGCAACGCGATCATCGTGAATCCGAAATTCGCCGCCGAGAAGCCGGAAGTCGTCAAGAAATTCCTCAACGCCTTCCTGAAGGGCCTGAAGGACACCGCGAAGTCGCCGGAAACGGCGGTCGATTCGGTGATCAAGCGCAACGACGTCGCCAAGAAGGACGTCGAGCTCGAACGCCTGAAGATGGCGCTGAAGGACAATATCCTCACCAGCGAAGTGAAGGCGAACGGCTTCGGCGCGGTCGATATGGGCCGTCTCGACAAGTCGATCGACCAGATCGCCGATCACCTACGACTTCAAGAATCCGAAGCCGAAGGGCGATGCGATCTTCGATCCGTCCTTCCTGCCGCCGGCCGCCGATCGCAAGCTCTAGGTGACTTGTTAAGGACGGGGCTTGGGGGAGCCAACCGGAATGATGGAGCCCGGTTTCGTTTCGCTCGACGGCGTAAGTCACCGCTATGGCGGGATCGCGGCCGGGCCCGAAGGCGTTCTCGCGATTCAGGATCTGACCATCAATATCAACCGCGGCGAATTCGCCGCGGTTGTCGGTCCCTCCGGTTGCGGCAAGTCGACGCTGATGAAGCTCGCGACCGGCCTGCAATTTCCGTTCGCCGGCCATGTCCGCGTCGCCAATACCGAGGTCAACCAGCCGCTCAAGATCGCCGGCATGGCATTCCAGAACGCCGACGCTGCTGCCCTGGCGCACCACCCTCGACAATCTCCTGCTGCCGCTCGAAATCGTGCAGCCGCATCGCCGCGAATTCCGCCGCAACAAGCAGAAATATGTCGAGCGCGCCGAGGCGCTGCTGGCCTCCGTCGGGCTTGGCGGCTTCGGCGAGCAAATTTCCCTGGCAATTGTCCGGCGGCATGCAGCAGCGCACCTCGCTGTGCCGCGCGCTGATCCACGAGCCGCAACTGCTGATGCTGGACGAGCCGTTCGGCGCGCTCGACGCCTTCACGCGCGAGGAATTGTGGTGCGTGATCCGCGACCTGCATGCCGCGCGCGGCATTACCGTCGTGCTGGTGACGCATGACCTGCGCGAGGCCGTGTTTCTCGCCGACCGGATTTTCGTGATGTCGCAGCGCCCCGGCCGCATCCTGATCGAGCGCAAGGTCGAGTTCCCGCGTCCGCGCGATCTGGAAGTCACCTACACCAAGGAATTCGCCGACATCGTGCACGACTTGCGCGGTCATATCCATCAGGCGCGCCAATGAACAATTCCAAGACCTTCGTCCGGCTGGCGCCCTGGCTTTTCACCATCGCCCTGTTCGTGTTCTGGGAGATTATCTGCCGCGCCTTCAAGATTCCGGAATTCTTCCTGCCGACGCCCACCGCCGTGTTCAAGGCGACCTACGATTACTGGCCGGCGATCCTGCGCAATTCCTGGATCACGCTGGAAGCCACCATGGTCGGCTTCCTGATGGCGGTCGGCTTCGGACTGCTGCTCGGGCTGGTGATCGGCTGGTCGCGCACGATCTATGCCGGCATCTATCCGCTGATGATCGGCTTCAACGCGATCCCGAAGGTGGCGGTGGTGCCGATCCTGGTGTTGTGGTTCGGCATCGGCTTCATTCCGGCGGTCCTGACCGCCTTCCTGATCTCGTTCTTTCCGATCGTGGTCAATGTCGCGACCGGGCTTGCCACCATCGAGCCGGAACTGGAGGACGTGCTGAAGGCGCTCGGCGCCTCCAAGCTCGATATCATGCGCAAGGTCGGCATCCCGCGCTCGCTGCCCTATTTCTTCGGCTCGCTGAAGGTCGCGATCACGCTCGCCTTTGTCGGCACGGTGGTGTCCGAAAGCGTCGCCTCCAATAACGGCATCGGCAATCTGATGCTGCAGGCGCAGGCGCAGTTCAACGTGCCGCTGATCTTCGCCGGCCTGCTGGCGCTCGCCGTGCTCGGCATCGTGATGTACTGGGTGATGGCCGTGCTCGAACAGCGCATGACCGGCTGGGCGCAGCGCTCGGGCTTCGCGCAGAACTGATTTTGCACGAAAACTGCCGTATCGGGAATTTTGTCTGGGAATGATCCGCAACGGACCCGGCCTGAGCCGGGTCCGGTTCGCATCCGCGACGCTCGGGCACGGCACGATTGCCGGGCCGGCTGAAAGTCTGGAATTGCAGCGAATTCAACCCGAACACGGAGCTTCCCATGGATTCTCCGCTCGATCGCGTGATGCGGCTGTTGAACTGCTATCGCTTCACGCAGGCCGTATCGGTGGCGACCCGGCTCGGAATTCCGGATCTGCTTGCCGATGGGCCCAGGACACCGGAACAACTGGCAGCGCTCGCATCGGTGCAAGCCGATCGCCTTTATCAAATCCTGCGGGCGAGCGCGAGCCGCGGCGTCTTCGCGGAGGATGATCGCGGACGCTTCGCCAACACGCCGATGTCGGATTGCCTCAGAACCGGCGCACCCGGCCCCGCCCGAAACACCGCATTGCTCATCGGTGAAGTGTTCTTCAAGACTTTCGCCGAACTGATGCACAGCGTCCGGACCGGAACTCCGGCCTTCGACAAGGCCTATGGCCAGCCATTCTTCGACTATACGTCGACGAAGCCGGATCTCGGGCGGCTGTTCGACGCCCAGATGACTGCGCTGTATCAGCAGCAGATGGAGCCGCTCCTGAACGCCTATGACTTCACGACCGCGGGCCGCATCCTCGATGTCGGCGGAGGTCGCGGCACCGTTGTGCGCGCCCTGCTCGATCGCTTTCCCGGGATTGGCTGCGGATTGTTCGACCTGCCCTCGGTTGCCGCTCGCACGCGCGAGAGCTTTGCCGCAGACGGATTGTCCGGTCGGTGCATGATCGAGGAGGGATCGTTCTTCGACGCGCTTCCTTCGGATTACGACACCTATCTCCTCAAGCACATATTGCACGACTGGAACGATGCGAAATGCTCGGTCATTCTGGGCAGCGTCCGTCGCGCGATCGGAAAGGATGGTCGTCTCCTCGTGCTCGAACACATCGTGCCCGAAGGCAACGAGCCTTCCATGACCAAGGAATGGGATCTGCTGATGCTGGCGCTGCTGGCCGGCAAGGAACGCAAGGAAGCGGAATTTCGAAGCCTGCTGGCAGCGGCCGGCTTCGACCTTGTGCGCGTGATCGATACCGGGAGCCTGCTCAACGTTCTCGAGGCGCGACCGGTCCAGAGCGTTTTCGAGCGAAGTGGGAACCGGTTCGCGTGAAGAAAACGCGTCGAAACAAAAAGCTAGAGCCCCGGCTTTGTTTCCATCAAAGCCGGGGCTCTAGCTGCAGATGGCGCGCGCGCCGTGCGCTAGAATCGCCCGATCGTCCCCGTCACCATTGCCGATGCGAAAGGCCGCACATTGGCGGCTTTCGGGCCAAGTTCATCGAAGATCGCGTCGGCAAGTTCCTCGAGCACCAATCGGTCGCCGGTCTCGCCGAGATAAATGCCACAGAACAGGTCGCCGACCGGCGGCAACGGGGCATTCTCCCAGATCTCGATCCCGGGCGCGCGGGCGCGGCTGCGCGGCATCACACTGACGCCGAGCCCGCCCTTCACCGCGGCCAGAATACTGGCCTCGCTCGATCCGATGAACACCACTTCGAACGGACGCTGCACCTTGTTGAGGCTGGCGACACCGGAGCGATGAAAGGCACAGATCTCACCGAACGTGACGAACGGCACGGGATCTTCGGGATCGAGATTGAAACCCGGCTCGCGCACCCACACCATCGGCTCGATCCACTGATGGCGGGCGTCCAGGCCAATGCCGCTTTCGGACATCCCGATCATCAGGTCGAGCTCGCCCTGCCGCAGGTCGCGCGACATGAGGTCGAAATGCTGGCTGCGGACGGTGAATCGGATGTCGGGATTGCGCGTGCGGAATTTTGCAAGAATCGGCGGCAGAAACAGCGCCGCGAAGTCGCCCGGAACGCCGACCTTCAGGGCCTGCGTCCCCAGCCTCGGCACCGCCATTTCGACAATCTGGTCGTTGATCGAGAGCAACCGGCGCGCGTAGTTGATCAGCAACTCGCCCGAGGGCGTGAGGCTGACGCCGGGCGCGCTTTTGTCGAACAGCTCGCAGTCGAGCAGCACCTGCAGACGCTTGATTTGGGCGCTGACGGCGGGCTGGGTGACCCCGAGCGAGTGGGCGGCCTTGGTGAAACTGCGAAGGTCAACGACTGCGACCAGCGTTCGCAGCAGTTCGGTGGGGATATTGATCATTCGTCAGTCTTGGAAGGTGTTGTTCTTGGGATACTTGTTTGGAGTTATTCTTACACGCGGTCTCATATGCATTCGTATGCAAATCATCACATGTTGTTTATCGCTCTGCCGTTTCAGGCCATGAAAGAGCGTACGGACATGTGCCGGAAGGGCTGGAATTTTGTTGGGACCAACATGAGCTGCAAGCGCATAACGATCAAAAATTTTGATGACGGGCGGCCGGCCCAATGAAGCTGATCCGCCTTTACGGCCGCGTGCTTGGGCTGCTCGGTCCCGAAGCCGGGCTGGGATGGCTGCTGGCCTTCGCAAATGTGGCGCTCGCGGCCGCGCAATTCGCCGAACCGGTCCTGTTCGGCCGGATCGTCGACACCCTTGCCAGCGCGCAGAAGGACGGCTCCTCGCTGACCTTCGAGAGCCTGGTGCCGCTGCTGGCCGCCTGGGCCGGGTTCGGGCTGTTCACCATTCTCTGCGGGGTGTTCGTCGCGCTGCATGCCGACCGGCTGTCGCATCGCCGGCGGCAGGCGGTGCTGACCGAATATTTCGAGCACGTCATGGAATTGCCGCTCGCCTATCACGGCGGCTCGCATTCCGGGCGGCTTATGAAGGTGATGCTGACCGGCACCGATTCGCTCTGGGGCCTGTGGCTGTCCTTCTTCCGCGAGAATTTCGCGGCCGTGGTTTCGCTGGTGGTGCTGGTGCCGCTGTCGCTCTATCTGAACTGGCGGCTGGCGCTGCTGCTGATCGGGCTGTGCGTGGTGTTCACCCTGCTAACGTCCTACGTGCTGCGCAAGACCGGCGAGATGCAGACTTCGGTCGAGAAATATTATTCCGATCTCGCCGAACGCGCCTCCGACGCGCTCGGCAACGTCGCGCTGGTGCAGAGCTTCGCGCGGGTCGAAGCCGAGGTGATGGGCTTGCGCATGGTGGTCGAGCGGCTGCTCGGGGCGCAGATGCCGGTGCTGTCATGGTGGGCGGTGATGACGGTGCTGACGAGAGCCGCCACCACCATCACGCTGTTGTCGATCTTCCTTCTCGGCACCTGGCTGTTCTTTCACGGGCTCACCACCATCGGCCAGATCGTGATGTTCATGAGCTTCGCCACCATGCTGGTGCAGAGGCTCGAACAGGTTTCCGGCTTCATCAACAGCGTGTTCATGGTGGCGCCGCGTCTGCAGGAATTCTTCGACGTGCTCGACACCACGCCGGCGGTGCGCGACGCGCCGAATGCGATCGACCCCGGCCGGCTGAAGGGCGAGGTCGTCTTCGACGACGTATCCTTCTCCTATGACGGCAAGCGTTCGGCCATCGCCGACCTGAATTTGCGCGCGATGCCGGGCGAAGTGATCGCGCTGGTCGGCCCGACCGGCGCCGGCAAGACCACCGCGCTGGCGCTGCTGCATCGCGTCTACGATCCGCAATCCGGCCGCATCACCATCGACGGCATCGATCTGCGCGAGATGAAACTCTCCGCATTGCGCCGGAATATCGGCGTGGTGTTCCAGGAAGTGCTGCTCTTCAATCGCTCGATCCGCGAGAATCTCACCGCCGGCAAGCCGGACGCCACCGACGCCGAGATGCTCGAAGCGCTCCGCCGCGCCCAGGCGCTCGATTTCGTCGAACGCAATCCCGACAAATTGAACGCGATCGTCGGCGAGCGCGGCCGTTTTCTGTCCGGCGGCGAGCGCCAGCGGCTATCGATCGCGCGCGCGTTGCTGAAAAATCCGCCGATCCTGATCCTGGACGAGGCCACCTCCGCGCTCGACGCTCAGACCGAGACCAAGGTGCAGGCCGCCCTCGACGAGGTGATGAAGGACCGCACCACCTTCGTGATCGCGCACCGGCTCGCGACCATCCGCAACGCCACCCGCATCATCGTGTTCCGCGACGGCCGCGTGGTCGAGACCGGCTCCTTCGACCAACTGGTGGCGCGGGATGGCGCGTTCGCGGAGCTCGCGCGCTCGCAATTCCTGGTCGCCGAGAAGAAGGCTGAAGAAAAGGCGGAGGACGCGGCGGAGTAGCCACCGGTAGTCCCCGCGAAAGCGGGGAACCATAATCACCGATCTGGAATATGGGCCCCCGCTTTCGCGGGGGCGACTGGAACCTGCTACTTGATCCGCTCCAGAATGCTGACGTAATTCGCGACCGCCGCGCCGCCCATGTTGAAGATGCCGCCGAGCTTCGGCGCCCTTCACCTGGATGTCGCCGGCCGTCCCCAAGAGCTGCATCGCCGTCAGCGCATGCATCGACACCCCGGTCGCGCCGATCGGATGGCCCTTCGCCTTCAGCCCGCCGGACGGATTGACCGGCAGCTTGCCGTCCTTCTGCGTCAGGCCTTCGGCGAGAACGCGCGCGCCCTGTCCTTCCGGCGCCAGCCCCATCGCCTCGTATTCGATCAGTTCGGCGATGGTGAAACAGTCATGGGTCTCGACGAAGGAAAGGTCGTAGAGGCCGATGCCGGCCTGCGCCAGCGCCTGTTTCCAGGCGAGCTGACAGCCCTCGAATTTCAGAATGTCGCGCTTGGCCATCGGCAGGAAATCCTGCACGTGGCTCGCGGCGCGGAACGCGATCGCCTTGTCGCAGCGCGCAGCGCGGTCTCGACATCGGCCAGCACCATGGCGGCGGCGCCGTCGGACACCAGCGAGCAATCGGTGCGCTTCAGCGGACCCGCGACGAAGGGATTCCTGTCGCTTTCCTTGCGGCAGAACTCGAAGCCGAGATCCTTGCGCAATTGCGCATAGGGATTGCCGACGCCGTTCTTGTGATTCTTGGCGGCGATCATCGCCAGCGCGTCGGACTGATCACCGTATTTCTGGAAATACAGGCCTGCGATCTTGCCGAAAATGCCGGCAAAGCCGCCCTCGATATTGGCCTCGTCGCGCACATAGGAGGCCTTGAGCAGATTCCTGCCGATCTCGGCCGAAGGCGTCGTCGTCATCTGCTCGACACCGACCACCAGCACGATGCGCGCCGCTTTCGCCTCGATGCTCTTGAGGCCCTGATGCACCGCCGCCGATCCGGTGGCGCAGGCATTCTCGACCCGCGTCGCGCGCTTGAAGCGCAGATCGGGCGAGGCCTGCAGCACCAGCGAGGCGGTGAAATCCTGCGCCGAGAAGCCTGCGTTGAAATGGCCGAGCACGATCTCGTCGACCTCTTTCGGCTCGAGGCCGGCATCGGCGAGCGCATCGGTCGCCACCCGCACGATCAGGCTCTCGACGGTCTCGGCATCGAGCTTTCCGAACGGACTATGGGCGAAGCCGACGATACAGGCTGTCATGACGGGCTTTCCTCAACATTCATCTTCCGTTACCGGGGCGATGGCCTTCGCCGGTCCCCGCGGTGGTATTCGCCGAACTTTGGTCGCTTTCTTGGGGAATTAGCAAGGCGGGCGACAGAAAAACCTACCGGTTCCAGGCGTTCTACTTTGCGTTCGGGACCTCGTTCGGCCTAAATTGCGGCCATCTCACCACCGACGGTAATTCCGAAGGGCCGACACCTCAAACCGGACCGTAGCTCGTGAAATTGTCAAATTCGGCCCGCCATTTCGATTTTCCTAAATCCGCCATCGCCGCGGCCCTGCTTCTTGGCCTCGCAGCTCTGCCCTCGGGCAAGGCCCATGCCCAGGCGATGCTGCTGATCGAGGCCGATAGCGGCCGCGTGCTGCATCAGGAAAACGCGACGCAGAAATGGTATCCGGCTTCGGTCACCAAGCTGATGACCGCCTATGTGACGCTGAAGGCGGTGAAGGCCGGCAAGCTGTCGCTCGACACCTTGCTCACGGTCTCGCCCAATGCGGTGGCGCAAGCGCCGACCAAGATGGGCTTCAAGGCCGGCTCGCAGATCACCGTCGACAACGCGATCAAGACCATCATGGTCAAATCGGCCAACGACATGTCGGTGACGCTCGCAGAAGGCGTCTCCGGCTCGATCGCCGCCTTCGCCGAGGAGATGAACCGCGCCGCTGCGCGGCTCGGCATGACGCAATCATCTTTCGTCAATCCGAACGGGCTGCCGGCCGACGAGCAGATCACCTCGGCGCGCGACATGGCGATCCTCGCCCGCGCGATCTATCGCGAATTGCCGGAATACGAGATGTATTGGCGCATCTCCGCGATCAAATACGGCAAGCGCGTCATGCGCAATTACAACTCGCTGCTCGACCGCTATCCCGGCACCGACGGCATGAAGACCGGCTTCATCTGCGCGTCGGGTTTCAACGTCGTGGTTTCGGCCAGGCGCAACGGCCGCCGCCTGATCGCGGTGATGCTGGGCGCGCCGTCCGGCGGCGTGCGCGCGGTCAAGGTCGCGCAGATGCTGGAGCGCGGCTTCCAGAGCGGCAATTTCAACTGGCTCACCTCGGCCGGAACCACCGTCGACCAGTTGCGGGCGCTCGACGCGCCGCCGCCCAATCTGCGCGACGAAATTTGCGGCAAGAAGCGCAAGCGTCCGGCCGCCGAATCCGAAGACATCGAGGACGACGATCATCCGGAAGCCGCCCTGCCGCCGGGCATGGATCCGAATTCGCCGCAGGCGATCGCGCTGTCGAGCCTGCGCACTGCCAACACCAAGCCGTCGGCCTTGCTCGGGCCTCTGACGCCGTCGATGGAGCCGGTCGAGATTTTTCTCGGCGCCTATAAGGGCGCGGTGCCGGTGCAGACCGCCGACGCGCCGAAGAAGAAGGCGAAGAAGAAGAGTGTCGCCGCCGCCAATCCGGCCACCGCCGCGCCCGCCGCCGCTGCGGCACCGGCGGCCGCGGCAAAGCCTCAATCGCAGCAGGTGATCGCACCGGCCGCCGCGAATCCGGCGGCACCGAAACAGGCGGCTGCCGGCACCGGAACGCCGCCGCCGGCCAAGAAAGCCGCAAAGAAGAAATCGACGCCCAGCGGCGCACCCGCCAATGCCGAAGCCACCGCCAAGCCGCCGGCGCTGCGGCCCAGTCAGCCGGCGCAGCCCGCCGCACGGTGAGCGAAGCTCCTCCATCCCCGGCGAAGCGTCCGCCGGCCCCGATCCCGCTGACGCTGCTCACCGGCTTTCTCGGCGCCGGCAAGACCACTTTGCTGAACCGGCTGCTGCGCGACCCGGATTTGCGCGACACCGCAGTCATCATCAACGAATTCGGCGACATCGCGCTCGACCATCTGCTGGTCGAGAAGATCGACGGCGACATGATGGTGCTGTCGAGCGGCTGCCTGTGCTGCAATCTGCGCGGCGATCTCGTGACCGCGCTGGAAAAGCTGCTGCGCAATCTCGACAATGGCCGCGCCTCGTTCAAGCGCGTGATCGTCGAGACCACCGGCCTCGCCGATCCGGCGCCGCTGCTGCAGACCGCGATGTCGCATCCCTATCTGGTGATGCGCTTCCGGCTCGACGGCGTGGTCACGCTGGTCGACGCGGTCAATGGCGAAGCCACGCTCGATCATCACCCGGAAGCGGTGAAGCAGGCCGCGGTCGCCGATCGCCTGGTGCTGACCAAGACCGACCTGCTCGACGGCGACGCAAGGCAGGGCGATTCGCGACTCGCTGGTGGCGCGGCTGCACAGGCTCAATCCCGCCGCCCCCATTCTCGATGCCGCGACGGGGCAAGCCACCGCACAGGCTTTGCTCGGCTGCGGGCTCTACGATCCGGCACGCAAGATTCCCGATGTCGGGCGCTGGCTGCAGACGAGGCGATCGCGGCCGCGCACGATCACGGCCATCATCACCATCACGACGTCAACCGCCATGACGACCGCATCCGCGCCTTCACGCTGGCGACCGAGCGCGCGATCCCGGCCGCGATGCTGGACCTGTTCCTCGAACTGCTGCGCTCGACCCACGGGCCGAACCTTCTGCGCATGAAGGCGATCGTGAATGTCGAGGAGACGCCGGACCGGCCGATGGTGCTGCACGGCGTGCAGCATGTGCTGCATCCGGCGAGCCAGCTCGCGGCCTGGCCGGACGACGACCGGCGCACCCGCATGGTGTTCATCGTCCGCGATATCGAACCGCGCGTCATCCGCGAATTGTTCGACGCCTTTCTGGGCTACACCGCACCGGACCGGCCGGATGCGCCGGCTTTGGTGGACAATCCGCTGGTGCCGTTCGGCGGGCGGGATCGGTAGTCCGCATTCAATTGGCTCGGTGCGAGCCAAGCCGTCAGCGCGGGGCTCCAGCATGAAGTCCGCGTCCCAGATCATCGGCAGATCACGCGGCGAAAGGTCGAGCATGGAGGTCAGTTGCGGCGCTCGTCCTCAACGCAAATGGGGCGGGCTCGATAGAGCTGTAGAGCCGCCGCCCGGCTCAGCGCGCGCGGTTGGTGCATCAAGGGCCTTCACCTTCTGAAAGCCGAAACCCGCGCAGCGATCTCCTGTCATGTAGCAGCGCACCACTCCATCGCTCAATCGCGTCTGAAAAGCCTGATCGATGACGCAGCCATCCTCGAAATATGCGGCACACCTCTCGACAAAGTCTTCCAGCGCAAGGTCCTCCGATGCTTCTTGGGTCGCATCCAGGACACGCACCATCGGCCGGCTGCGTGTACTTGCCAGCAACTCGACCTTCCAGACACCCTGGCCACCGTTGCCACGGTTGCGCTTGATCACGCGCGGTCCAGTGACGAGCCTCGCTGGCATTTCGACGCGCATTTCTTCGGCGGTTCGATAGATCGCTGTGTCGCAGCCCCAACTCATCGTGCGGGTACGATAGAGCGCCTCCTTGGTACCCATCTTGGCGATCACATCGGGATGGGCACTTACCCAAGTGCCGTGCGACGCGACGTCGCGCAGCAGCGCGTCGAGATTGGCGCGATTGCGGCCTTCGTGAATCGGGTTGACCCACACGAGCACGCCATCGAGCGTGGCGAGTTGTGCGCGCACGGTGTCTACGACATCGTCTTCGTAGACGACCGGTATCCCTGCGACGCCGACGTCTGCCAGTGCGGTGAAAATAGCCTTGAAGCGGCTACTCTCTGGCGCGACACTACGGCGCGCTGCTTCGTCACCCCGCCACAAGATTGCAACGCGGCCGAGAAAAGTTGCGGGATCAGACATGGAATGGCTCCTCAATCACAAACGTGCTTCTGCCCGCGCGTCAACGCGGACAAGAGCAGGGCTTGGACGAGGAATCGTCTTGAAGAGGTCGGGAGCCTGCGATGCCCCGGCGTTCCATAAATAAACTCAGCGCCCTGCGCGATCAAGTTTGGGCGGCGATGCGCAGGCCCCGTCCTACTTCCCCGCGTGATTTGCGACCGCACGCGAATTGGTCTAAGGATTTGTAGCGGGGCCTTCGACGGTCGCCCCGTTCTTTCAGGCCTAGGCCCAAGCACCGTCTCCTTCGCAAGGGGGGGACCATGGCTGCCGGGCCCTGATTTTTTCCAACACACCTGACACTGCTGAACAGGGGAAATCGCGGCCTCCCCTATAGATGGGATTCCGCCATCCAAGTGCTGCTCGCCTCAATCGTGGGAGCGAGCCATGGATGGCTTTGTCCTTTTTCTATTTCTGTTCGCCGCATTTCTCGGTGGCTTTGCTTCGGGTCTTGCCGGTTTTGCCATGGGCTTTGTTGTATCCGGCATCTGGTTGCACCTGATTACTCCGCTTCAGACAACGGCGCTGATAGCGGGCTACGGGCTTTGGACGCAGGGGTATGGGGTCTGGAAACTTCGGCACTCGTTGAGTTTGCGAAACGTCGCACCATTCATCATCGGCGGCGCTATCGGTGTTCCGATTGGCACGGTGCTTCTGACCTACGCTGAACCGGCATACTTGCGACTCGGCGTGGGCGTGCTGCTTATCGTTTACGGCATCTACGGATTGACGAAGCCGGCATTCAAACCGGTCCAAGCCGAAATCGCAGCCGACAGCGGGATTGGATTTGCAAACGGCATACTTTGCGGGCTGACCGGCCTGCCCGGATTTATCATCACGGTTTGGTGCCAGATGCGCGGCTGGAACAAGGATGAGCAGCGCGCCGTTTTTCAGCCTGTGATGCTGGCGGCCATCGTCATGACCGCAATATCGCTCACCGCGAGCGGTTCGATCACAGCGGAAACGGTCAGACTGTATCTGCTCGGATTGCCCGCGCTTTTGGCCGGGCTGTGGGTCGGGTTCCGGCTCTATGGAAAGCTCGACGATGCCGCCTTCCGCAAAGTTGTGCTGCTGCTCTTGTTGGTCGCGGGCCTCGCGCTGACCGCTGCGGCGGGCTGGCCGATGTTGCGACCGGGCGACGGGTGATGACAGTTCACACGACATGCGCGATGTCCGCTTTTAGCACCAAGCGGACCCCGCCCCCTCGGCCATCGACCCAAGGCCTCGCTTGCGCAAGCCAGACCTGCGGCGCTTTTTCGGTTAACCAACCCTTGAAAGGCATTCGCGACTCTTCAATGGTACAGTCGCGACCCATCGGAGCCGGGTATGGGTTTCTTCGAGAAGCTGCGCGGACATTTCGTATTCGTCTGGGGCGCCGTGCGGGCGCTGCGGATGACGACGCATATCGCGCGCAATCCAGCCCGCATCTTCCCCAAGGTGATCGAGGAACTGGCCGCCAAACACGGCGACAAGCCGGCCTTGCTCTCGCCCAACGAGACCTTCAGCTATCGCACGCTGAATGAGCGTTCGAACCGCTATTCGCGCTGGGCGCTGCAGGAAAAGCTCGCCAAGGGCGAGACCGTCTGCCTGTTGATGCCGAACCGGCCGGAATTCATGGCGATCTGGCTCGGCATCACCCGCATCGGCGGCGTGACCGCGCTGCTCAACACCAACCTGATCGGGCCGTCGCTCGCCCATTGCATCAACATCGTCTCGCCCAAGCATGTGATCGTGGCGGCCGAACTCGCCGGCCTGTTCGACGCCGTGCGTCCGCATCTGAAGGGATCGCCGACGATCTGGCTGCATGGCGAAAGCAAGGCTTCGGAGCCGCGCATCGATCTCGCGGTCGAGGCGTTGTCGGGCGAGACGCTGCCGCAATCGCAGCGTCCGCCGCTCACCATCGAGGACCCCGCGCTCTACATCTACACCTCCGGCACCACCGGCTTGCCGAAGGCCGCGAACATCAACCATTACCGCGTCATGCTCGCCTGTTTCGGCTTTGCCGGCGTGATGGGCACGCGCGCGTCGGACCGCAATTATGTGTGCCTGCCGATGTATCACACCGCCGGCGGCCTTTGCGCCATCGGCTCGCTGCTGGTTGCAGGCGGCTCGGTCTATATCCGCGAGCGCTTCTCGGTGCGCCATTTCTGGGACGACATCGTCAATAACGACTGCACGATGATGCAATATATCGGCGAGCTGTGCCGCTATCTGATCAACTCGCCGCCGCAACCGAACGAGACCCGGCACAAATTGCGGCTCGCCTGCGGCAATGGCCTGCGGCCCGATATCTGGGAGGAATTCAAGACCCGCTTTCGCATTCCGCTGATCCTCGAATTCTATGCCGCGACCGAAGGCAACGTGCTGATGTTCAATTTCGAGGGCAAGACCGGCGCCATCGGCCGGCTGCCCTGGTATCTCGAACATCGTTTCCCGACCGCTCTGGTGCGCTTCGATGTCGAGCACGAGCAGCCCGAACGCAATGCCGAGGGCTTCTGCATTCCCTGCGGCCCGAACGAGATCGGCGAGGCGATCGGCAAGATCGTCAACGATGCCGACAAGCCCGGCGGCCGCTTCGAGGGCTATGCGCGCCGCGAGGAGACCGAACGGAAGATCCTGCGCCATGTGTTCGAGCCGAACGACATCTGGTTCCGCACCGGCGACCTGATGCGCAAGGACGAGGACGGCTATTTCTATTTCGTCGATCGCATCGGCGACACCTTCCGCTGGAAGGGCGAGAATGTCTCGACGCTGGAAGTCGCGGAGGCGATCAACCGCTTTCCGGGCGTCGAGGACACCACGGTCTATGGCGTCGGCGTCGAGGGCTTCGAGGGCCGCGCCGGCATGGCGGTGGTCGTGTGCGCCAATTGCGACCTGAAGGCGCTGCACCGGCATATCGAGGAGAGTCTGCCGGAATATGCGCGTCCGCTGTTCCTGCGCATGCGAAAGAACATCGACGTGACCGCGACCTTCAAGCAGAAGAAGGTCGATCTGGTGAAAGAAGGCTTCGATCCCGACAAGATCGCGGACCCGCTCTATTTCAACGATGCCAGCGCCAAGGCTTTCGTTCCGATCGACCGCGCGCTCTATGAGCGCATCGTGGACCGCGCCAAGCACATCCTGAAGAAAGCTCCGGCATGAGCGACGTGAAGTCTGCTGCCGAGGTGCTGGCGTTCTGGCGCGCGGCCGGCGCCGAACGCTGGTTCGAGAAGGACGATGCCTTCGATCTCGCGATTCGCGAGAATTTTCTGCCGACCTATGAAGCCGCCGCAGCCGGCAAGCTGAACGACTGGGAGAAAACTCCCGACGGCGCGCTCGCGCTCATCATTGTGCTCGACCAGTTCCCTCGCAACATGTTCCGCAACGACGCGCGCGCCTTCGCGACCGATCCGCTTGCCCTTGCAATCGCCGAGCGCGCCCTCACATCAGGCTTCGATCGCAAGATCGAGCATGAGCTGGTGCCGTTCCTCTACATGCCGCTGATGCATTCCGAGAACATCGCCGACCAACGCCGATGTGTCGATTTGTTCGGCCGATATGGCAACCAGAACAACCTGAAATTCGCAGAAATTCACCGCGACATCATCGAGCGCTTCGGACGCTTCCCGCATCGCAATCCCGTGCTCGGACGCGCCACTACGCCCGACGAAAGGGCCTTTCTCGACAGCGGCGGATTCGGCGGTTAGCATCTGCGACCAACCGCCGCAGGATCGATAAGCGGCAATGATTTCAAGCGCTTGGAGGTCGCATGCGCCCGCTCATCATCCTCGCCGCAGGCCTGTTGTCGGCGCTTGCGACGCTTCCGGCCGCCGCCCAGAGCGAACTCAAGATCATGGCGCCCGCGGGGCCCGGCGGCGGCTGGGACCAGACCGCGCGGTCCATGCAGCAGGCGCTGATTTCCTCGCAACTTGCGAAGAGCGTTCAGGTTTTCAACGTCACCGGCGCCGGCGGCAGCGTTGGTCTGGCCCAGCTCATCAACAGCAAGGGCGACGGTCGGCTGTTGATGGTCAACGGTCTGGTGATGGTCGGCGCACTTCTGACCAACAAATCGGCGGTCCGGCTCGACCAGGCGACGCCGATCGCGAAACTCACCGAAGAAGTCGAGGTGATCGTGGTGCCGGCGGCCTCCCCGATCAAAAATGCCGCGGATCTCGCCGCCGCGGTCAAGGCGGACCCGGCCAAGGTGACATGGACCGGCGGCTCGGCCGGCGGCGTCGATCACATCACCGCGGCGATGTTCGCGCAGGCCGCTGGCGCAGATGCCGGCAAGATCAACTACATCGCGTTTTCCGGCGGCGGCGAATCGCTCGCGGCCGTCCTGGGCGGCCGCGTCACTGCCGGCATTTCCGGCTACGGCGAATATGAAGGCCAGATCAAGTCCGGGCGCCTGCGGCTGATCGGTGTCACCGCCGACAAGCGCATCGCCGGTATCGACGGGCCGACCTTGAAGGAGCAGGGCGTCAACGTCGTCATCTCCAACTGGCGCTCGGTGATGGCGCCGCCCGGGCTCACGCCGCAGCAGCGCGACGAATTGACGGCATTGGTCGAGAAGATGGCGAATTCGCCGGCCTGGAAGGAAATCCTCAAGCAGAAGGGCTGGGACGACGCGCTGATGACCGGCGACGCGTTCGCAAACTTTCTCAAGTCCGAGCAGGAGCGTGTCGCGGGCGTGCTGAAATCCGCGGGCCTCGTGAAGCCGTGACCGGGCCGGTCGCCCGCAAGCGCCCCGAAATCTCCGCGCTGGTGGTCGCCGCGGCCCTGTTCGTCGCCGCCGCCGCGATCGTCATCGACGCCGACCGGCTGGAAATCACATCGACCTACGGGCTCGGACCCAAGGCGGTGCCGTTCGCGATCGCGACCGGGCTTGCGCTGCTCGGCATCGGCCATGTCATCGCGGCGTTTCGCGGCATCTGGCCGGAACCGGAGCCGGGCGACCCGAAGGCGATCCTGCTCATCCTCGGCGGCCTCGCGGCGTTGATCGCGCTGATCGGCCTTGGCGGCGGCTTCATTCCGGCGACCGCGATTCTGTTCGCGGCAACTTCCACAGCATTCGGACGCCGCGCGATCCTGACCGATCTTGCGATCGGCCTCGTGCTCGGCGCTGATCGTGTTCCTGATCTTCGACAAGCTCCTGACGCTCAGCCTGCCGGCCGGGCCGATCGAACGGTTGCTGAGCTGATCATGGATACCTTCCTCGCGCTCGGCCAGGGCATGCTGGTTGCGATGCAGCCGCATAATCTGCTGTTCGCGCTGATCGGCGTTCTGCTCGGCACCGCGGTCGGCGTGCTGCCCGGCATCGGTCCGGCGCTGACGGTCGCGCTGCTGCTGCCGGTCACCTACAAGCTCGATCCCGGCCGGATCGCTGATCATGTTCGCCGGCATCTATTACGGCGGCATGTATGGCGGCTCGACCACCGCGATCCTGATCAATACGCCCGGCGAAAGCGCCTCGATGGCGACCGCGCTCGAAGGCAACAAGATGGCCAAGGCCGGACGCGGCGGGCCCGCGCTTGCGACCGCGGCGATCGGCTCCTTCGTCGCCGGCACCATCGCCACCCTCGGCATCGCCTTCCTTGCGCCCTATCTCGTCGAGATCGCGGTCCGGTTCGGACCGGAGGATTATTTCGCGCTGATGTGCGTCGCCTTCGTCACCGTATCGGCGACCTTCGGCAATTCGCCGCTGCGCGGACTGACCAGTCTGTTTCTCGGGCTGACGCTCGGCCTTGTCGGCATCGACAAGCTGACCGGGCAGGCGCGGCTGTCCTTCGGCGTGCCCGAGCTTCTCGACGGCATCGAGGTCACGACGCTCGCGGTCGGCCTGTTCGCGGTCGGCGAGGCGCTGTATGTCGCCTCGCGCCGCAAACACAGCAACGAGACGCTCGAGCCGGTGCGCGGCTCGCTGTGGATGACACGGCAGGATTGGGCGCGCTCCTGGAAACCGTGGCTGCGCGGCACGCTGTTCGGCTTCCCGATCGGCGCGTTGCCTGCAGGCGGCGCGGAAATCCCGACCTTCCTGTCCTATTCGACCGAGAGGCGGCTTGCGAAACATCCGGATGAATTCGGCAAGGGCGCGATCGAAGGGGTTGCAGGTCCGGAAGCCGCCAACAATGCCTCCGCCGCCGGCACGCTGGTGCCGCTCTTGACGCTCGGATTGCCGACCTCGGCGACGGCGGCGATGATGCTCGCGGGCTTCCAGCAATACGGCCTCAATCCCGGCCCGCTGCTGTTCGCCGAAAAGCCGGATCTGGTCTGGGGCCTGATCGCGAGCCTGTTCATCGCCAATGCGATGCTGCTGGTGCTCAATCTGCCGCTGGTCGGATTGTGGGTGCGGCTGCTCGCGATCCCGCAGCCCTGGCTCTATGCCGGGATTCTGGTATTCGCGACCATGGGCACGATCGCCGCCAAGCCCTCGGTGGTCGAGCTCGGCATGCTCGCGCGCGTTCGGCTTGCTCGGCTATCTGATGCGGCGCTACGATTATCCGATCGCGCCCGTGATCGTCGGCCTGATCCTGGGACCCGTGGCGGAAGCGCAGCTTCGCCGCGCGCTCTCCATCAGCCTCGGCGATCCCCTGGTGCTGGTGCAGAGCCCGGTCTCGGCCACCCTGCTTGCGATCGCGGCCATCGCCCTGATCGCGCCTTTCGTGATGAGCCGGCTCTCCCAATTCCGCGCTCCGGAAGATTGAGACCCGACAATTTTTGCGGCGCGCCGAACCGAATATTAAAGGTTCCTTGCTACGGCATCGACACGGGAACGTGCCGCATGACGGCGCGCGCGTGGAGGCGTGCCGTGGCTTTGATCGGCTCAGGAGAGCGGGACCCGGCGTCGGCCGCGGTTGCGAGGGCAGTCTTGCGCAGGGCAACCCTGTCGCCCGCTTCCGCGCCTGGCTGAACGATCACGGCGACCGCTCGCTGGCGCAGCGCGTCGCGTCCACAGCCTTCCTGATCCGCATTTTCGCCGCCGGCCTCGCTTTCGGCTCGCAGGTTCTGCTGGCGCGCTGGATGGGCAGTTTCGAGTTCGGCATTTACGTCTATGTCTTCACCTGGGTGATGGTGATCGGCGCGGTGGTCGATGTCGGCCTCGCCTCTTCGGCACAGCGTTTCATCCCGCAATATTCCGAAAAGGGCGCGTGGTCGCTGCTGCGCGGATTTCTCTCCGGCAGCCGATGGCTGGCCTTCTGGTTCGCGGTCGTGGTTTCGATTGCGGGCCTGATCATCATCCAGGCCCTCGCTCCATGGCTCGACGATTACGTCGTCATTCCGCTTTCCATCGCCTGCATCATCCTGCCGGTCTACGGCGTCATGCATGTGCAGGACGGCATCGCGCGTTCGTATAATTGGCCGAATCTTGCATTGCTGCCGCCTTACATCTTCCGGCAGCTGATCGTGATCGGCCTGATGGGCGCGGCCTGGGTGTTCGGCCTGCCGACCGACGCCACCACCGGAATCGTGATCGCGGCCCTGTCGATCTGGTCCTGCGCGATCGGGCAATTCGTGGCGCTCAATCGCAAGCTCGCAACCGAAGTCCCCGCCGGCGAGAAGAGCTACGACATCCCGCGCTGGATTGCGGTTTCGGTCCCGATGTTCGTGGTCGACAGCCTTTACGTCGTCCTTATGTATGTCGACGTGCTGATCCTGAAGCAGTTCCGCCCGCCCGAGGAAATCGCGATCTATTACGCCGCGGTCAAGACACTGGCGCTGGTGTCGTTCGTCTATTTCGCCGTCGCGGCGGCCTCCGCGCACAAATTCAGCGAATATTTCGAGGCCGGCGATCGAAAGCGACTTGCCGAATTCGTCGCCGATACGATCCGCTGGACCTTCTGGCCCTCGCTTGCCGCGACGATCCTCGTCCTGGCATGCGGATGGCCGCTGCTCTGGCTGTTCGGCGAAAACTTCGTCACCGGCTATTATCTCATGTTCATTCTGGCGATCGGCATCCTGGCGCGTGCCTGCGTCGGTCCGGGCGAGCGCTTCCTCAGCATGCTGGGACAGCAGAAATCCTGCGCGCTTGCGGCATTGGCGGCGCTGGTCACGAATGTCGCACTCTGCCTCATACTGGTTCCGAAATACGGGATCAAGGGCGCCGCGATCGCGACCTCGGTCGCCTTCGTCGTCGAGTCCGTCATGATCTTCGCGATCGCCAAGAAGCGGCTCGGCTTCCACCTGTTCGTCTTCGGCGCGCCGCAATTTTAGGCCCTTTCGCGCAAAATCCGCCGGATGATCTTGCCGGTCGTGGTCATCGGCATCTGATCGATGAAGGCGATCTCGCGCGGATATTCGTGCGCCGACAGCCGCGTCTTCACGAAGTCCTGCAATTCGGCGGCGAGTTGTTCGCGTGGCGTCTCCACACCGTCCTTCACCACCACGAAGGCCTTGACGATCTCGGTGCGCACCGGATCGGGCTTGCCGATCGCGGCCGCGAGCGCCACCGCCGGATGCCGGATCAGGCAATCCTCGATCTCGCCCGGCCCGATGCCGATAGCCCGACGAGGTGATGACATCGTCGTCGCGGCCGACGAAATGGAAATAGCCGTCGTCGTCGGCGATCGCCCTGATCGCCGGTCGTCATCCAGTCGCCGATGAATTTCTCGCGCGTTGCGTCCGGCTTGCCCCAGTATTCGAGGAACATCACCGGGTTCGGGCCGCAGCACCGCGATCTGCCCGATCTCGCCCGGCTTCATCACGCGCCCATCGCCGTCGATGATCGCGACCCGGTGACCGGGCACCGGCTTGCCGATGGCGCCCGGTCGCGACACGCCGAGCATCGCGCAGGACGACAGCACCAGATTGCATTCGGTCTGGCCATAGAACTCGTTGATGGTCAGGCCGAAGGCTTCCTTGCCCCATTCCAGCGTCTCGCGCGCCGAGCGCCTCGCCGCCCGAGCCGATGGTGCGCAGACGCAGATCGTGGCGCGCGCGCGGCGTGTTGGCCGCACGCAGCATGCGCAGGGCGGTCGGCGGGATGAAGGCGTTGCGCACGCCGTTGCCGCGCCATCAGCGCGAACGCCTCGTCCGGATCGAACTTGTCGAAGCGTCGCGCCACCACCGGTACGCCGTGATGCAGCGACGGCAGCAGCGCGTCGAGCAATCCGCCGGCCCAGGCCCAGTCGGCCGGCGTCCAGAACAGGTCGCCCGGCTGCGGAAAGAAATCGTGCGGCATCTCGATGCCGGGCATATGGCCGAGCAGCACGCGATGCGCGTGCAAGCGCGCCCTTGGGCGGGCCGGTGGTGCCGGACGTGTAGATCATCATCGCCGGATCGTCGGCGAAGGTGTCTTCCGGCGAGAAGGCATCGGACGCCTTGCGCAGCAGCGAGTCGAACCGAGCGCATTATCGGCCTCGCCGTCGATCGATATCACCAGCGACAGATTCGGACGGCGCCATCGCCGATGCCTGCGAGCTTCGCCAGGCCTTGCCCATTGGTGATCAGCGCCTTCGCGCCCGAATTCTGCAGCCGGTAGGCGAGCGCCTCCGGCCCGAACAGCAGCGCGAGCGGCAGCGCGACCGCGGCAAGCTTGTAGATCGCGATATGCGCGACCACGGCCTCGGGCGTCTGCGGCAACAGGATCGCGACCCGGTCGCCGCGACCGATGCCATGCGCACGCAGTGCATTGGCCAGCCGGTTCGATTGCGCCATCAGCGCGCCATAGCCGAACTTGTCGATGCGGCCGTCGGCATGGACGTGAACGATCGCGGTGCGGCCGGGCTCGCGCATGCGCCCAGCGATCGCAGACATCGACGCCGATATTGTAGCGATCGGGGATCGCCCAGCGGAATTCGCGGTACAGCCTGTCGTAGTCGTGTATCTGTGGAAGCATCCGGCCAGTCTCGCGCGCGAACCTAGTCGGCCCATGCCCTTCGTCCAGTGACGGCCCTGCCATGAACCCGACCGAAGCCATGCGCTGGCGCGCCATGACAGCCCCGGATCTTGCGGCCGTCGCGGCGCTGGCCGCACAGGTCCACCCGAATTATCCGGAGCGGCCGGAAGTGCTGGCCGAGAAATTCCGGCTATTCCCCGCCGGCTGTTTCGCGCTTGCGGGCAAAGGCGCGGCCCACGGCTATTGCTTCTCGCATCCCTGGCTCGGCAATTCGCCGCCCGCGCTCGACGCATTTCTCGGTGAGTTGCCGAAGCAACCCGACAGCTATTTCATCCACGATCTGACGCTCGACACTTCGGCGCGGCGGCGCAGCCTTGCGGCGAAGCTCGTCCCCGATCTCACTTCACGCCGCGCGCGCGGCCGGGCTCTCGCACATGACGCTGGTCGCGGTGAGTGGCAGCGCGCCGTTCTGGTCGCGCATGGGATTTCGGCGAACGGCGGATGAAGCCGTGCAGGAAGCAACGCGCGCCAAATACGATGCCGGCGCGGTGCATATGGAGCGGATATTGGCTTGTGATCGCTAATGCGCGAGCTGCGCGGTGCGCGGATGGTCCGGGGAGGCGAGGATCAGCGCCCAGAACACCTTGTATTTGGTGTTCGGCACATAGACCGCGGCGATGCCCATCTGGGTCGCGCCCTTCAGCAGCATATTGGCCTTGTGGCCGGGCGAGTCGCGCCAGCCCGAAAAGGCTTCGGCCAGCGTGTGATAGCCGGCGCCGATATTCTCCGCGCCGGTCTGCGCGCGATAGCCGGACTTGCGCAGCCGCTGCTGGAAATTGCCGGCGACGTCGTGATCGAGCTTGTCCTTGGTCGCCATCGCCCGCGCCTGCTCTTCGGCCATCCGCATCAATTGCGGATCGATCGTGACGTCGCCGAGCACCGTTGTTGCGCCGGTAGCCCGAGATCATCGAGGCCGCGGCGTCGGCGTCGACCTTGGCGCCCGCATTGGCCAGGCTCTGATAGAAGCTCGGCTGGGACGGCAGCGGCTCGGTCGCGCAGCCGGCAGAGCGCCAGCGCACAGGCAAAGGCCGCAGACAGCGGTCGACCGAGCATGACGAAGAGACCCCCAAAAATGCGACTTCGCAGCAAAATGGTGACTGAAGGGTAAATGCACCCCGATCGCGGCCAGAAATCACCGGCCTTTCGGCTTTTTTGGGGCCGGTGCCGCCACATCCACCGGATCGTCCGGTTCCAGGCCCTCGATGCGGATATTGCGCTGCGGAAAGGCATCACGATGCCCTCGGCCTGGAACCGCTCGAGGATCGAGAAGCAGATATCGCTCTTGATGCCCGGCCCGTCGCCGATATTGCGGACCAGCCAGCCGAGCTCGAAATTGATCGCGCTGTCGCCGAAGCCGGTCAGGAATACGGTCGGCGCCGGCGTCGGCATCACATGCGGATGGCTGCCTGGCGATGTCGAGCAGGATGTCGCGCACCTTCGCGACGTCGGAGCCATAGGCGACGCCCACCGGCACCGTCACGCGCGCGAAAGTGTCGGTGTGGGTACGGTTCTTCACCACCTGGGTGATCAGCTCGGAATTCGGGATGATCACATTGGAGCGGTCGCCGGTCTCGATTTCGGTCGCGCGCACATGGATGCGCAGCACGCGGCCCTCCTCGCCCTTGACGCTGATGATGTCGCCGACCCGGATCGGCCGTTCGGCGAGCAGGATCAGACCGGACACGAAATTCGACACCACCGATTGCAGGCCGAAACCGATACCGATCGAAAGTGCGCCGGCGACCAGCGTGATCTTCTGGAAATCGACGCCGAGCTGCGCCAGCGCACAGCGACAGCGCCGCGATCACGCCGATATAGCCGAAGATGGTGGAAACCGAATTCTGCAGGCTCGAATCGAGCGTGGTGCGCGGCAGGAACTGCGTGTTCAGCCAGCGCTGCACCGCGCGGGTCGCCAGAATGCCGATCAGGATGGTCGCAAAGGCGGTGAGGATGGTGGTGAAGCGAAATCGTCACTTCGCCGATGCGCAGACCGAAGGTGGCGTCGCGCACCACGCCGAAGAAATCGGCGGCGAAGATGCCCCAGGGACCGAGCAGCGGCAGCAGCACCACCAGGACCAGCAGAATCCGCAAGGATGCGGACAACAGCGTGCCGAGAAGCTCGATCGTGCGCGGCTTCAGTCCGAAGAAATTGGCGATCGCCTTGCCGCGCGGCGTCGAGGCGCTGAGCACGTCGGTGAACAGCGCATCGATGAAGGCCAGAAAAATATAAAGAGCGCCGATCAGCGCCGAGCGCGACCAGGAAACGGCCGGCAAGGAATGCGGCGAGCCCGATAAAGCCGGTCAGCAAAGCCGCGACGATGCCGATCACCAGAAGCCAGCCGCCGGCGCGCAGCCAGCCCACTCCGCTGATTTCGTCGTCGGGGACCTCGCTGCGGCCGACCCGGAACAGGAAATGGCAGAGGATCGCGGCAATCAGGATCGCGAAGATCGCGCTGGTGGCGACCGTCAGCGAAACCGGCGCCACGATCGCCTGCTGCACGATATTGAGGAAGACGATGGCGCCGAGCACCCGCGCCGCCCAGACCAGGTGGCTCGCGACCAGTTGCGCGACCTCGTCGCGGATCGAAATCAGCCTGCGATCGGGATCGTCGACCGCGAACAGGCCGACCGCGACACCCCGGCCGAAAGCCGCAATCCCGATCGCGGCGGCAAGCCCGAAGCCGATATTCATGAAGCGCTCGGGCATCAGACCGAACGCGTCGAGGATCAGCACCGCGGCGGCGACCACGGCCGGCGCGGTCAGCGCGATCCGAAGCATTGTCAGCAGTGCGTAGAGCGTCTTCGAAAACCGCGTCTCCAGCCGCCGCGGCGCCAGCGCGCGGCGCTCGAACCAGCGCAGGAACAGGAACGCGAATACCGAGAATGCGACCAGCGTCAAAAACGCGGCCGCCATCGTCCAGCCGCTCGCGGACGCGCGCGCATAGCCGAGCCAGCCCTGGCTCAGCAGCATCACACCGCGCAAGGCGTCGGGGACTGCGCGGCCGGCTTCCGACCAGAAGCGAGGCGATACCGCGCTCGAGGTGCGGCCCAGCAATTCGCGCGTGAACAGCGCACGCCGTCGCTCGGTGATGCCGCTCCGACAGATCGTCGGCGCGCAACATCAGCAGCCGCGCCTGTTTGAGCCAGCCATCGAGCGCCGTGCGCCGCTCCTGCAGCCGGCTGCGTTCGGCCGCGATCCCCGCTTCCTCTGCCGGCGCGCCGGCGGCCGGCGGATCGCCGATCTGCTTCAGGCGGGTGTCGACATCGCCGAGCCGCCGCTCGAGCGAAGCGATGATCTCGCGCAATTCGTCGCGCACCGGCTCGAGGCTGCCCCGGCTGCGAATCAGCGCTGCATCGTTCAGATCGTCGCGCTGGAGCTGGGCCTCCATCTGCTCGATATTGAGCTTGAGCGGCTCCATCGCCTCGGCGAAGCGGGCGCCGCGATCCTCGGCGGCCGGGTCCTTTTGCACGGCGGACGGCGGCGCGACCGGCTCCTGCGCAAGGCAGGGCGACACCGCGGCGATGGCAGCCGCGATCAGCGATGCGGCAGCAAACCGGCTGAGTTTCAAGCGGATCGGCATAAACGAATCGGCACAATCGGCATGGGGCCTTCCGTGGAACCGGTCTCCTGCCCGGCCAATTCCGTGTCAAGGACGCGCGGCGGAACTGCGTGTGTGGACGGACGATCGGAAAGCCTCAAGCACCGGAATCGGCAGGCATTATGGCATCGCCCCAATCGAGCCTGCGGGCCTGCGCGTAGCGCGCGCCGTTGCGCTTCGACAGCAGCGGCTGCGTCCTGGTGCCATCGCGATTGCACAGCGTCAGCGTCACGGTTCCGCCGCGAAGCTGCGGACGCGCAATCACCCGCGCCTGCGGCGGCGAGGCTGGCTCGCGCGAGGCCGCGAGATAGATGAATTTCTCGTCCTCCCACGGCACATCGGCCGACTTGATGCGCCGATGCATGCGCGAGCGCGCCACCCTGCGCGAGAAATGGCACCAGTCCGGCGCGACAACCGGACAGGCCAGCGCATGCGGACAGGGCGCTGCGATATGGGCGCCGAGCGCGATCAGCTTGTCGCGGACCGAAAGAATGCGCGACCAGCCGGCGGGCGTGCCCGGCTCGACCGCGATCAGGATGCCGGCGGTCGCATCCCAGAGCCTTGCGATCAGCGGCGCGATCGCAGCCTGCGGCAATTCGTCGAGCAGATAGCCCAGCACCACCAGATCGTGCCGGCGATCCGTTTTCGCCGCGGTCGCGTCCTGCGCCTGCCATCGCGCGCTTTCGAGCGAAAGCAGCGGCAGCAGGCGCTCGCCCCAATGCCGGATGGCGGGGTTCGCCTCGACCAGTTCGGCATTCGCAACGCTCGACCAGCAATCGCGCGCGGCGAACAGGGCGGTGCCGGGCCCGGCTCCGATATCGAGCACGTCGCGCGGTGCGAAATCCGGAAGCAATCGCGCGGCCGCTTCGAAGCTCGCCCGGATCGCGGCATAGGTCGCGGGCATGCGCACGGCGAGATAGGCGCGTGCCGCAAGATCGTCGGCAATGTGCCACGCGCCGTCGCGGGTCTCGCTGCGATAGCGCTGCGTCAGCCGGTCCGAGGCCTTTTGGAGATCGTCAAGCGGCACGCCGTCGAGCGCCGCCTCCACCGCTTCGCGAAGAGCTGCCGACAGCTCCATGCGGCTCAAGACCGGTCCGGCCGGCCGGATCTGCGATCCGGCACGCCCGGCATCCGGGCGTGCGTCAATGCTTCTTGTGCGGCCGGGGTGTCGGTGTTCCGCGAAGAATAGGACAGCACCAAATCACATCGGAGACATGTGAATGTGTCATACTGGCTGGAGTCCGGATCGGATCGACCCGCCTGCATGGTGATGCGGCAGCGCGGACAGGGCCGGAGCGGCGGTCGTTTTTCGGACATGTTGACACATCGCACAACCTGCGGACGAGCGATTTGACAAGAATCAACGCGCGGGCCAGCGATGCACCATTGCACCGCACGCAGGATGTCATCACGGCAGCCCGGCGATCAGCGCCATTCGGACCAACTCGGACAGGCTGCTCGCCTGCATCTTGGTCATGACATGGGCGCGATAGACCTCGACCGTGCGCGGAGAAATCCCCAATTGATAGGCAATGGTCTTATTGGGCTGCCCGGCGACCAGTCCGTCCAGCACCTGCCGCTCGCGCTGGGAAAGGCTCGCCAGCCGCTCCACGATCGCATTCTGTTCGGGCGTGCGCGCTGCTTCGGGTCGCCGATCGTCGAGCGCGGTCCGCACCGTTTCCAGCATGCGCTCGTCGTCGAACGGCTTTTCCATGAAATCGACGGCTCCCGATTTCATCGCCTCGACCGCGAGCTGCACGTCGCCATGGCCGGTGACCACGATCACCGGCAGGCGAACCGCCATCCGCTGCAGGTGCCGCAGCAGATCGAGCCCGCTCATGTCGGGCATACGCACATCCGTGATCACGCATCCCGCCACTCCGGCCTTCGCCGCTTCGAGAAACAGCGTTGCGGATTCATAGGTCTTCGCCTCAAATCCGGCCGCGCGCAGCAGGAAGGAAAGCGACTCGCGCACCGCCTCGTCGTCGTCGATGACGTGAACGATTTCCTCCTGAGACATCGCTCAAGCCTCCGTCGCCGCGGGCTTCAACGTGAGATGAAACACGGTCCCGCCACCTGCATTAGCGTCCGCCCACATGCGCCCTCCATGGGCCTCGATAATGGTCTTTGAGATCGACAGCCCGACCCCCATGCCATGAGGCTTGGTCGTAAAGAAAGGCTGGAATAACTGCTGGACGACTTCGGGGGCAAGGCCGGTGCCGGTATCGGAAACCCTGATCTCGACCATTTGCCCGGCCGCCTCGCCCGACGAGATCACCAATTGCCGCTTCGGGCTGTCGGCCATGGCCTCGATCGCATTGCGGATCAGGTTGAGAATGACCTGCTGAATCTGGACCTTGTCGACAAACACCAGATCGCGGTCGGCATCGAGGTCGAAGCGGACCCGCACGCCCTGGTCCTTGGCGCCGACCAGCGCAAGCGCGCTCGCCTCTTCCAGAAGCTTGGACAGGCTCTCGCCCTTGCGCTCGGATTCGCCGCGCGCCACGAAATTGCGCAGCCGATGGATGATCTGGCCTGCGCGCAGCGACTGTTCGGTCGCCTTTTGCAGCGCCTCGCGCACCAGCGGCTGCGACCCTTCCTGCGGCGATCCTTCCTGCAACTTGTCGAGAATGCGGCGCGCGCCTTTCAGATAATTTGCGATCGCGGCCAGGGGCTGGTTCAGTTCGTGCGCGAGCGTCGAGGCCATCTCGCCCATCGCGGTGAGACGCGAAATATGAACGAGCTCGGACTGCAATTCCTGGAGGCGGGCTTCGGTTCTCTGGCGTTCCGTCAGATCGCGAATGAACCCGGTGAAGAACAGCTTGTCGTTCGATTTCATCTCGCCGATCGCAAGCTCCATCGGAAAGGTCGAGCCGTCCTTGCGCTCGCCCACGACGACGCGCCCGACGCCGATGATGCGGCGTTCGCCGGTGCGCAGATAGCGATCGAGATAGGAATCGTGATTTTCCCGATAGGGACTTGGCATCAGAAGGCTGACATTGCGGCCGATCACCTCGTCCGCCTTGCGTCCGAACAGCCGCTCCGCTGCCGAGCTGAACGACTGGATGTGACCGCGTGGATCGATCACGACCATGGCATCGGGAATGGTTTCCAGGATCGATTTGAGATGCGCTTCGCGCGCGAGCAGGTCGCGGTTGATGGCTTCGGCGCTATGGCTGGCGCGCTGGATGCGGCGCCCGAGCCAGGCCATACCGATTCCGATCGTAAAAAAGGCCGCCGCGTTGACGATATCTCCGCGCGCCGTGTGGCCTTCGAACCATAATTCGACAGCCATCGTCAGGCAGGTCGCAAGTACCCCCGGCCCGAATCCGCCGACCGCGCTGATGACCAGCAGCGCCGGGATCAGAAACAGATAAACCGGCGCGGTGCCGACGCCGGCAGGCACGATCAGCCGCACGACCAGCACGGTCGCGATCAGGGCGATCGCAAGCCCATAGCCAATCCAGGCGGTTCGGCGCTCGGCGGTCGAAAGGATCATTTTTCGTTGTATTTCAATAACATACTGAATTCCGACCGGCATTCCCGATGACCACCTCCGGGAAATCCCTTAGGTGCAATATCCGAATTTTCGCAAGGCCTCACGTTCCGTATTCAGCACAAGAGCCAATATTCAGGAGCAGGCCATGCACGTTCAGACCGCCGACCGCATCGTCATCGCGCCCCGCCGCTCGTCCCGCCCGATGCTCCGATCATCCCGCCGGTCACACCCTTTTCGGCTCGGCCGAGCTTCTGGGCACGCCGATGTCCTTTTCGCGCGACGCCGAAATCTACGGAGAGAACGAGCCGTCGGACTATGTCTACATGATCCTGAGCGGCACCGTGCGGGTCTACAAGATTCTGCAGGACGGACGCCGGCAGATCGAGGCCTTTTATCATGCCGGCGATGTGTTCGGGATCGAATTCGGCGCGGACCATGCCTCCTCGGCGGAAGCGGTCACGCAGACTAACGTGATCGTGGTGCGTCGGTCTGCGGTTCTGGCAGCCGCCGCGCAGGACCGCGACGTTGCCGACAAGCTCTGGTCGCTGACCGGCCGCGAACTCGAACATGCGCGCGGTCACGCCATGCTGCTGGTCAAGACCGCGCAGGAGCGCGTCGCCTCCTTTCTGATCAACATGGCCAACCGGCTTGCCGGCAATATCGTCGAATTGCCGATGTCGCGTCAGGATATCGCCGATTATCTCGGGCTCACCATCGAGACCGTTTCGCGCACGCTTACCCAATTCCAGCAGGATTGCGCGATCGAGTTGCCGAGCTCGCGCCGCATGATCCTGCGCAACCGTCAGGCGCTCGCCAATATGAATGCGTGAAGCCATGCCGCAGGTTGCCAAGCTTCCGCACGCTTTTCGAAAGATCCGTCTCGAGCTTGCCCGCGAGAAGGGCCATCCGACCGGAAGCTCCGGCTATGGCTATACGCTGGTTGCACCGCTCGATGCGAATCGCAAGATCGACGCGGGCTTGTGGAAAGAGCACCGCGATGCGTGCCGCGTGGTGCGCTTCCGTCCAACCGGCGACGACGAGGTCGGACATCTCGTGCATCAACCGGGCGGCGCGTCGGGTGCTTCCTGGGCGCTGCGCTACGACATTCGCGGCGACGATTCCGACGAAGCCGGCTATCATTTCCAGGACGAGCAGTTCGAGATCGGCGAGTATGTCTCGATCCGCGAGGCGAAGGCGATGCATACTTATCGCGTCGTCTCGGTCGAGCCGATCTAGGCAGACATCGCCGTTTCCGCCAAACGCCGTCAGCCTAAAGCACCGTCAGGCTATTGCAGCGTCTTCAGGAAGGCGATGAAATCCGCGATCTGACCGGGATCGAAACGGAATTCCGGCATGGTCGGATGGCCGGTCACGACCCCTTCCGCCAGCGCTTCCTGCAACTGCTCCACCGGATATCTCTTGTGCAGGTCGCGGAACGGCAGCGCGATGGCGAGCGGACTTGGGCTCAGCTTGTCGATCGAGTGGCATTTCACGCAATAGGTCCGCGCGATGACAACACCGCGTTGCGCGCTTTGCGCATGCGCGGCGGAAGAAAAGGCCGCGAGCGCCAGGAGCGTCGCGGCCTGTATCCAGGCTTTTTTCAATGAAAATTGCATCAGTGGCACTTGACGTTGCCGAGCGCTTCGATGGTCGGACGATTGGGGCAATAGGACGGCCAGCTTGCCTGTTTGGGGTGCTCTTCCAGATCGTGCTGGCACTGGCCCTTGCTCTCGCACAAAGTGCAGCAGCGTTGCAGGTCGCGCAGCACACCGGTCTCGATCGCCCTCACGTCGATGCCGGCCTGTTCCAGGCGCTGATACAGCAGCGAGGCGGAGTTCGGACCCTGCCTGGCGAGCGCAAGCAGGTCGCCGAAGGTGACACCGGCGTCCAGCACCATGCGCTCAAGTTCGGTATGGCCCATCGTCTGCAACTCGGCGATGGCAGCGCGCCGCTTGCGATAACGTTTCCAGGCATCGGACAGCGACGACAGAATGCCGGATGGACGGGAACCCGAATGCGAGGTCGCGTGGGTCATGGCTTATCTCCAAGGTTGGCTTTTGATCGCACGACCCCCCTCGTCCGGCCTTGAGTTACGTCAATAAATCGCGTGCTTTTCGCCGTTCATGCTTGACCTGAATCAACGGCAAAAGCAGCATCCCCGCACATATTGATTCGAATATTCGAACCGCTCGTCTCTACGAGCTACCCAGCGCGGATTACCATGCGAGATTCAACCGCTCTTCCGGCGAAAACGATGTTCCTTAACGAAGGCGGAACCGCCCTCGCATTCGCGGCACTGGCCTTTGTTTCGCTGCTGGTGGCGGCGATGGCGCACACGCCGGAATACGCCTTCCACGCCTATCTGTTCTCGGCCGGCAGCGTCGCGGCCGTGTTCGCGATCATGGATCGCTATTTCAACCGGCCGGCGGCGCCGCCGCCGCTGACCATCGACGGCAAGCCCAACTACAATATGGGCCCGGTGAAGTTCGCGACCGTCGCCGCCATGTTCTGGGGCATCGCCGGCTTCACCGTCGGGCTGTGGGCGCGCTCGAGCTCGCCTTTCCGGTGCTCAATTTCGATCTGCCCTGGATCACGTTCGGCCGCCTCCGGCCGCTGCATACCTCGGCGGTGATCTTCGCCTTCGGCGGCAATGTGCTGCTCGCGACCTCGTTCTATGTCGTGCAGCGCACCTGCCGCGCGCGCCTCGCCGGCGATCTCGCGCCCTGGTTCGTCGTGCTCGGCTACAATTTCTTCATCGTGATCGCCGGCACCGGCTATCTGCTCGGCATCACGCAGAGCAAGGAATATGCCGAGCCGGAATGGTATGCCGACCTGTGGCTGACGGTCGTCTGGGTGGCCTATCTGCTGGTCTTCCTCGGCACCCTCATGCGGCGCACGGAGCCGCACATCTACGTCGCCAACTGGTTCTATCTCGCCTTCATCGTCACGATCGCGGTGCTGCATCTCGGCAACAACGCCGCGATCCCGGTCTCGCTGTTCTCGCCGAAGTCCTACATCGTCTGGTCGGGCGTGCAGGATGCGATGGTGCAGTGGTGGTACGGCCACAACGCGGTCGGCTTCTTCCTCACCGCCGGCTTCCTCGCGCATCATGTACTACTTCATCCCGAAGCGGGCCGACCGGCCGGTCTATTCCTACCGGCTGTCGATCATCCACTTCTGGGCGCTGATCTTCCTCTACATCTGGGCCGGCCCGCATCATCTGCACTACACCGCGCTGCCGGACTGGGCGCAGACGCTCGGCATGACCTTCTCGATCATGCTGTGGATGCCGTCCTGGGGCGGCATGATCAACGGCCTGATGACGCTGTCGGGCGCCTGGGACAAGCTGCGCACCGATCCGGTGCTGCGCATGCTGGTGGTGTCGGTCGCCTTCTACGGCATGTCGACCTTCGAAGGTCCGCTGATGTCGATCAAGGCGGTCAACTCGCTGTCGCACTACACCGACTGGACCATCGGCCACGTGCATTCCGGCGCGCTCGGCTGGGTCGGCTACGTCTCGTTCGGCGCGATCTACTGCCTGGTGCCGTGGCTGTGGAACCGGCGCGAGCTCTATTCGCTGAAGCTCGTCAACTGGCACTTCTGGATCTCGACCATCGGCATCGTGCTCTACATCTCGGCGATGTGGGTGTCGGGCATCCTGCAGGGCCTGATGTGGCGCGCCTACACCAGCCTCGGCTTCCTCGAATATTCCTTCATCGAGACCGTCGAGGCGATGCATCCCTTCTACGTCATCCGCGCGCTCGGCGGCGCGCTGTTCCTCGCCGGCGCGCTGATCATGGTCTGCAACCTCTGGATGACCGTCGCATCCGCCGAAAGCCGCAGGCCGGCCGAGCCGGCCGGCGCTCGCGCCGGCCGAGTAAGGAGCGCACATGTCGCTCTGGTCCAAACACGCAGATCTTCGAGAAGAACTCGATCATCCTGGTGCTCGGCATCCTGATCGTGATCTCGATCGGCGGCCTGGTCGAGATCGTGCCGCTGTTCTATCTCAAGAGCACGATCGAGAAGGTCGACGGCATGCGGCCCTACACGCCGCTCGAACTCGCCGGCCGCAACATCTATGTGCGCGAGGGCTGCTACAATTGCCACTCGCAGATGATCCGGCCGCTGCGCGACGAGGTCGAGCGCTACGGCCACTATTCGCTCGCCGCCGAGAGCATGTACGACCGCCCGTTCCAGTGGGGCTCGAAGCGCACCGGCCCCGATCTCGCCCGCGTCGGCGGCAAGTATTCCGACGACTGGCACCGCGACCATCTGCAATGCGCCGAAGTCGGTGGTGCCCGGCACCGTCATGCCGGCCTATCCCTGGCTCGCGACGACCGAACTCGACTTCGCGCACATCGCCGACGACCTGAAGGTGCAGGCCGGCTCGGCGTGCCCTATACGCCGGAGATGATCGCAAACGCCGGCGCCGATCTGCGCGCGCAGGCGACCGCCGACCATCCCGACGCCGACGCGATCTGCACAAGCGCTATCCGAAGGCGCAGGCGCGCGACTTCGACGGCAATCCCGGGCGCGATCACCGAAGCCGACGCGCTGATCGCCTATCTGCAGATGCTCGGCACGCTGGTCGATTTCAAGCTCTACGACGACAAAGCCAACATCCGCTGAGCGCGAATCATGATCGAGACCTACCGACAGCGTCGCCGAATTCGCCCAGACCTGGGGCCTGCTCTACTTCGTCGCGGTGTTTCTCGCCGTCCTCGTCTACGCGCTTCTGGCCGTCGAACAAGAAGAAGTTCGACGAGGCCGCCCGCATTCCGCTCGACGAGGACTGACACAATGGCAGCCGACAGCAAGCGTCAGGACATCGACGCGCGTCACCGGCACCGCGACCACCGGCCATGAATGGGACGGCATCCGCGAACTGAACACGCCGCTGCCGCGCTGGTGGCTGTGGATGTTCTACGCCACCATCGTCTGGGCGATCGGCTACTGGATCGTCTATCCGGCCTGGCCGCTGCTCACCACCAGCACGCAGGGCGTGTTCGGCTGGAATTCGCGCAGCGCCGATCGCCGCCGACCTCGCCGCGCTTGCGCGCGCAGCGCGGCGCCGATGGTCGACCAGCTCGCCGCCGCCTCGCTCGACGGAGATCCTCGCCGATCCAGAAGCTGCTGGATTTCGCGCGCGCCCAGGGCCGCGCCGCCTTCGCCGACAATTGCGCGCCCTGCCACGGCGCCGGCGGCGGCGGCGCCAAGGGCTATCCGAACCTGAACGACGACGACTGGCTGTGGGGCGGCAAGCTCGACGAGATCGCCAGACCATCCGCCACGGCATCCGCTCGACCGACGACCAGACGCAGGCCGGGCTCGATGCCGGCCTTCGGCCGCGACGGCATGCTGAAGCGGCCGGCGATTCTCGCGGTCGCCGATTACACGCGCTCGCTCTCCGGCCTGCCGGTGCCGGCCGATGCCAATCTCGCGCTCGGCAAGAAGGTCTTCGCCGAAAACTGCGCGGCCTGTCACGGCGACAACGGCAAGGGCAATCGCGAGATCGGCGCGCCCAACCTGACCGACCAGATCTGGCTCTACGGCTCGGCCAGGGAAGCGATCGTCGAAGGACTGACCAACGGCCGCGGCGGCGTGATGCCGGCCTGGGCGCCGCGCCTCGACGACACCACGATCAAGGCGCTCGACGGTCTACGTCCACACGCTCGGCGGCGGTCAGAAATAGTGGCGATGGATGCGGACCTTCAGGAGCGCAAGGTCAACAGGCGGCGGCGACCGGCAAAGGCGCCGGCGCCATCCTTGCCCGACCCGGAGGACGAGCCGCCGCTCTATCTCGCGCGCCGGAAAATCTATCCGCAGAGCGTGCATGGCACTTTCCGCCGCATCAAATGGACGGTGCTGATCGTCACGCTCGGCATCTACTATTTCCTGCCGTTCGTGCGCTGGGACCGCGGGCCCAATGCGCCCGACCAGGCGGTGCTGATCGATTTCCCGGACAGCCGCTTCTACTTCTTCTTCATCGAGATCTGGCCGCAGGAAGTCTACTACTTCACCGGCCTGCTGATCCTGGCGGCGATGACGCTGTTCCTGATGAACGCGGTCGCCGGCCGCGTCTGGTGCGGCTATCTGTGCCCGCAGACGGTCTGGACCGATCTGTTCCTGACGATCGAGCGCTTCGTCGAGGGCGACCGCCGCGAGCAGATCCTGCCCGAGACCGGACCCTGGACCGCCAAGCGCATCAGCGCAAGGCGCTCAAGCATTTTCTCTGGCTGATGGTCGCGTGGTGGACCGGCGGCGCCTGGGTGCTTTATTTCTCCGATGCGCCGACGCTGGTGAAGGATCTCGCCACCTGACAGGCGCCGCTCGTCGCCTATCTCTGGATCGGCATCCTCACCTTCACGACCTATGCGCTTGCCGGCCACATGCGCGAGCAGGTCTGCACTCTATATGTGCCCGTGGCCGCGCATCCAGGCGGCGCTGACCGACGAATATGCGCTCAACGTCACCTATCGCTACGATCGCGGCGAGCCGCGCGGCTCGGTCAAGAAGAGCGAGCAGCTCGGGCTCGAAGGCCAGCCGGCCGGCGACTGCATCGATTGCCACCAGTGCGTCGATGTCTGCCCGACCGGCGTCGACATCCGCGACGGCGCCGCAGCTCGACTGCATCCAGTGCGGGCTGTGCATCGATGCCTGCGACAACGTGATGGACAAGATCGGCCGCCCGCCGCGGCTGATCGCCTATGACACCGATCTCAACATCAAGCGCCGGATCGAAGGCTAGCCGCCGGTGGAGAAGATCGTGCGCACGCGCACGGTGCTCTATACGCTCGATCATCGCCGCCGTCGGCGCGATCATGCTCTATGCGCTGATGACACGGCATGCCTTCGACATCAGCGTCATCCACGACCGCAATCCGGTCTTCGTCCGCCTGTCGGACGGCGCCATCCGCAACGGCTTCACCATGCGCATCCTGAACAAGCAACTCGAAACCCGCCGCTTCGCGCTTTCGGTGAATGGCCTGCCCGGCGGCGTGGTCGAAATCGTCGGCCTGCCGCTGGGTTCGGCGAACGTGGTCGAGGTCGGGCCCGACCAGTCGCGCGAATTCCGCGTGCTGGTGAACAATTACGAATTCGCTCCTCCATCCTCCACCCCGATCACCTTCCATCTGCGCGATCTCGCATCGGGCGTGTGGGCGCAGGCGCACGATAATTTCCGCGCACCGGAGCGACCGAAATGAACGCCAGGGCGAATGCGCGGCGACCCCGCGAAGTCACCGGCCGGATGGTGCTGTTCTGTTTCATCGGCTTTTTCGCCGTGGTCGCGGCCGTCAATGCGGTGATGATCCGGCTTGCGGTCTCGACCTTTGCCGGCACCACGACCGAACTCTTCCTATCGCGCCGGTCTGGCCTACAAGGGCGAAGAGGCCGCGGCCGGGGCGCAGGCCGCGCTGAACTGGTCGGTGGAGGGACGGATCGCCCGCACTTCGCCCGGCGAGTTCTTGCTGACCGTCGACGTGAAGGATGCGAGACAGGCCGTCGTGCCGGGAATCGAGGTTTCCGCACGGCTCGCGCATCCGCTCAACGCCCGGCTCGATCGAATCGTCGTATTGAAACAGGTGTCGGGCGGGACGTTTCGCGGCATGACCGACGCGGAGCCGGGCCAGTGGACGCTCACGCTCGAGGTGACGCGCGATCAGTCGCGGCTCTATCGTTCCGTCAGCCGGCTGGTGCTGAGATGAACAGGGGCGAGCGGCGCGATTTTTCGCATTTCCTGCATCGTCGCCCGGACGGCTCCGCCAGCATGGACATGGTGGTGGACGGTGTCCATTGCGGCGGCTGCATCGGCCGCATCGAGAAATCGCTGAAGGCGCTCGACGGCGTCAGCGACGCACGCCTGAATTTCACCAACAAGCGGCTGACGCTTGTCTGGAACGGACCGGGCTTCGATCCGGGCGAAGCGATCCGCTCGCTGGAGCGGATGGGCTATCGCGCCAATCCGTTCCAAGTGCAGTCGAGCGAGGACGGCGAAGCGCAGCAATCGAAATTCCTGCTGCGCTGCCTTGCGGTGTCCGGCTTCGCCGCGATGAATATCATGCTGTTGTCGGTCTCGGTCTGGTCCGGCAATTTCACCGACATCACGCCGGAAACGCGCGACCTGTTTCACTGGCTGTCGGCGGCGATCGCGCTGCCGGCCGCGGCCTATGCCGGCCAGCCCTTCTTCCGCAGTGCCTTCCATGCGCTGCGCTCGCGCCAGGTCAATATGGATGTGCCGATCTCGCTCGGCATCATTCTGGCGCTCGGCATGTCGCTGTACGAGACCGCGCATCACGCCGAGCACGCCTATTTCGATTCCGCGGTGATGCTGATCTTCTTTCTGCTGTGCGGCCGTGTGCTCGACCAGATAGTCCGCCGCAGGACCCGCACCGTGGCCGGCAATCTTGCGGCACTGAAGGCCGACGTTGCCTACCGGCTGCTCGACAACGGCGAGCTGGCGCAGTTCCCGGCGGCCGCCCTGAAGGTCGGCGATCGCATTCTGGTGCGCGCGGGCGAACGCATTCCGGCCGATGGCGTCGTGGTCGGCGGGCATTCGCAAATCGACGAAAGCCTGGTCACCGGCGAAACCACCCCGTGCAAGGCGAGTTCCGGCCGGCAGGTCTATGCCGGCAGCATCAATCTAGACGGCACGCTGACCATCCGCGTCACCGCCGCCGGCTCAGACACGTTCCTGGACGACATCGAGCGGCTGCTCGACAAGGCGGTCAATATCCGCTCGCGCTATGTACGGCTGAGCGACCGGATCGCGCGCGGCTATGCGCCGATGGTGCATTCGGCCGCCGCGCTCACCGTGATCGGCTGGCTGGTCGCCGGCGCCTCGGTGCATGATGCGCTGATCGCGGCGATCTCGGTGCTGATCATCACCTGCCCCTGTGCGCTGGCACTGGCGATCCCGGCGGTGCAGGTGGTGGCGGCCAGCACGCTGTTCCGCTCCGGCATTTTCCTCAATTCCGGCGACACCATCGAGCGGCTGGCCGAGGCCGATACCGTGATTTTCGACAAGACCGGCACGCTCACCTTGCCCGAGCCGCGCGTCATCAATGCCGGCGAGATCGATCCGGCGACCTTCGCGCTCGCCGGACGCCTCGCGCTCGGCAGCCGCCATCCGCTGGCGGCCGCGATCGCGCGTCAGTCAGCACAACCTGCAGCCGATCGAGACCGTGACCGAAGAACGCGGCCAGGGCGTGCGCGCGATGATCGATGGCAGCGAGGCGCGGCTTGGCAGTCGCGAGCTTCTGCGAAATCGAGATCTGCGGACGATCTGGCGGCGCGCTATCCGGGCGCCTCGATGATCGCGTTCCGGCACGGGCCGAGTAAGGCGGTGTTCGCCGTCCATCAGGCGCTCCGCCCGCAAGCCGCCGAGACCCTTCACGCGCTGCGCGAGCTTGGCCTCGACATCCATATCCTGTCGGGCGATCGCGCGGAGGCGGTCGAGCCGGTCGCGAACGCGCTCGGAGTCAAGCAATGGCAGTCCGGATTGAAGCCGGCCGACAAGGTGCGCATCATCGGCGACCTGAAGGCGAAAGGCGCGAAGGTCCTGATGGTCGGCGACGGCCTCAATGACGCACCCTCGCTCGCCGCCGCCAATGTGTCGATATCGCCGATCAGCGCCGCCGACCTGTCGCAGGCGCAGGCCGATGCGGTGTTTCTCGGCGAGAGCCTGACGCCGGTGCTTTCGGCGATCGGCGCGGCGCGCCGCGCCCGCGCGCTGATGCGCCAGAATCTCTGGCTCGCTATCGTCTACAACATGATCGCCGTGCCGGTTGCGATGGCGGGGCTGGTGACGCCGCTGATCGCCGCCGCCGCGATGTCCGGCTCCTCGATCCTGGTCACGCTCAACGCGCTGCGGGCGCGCGGTGGCGGGGCGAAGCTGCCCGAGCCGGAGCGCAAGGCGACCCCGTCCGCGGTGCACCCGGCATGAACGTGCTCATCTATCTGGTGCCGATGGCGCTCGGCCTTGGACTGATCGGGCTGTTCGCGTTCCTGTGGTCGCTGAAGTCGGGCCAGTATGACGATCTCGACGGCGCGGCTTTGCGCATCCTCGACAATGACGATCTCGCGGAAAAGCCGGGCCAGGATCAACGCTAGCGCAGCAGTTTATCCGCAGCACTGACCCGTCGCGCCCGGCGACGACAGCAGCCGCCAGCGCGACAGCGTGGGCTTCTGAATCAGGCTCACATTGTAGCCTTCCCGCTTGAGAAGATTATAGACGCCATCCCAGCCGGAGCCGTCGACAATACCGCTGCGGTTGCCGCTCCTCACGCGCAGATCGCGGGCGGGCACCGGACCGGCAACGACGGCGATCAGAGCCGCGGCCGTCACGGCAAGCAGGGTGAAAAGGATGGACATGATGGTTCTCCTGAAATGCGGCCGCCCCTCGAAACACGTCTCACCGGCGGCCGTTGACTATCGTGTTAATCGTTATCGCGATAAGTGATTTAAGGCTGGAGAATTGATTTTCAAGCTATTATTTATTGTGATAATTATTTCGTGATGATGCCCTCTCCCGAAGGAGAAAGGCCATGGCCAGCAACAACTTGGTTCCCCTGGACGGCCAGCTCTGCTTCTCGCTTTACGGCGCCGCCATTGCCATCAACCGGGCCTACAAGCCGCTGCTGGACGAGCTCGGCCTGACCTACCCGCAATATCTGGTGATCGCGGTGCTGACCGAAAAGGACGGCCAGACCATTGGCGATATCGCCGACCGGCTGGGGCTTGAGCCGAGCACGATCACCCCCCTGGTAAAGCGGCTGGAGCAGTCCGGCCTGCTGACGCGCCGGCGCAATCCGCAGGACGAGCGCGAGGTCAACGTGACCCTGTCGAAACAGGGCAAGGAGGTCTACGCCAGAACCGGCTGCCTGCGGAACGAGTTGCTGAAACGCTCGGGCATGACCGTGAGCGAGTTGATCGCCTTCAATCGCCAGGTGCAGAAGCTTCGCGACGCGGTGGCCGGCAAGGATTGCTGTGACGACTAGCTCGTCATTCTGCGGTAACAATCGGCGGCGATTGCCGGCCTGTCCTTTTCGACGGAAATCCCGATGCTCACCCTGTATTCCTATCCGACGCTGTTCGGCGTCGCGGACAACAACGCCTATGGCCTGAAAGTCTTCGCCTTCCTGAAATTGACCGGGCTGGCATTCCGGCATGAGCATATCTTCGACGCCTCGGCCGCGCCGCGCGGCCAGCTTCCCTATCTCGACGACGACGGCGAGAAGATCGGCGACAGCGAAACCATCCTCGCCTATCTGACCGAAAAATACGGCTCACGATCGATGCCGGCCTGACGACACGGCAGCGCGACACCGATCTCCTGATCACGCGCATGCTCGACGATCTCTACTGGGTCATGTCCTATTCGCGCTGGAAGGACGAACGCTACTGGCCGGCCTTCCGCGATGCGCTGCTGCGCGAGCATCCGCGCCTGACCGACGAGGACCTCACGAAGGCGAAGGAATTCAACGCCCAGCGCTATCATTTCCAGGGCATCGGCCGCTACGAGCCGGATGCGGCGATGGCGCGCGGGCTCGCCGATCTCGGCGTGCTCGCCAATCTCATTCCCGAGAAGCGGCTATCTGCACGGCGACACGCCGACCAGCATCGATGCCGGCATCTATGGCTTCATCGCCAATATCTATTTCTACGATATCCCGACGCCGCTGAAGGAATTCGTCGTGGCGCACGGCAATATCGTGCGCCATTGCCTTGCCATTCACGAGGCTGTAAGCCGGACCTAGTCTCGACGAAAACATTTCACGGATGCTGCCATGTCCCATGTGACTTACCGACTGGTCCAGCACGACGGCGGCTGGGCCTACAAGGTCGGCGACGTGTTTTCGGAAAGCTTCCCAACCCACGCGGCGGCGCTGGCGGCCGCAAAAAAAGCCGCGCGCGAGCAGCGGGTGCCGGGCCGCACCGAAGCGATCGAATGGGAAGACGAAAACGGCAAGTGGCACACCGAGACCGCACCCGGCAGCGACCGGCCGGAAACCGATGTCGAGGACAGCAAGGGCTGAGAGCGATGCGTGCGAGAGACAAGATCATGCGCCGCGCGATCGCGGGCGTATTGGTGCTGCTTGCGGTCTGCGCCGAAGGTTCCGCGCAGGACGCCGCGCCGAAACTGAAGATCGATATCGACGTCGCGCTGAAAGACGCGAAGGTGGTCCTCAATCTCGACCATCTCGCCTTCGACAAGAAAGAGCCGTTCGGCCTGCTCTATGCGCGGTTGATGCACGAGCGTTTTACCGCCGACAAGACCACCTGGCAGGTGATCGCGATCTTTCACGGACCCGCGGGATACATGGCGCTGAACGACAAGGCCTATAACCGGGTCCGCAAGACCAGAACCGGAAATCCCTACGCAAAGCAGATCGCGGCTTTGCAGGCCGCCGGCATCCGCTTCGAAATCTGCGGCCAGACCGCGCGCGACAACAAATGGGTCAATGACGATCTTCTGCCCGGCGTCGCGGTGAATAGCGGCGCGAATTTCCGCATCATTCAACTGGTGCAGGACGGCTTCGTTCAGATTCAGCCCTGAGCGGTGGATCGTCTCCGGCTTCGCGCGCTGCCGCGTCAGAAGCACAGATGGGTCAGGATGTTGCCGCGCTTGTCCTTCAGCACATAGGGACATTGCAGGCGCTTGAGCGCGGCCTTGGCTTCCTCGCTGCCGAGCCCCGCGGCCTTTTCGTAATAGGCCTTGGCGGCATCCTTGTCCTGCGGGCCGCCGCGTCCGTTTTCCGTGAACGAGCCCATTCGCTCCAGCGCGCCGGCGTGGTTCTGCGCCGCCGCCCGCTCGAACATCGCGCGCGCCGCCACATCGTCCTTCGGGCCGCCGATGCCGTCCGCATTCATGATGCCGAGCTGATATTGCGCCTCGGCGGAATTGCGTTCCGCCGACGATTGCAGCAGCGCCCGCGCCTTCACCGGATCGGCCGGCCCGCCCGCGCCCTTGGTCAGCGCCATCAGGTTGGCGACGCCGCGCGGATCGCCGGCCTGCGCCGCGCGTTCGAGCAGCTTGCGCGCCTGCGCCTCGTCCTTCGGCACGCCGGCGCCGGTCGCAAACATCACGCCGAGTTCGACCATCGCGGCGGTCGAGCCCTTGTCGGCGGCGCGGCGGAAGGCTGCGATCGCCTCCTGCGTCTGCCCGCCCGCCGCATAGGCGCGGCCGAGCGCGAACATCGCGCGCCGCGAGGAAGCCGGACGCGGTCTTGCAGAACTTGATCGCGGTCGCGATGTCGGAGGACGCGATCTCGTTCACGCCCTTGACGTCGCGCGGCTTGTCCGGATCGGCGGGATCGGCGGCGACCCGGTCGCACAGAACGAGGTCGGCGGATTGCGAATGCGCGGCGACCGGCGCCAGCAGGGCCGCGCCGAAAGCCAATGCCGCAAGGAACCGGGGACGTCGGATCATGGCGCTATTGTTGCAAACCCAATTCTGATGGAAAAGGGCAACGAATAGGCAAAGGCGGCCCCGCTATCGCCAAGCTCCTTCTTTCAAGCCTGCCTTCTTGTTGCGGCAACCGGAACCCTTCCATGGCCAATGCCTCCGCCCTGCTCGGCACCTGGAGAATGATCTCCTGGAAAAAGGAATTCGTCGCAACCGGCAATGCCGTCGACGCGCTCGGCCCCGATCCGCAGGGTTTCATCACCTACACCGCCGATGGCCGCGTCAGCGTCATCGTGGTGCCGAGGGATCGCCCGGCGCCGGCCTCGCTGCCGCCGAGCGACGCCGAAAAGGTGCGGCTGTTCGACAGCCTGTTCGCCTATGCCGGCACCTATACGCTTGGCGACGACAAGGTCGTGCATCATCTCGACACCACCTGGAACCAGTCCTGGACCGGCACCGAGCAGGTGCGCTTCTACAAGCTCTCCGGCAACAGGCTGTCGATCCATGGCGCACCGGCGCCCGACCCGTTCACCGGACAGGACGTCATTCACCGCGTCGAGTTCGAGAAGGTGTAAGGCGCGAGCCCGTAAGATTTCGGGCTCACTCCTAGAGCTGATACTTGTCCGGCGTCACGCCGCATTGCTCCGGAAACTTCCGCAGCTCGACCACCTCTTCCTTCGGCAGGCTGTGCTGCGCATGGGTGAAGGCCGCCGATCGATTGTCGAGCTTGATCTTCACGCGATTGCCGGCGCTGTTCTCGATTTCCGCGCCCAGTTCCTCGAACACATGCATCACCTTCTTGAAATCGATATTGGCGCTCACCGGATGGGCGAACAGGGCATGCAGTGTCTTGCGATGATGATGGTTCATGGCGTGCGGATCTTTCCAAAGCGCGGAATGCGGACGCGCGCAAGCAAGCGCATGACGGTTGCCGCAACCTTGATCTAGCGCAAACTCCGCAAGATTGAATTCGAGGCCGCGCTAACCTTTCCTCAATCAATCGGCGGCAGCTTCGAACGCGAAGGATCGAACGCCGTGCATGACCCCGTCGACGACATCAAGGTAAAGGTGCGCTGCCCGGAATGCCGGACCACCTTCCATGAGCGGGTCGGCCGCATCGTCCACGGCGACAGCGTGCATTGCCCCTGTTGCCGCAACGACATGTCGTTTCGCGGCATCGATCACCATCACATGCATGAGGACACGGCGAGCTTCATCCGTCATGTCGAGCCGCGCACCTGCCATCCGCATTTCTAGGCGGAGTCCACGGCAGCCAAAGCCGGAGCTTTCAGACCGCGCGGTCGCTACATGATGAGGCGCAGCGGGTGGTATTTCTTCAGCGCCATCCAGCCGAGCAGCGCGAAAGCGATCAGCGTCACGACCTGCGCGATCAGGAAGGACGGCTCGCCGCCGGTCGGGGCATAGGCTTTGCAGGAAGCTGACCTTCTGGAAGCTTTGGGCGATCAGCACGAACACATTGAGATAGAGCGCGATCAGCGCGGTGACCACATAGATCGTGCGCCACGAGCCGGTCAGCTTTTGTCGGTAGAGCGCGAACAGCGCGACCAGCAGCAACAGCGACGAGAGAATGCCGAATCCGAGCGCAGGCGTGAAGCCCGCGATCGGGAACATGAAAGCCGGTGACGTTGGTGAGGATGGTCGTCGCCAGGAAGAAGGCAGTCCAGCCGGCAAGCCCGGCATTGGAGAACATGCCACCCATCACGATGAAGCCCGCGAAAATCGCGATCATGCTGATGACGACATGCAGCACGGTAAAATTGGCAATCGACATTCCGAGTATCACGAATGCCCCCTGTCTTGATTTTTCAGGTCGCGATTTTTTCGCGTGCGCGCGCGGGCGTCAATGGCGCAAGCCGTGAGCGATTTGTCGCTGCGGGGATGCATTGCGCACATGCAATAGCTTCCCCTCGGCTCGCAAATCCATGCGAACGGCAATCTGTTTCAGAACACCGGGACCTCATCGTCCCGGCGGCAGTTCACTCCATCAATGTGCGCGTGCGTGTTTCGGGAACGACGCCGCCGCCGAGCGCATGGGTACGAAGATGCAGCGCGTGTTGGCGCCCTGATGCTTCACCCAGTGCTTGTCGACATTGTCGTAATCGCAGGCACAGCGATAGAACTTGCCGTCGGGCGAAAAGGCCGTGCGCTTGCGCACCTGGCCGGTCGAGCGGACTTCCCACTCGTCATCGGGCAACGCGCGCAGTTCACGCTCCGAGACTTCCCAGCAGCAATCGTTGGTGACGCAGCAGGTCGCCGGAATCCACGACAACAGCCATGGATTGGAGTGATACTGATAGTCGGCGGCGAACGCGACGCCCGCAACGGCGAGCGCCGTAACGGCGGCCAGCGCTATCGCATAAATCCCGCGCGGGCGGCCTTTGACTTTCAGAGACGCCCCGAATTTCAGGGGCGACATTTCGGACTTCGACACCGGAAGCGAATTTTTCGGTGACTCGTTACAGTTGGTCAGCGGATGTGACATGGCTTTTCTTCTTTCAGCAGTGATTGACACTGAACTGACAAGCAAGGCTCGCGCCACTAACCGGTTCGCCCCTCCAAGATCGTTGGTCGCTATGGCCGAATCGGCACAGCGACGGTGAAAGCTTACCGGACTTTTCCGAAATTCCGACTGTTATTTTCCGGTCTTTTTGGCAGCTGCGCCGGACCGCCGGCGGGTGGAACCGGACCGTCGCACGGACGGCATCCCGCCCCGTTGCCTCGCCGGCCGGACGAGTGCAGACTGGAGGTATCTTCGGGGGGTATGCCGTGCGTTTCATCGTCGCGATGACTTTCGCTTGTGCGCTCGGCGCCTGCGCCAGCGGCAATATCGGCACGCCGATGGCCGGCGAATGGAAGATCGAACAGCGCGCCGACCGGGTCGCGGAAAAGCCGATGAACGAGCGCGGGGCTGATCGCACGCAGCCGCAATGCCAAGGGCGAGCGAGCAATCGCCGGTCACCCCGCAATTGGCTTCGCTGCAATTGCTGTGCTTCGACGGCGACCCGGTGGTGCGATTTCATTTCTCGGTCGATGTCGGCTCCGAACCGCAATTCGCGGCTGACCTACAAGGTCGACAACAGCCCCGCCCGCAGACCCAATGCCCGCATCCTGCAGGACTTCCAGACCGTCATGATCGAGGACAAGAAGGACGTGGCGCAGTTCGCGACCGATCTGCGCGGCGCCAGGCGCCTCGACGTGACCGTCACGGCGTTGGTCAACGGCACGACCATTGTTGATTTCAATGTCGAGGGCGCGGCGGCGGCGATCGATGCCGCCTTCGCGACTTGCCCGCTGCCGGCGCAGCCGGCCCCACGGGTGAGCGGCGGCGATCTGCGAGTGGCGCGCGACGCTCGCTGATCGATCGTCATAGCGGCTTTCCGCCTTTCAATTATCCTGGAGCGGAACAAGGTTCATATCCGTTCCGTTGGAACGAATCGCGTCCGCGATTCGACGCGACTGCAAAGTCCTAAAGGTGTGTCGTGATCGGCTTGTTTTCGAAATGGCAAAGCGCGTTCGCAACCGCTCGCTTGCGGAACTCGCTCCGTTTGCGATCCTGGCTCTGATCGCGGCCCTGATCGCGGGCTTCGGCCGGATCGCCGGCGAAATCGTGAGCGGCGACACCTATGCCTTCGATCGAGAGCTATTGCTGGCGCTGCGCAATCCGGCCGATCTCGCTGACCCGATCGGTCCGGCCTGGCTTGAAAACGTCATGCGCGACATCACCAGTCTCGGCAGTTTCACGTTCGTTGCCATTACCACGCTCGCAGTGATCGGCTATCTCGCGATGGACGGCAAACGCGCGGCCGCTTTGTTCGTTCTGGTCGCGACCGCGGGCGGCATCGCGCTGAGCGAAATGCTCAAGATGCTGTTCGCACGGCCGCGGCCCGATCTTGTCGCGCATCTGGTCGACGTGCAGTCCATGAGTTTTCCGAGTGGCCATGCGATGCAATCGGCGGTGACTTTCCTGACACTCGGCGCATTGCTCACGCGCGAGATCGGCAGCCGAGCGTCTGAAAATCTATGTGATCTCGATCGCCATCCTGCTGACGCTTGCTGGTCGGCGGCAGCCGGGTCTATCTCGGCGTGCATTGGCCGACCGACGTGCTGGCCGGCTGGTGCGCAGGCGCAAGCTGGGCGATGGCCTGCTGGCTGGTGGCCCGCTGGCTGCAGGATCGCGGCGAAATCGAGCCGCCGGACCGCGCCCGCGGTTAACAGATTGTCAAACCGGCGCTCCTACCATGGCTGCGGAATTCCGCGTCTTGCCATGCCTGCGCGTTGATGGGAGTTTCGTATGTCGCGTACCGATCCGAAAATGGCGCTCGATCACGACGCCGGCCGCGAATGCATCGGTTGCGGCACCAGCATCCCGCTCACTGAACCGATCCTGGTCAAGTTCCACCGCTGCTATTATTGCGGTCAGCACCATCCGCATGGCAGCGAATGGCGAAACCGCACCGCCCCGGTGCTGGTCGCCGCCACGATCGGCCTGATCGCGCTGTTGTGGACGCAGCTCTGATCACGACGATTTTCACATCGTGAGATGGCCAGCCGCCGCGGTCACGCGCGCGGCGGCGAAATCCGTGTTAGCTTTCCGGCAAAAGATACTCAGGGAAAGCGAAACGCTCATGACACGAATTCTGCTCGCGCTGCTCGCAGCGCTGACGCTCTCGCACGCACAGGCGCAGGATTATCCGTCGCGGCCGATCACGCTGGTGGTGCCGCTCGGGCTCGGCGGATCGACCGACGTGATCGCGCGCATCATGGCGGAGGCGATGCGGCCGCATCTGAATGGCGTGCCGATCGTGGTCGAGAACACCACCGGCGCCGGCGGCACCATCGGCGTCGGCCGCGTCGCACGTTCGGCGCCGGACGGCTACACCATCGGCATCGGGCAATGGGGCACCAATGTCGCAAGCGGCGCGATCTATCCGCTCAACTTCGATCTGGTGGCTGACTTCGAGCCGGTCGGGCTGATTTCCACCCAGCCATTCCTGATCGTCGCGCGCAAGACCATGCCCGCGCGAAAACCTGAAAGACCTGGTGGTCTGGCTGAAGAGCAATCAGGACAAGGCCTCGCAGGGCAATTCCGGCGTCGGTACGCCGAGCCATGTCGGCGGACTGCTGTTCCAGAAGGCGATCGGCGCGAGCTACACCATGGTGCCCTATCGCGGCGCCGGGCAATCGATGCAGGATCTGGTCGCGGGCCAGCTCGATGTGATGCTGGACACGCCGGCGGTGTCGATGCCGCAGGTGCGCGGCGGCAACATCAAGGCCTATGCCGTCACCGCGCCCTCGCGCATCAAGGTCGCGCCCGACATCCCGACCACCGACGAGGCCGGACTGCCCGGCTTCTATTTCTCGTTCTGGCATGCCTTCTGGGTGCCGAAGGGCACGCCGAAGGAGATCGTGACCAGGCTCAATCAGGCCCTGGTAAAGGCGCTGGCCGATCCCGACACCCGCGAGAGGCTGACCAAGATCGCGCAGGACATCTTCCCGCCGGAGCAGCTGACGCCGCAGGCGCTTGCCGCCTATCACAAGGCCGAAATCGACAAATGGTGGCCGATCATCAAGGAAGCCGGAATCAAGCCGCAATGATTGGCTAGCCCCGCCCGCACTGGCGTTGCATTCAGGGTGGGCAATGGTTCTGAAACTGGCAGGCAGGGCGGCGGCAATGCTGGCCGCTCTTGCCGTTACGGGCTGCTATCACGCAGCAGGGCGGGTCGGCTTTCGGCACCCGCGATCTCGATCCGGATGAGAAGAAGGTGATCGCGGATGCGGTCGGCCGGGTCATCAAGGACCCGCGCAGCGCCAAGTTCCGCTGGGCAAAGTTTCCAGCCGGCCCCGGAACCGGCGACGTGAATTACTGCGCGTCGGTCGATGCCAAGAGCACCCTGCCCGGCCAGAGCGGCAACCAGCTCTACATCGCGGTGGTCGGCACCGAGAGCGGCAAGGTGAAGTCGGCGGTGGTCGGCGCCATTCATGGCGGCGGCGACGCGCATGTCGTGCGCGGGCTCTGCAAGCGCTACGGGCTCAATCCCGACGACGCAGCCTGAAGCGCACGAGACCTGTACAAAAATCCGGTCCGGCCTCCTTGACCGGGTGCGATTCAGTTATGATGTCGCGACGCCGTCAAGATTCGGCGTCACGATATGTCATGAAAAAGAAAAAGAAGAAGAAAAAGCCAGCAAGTCACGACCCGATACTTGCCGCGGGCGGGATCGTCACCCGCGGACGGGCGCGGCCGCTATTTGCCGTGGTCCGGCTGCGCCGCCAGAAGAGCTGGGTGCTGCCGAAAGGCAAGCTGAACCGCAACGAGACCGCGCTCGCCGCCGCCAGGCGCGAGGCGATCGAGGAAACCGGCCACGACATGAAGGTGCGCGAGTTTCTCGGCTCGCTCGCCTATACGACCTCGGGGCGGCCGAAGACCGTCCGCTTCTGGCGCATGGAGGCGAGCAGCAAGCCGGTCGCCAAGCTGATGAAGGACGTCAGCGCGGTGCGCTGGCTGCCGCTGGCGCGTGCGATCAGCAAGCTGACCCATGAGCGCGAAAAGGAACTTCCTCGCCAAGGCCGGTCCGCATGCGCTTTCGCATTTGCGGCGCAGCCATGCCGAAAGCCGTCCTGCCTCCCGCGCCAAACAGCCGCCCTTGCGCGCGAAGCGGCGCGTGTCGCGCGGCAACGGCAAGGCGGTGCCGATCGAACGAGCGATGCCGCGCCTGCATGCCGCTATGTCCGACCGGCCGGCGCGGCGCCCGGCGCATCCGGTGCGCGCCAAGCTCGACACCGCCTATGCGGCGCCGCGGGAAATCGTGCAGGCGCTATGGCGGTGGCTCGGGCGTTAGGGCAATCTGCCGCATTCAGCGCGGGTTCACGAGGCGGCGACCTAAGGTCGCCGATCCAGATCGGAAGGAGTCCGGAATGAAAAGGCCCATCCTGGCGGCAGCCGCCGCGGCCTTGCTTGTCGCCGCCGCCATCGGCGCGCCGCAGAAAGCGGAGGCGCGGCGCGGTTATGGCGCCGCCGGTATCATCGGCGGAATGTCCGCGGGCGAGATCCTCGGTGGAGCCTATCCTTATCCCGGCTATGTGGGTTATCCGGCGCCGGTCTATCATCCCGGGGCCGGGCTATGCCCGCGGTCCCGCCTATCCACCGCCCGGCTGTGTGATTACGCCAGCGACGCTTCATGACCGACTATGGCTGGCGGACGCGCAAGATCCGGGTCTGCTACTGAGTCTTAACGAAATCCAAGTTATGGCTTGCGCTGCAACCGGCGCAGGGCGCGCCCGCCATTGTTTGATTGCGTTCCAACATCCGCGGGCATCGCGAAAGCGTTATCAAAATTGGAACAAAATGGCGTGGAAGGCTCTTTGGGCTTGGTGGTTTTGCCGCTATTTCCGAATCGCGGGTCGCGAATCGTGAAGAATCGCCAGCCGCGCCCAACAGGAGAACATTCATGAGGAAAATCTTCATTGCGCTCGTCGCCGCTCTGACGATCGCGGGCTCGCTGGCCGCGCTGCCGGGCGAAGCTGAGGCGCGTGGCGGCCGCTGGGTGGCTCCGGCCATCATTGGCGGCATTGCGGCCGGCGCGTTGATCGCGGGCGCCGCCGCTCCGTATTATTACGCGCCGCCCCCGCCGCCGCCCTATTACGCTCCGGCGCCGGCCTATTACGCTCCGCCCTGCGGCTGGGTGAAGCAGCGTTATTGGGACGGCTATTACTGGCGCGTTCGCCGGGTTCCGGCCTGCTGATCGGTCCCGTTTGAATTGGAAAAACCCGGCCGGCGAAAGCCCGCCGGGTTTTTTTGTTGCGTTTTTTCCAGAGCATGATGCCGAAAAATGCGAAGCGGTTTTCGGACAACATCATGCTCTAGGCGATTATTGCGCCTGCATGCGCTCGACCAGCGCGCGCGAGGGCCAGCAATCGAGCGGCAGACCCTTCGCCTTCTGAAACGCACCGAGCGCTGCGCGCGTCTTCATGCCGGCCTTGCCGTCGATCTTGTCGCTGTAGAAGCCGGCCTTGGTCAGATGCGCTGGATGGCCTCGATGTCGGAGGCGCGCGCCTGCACGATCTTGCCCCAGGGCGTCGCGAAGTTGCGTCCGCCGGCGATCCGGTCGGACAGATTGCCGACGAACAGCGCATAGAGATCGGCGAAGTTATAGGCCTTGAACACGTAGAAATTCTTCAGCGTCAGGAAGGCCGGCCCGTTCAGACCGGCCGGCAGGAACAGCGAGGCATCCTCGGCCAGTTCCTCGCGCGAGGGCTTGTGCGTCAGCGGCGCATAGCCGCGCTTGATCCATTCGGCGACCGGCATTTTCGTATCGGGCTCGGCGATCGAGCAATCGACATTGGCCGGGCAGCTTCACCTCGAAGCCCCAGCGCTTGCCCTTGTCCCAGCCCTTGGCGAGCAACTGGCTTGCGGCCGAGCCGAGCGCATCGGGAATCGAATTCCAGATGTCGCGATGACCGTCGCCGTCCATGTCGACGCCGTATTTGAAAAAATCGGTCGGCAGGAACTGGGTGTGGCCCATGGCGCCGGCCCAGGACGCCTTCATCGCGGCATAGGCGACGTGCTGCTCCTGCAGGATTTTCAGCGCCAGCAGGAATTCCTGCCGGAACATGTCCTTGCGGCGGCCGAGATAGGCCTGCGTCGCCAGCACCTCGATCGCGTTATGCGGCAGTCTGAAATTGCCGAAATTGGTCTCGCGTCCCCAGATCGCGATCAGAACCGAAGGCGGCACGCCGAAGCGCTGCTCGATCGCCGCGAGCGTTGCGGCATGCTCCGCCGCCAGCTTTCTGCCCTGCTCGCTCAGCCGCGCAAGCTGCGTCTCCGACAGATATTCGGCCGGCGTGCGCTCGAATTCGGCCTGGCCTTTCGGCGCTTCCTTCGGCTTGCCCGGAATGATCAGATCGGGCAGCGCGAGATTGGGTTTCAGCCCGCGCGTCGCGTCATCGAAGGTCTTGCGCGTGATGCCGAGCGCCTGCGCTTCCGGCCATAGCGATTGCAGCCATTGCTGGAACGGCACTTCGCCCTGCGCATGCGCGGCAGGCGCGCGCTGCGCAAGCATGACATGCAAAGCATGCGAGCATGGCGGCCCGGATCATCGAACGACTATGGCTCGGTTTCGGATCAGGCAGACTGCCACAAGGTTTGCGGCGGGACCTTGACGGTGATGGCCTCGCCGGCCCGGATGGTTCCCGCGCGCTCGACCGAAGCGACCAGTCCGCGCAGGCCCTTGGCCATTTTCGGAAAGGCGAGATCGAGCCCGCCGGGCGGCGCATCGGGCGTCAGATGCCGGGCGATCGCCTTGCCGGCAATCCGGCAGGGCGCATTCGGCGCCTCGACCACCAGCGTCGCCTCCGCGAACACGATGCGCGTTCCGGACGGCAGCAGCGTCAGATTGGCAATCCCCGAGGTCACGACATTGGCGCCGATCCATTCCGGCGCGACCCGGTCGACCTGCATGGCCGCAGCGATCGCCGCAAGTTCCTCGCTCGACACGACGGTGATCTGCCGCCCGGAGCGCATCTCCATGCCGCGCGGATACCAGGGCTCGCGCGGACCGGCCTTGCGCGTGAAACCGTAATGCCGCGTGCCCGGAATGCCCTGAAGATCGAGCGACGAGGGTCTCGACAGCCGTCGGTTTCCGGATAGGGCTCGGCCTCGACGATAGAGCGTTTCGCAGCGGCCCTTCACCTCGCGGCCCGGCAGCGAAGTGCAATCCGGCCGGAATGGTCGGAGTCGCGGTCATGCCCGATACCTTTCATCGACAGGCGACGATGAACAGGCGCGGAAAGCGCAGCAGCACCTTGCCGTCATATCGCGCCGGATAGGCCGCCGCGATCCGCGCGATATAGGCCTGCAGAAAAGCCGCCCGCTGTTCCGGGCGCAAGCGGATCGACAAAGGGCCGCAAGCGCCGTGCCCTTGAACCATTCGGCGATCGCCTCCGGTCCCGCCAGCGCATGCTGATAATGCGTGTGCCAGATTTCGAGCTGCGCGCATAACGGCTTGAGCGCATCGTAATAATCGCCGGGCGAAGGCAGGTCCGCGCGCTCGAACGCGGCTCGCGGAATCACGTTCTTCCATTGCGGTTCGTTCGCCACTTCGCGCATCCAGACATGCGAGGGTTCGTTGGTGTTGTCGGGCATCTGCACCGCCAGCACGCCGCCGGATTTCAGGCCCGCCAGCAGCCGCTTCAGCACCGACAGATGATCCGGCACCCATTGAAAGGTGGCGTTGGAATAGAGCACGTCGGCATCGGCCGGCGCCGCCCAATGCGTCAGGTCCGCCTGCACGAATTCGCATCGGGGCAGCCGCTCGCGCGCCTGACGCAGCATGTCGGGCGAGGAATCGATGCCGATGATTTCGGCATCCGGAAAGCGCCCAACCAGCAGTTCGCGTCGAATTGCCGGGACCGCAGCCGAGATCGTAGACCTTGCGCGCCTCGGCGAGCGGGACTTGCGCCAGCAGATCGCGCGCCGGGCGGGTGCGCTCGTCCTCGAATTTCAGATATTGCTTGGCACTCCAGTCGGCCATGACCGCGTCTTCCCGTTTCTTCCGCTGTCCTTTTGTCACAACCCGCGAAAGGTCGGGGAAATCCTGACGACAGGACGTTGCAACTATGCTCTATTGTCAGCGGGCAGCATCGGGGGGTGCACATGAAGAAAGCCGCAATCGTCACAGCCGTGATCGCCGGACTGTCGTTTTCCGCGCCGCCTGCTTCCGCTCAGGTCTGCATCGGCCGGCATCATCTTCGCCGCGTTCTATGCGAGCGCGACGGAGAACCGGGAACTGAGCGCGACAGAAGCCGCGACCTGCGGCCTCTTCTACGGCGCCGACCGCGACAAGGCGGTCAACGCCGGCAAGAGCGCCAGCTCCAAGGCGAAGAAGCCGGCCAAGACCGCCGCCGCCAAGCCGCAATAGCGGATCGGCTGCTTGCAGCCAATCGGCGCGCGTGCGCAGACGATCGGCAAGCCTCGTCGCTAGCCTTGCCGGTTACCGCGTGAACTTCTTGTATTTCAGCCGGTGCGGCACGATCGAGTCGGTGCCCAGCCGGCGCATCTTGTCCTTCTCGTAATCCTGGAAATTGCCCTCGAACCATTCGACATGGCTGTCGCCTTCGAAGGCCAGCATGTGGGTCGCGATGCGGTCGAGGAACCAGCGATCGTGGCTGATGATGACGGCGCAGCCGGCGAAATCTTCCAGCGCCTCTTCCAGCGCGCGCAGCGTATCGACGTCGAGATCGTTGGTCGGCTCGTCGAGCAGCAGCAGGTTGGCGCCCGACTTCAGCATCTTGGCGAGATGCACGCGGTTGCGCTCGCCGCCGGAGAGCTGGCCGACCTTCTTCTGCTGGTCGGCGCCCTTGAAGTTGAAGGCCGAGCAATAGGCGCGCGAATTCACCTCGCGCTTGCCGAGCAGGATCTGGTCGACGCCGCCGGAGATTTCCTCCCAGACCGATCTTCGAGCCGTCGAGCGCGTCGCGCGACTGGTCGACATAGCCGAGATGCACCGACTCGCCGATCTTGATGGTGCCGGCATCGGGCTTCTCCTGGCCGGTGATCATGCGGAACAGCGTGGTCTTGCCGGCGCCGTTCGGTCCGATCACGCCGACGATGCCGCCGGGCGGCAGCTTGAAGGTGAGATCGTCGATCAGCAGATTGTCGCCGAAGCCTTTCTTGAGGCCCTCGAAGTCGACCACATTCTGGCCGAGCCGCTCCGCCACCGGAATGACGATCTGCGCGGTCGTGGTCTGCTTCTCGCCGGCCTTCTTGAGCAGGTCCTCATAGCGCTGATAGCGCGCCTTGGACTTGGCCTGCCGCGCCTTGGGCGAGGCCGAAATCCATTCCTGCTCGGCGGCGAGCGTGCGCTGGCGCGATTCCTCCTCGCGGCCTTCCTGCTCCAGCCGCTTGCTGCTTCTGGCCGAGCCAGGACGAGTAATTGCCCTCGTAGGGAATGCCCGGCCGCGATCGAGCTCGAGAATCCAGCTGGTGACGTTGTCGAGGAAGTAGCGGTCGTGGGTGACGATCAGGATCGCGCCCGGATAATTGCGCAGATGGCCTTCCAGCCAGGCCACGCTTTCGGCGTCGAGATGGTTGGTCGGCTCGTCGAGCAGCAGCAATTCGGGCGCGTCGAGCAGAAGCTTGCAGAGCGCGACCCGGCGCTTCTCGCCGCCCGAGAGCGATCGTCACATCGGCATCGTCGGGCGGGCAGCGCAGCGCTTCCATCGCCTGGTCGACCTTGGAATCGAGGTCCCACAGGCCCTGCGCCTCGATCTGGTCCTGCAGCTTGGTCATCTCGTCGGCGGTCTCGTCGGAATAATTCATCGCGAGTTCGTTGTAGCGGTCGAGGATCGCCTTCTGCTTGGCGACGCCTTCCATGACGTTCTCGCGCACGCTCTTGGTCTCGGATCGAGCTGCGGCTCCTGCGGCAGATAGCCGACGCGCGCGCCCTCGCGCGACCCAGGCCTCGCCGGTATAGTCGTTGTCGATGCCGGCCATGATGCGCAGCAGCGTCGATTTGCCGGAGCCGTTGACGCCGAGCACGCCGATCTTGGCGTCGGGATAGAATTGCAGGTGGATGTTCTCGAGCACCTTGCGGTTGCCCGGATAGGTCTTGGTCAGCCCCTGCATGAAATAGACGAATTGGCGGCCGTTCATTGAAGCTCTCGAACCCTTTGGGCAAACCCGGATCAGCCGCGCGGACCGCGCCGGGACGGTCTGCCCTGATCCATCATTGGCTGGAAAATGTGGGCTGTAAGTAGCGGTGCGACGCCCAAAGGGCAAGGCGGGCGAGGTTTCCCTCGCCCGCCCTGAAGACAAGGCCGGATTGCCGTGCGGCCGGCGGCTACGGGCAGAAAATCCGCGACGGGCCGCGTTCCGGCGTGGTTTCGCAGCACATGCGGCCGCCCTGCGGGAACGGCGAGGAGCCGGCCGGACACGAAGCGCGCGCCGGGCGCGCGGCTTCCTGACGGCGCTCGCGTACACGCTCCTGCTGGACCCGTTCCTTGGCGCGCTCGCGGGCGCGTTCGCGCGGCGAAGGCTCCGGCGGCCGCGAGGCTTCCTTGCGCGGCGGCGGCTTCTTTTCGACCGGGTTGGCGACGCATTCGTCGCCTTCGACATGCTGGTTGCGGCCGCAGATCAGCGGGCAGATGCGGCCGCGTTGCTCTTTCACCGCGTCGAGCGCATCGAGCGACGCAACCTTGATGTCCAGGTCCGTGCCGGCCTTGCGATTGAAATTGCTCATGGCCTCGCGCCATTTTGCCGACCAATTGCCGTCGACGCGGCCGGCATCGCAGCCGACGCGCCGCAATTCGGTCTGCAGCTCGCGGGTGATCGCGGCGAGGTCCTGCTTTTCGTCCGGCGCGGGAGCGGGCGCCTGCGCACCCGCCGGGCGGCGGCAGCACCGCGATATTGGCAGGCTTCCTCTCGGCAGGCGGCGGAGCGGCGGCTCGGCCGGCTTGTCGGCACCCGGCGCCGGCAGCACCGCGATCACTCTAGAAGGCTGTTTCTCCGGCGGCGGATTCTGCGAGACCAGCGGCACCGGCGGGACCGCTGCCGGCGGGACGGCGGGCGCCGCCACCTTCGGCTCGATGCGGGAGGCGATCTTGTCGCGCTGCGCGCGCGCCAGGTCCGAATAGAAGCCGGTGGGATGAACCGACAGGAAGGAATCCCAGGCTTCGCGGGTGCCGACGCGTTCGGCGAATTCGTAATCCCGCCGCGGATCGGCGCCGATCACGGCGCTGCCGGCGCCGGCTGAGCGACCACCTCGCGCTTGACTTCCGGCGCTTTTTTCTCCGGCACCAGCGCCACCGTGGCGCCGCCGAGCGAACCCGACACGAACGGTTCCTGCCGCGCACCGGTCGCCTTCAGCACTTCATCGCGGGTGAAGCCGAGCGAGATGCGCACGTCGCGTCCGGGCACCGTCAGGTGCTTGAGCAATGCCGCGGTGAACGGGCTGTTCGCACCGCCACCGTCGTCGGCGGTGAAGCCCGGCCGCGTCGCATAGGCGATCAGGGTATCGGTGGTCGTCGGCTCGACCTTGGCGAGACCGTTCACCACTGCGCGCGAGGCGACGGTGCGCTGCATGTTGCGCGTGAACGGATTGTCGCGGCAGGCATCGAGAATGATCAGACGCAGCCGGCGCGCCGGTTCCAGCGCGCGCATCAGCCGGTCGAGCGACAGCGCCTCGTCCTCGACGTCGAAATCGGTCGCGAGCTTGGCATCGACCGGGATCAGATAATTGGTGCCGTTCACCTCGATGCCGTGGCCGGCATAGAACAGCACGGCGATATCGGCATCGCGCGCGACCGCGGTGAATTCGCGCGCCACCCGCTTGAATTCGAGGTTACCGAGATCGGTCTTGGCTTCGACGACTTCAAAGCCGGCGTCGCGGAACATCGCGGCGATCGCGGCGGCGTCGTTCGGCGGATTGGTCAGCTTCGAGGCATTCTGGTAGCCGCCATTGCCGATCACCAGCGCCACCCGCTTTTCGGCGCGCGGCATCGCTTGAGAACATCGCAACGGCAACCATCAGGCCACACAGCATCGTTGCCAGGCGCTTCATGCCGCAAGCCTCCGCAAAATTCCTTTGCCCGGAAGACTTTATTCTACCAGCCTGGCCGGACGGATAAAAGATAGGTGATTGTGACGGGCAAAAAGGTTCAAACGGTTCCGATCGGCCGGTTGCACGGCGTCCCGGATTGGTATTGCTGTCCCGCCTCACCCTGCTCGAACCGCAAGATTTTCCTAAAAAAGGTTCCCCCATGCGTTACCGCTGCGCCGTGCTCGACGACTACCAGAATGTCGCCCTCAGGACGGCCGACTGGTCGGGCGTCACGAAAGACGTCGACGTCACGGTGTTCAACGAGGGACTTGGCGGCCCCGATGCGGTCGCCCGCGCGCTGCAGGGTTACGACATCGTCTGCCTGATGCGCGAGCGCACGCCATTCCCGCGCGCGCTGATCGAGAAGCTGCCCGATCTGAAGCTGCTGGTGACAACGGGCCTGCGCAATGCCTCGATCGACGTGGCCGCGGCAAAGGAACGCGGAATCGTGGTCTGCGGCACCGAGGGCGCCAAGCATCCGACCGCGGAACTCGCCATCGGGCTGATGATCGATCTCGCCCGCAATATCAGCGCCGAGAATGCCCGCATGAAGGCGGGCGAGCCGTGGCAGGCGACGATCGGCGCCGACCTGTTCCAGCATACGCTCGGCATTGTCGGGCTCGGCAATCTCGGCCAGCGCGTCGCCAGGGTGGCGCAGGCTTTCGGCATGAAGGTGCTGGCCTGGAGTCAGAATTTGACGCCGGAGAAATGCAAGGAAGCCGGTGTCGAATACGCGACCAAGGCCGACCTGTTCCAGAAATCCGACTTCATCACGATTCACCTGCAGCTATCCGACCGCAGCCGCGGGCTGGTCAGCGCCACCGATCTGGCGATGATGAAAAAGGCGGCCTATCTCATCAACACCTCGCGCGGCCCGATCGTCGACGAGGCGGCGTTGATCGCGGCCTTGCAGAATGGTGCGATCGCGGGCGCCGGCCTCGACGTGTTCGATATCGAGCCGCTGCCGCAGGATCATCCCTATCGCAAGCTGCCGAATGTGATCCTCACCCCGCATCTCGGTTACGTGACGCAGGACGGCTACCGCCTGTTCTATGGCGGCACCGTCGAGGCGATCCGGGCGTGGCTGGATGGCAAGCCAATCAAGGCGCTTGCCTAATTCGTCATGGCCGGGCTTGACCCGGCCATCCCGCTTGGGCGAGCACAATGCCCGCCCAAGCGGGATACGCGGGACAAAAGGCGTCAACGACGCCGTCTTCGACGGCTATGCCGCGTATGAAGACGAAGAGACAGGAGAACCAGCCATGCAGCCGCGCGAGCGTCTCGCCTTTTCGCCGATCGAAACCCGTCCGCCGCTGAAATTGCCGGACGGCATCCGCATGGTGATCTGGCCGGTGCTGGCGCTGGAGGACTGGGACATTTCGCGCGCGATGGCGCGCATGGTGATCGTGCCGCCGCAATTGCAGCCGCTCCTCCCCGACCATCCGAACTGGAGCTGGCACGAATACGGCATGCGGGTCGGCTTCTGGCGCATGAAGACCATGCTGGAGCGGGTCGGCGCCACGCCGACCGTGACGCTCAACGCCAGGGTCTGCGAAAGCTATCCGCAGGTGGTGGAGGCCTGCCTGAAATCGGGCTGGGAGCTGAACGCGCATGGCTATGAGCAGATCCCGATGCACAAGCTCGATGACCAGCGCGCCACCATCCAAAAGGCGATGGAGGTGATCGAGAAGTTCTCCGGCAAGCGCCCGCGCGGCTGGTTCGGGCCGGGTCTGACGCAGACCTTCGACACGCTCGATTATCTGAGCGAGGCCGGCATCGAATATATCGGCGACTGGGTGCTGGACGACGAGCCGGTGACGCTTACGACCACGCACAAGCCGGTGGTGGCCTTGCCCTATAATTTCGAGGTCCATGATATCGTGATGTTCACCTCGCAATATCACCCGTCCGCGCATTTCTACGAGCGCGCGATGGATCAGTTCGACTGGCTCTATGAGGAATCCGCCGAGCGCCCCAAGATCATGGCGATCGCCTGCCACCCCTATCTCTCCGGCGTGCCGCACCGGATCGGTCATGTGCGAGCGCGCCTTCGAAGAAATTCTCGAAAAGCCCGGCGTGGTGTCCTGGACCGGCGAGAAGATCCTCGACTGGTATCTCGGACAGCAGAAAGCATCGTGATGTCGCTGCGCATCCGCTCGGCCTTCGTCCCGCATGATCTGAAGGCGCCGATCGCGGGCGCGCGGATCCGGCCCGCTCGCCGGATTAACCGTCGCGATCAAGGACATGTACGACATCGCGGGCGAGCGCACCGGCGGCGGCAATCCGGACTGGCTCGCCGCGCAAAAGCCCGCGACAAAAAATGCCGCCGTCGGTGCAGAAGCTGCTCGATGCCGGCGCCACCATCACCGGCAAGACCGTCTGCGACGAATTCTTCTACAGCGTCGCCGGCGTCAACGCGCATTACGGCACGCCGGTCAATCCGCGCGCGCCCGGCCGCCTGCCCGGCGGCTCGTCGACGGGTTCGGCATCGGCGGCGGCTTCCGGCGCCTGCGATATCGCGATCGGCAGCGATACCGGCGGCTCGATCAGGGTGCCGTCGTCGTTCTGCGGGCTCTACGGCATCCGCACCACCCATGGCCGCGTCGATCTCACCGGCGCCATGCACATGGCGGATTCCTTCGATGCCGCGGGCTGGTTCGCCAACGGGCCGGGCACGTTCCGAAAAGTCGGGCGGCGTGCTCCTGGGCGGCACCTCGACTGCGGCGGAGATCTCGAAGCTGGTCGTGCTCGACGACGCCTTTGCGGAAGCCGACGCCGATGTCGCGGCATTTCTGAACGGGGCGCTGGCGGCGATCGCCGCCGACTTGCCGAAGCCGTCGCATCTGCGCATCGCGCCCGACGATCTCGATATCTGGCGCGAGGCCTTCCGCATCATCCAGGCGCGCGAGATCTGGAGCGTCTATGGCGATTTCGTCGAGCGCGTGAAACCGAAATTCGGACCCGGCGTCGCCGATCGCTTCGCCTTCGCCGCCACCGTCACGGCGGAGGCGGCGGCGCAGGCGCGCACGATTCAGGAGCGCGCCCGCGATCGCATCCGCGGCATTGCGCAGCCGGGAACGCTTCTTGTCCTTCCCACCTCGCCTTCGGTCGCGCCGTTCGTCGACGCGCCGAACGAGGTGCATGAATCCTTCCGCACGCGCGCTCATGCGCATGACCTGCATCGCGGGATTGTCGGGTCTGCCGCAGGTTTCGCTGCCGATCGGCACCATCGGCGGCTGTCCGGTCGGGCTGTCCTTCATCGGCTGGGCCGGCGGCGACGAGGCCCTGCTCGATCTTGCGGTGAAGCTGTCGCGCACTTGCGGAATTTCGGGCTAGCAGCGGAGCCGGCGGGACGAATCCCGCCGGCTTCTGCCACGGCAACGTCAGTTGCCGTGAATCTGGTCGAGCAGCGGATTGGCGTCCTGCTGCTGCGACGGCTGACGTGTACGCTGCGCACCGGCTCGCGCGAAGGCGCCACGCGCCTCCTGCGAAATCACGCCCGCGCGCGGGGCGACTGGCGCGGAATAAGTCTGCGCCGCCGGTTCGCCGTGAATATGCGTGAGCAGGTCTTCGGCGCCCTGCGCATTGGCAGCGGCGGCAACGACCGCGAACGACGCGGCGATGAGAGCGGTCTTGATGATCTTCATGTTCGGTCTCCTAGTTCGGGTGCGGACCTCAACGTGAGCATCCGTTCACCGTTCGGGACAGCTAGGAGTGCATCGCAGCATCGCCAATCAAGCGGGCGTGATGATGTTTTTATCGAATATGAAATCTGCGCGAACAGCCGATGCGTGCCGCATCGATGCCATCAAATGTTTCTGCGACCAAAGTTGGCACGAACGGATTGTGGCGATCGCAAGTGTCGGCACCCGTTGCAGCTTAAGAGCAATTTCTTCGCCGAACCGCCACGGAGCGATTCATTTATCCTTCCGCAAGCGGTTGAAATGGATTCGATGCCCGTTCTGCGGCGTCGATAAAATTGTTCTGAATGTGTCGCGCCCGGCCTGCGATCGACGCAGTCAGAAAAACATCCGGCTCGCGGCGAGCGCGGCAACGACCTCTCCGGCCGCATCGAATGTCAGACGTGGCATGATGGGAGCGCATGACTTCTCCCGAACGCACACGCGGCGCTCACGCAGCAACCTCTTCGCTGCCGCGGTCAAACGTCGCAGCAATCAGCGAGACGATATCGGCGCGGCGCCGATGCCATTGCTCGAGCGGCAGGCAGGCGGCGACATAACGGTCCGGGCGCAGCAGAAATACATGCCCGACCGGAACGCCCGGCCAGTCCTGCGCCTCGCTTTCGCGCACCACGATGATGCCTTCGGGAGCGGGCGCCGAATCGTCGCGCGGCGCGATGATGACGCCATTCGGCCTGATCCCGCCCCAGTCGATTTCCGAAAGGCCGAGCATGTCGGCATCGTCCGGCACGCCTCGCATCACCACCGCAAAGCCCTGCCCCAGCACGTCGTCGAGCGCGACGGCGCTATCGTCATCGAGCAGCACATCCGGCTGCGGAAACAGCCGCCCGACCAGCGTAGTGCGGGCGCTGCGCCCGTCCGGCAGCAGAAAGCCGCTGACGAAACGCGGCGACGGCTTGAACTTCATCTGCGCGACGTAATCGCGCGCCGGCGGATAAAGCCCGAGCAGCCGCAAGCCGTTCTGCACCAGGAAGGCTTCGGCCTTGCTGCGCGGCGCCATGATGCGGCCCAGCCGCAACGCCATCTCGGTCATGGCGCCGACATGGTCGCGCCGCTCAACTTCATAGGAATCGAGCAGCCGCGGCCCGAGTTCGCCGCGCGCCACCGCAGCGAGCTTCCAGGCCAGATTATTGGCATCGCGCAAGCCGCTATTCATGCCCTGGCCTGCGAAAGGCGGCGTCAGATGCGCGGCGTCGCCTGCGAGAAACACGCGGCCTTCCGACCAGCGGTCGGCGATGCGCGCATGAAAGGCATAGATCGCCTGGCGCACGATGCGGCTTCCGGGTGCCGCGTCATGTGTCGCCATCAGATGCCGCACGGTGTCGGATTTCAGGAAATCCTCGTCGCGCTCATGCGGATGCAGATAGAACTCGTAGCGGCGCGTCCGGTCCGGACCGGGCAGCGCGATGCAGGGCCGCTCCACATTGCAGAACACGACGGTGTGGCGCGAATGCACCGGCGAATTTTCGAGGTCGATGATCAGCCAGCGCTCGGCGAAGGTCGAGCCACCGAGCGTTGCGCCGATTGCCTTGCGCACCCCGCTCGAAGCACCGTCGCAGCCGACCAGGTAATCGCAGGTGATGCCGATGTCGCTGCCATCGGGCTGGCGGACCAGCAACGCAACGGCGTTGGCATCCTGTTCGAACGATTGCAATTCATGCTCGAAAGCGGCCGTGACATGGGGGAATCGCAGCAGCGCCTCGCGCAATTGCCGCTCCAGGATCGGCTGGCGAAAAGCGTTGCGCCGCGGAAAGCCATAAGGTTGGCCGGTCGGCTCGACCTTCGCGAAGCAGACGCCGTCGGCGGTGAAATAATGCGAGCCATATCCGGCAACGGTCTGCGCGAACACTTCGTCGGCGATGCCGGCGGCCTGCATGGTGCGCAATGACTCGTCGTCGATCGAGACCGCGCGCGGCTCGCGCACGGTCGTTGCATGCCGTTCCAGCAGCAGACATTCGATGCCGTACATGCCGAGCAGGTTGGCGAGCGTGAGCCCGGTCGGGCCGCCGCCTGCGATCACCACCGGATAATGGCCCAGCAGATTCACGCCTTCGCCCCCGAACCGATGCTCCTGCGCGCGCCGGGCTGCGGCGGGGAGCCGTCGTCGCGCATGCGCTCGATCTCGCTCAGGACTTTTCCGGCGCTTTTCATTCGCGGACTCAAACGACGGGCCGGGAATGAACGCAATCTTTTCTTTCTCTCACCTCCCCCTGAAAGGGGGAGGTCGACCGCCGGAGTCGCCTGCGGAGGCAGTCGGGTGGGGGTCAAGCTAAAAAGACAGAAGACCCCCTTCCCTCCCTCCCCCTTGCAGGGGGAGGGAGCGAGGGAGATTGCCGCTTGTCAGAATTGAGTGCGTTTCCGAACGAGGCTTACGCCCGCACCGCGTTGCGGATGCGCATGATGCCGATGGAATCGAGCTCCATCTGCTCGCGCGCATTGGCTTCGGCGCGGTCGCGCGCCTGGTCGCGCTCGTCCAGCAATTCGACCTTCTTCAATTCCTCGAAGGCTTCGGCGAGCGCCGCCTTGGCGTCGTCGAGTTGCAGCCGCAGGTCGTCGATCGAGCGCTTCAGGTTCTCTTTGCGCTGGTTCGCGGCCTTGGCATAGGTCGGATAGGCGAAATGCGCCGGGTCCTGGATGCCGGCACGGTCCTGCTCGACCTTGACCTCACGCTCGAGCTCGCCGGACATCCGTTCGAACTCGGCAATCATGGTTTCGATCTGCACGGTCCGGCGGCGCTTCTCGTCCACCTGGAATTTCCGCAAGCGGATCAGCGTCTCACGCGACTTCATCGACACATACTCCCCGAAGCCCCAACGGATAACGGCGCCGCACGAAAAGCGTACAGCCGCCCACACAGCCAAGCGCGCGACCAGCAAAAGCGGTCACCGGTTTTGCGTCCGGTCGCGCGGCAAGCATGACGGATTGTGGGGGGCTATCGTTATTTTTGTGTTTCCAAATCGCCGAGAATTGTCGCAAGCCGCTGATATCCTTCAGCCAACGTGGTTGCCTCGTCCTTGCGCCTGGCCCAGGAAGTCCTCCAATGGCTGATGCAGGCGGATCGCCTCGTCCACCTCGGCGCTGGAGCCGGGGCGATAGGCGCCGAGCCGGATCAGTTCTTCCATGTCGGCATAGGTCGCCATCACCTGCTTGGCGTGGGTGATGACCGGCAGAAAGGCCGGATCGGCCGCGCGCGGCATGGTGCGGGAGATCGATTTCAGCACATTGATGGCCGGGTAACGTCCGCGCTCGGCAATCGCGCGTTGCATGACGACATGGCCGTCGAGAATGCCGCGCACGGCGTCGGCGATCGGCTCATTATGGTCGTCGCCGTCGACCAGCACTGTGAACAGGCCGGTGATGGTGCCCTGTTCGGTACCGGGGCCGGCACGTTCCAGAAGCCGCGGCAATTCGGAGAACACGGTCGGGGTGTAGCCCTTGGCGGTGGGTGGTTCACCGGCCGACAGCCCGATCTCGCGCTGCGCCATCGCAAAGCGCGTCACCGAATCCATCAGCGCCAAAACGTCGCGGCCCTCGTCGCGGAAATATTCGGCGATCGCCAGCGTCAGATAGGCGGCCTGGCGGCGCATCAGCGCGGGCTCGTCGGAGGTCGCAACCACCACCACGGCACGCTTCAGCCCCTCCTCGCCCAGATCCTCCTGCAGGAATTCCTGCACCTCGCGACCGCGCTCGCCGACCAGGCCAATGACCGACACGTCGGCTTCGACATTGCGAGCCAGCATCGACAGCAGCACCGACTTGCCGACGCCGGAGCCGGCAAAGATGCCCATGCGCTGGCCGCGGCAGCAGGTCAGGAAGGTATTGAGAGCCCGCACCCCGAGATCGAGCGGGGCGCCGACCCGCTGGCGCGCATGCGCCGGCGGCGGCGCGCAGCGGAACGGATAGGGCGACGGACCGGCCGGCAGCGGCCCCTTGCCGTCGATCGGCTCGCCCATGGCATTAACGACTCGGCCGAGCCAGCCGTCGGAAGGCCGGACCGCGGCAGGCGCCACGCTGACGATGGCGCGGCAGCCGCGCCGCACGCCGTCGAGCGCACCGAACGGCATCAGCAGGGCATTGTTGCCGGCAAAACCGACCACCTCGCCCGGGATGTTGCGGCCCGGCGCGGTCTCGATCGACACCTTGGCGCCGACCGACATCGACTGGATCGGGCCGGCGACCTCGACCATCAGGCCGCGCACTCCCACCACCCGGCCATAGACCTCGATGCCGTCCAGTTCCGCGATCTGTTCGGCGAGCGCTTTCATGGTGCGGAGCCGCCACGCGCTCGGAGGCACTCGCCTCCACTGAACTCGGGCTTGCCCGAGTTCAGCATTATCAGGCGCAAGCCGGACAAGTCCGACTTGCCTGGAGAGAGGGCGTCGACCTAGCGTGTACCCCCTCCCCCTCACCCGACGCGCTTCGCACGTCGACCTCTTCCGCTGGGGGAGAGGTGAAGAAGGCATTGCGATCTGCTCGGCCAAAGCCTTCATGAAGTCCTATCGCCGGCCGGCGCCCTTAACTTCGTGTTTACCCGCGTCGTTAATCATTACGACACCGTTCTTGCGACGGTACGGACGGTTCGCCTCCGGGACTTTTTCGAAGTCGAGTCGCGAGAGTTGCTTAACGCCGACTCTTGAAGCGGAACATGAACCGAGGTTTGGAACAAAAAACTGTATTCTGGTAAGACTTTAGGCCGATTCGGCTGAACCTGCCTAGAGAATGCTTGCGAACCGGAATCAGCATTTGTTAACCATGTCGGTAGTAGTGTTCCTGAATCGTATTGTTGCAAGGCGTTTGAAGGGCCGCCGTTCCGGCGTGCCGATCTTTGGGCCCCGCAGCGGCGAGAGAGGGGACTGGCATGCGCGTTTTGCTGATCGAGGACGATAGCGCGACAGCGCAGTCGATCGAGTTGATGCTCAAGTCCGAGAGCTTCAACGTCTACACCACCGATCTCGGTGAGGAGGGCGTCGATCTCGGCAAGCTCTACGATTACGACATCATCCTTCTCGACCTGAACCTGCCCGACATGTCGGGCTTCGAGGTTCTGCGCTCGCTTCGGGTCTCGAAGGTGAAGACGCCGATCCTGATCCTGTCCGGCCTGGCCGGCATCGAGGACAAGGTCAGGGGTCTCGGCTTCGGCGCCGACGACTACATGACCAAGCCGTTCCACAAGGACGAACTGGTGGCGCGCATCCACGCGATCGTGCGCCGCTCCAAGGGCCACGCCCAGTCGGTCATCAATACCGGCGATCTCGTCGTCAATCTCGACCAGAAGACGGTCGAGGTTCACGGCCCGCGCGTGCATCTGACCGGCAAGGAATATCAGATGCTGGAGCTGCTTTCGCTCCGCAAGGGCACCACGCTGACCAAGGAGATGTTCCTCAATCATCTCTATGGCGGCATGGACGAGCCCGAACTCAAGATCATCGACGTGTTCATCTGCAAGCTGCGCAAGAAGCTCGCGAATGCCTCGAGCGGCAAGAACTACATCGAGACGGTGTGGGGCCGCGGCTATGTGCTGCGCGAGCCGACCGAGGACGAGGCAAGAATTCCTGCTTAAGCATTCCAGCCTGACGCCTTTCGTCCCTGGGGAATGTTGACGACGCGTTGAAAGACCCTCTGCCTGAAGCCTTCAACCCCGCCGGAAACGGCGGGGTTTTTTCTTGCCGCCGGTTCTTTCGTACCGATCGGATCGAGTTCCCTGGTTCCCGGCGGTGGTTAACCAAACCTTGCCATGTTTCCGTCCCGAACATTCCCTGCTCGCGCCTTTTCCAGTAGCTCTAACGGGTCCGTCAATTCGGGGGAATCGGACATTGACGATCGGCGCGCGCGGGGACGCGGTCTGCTACCCATTGCATCTCGGCCTTGCGGCGGAACCTTCACGGGCCTCGCGTCTTCTCGCGCGTCTTGGCCTCGGCGGCACCTTCATCGCCATCGCTGTCGCGATCATGACAATTGCCATCGGCGTCACCGGCGCGCGCCTGTCCCAGGCGCTGGCGGCGCGCTCCGACCTGCCGCTCAACGCCGAATCATATTCGGACGGCATCCGCTACCGGCTGCTCGGCTCGGTGGTTGCGAATCAGCCGCTGACCAACGATCTGCCGGCCGAGATCGAGGCCGAAACCGACGAGGAAGATCCTCCGTCGCTGTTTGCGCTGGCCGCCTTCAACGCCGGCGCCTTCGAGCCGGATAGCCGCTCGCTCGCCGATCCCGATACGATCGTTGCACCCGAGCGGTTCGCGCCCACAGCGCCCGATTATGCGCGCTTCAGTCGCTTCGAGCCGAACCGCTTCCAGGAAGCCATCGCGCTTGCCGAGGTGGCGCCGCTGCCGCGACGGCGGCCGAAGCTGGCGGCGCTGACGCCGTTCGACGGCCTCGGCGTCAACCCGGAAGAGAATTTCGCCAAAACCGCGATCTACGACATCAGCGCGCAGGTGGTGTACATGCCCAATGGCGAGCGGCTGGAAGCGCATTCCGGCCTTGGGCCCAAGATGGACGATCCGCGGCACGTGCATGTGCGCATGCATGGCGCCACTCCCCCGAACACCTATCGCCTGACGATGCGCGAAAAGCTGTTCCACGGCGTCGAGGCGGTCCGCCTGACGCCGGTCGGCGACGGCAACATGTTCGGCCGCGCCGGCATTCTGGCGCACACCTACATGCTGGGGCCGAACGGCCAATCCAACGGCTGCGTCTCGTTCAAGGATTATCCGAAATTCCTGGCCGCCTTCAAACGCGGCGAGGTCGAGCGCATGGTGGTGGTGAGCAAGCTCGAAAGGCCGCCGGCCTTCGCGCGGACGAAGGAGCCGGAGAACAAGTTCGCGAGCCTGCTGAAGCTGTTCGGGGTCGAATAGCCGCGCAATCCGTCAGCCGCGATGCGGCCGACGATATCCGCCGTTCCGCAATGGCGCGCCCTCGCCCGCTCCCCTCGTCGGCTCCCCTTGCCTCGAATCTGCAAATCGGCACAATCGGCGGCGGGCAAATTCAAGGAAAGGTCCCATGATCGGACGGCTATTGCTATGCATGGCATTGTCGGGCTTCTGGACGATCTCGGACGCCAAGGCGCAGGGGACGACCCGCACCTGGTCCTGTGAAGGATCGCTGATCGCGCCCTCGAGTCAGAATCCCGCCGTCATGAAGCTGCAGCTTGCGATCGGTCCCGGCCGCAATCTTTCGCTCACCGGTCTTGACGGCAATCCGCCGATCAAATTCGCAACCGACAACTCGATCCAGCTCCGGTTCGTCAGCAAGGACTTCACCGGCGAATTTTTCCACTATACCGGCGACCTGTTCCTGGTCTACCGCTCCAAGCATCTGGCGCGGCTGGCCTGCAAATAGCCCGGTTTGCCGGCGGATGTCGGGCGCCAGGCTGAAATCCCTTTCGCGCGCGCGCCACATGGCGTAAGGGGGCCGCTTCTTTCATAGCGTTTTCAAGCGAAGTGGGTACCGGTTCGCGTCCAGAAAACGCGTCAACCGATAACCAGCGCCCCGCCCCATGATCCGCCTCGACAATATCTCCAAGCAGAACGGCCACCAGATCCTGTTCATCGAGGCCTCGGCGGCGCTCCAGCGCGGCGAGAAGATCGGTCTGGTGGGCCCCAACGGTGCCGGCAAGACCACGCTGTTTCGCTTGATCAAGGGCGAGGAGCAGCCCGACGAGGGCCAGGTCGCGGTCGATCGCGGGATCACCATCGGCTATTTCAGCCAGGATGTCGGCGAAATGTCGGGAAGGAGCGCGGTCGCCGAGACCATGGAAGGCGCAGGTCCCGTCAGCGAGGTCGCGGCCGAGCTGAAATCGCTCGAAGCCGCCATGACCGATCCCGACCGCGCCGGCGAGATGGAAGAGATTCTGGAACGCTATGGCGAGGTGCAGGGCCGCTTCGAGGAATTGGACGGCTATGCGCTCGATGCGCGAGCGCGCGAGGTGCTCTCGGGCCTGGGCTTCAGCCAGGAGATGATGGACGGCGATGTCGGCAAACTGTCCGGCGGCTGGAAGATGCGGGTGGCGCTCGCCCGCATCCTGTTGATGCGTCCGGACGCCATGCTGCTCGACGAGCCGTCCAACCATCTCGACCTCGAAAGTCTGATCTGGCTGGAGAATTTCCTCAAGGGCTATGACGGCGCGCTGCTCATGACCTCGCACGACCGCGAATTCATGAACCGCATCGCAAGCAAGATCATCGAGATCGACGGCGGCACGCTCACCACCTATTCGGGAAATTACGAATTCTACGAGGCGCAGCGCGCCCAGCTGGAGAAGCAGCTTCAGGCGCAATTCGAGCGCCAGCAGGCGATGCTGGCCAAGGAGATCAAGTTCATCGAGCGCTTCAAGGCGCGCGCCTCGCACGCCGCGCAGGTGCAGAGCCGGGTGAAGAAGCTGGAAAAGATCGAGCGGGTCGAGCCGCCGCGCCGCCGCCAGTCGGTGGCGTTCGAATTTCAGCCGGCGCCGCGTTCGGGCGAGGACGTGGTCTCGCTGAAGAAGGTGCACAAGGGTTACGGCAGCCGCGCGATCTATGAGGGGCTCGATTTTTCCGTGCGCCGCAAGGAGCGCTGGTGCGTGATGGGCGTCAACGGCGCCGGCAAGTCGACATTGCTCAAGCTGATTTCGGGCACGACCGAACCCGACGATGGCTCGGTGACGATCGGCGGCAGCGTGAAGATGGGCTATTTCGCGCAGCACGCGATGGAGCTGATCGACGGCGAGAACACGGTGTTCGAGGAGCTGGAGCACAGCTTCCCGCAGGCGGGGCAAGGATCGCTGCGTACGCTTGCGGGCTGTTTCGGCTTTTCCGGCGACGACGTGGAGAAGCGCTGCCGGGTGCTGTCGGGCGGCGAGAAGGCGCGGCTGGTGATGGCGAAGATGCTTTACGATCCGCCGAATTTCCTGGTGCTGGACGAGCCCACCAACCATCTCGACATCGCGACCAAGGAAATGCTGATCGCCGCGTTATCGGAATACGAGGGCACCATGCTGTTCGTCTCGCATGACCGGCATTTTCTCGCCGCCTTGTCGAACCGCGTGCTGGAACTGACGCCGGACGGCATCCACACCTATGGCGGCGGCTATACCGAATATGTCGCGCGGACGGGGCAGGAAGCGCCGGGGTTGAGGAGTTAGGTGGCGAAAGACTTAAACACCGTAGTGAAATAAGTTCGGCCTCAAGAGTTGCAGCAACCGAAAACGGAGCCCGGTGCCAACGGCGTCTGCTGTCGGGAGCGAGAGTTCGGCTTATTACATGGCCTGCAATTCTGGTAGGGGCAAACGTCGCACCCGATTTTTCCGTGCGCCGGGCATTTCGTCCCATGTGCGACCATCTAGAGTTCTACCAGTCACTTTTTTATTTACGCCGCCCCATTGCTTGAAGTGAAACGCCACGTCGCTTCTTACGCACGCATCTCGAATTGAGCGCACCCAATACTCACGCATCATTCGCGCGCTGGGGCCGCTTTCGCCTCGGACTATCACCCAATCGACCGCAGACAAGTCGTCAAGATCAAGTGGGCCGAGGAGAGGCTCAAGACTTAAAACTTTTGTATAAGCATTTGTTTTTCGAAGGTACGCCACGCGATCCCAATACTGTTGACTCTAACGCTGACCCCCATCCAAACATTCTTCGTCCAATGCAAATGCCGGTCCAGCTCTGCCAAGAGCTCGGCACGCTTTGTCAGTATTTGATAGGTGTGCCGCGGGGTTGACGCCATAACTTCGAAGACACGCTGAATAAAACTCAGCGGTGCGCCGAGAGGCGGCCGCGCTTCGGCAACGAAGCCCGGCAAACAAAAGGACTGGCCTGCGCCTCCCGGCGCGCCGTCCACCCTCGCTTCGGGGCAAGAAGTGCAAGGCGCACCCGGCGCCTTTCAAACAATACGGGCGATGGCGCACGCCCGCGCCTCACTTCCGGAGAACACTTTGTCGCAGAATGGCCCGCTCATTGCCGCGGCAGCGGAAACGTTATTCGCCGCGGGACGCCGTGATGGACCCGGCCTTGAAGATCGCGGCTTATGCCGGGATGATCCAGGTGATTGCGCCCATGCAAATCGCCAGCAAGGCACCGATCAACAAGAGCGGCCACAGCGACTTCTCGATCCGGATCCGAAGATTTCTTTGCGGTAAATCTGGGCACTGTACCGAACCTCACACCGATGAGCGCCTATTCCCATTAAGACTTCTCCGGAGGCGATGTTATTCCCCGGAACCGGAACCGCAATCAGTCGTGGTCGGTATCCCGGCAGACCGCCGCCATCACCACGAAGAAGCCATTGATCTCAAGCAGTTCATAGGGATCGGCGACGCCCTGCTCGCGCAGCCATTTGATCTGCAGATCATAGGCAAGCTTCTCGCGCTCGGCGCCGCAGCGATATTTCAAATTGTGAACGCTCTGAAAATGATGGACCAGCTCATGCAGCAATTCGCTTCGATCGCGCACATTGGACGAATTCCAGTTCTTTCGCAGATAGACCGTGCCCGCCGGCTGGCTGTAGAGCGCGCGCAGCAGCGGGCTTGCCGCAACCCCCGGACCGAAAGCCGTTTCGGTCATGGTCGTCGGGGTGACCAATTCGATATGTGGGGGCGGAACGGCCGAAAGCCCGGTCTGAACCGCGATCCATCCCGCCAGGGTGGCAATCAGTAAATCCATCGCTGCACGTCCTCTGCATGCGCATCTCTGCGCGACCACATTCGGACCGAATTGAGCGAAGTTCGAACGGACAGTATGTGAACCGGGTCACATTCGCATGACATAACGATGGATGCAGGTATCCAGGTTGACTTGCACCGCCGAAAAAGTCGACAAGGCGAGCCTAAATATTCGACGGTTTGCCGGTGTTTTGCGCATCTCCATGATCCCGCCGAAATCGATCCCGCATGAGTGAAGGCAGACAGATCATTTCCGTCCGCGCGGCGACGGCGGCGGGCTTCGGCGCGGTTCTGCTGTGGGGCACGCTCGCCTCCCTCACCGCGCTGAAGAGTGCGGCAATCGCGCCATTTGCGACCACCGCCATCGCCTTTGCGATCGGCGGCGTCACCATCGCGACGATTGCGCTTGTCAGCGGCCGCGCGCGCGCGATGAAGCCTACGCCTGCTTCCTTCGCGCTCGGGCTTTACGGGCTGTTCGGCTTTCATGTTCTGTATTTCGCGGCGCTTCGCCTGGCGCCCACCGCCGAAGCGGGATTGATCGCCTCGCTCTGGGCGCTGCTGACCGTGCTGTTCTCAGGCCTCCTGCCCGGCCATTTCCTGCATCTGCGTCACATCGCGGGCGCGATCCTGGGCCTGCTCGCCGCGACGCTCTTGGTCTGGGACAAGATCGGCGGCTCCTTCGATTTTCCCCACAGCCATATCGGCTTCGCGCTCGCCTTTGCCAGCGCGCTGGTATGGGCGAGCTATTCGGTGATGTCGCGGCTGGTGGCCGCGGTGCCGAGCGAAAGCCTGGCGCTGCCATGTATTGCCACCTCGCTGCTGGCGCTGATTTGCAGCCTGATATTCGAAACCTGGACCTTGCCGCAGGGGACGACGCAATGGGGCGCGCTGATCGGGCTTGGGCTTGGTCCCGTCGGCACCGCCTTCCTGCTCTGGGATATCGGCATGAAGCAGGGCAATGTCGCCTATCTCGGCGTGCTCGGCTATTTCACGACGATCATTTCCACGGGTCTGCTGATCCTGCTCGGGCTTGCGGCGCCGACGCTCGCGCTCGCTGCGGCCTGCGCATTGATGCTGTCCGCGGCCTGGCTCGCGGCGCCTAAGGAAAAGTCAGTGCCGTGATGCGAATTGGGTGCCGGACACCGTAAGCCTGGTCGCGACCCGATCGGCGGTGGTGGCCGAAGGATCGACTGGCGCGTACAGCCCGCGCCGCTCGGTGATCGCCTTGAACGCCTGACTGAGCCCGATCGTGGTTTCGGCCGCGCCGAGGATCAGGTGGCCGTCGGGTGCCACCACGCGGGCGAGCCGGTCGATCACGTCGATCTTGGTTTCCTGATCGAAATAAATCAGCACGTTGCGACAGACCACGAGATCGAAAATGCCGTTCTTCGAGAAATCCGCGAGCAGGTTGAGCGGACGGAACTGCACCATGGCGCGGATATCGGGCGAGAGCTGCCACATCTCGCCGCTTTGGCTGAAATATTTCAGCAGCATGTGAATCGGAAGCCCGCGCTGCACCTCGAACTGGCTGTAGATGCCGGCCTTGGCCTTTTCGAGCACTTCCAGCGAAATGTCGGTCGCCACGATCTCGATGCGGAAATCCTCGATCTGGCGCCCCATCTCCTTCAGGGCCATCGCGAGCGAATACGGCTCCTGCCCGGTGGAAGCGGCCGCGCACCAGATCCGGATGCGCTTGTGGCGCGCGCGCGTGGCCAGCAGCGAGGGCATGATGAAGGTTCTGAAATGCTCGAACGGAATCTTGTCGCGGAAGAAGAAAGTCTCGTTGGTGGTCATGGCCTCGACCACATCCACGATCGCGGCCTCGTCGCCCGATCGCAGCTTGCGGATCAGCGCGGCGAGATCGGCAAGGCCCGCGCGCTGCGCCAGCGGCATCAGCCGGCTCTCGACCAGATATTGCTTCTCCGCCGACAAGGTAAGCCCGGAGCGCTGTTTCAGAAGCTTGCGGATATAGTCGAAATCGTATGGGGTCACGGGCGCCGCCCCAGAAACAGCTGCGACAGCGTCGGCGCGATCTCGGAGATCGGCAGCACTCGCGAACACAAGCCCGCTTCGGCGACCGAGCCCGGCATGCCCCACACGACGCTGGTGGTTTCGTCCTGCGCGATGATCGAGCCGCCGGCGGCGACGATATCGTTCGCGCCGGTCAGGCCGTCCGATCCCATGCCGGTCAGAATCACGCCGATCACCCAGCCGCCCCACACCTCGGCGACGGAAGAGAACATGATGTCCACCGCAGGCTTGCAGAAATGCACCGGCGGCGAATTGTCGAGCACCGCCACCGGTTCGCCATTGGCGCGCACGATCCGCAGGTGGCGACTGCCGGGAGCGACGTAGATATTGCCGGCGCGGATCGTCTCGCCGTCGATCGCCTCGCGCGCCGGCCGGCCGGTCGCCCGCGCCAGATGCTCGGCGAGAATCGTGGTGAAGGTCGGCGGCATATGCTGGGTCACCAGCACCGGCGCGTGATCGATCACAGGTCCGAGCCGCCCGCACAATTCGGTCAGCGCCTGCGGGCCGCCGGTGGAAGCGCCGATTGCAAGGACGCGCGGTATGACCGCGGGCATCGGCCGAAACGCGATCGGTGGCGGCTGCGTGCCGGCGGTGGGAGCGACAGGGTTGATGCGACGCCGGACCAGCGGCGGCGCCGTCGGGCGGCCGGGTGTGCGGACTCCCTGGCGGGTGCGCTTGCCGAGCTCGCGAATCTTGGAGATCAGGTAATGCCGGTAGGTGTCGCTTGACATCGCGCCTTGCGCATCCGGCTTTTGCACGCAATCGAGAGCGCCGAGCGACAGCGCCTTCAGCGTCACCTCGGCGTTCCTTCGCGTCAGCGTGGACGCCATGATCACGGCAAGGCCGGGCTTCTTCGCGAGCAGAAGCGGCAACGCCGTGATGCCGTCCATATCCGGCATCTCGATATCGAGCACCACGACGTCGGGATCGGCACGCTCGAAATGGTCGAGCGCTTCGCGGCCGGTACGAAGCGCGGCCACGATCTCGATGCCCGGCTCGACCTCGATCCAGCGACGCAGAAAGCCGCGCGCGACCGCGGAATCGTCCACCACCATCACGCGGACCGGCGACGCGGTCTGGCCGGGCAGCCTGGCATTCCTGAATTCGACAACGCTCACGATACGATCACTCGAAACGCAACGGATGACGGGCTCTTGCCGGGCTCAGATCAGGCCGACTTCCTGGAACTTGGCTTCCACGATGTCGCGGTCGAACGGCTTCATGATGTATTCGTTCGCGCCCGCATGCAGCGCGCGCGCGATATGGGCCACATCGTTCTCGGTGGTGCAGAACACCACCTTGGGACGGTCGCCGCCCGGCATCCGGCGCAGGGCCTTGAGAAAATCGTAGCCGTCCATCTTCGGCATGTTCCAGTCGAGCAGGATCGCGTCGGGCAGCATGCGCTGGCAGGCATCGAGCGCCTGCTGGCCGTCCTCGGCCTCCAGGATCTGAAATTCCATGCCTTCCAGAATCCGCTTAGCGACTTTGCGGATGACGCTTGAATCATCGACAACCAGACAGGTCTTCATGGCACCCTCACACTCTCATTCGCGGATCGGCCCGCATTTCTTGCCGCTTCATGCGGCCATTTCCACCGGTTTCAGATCGAGCAGCCGGTCGACGTCGAGAACCACCAGCAATTCGGTTTCGAGACGATGAATGCCGGATGCGACACGCTTGAGCCGGTCATCGAGATTGACCGGCACCGGCTCGGCGGTCTCCGCGCCGAGCTTCATGACTTCACCTACGCTGTCGATGACGAGCCCGTAGGACTTGCCCTCGCAATCGAGGCCGACCGCCATCGGCGCCGCCTGCGCGTGCTTGCCGAGCCCGAGACGATGACGCATGTCGATCGCGGTGACGATCCGGCCGCGCAGATTGATGATGCCGGCGATATCGTCGGGCGCCAGCGGCACGCGCGTCATCTGACTCAGCACGAACACGTCCTGGACGCGCGCGATCGGCAGCCCGAACATCTGGTTGCCCACCGTCACGGTGACGTATTCGGATTTCGTGTGTTCAAGATCGGTTTCGGCCATGGCGTCACGCGGCCCGTATGGTTTCGACATCGGCCTGTTCCTTGATCGCGGCGATCAGGCCCTGGCGGTCGAACTTGGCGACGAAGTCATGGAAGCCCGCGCGGCGTACGCGCTCGATCGTTTCGGCGGTGGTCATCGACGACAGCGCGATCATCGGGGTATTGGCGGTCGCGAAGGCTCGGCGCGCACCGCGCGCGCCAGCGCAAGGCCGTCCATGTCCGGCATCTGCAGGTCGGTAACGATGAGGTCGAAGTTGCGTCCGCTGCGAATGAGCCCGAACGCTTCCTGTCCGCCGCTCGCGGCCGTGACATCGTAGCCGGCGGCGCGCAGTACCGGAATCAGCATGTTGCGGAAGAAGGCTGAGTTGTCGACCAGCAGCACATGCGGCTTCATGCGTTCCGCCATTCCGGTGCGCGAATGGAACCAGTCGGTAAAGGCGAGCGGCAGATAATGTCCGACGTCGACGATATCGGTCGCCTCGCCCTTGACGATCGCCGAGCCCAGAATGCCCGGCCGCTCGTCGGCGACCTCGATCTCGAATTCCTCCTCGACGATGTCGACGATCTGGTCGACTACCAGCGCCATCGAGCGCGCGCCGTCGGAGAAACACCAGCAGCGGCTGCGAGCCGCTTTCCCTGACGCGAACGCCGTCGCCGGGACGAATGAGCGGCATCAGATGACCGCGATATTGCACGAGATGACGGTCGCCCGCGACTTCGATGTCTTCGACGTCGATTTCTTCGAGCCGCGTCACCAGCGAAAGCGGCACTGCGCGCGGCGATGGCGAACCGGCGCGGAATATCAGCAGCGCGGTCTTCTCGCGACCTTGCACATGCTTGTCGGCGTCGGCGGCGCTTTCGATGCCGAGGCCGGCCGCACGCACCGAACCGAACGAGGCGGCAATGCCATTCGGGTCGAGAATCATGATGACGGCACCGTCGCCGAGAATGGTGTTGCCGGAAAACGCGTGAATGTGCCGAAGCCGCGTCGCCATCGGCTTGACCACGATTTCCTCGGTGTGGAACACGCGATCCACGACGATGCCGAAGGATTCGTGGCCGATCTGCGTGACCACCACGAAGCCGTTTTCGGTCTCCTGCTCGGCAGGGTCGCCGAGCTTCAACAGCTTGCGCAGATAGATCAGCGGCAAAAGCTTGTTGCGCAACCGCAGGACCGGGGTATCCTTGATGCGCTCGATGCGATGTTCCTGGCGGCGCTCGTGGCGGCCACGTACCCGCACCAGCTCCATCACCGCGACCTGCGGCATGGCGAAGCGCTCGCCCGCGCTCTCCACGATCAGCGCCGATACGATCGCCAGCGTCAGCGGAATCTTGATCGTGAGCACAGCGCCCTGACCCGGCACCGACTTCACGTCGATGGTGCCGCCGATCTGATCCATGTTGTTCTGGACCACATCCATCCCGACGCCGCGGCCGGAGATGTTGGTAATCTTGTCTGCGGTCGACATGCCGGCGGCGAATATGAAGCGCTGAATTTGCGTTTCCGACATCTTGTCGAGCTCGGCCTCGGTCGCGAGCCCCGAGGCCAGCACCTTGGTGCGGATTTTTGCGGTATTCAGCCCGCGCCCGTCATCCGCAATTGCGACGATGATATAGCCGCCTTCATGCCGCGCGGTGAGCCGGATGGTTGCGCGTTCCGGCTTGCCGAGCAGCGCGCCGCTCGGCCGGCAATTCGATGCCGTGATCGGCGGAATTGCGCACCATGTGGGTGAGCGGGTCCTTGATCAGGTCGAGCACCTGGCGGTCGAGTTCGGTCTCGGCGCCGTGCATCTCCAGTTCGATCTGCTTGCCGAGATCGGAGGAGAGATCGCGAACCAGCCGCGGCAGTTTCTGCCATGCATTGCCGATCGGCTGCATGCGCGTCTTCATGACGCCTTCCTGCAATTCGGCGGTCACATGCGACAGCCGCTGCAGCGGCACCTTGAATTCGGTCTCGGTCTGGCGCCGCGCCATGTCCATCAGCTGATTGCGAGTCAGCACCAGCTCGGACACCATTGTCATCAGGTGCTCGAGCGCTTCGACATTGACGCGGATCGACTGGCTTGCGATTTTTGCTTCCGATGCGATGCCGGATTTCGCGCCGGCACCGGCCGCAGATATTGTTTCCTCGCCACGGGGTGTCGACGGGCCCGGCGTATCGCGAAAGGCGCGCTCCAGTTCGTCGAGCGTCGCCTCGCCCGGCTTCAGCGGCCGTTCCAGCACCTGATAGACGAGCGTGCCCTCGGTCTCCTGCGGCTGCGCCGCCGCCCAGGCCTGTGCCGACATCGCATCCAGCTGGCCGATCAGATCGCAATCCGCGCCATCGGGCTCACGCTGCTGCCGTTCGAGCGCGTCGAGGATTTCCTTGATCCGGTCGAGCGTGGAGAGGATCAGCGTCACCGCGTCCTGCGTGACCGGCAGGCCATCGCGGAATTTTCCCATCAGGGATTCGGCGGCATGCGCGAGGGCTGCGAGCCTCGGCAATCCGAGAAAGCCGCAGGTGCCCTTGATGGTGTGAACGAGGCGAAAAATGTTGGCGAGAATTTCGGCGTTGTTCGGCTCCTGCTCGAACCGCACGAGCTCGACGTCGACCGTATCGAGACTCTCGTGAGTCTCGGTCAGGAAATCGCGCAGCAACTCGTCCATTGCCAAAGGCCCTTCGCGCCAGGAGAGCCCCAGCGTCGCACCGATCGACAATGGTAGTGTGTTGGTAACCGTTTAATTTTGCGTAAGGGATATGGCGACGATGCGCAGGTTAATCCCTCGTTAACCGCCGTGCGCCGGCTACCGCGCGGCGACGACGATCGACTTCGCCTTCGCTCGCGGCGGCCACCGTCAATCCGCAATCCCTCGCCAGCAGGCCGGTGTAATAGGGCTGCACCGCGTGCGCATCGACCGACCCGTCATGCGAGCCGCCGGCCAGCAATTCCGGCACCGCCTGCGGCACCTTGGCATAGCCGCCGGTTGCGGAAATCCGAAAACCCATGGTTTCGCCTTCGCCGACCGGGTCGACGACGAGCTTGCCGCCGCGCGGGATCGATTGCCCGGCGATCAGCAGCATGTTGAGCAGCAGCTTGACCCGGTTCTTCGCCATCAGCAGGCGCGGCAGGTTCCAGGCGATGCTGGTCTTGTCGTCCTCCAGAAAGCCGCGCGCCACCTTCTCGGCATCGCCGAGATCGATCTGCGCACCGGCCGATCCCGCGGCACCGAAGGCAAGCCGGCAGAATTGCAGCTTGGCGGAAGCCTGTCTCACGCTCTTCTTGATCAGGTCCATGGCGAAGGCCTTGGTTTCCTGATCGTTGTCGTCTTCCATCACCTCGAGGCCATTGACAATGGCGCCGACCGGGCTGATGAGGTCGTGGCATACCCGCGAGCACAGGAGCGCGGCGAGATCCAGTGACTCGACTTTGGCGGCGACGATGGCGGACATCGAACTGGAAGGCTCCGGTGAGGGCAGCGCGCGCGAATCACGCAATCCCGAATCACTCGATGCTATGACAATAGGCCGCTTGATACACCGCGCCCGCCGCAGCGCCAAGCTGCGCACATGCCGATGGCGCCGACTCCGATCGGAACTTGATGGACAGACTCGCGATTCCCGCCGACCTCATCCGCCTGCCCTGCTCGACGATCTTGGCGCGATCGCGTCGCAGGCCGCGGTCGCGATCATGCGCGTGCGCGCAGACGGCGCGACCGCGTCGCAGCAAGGCCGATGCAAGTCCGGTCACCGAAGCCGACGAGGCGGCGGAGGCGATCATTCTCGATGGGCTCGCCCGCGTATTGCCGGGGATCGCGGTGGTGTCGGAGGAAGCGGCCTCGCAGGTCGAGACCGACGCATGTGCCGGATACCTTCATCCTGGTCGATCCGCTCGACGGCACCCGCGAATTCATCGCCGGCCGCGACGAGTTCACCGTCAATATCGCGATCGTGCATGACGGCCGGCCGGTTTCCGGCATCGTCGGCACGCCCGCGCTCGATACGATCTGGCGCGGTGCCCTGAATACAGGCGCCGAACGGCTGCAACTTGCCTGCGGTGCGCATCCGAGGGACGCGACGGAACCGTGCAGCCCTTCGCACATCCGCGCACAAGGGCGAGACCTGGCGCGCGATGGTGAGCCGGTCGCATGCCGACCCCACGACCGAGCAATGGCTCAAGCGGTTTCCCGCGATCGAGCGCATGGATTGCGGATCGTCGGTGAAATTCTGCCGGATCGCCGAAGGCGCGGCCGATGTCTATCCGAGGCTCGGGCGCACCTCGGAATGGGACATTGCGGCGGGCGATGCCGTGCTCAGCGCCGCCGGCGGGATCGTGCTGACGCCGGACGGCGCACCGCTTCGCTACGGACAGGTCGCACGCAATCTCAAAGTGCCGTCTTTCGTCGCCTGGGGCGATGCCGGGGACGCGGAGAAATTTCCGGCTGAGGAATTACGGCGTCAGCGTCTCGCGGACATGCGGCCAGTTCGCTTCCGCCTGCAGGATCGCGACGGCGGGATCACGTTCGAATTCGAGCTTGGCATCTTCCGAATAGAACAGAAACAGCTTCTTGTCGTGGATCGCCCAGAAATCCGGGATGGCCCGGACGCGCGATGCCGCGACCGATCGCGACCGGATCGTGGCCGCCATAGCGCGGCATGTAGATTTCGGGATGGTCGGCGAAGGCGGCGCGATTGCCTTCGTTGCGGAAGCGCCAGGCGACGCCGCCGTGATTCAGTTCGAGCTCCGCGCGTCCTTCCTGCGGACCCCCGTCGGTGAAATACGAGACCGGATCGAAACCATAGATCGCGAGCCCGGAATTGCGGTCGACTACGATCTGTTCGGTGGTGGCGGCGCGTACCGCGCCCGCGTGCCAAAGCCCGGCGGCGAGGGCGGCAAGCAGGATCGCGGCCCACAATCCGCGCGCGTGCGGACGGGCGTTGACGGCGCAGTCTGGTCATGATTCGGTCCAATAAGTGTTCCGATTCGGATGCTTTAGCTGACAGCATTCGCGTGAGTAACCGGTTAAGCCCGCTCAACCGATCTCATTCCAATGGAGCACATGATGCGTTCGCTGATCCGGATTCTGGCACGTTGCGGCCTGTCTGGCCTTCGGGTTCGGGCAGCCGGGCTTGGCCCAGCAGCCGCCGCCACCGCAGCAGCCGGCGCAGAACTCAGTATTCCTCGAACGAAATCCTCGATATCCGGCCACAAATTCTTCGGCACGGTGTCGCGCGGGCTGGCGCAGGTGGTCGAAAAGGCCTTCAGCCAGTTCGGGCAGCCGAACGGCTATATCCTGGGCGAGGAAGCCGGCGGCGCCTTCGTGGCCGGGCTGCGCTACGGCGAGGGCGTTCTCTACACCAAGAATGCCGGCGATCTGCGGGTATTCTGGCAGGGCCCGTCGATCGGCTTCGACGCCGGCGGCGAAGGCGCGCGCACCATGATGCTGGTCTACAACCTGCCGGCGACCGAAGCGATCTACGATCGCTTCGCGGGCATCGACGGTTCGGCCTATTTCATCGGCGGCTTCGGCATGACCGCGCTCACGGCCAATAACGTGGTTCTGGTGCCGATCCGCTCCGGCGTCGGCCTGCGGCTGGGCGCCAATCTCGGCTATTTGAAGTTTACCCCGAAGGCGACCTGGAACCCCTTCTAAGTCCTTTTCGGTCGCAACGAAATTCTCTTTCCCGCCGGGCACCCGCCGGTTTAGGTTAATCGGGACGGACGCTGGTCAAGCGGCGTCGCCGCCATGTCATTGTTCCAAGTTGACGTCTCCCGTCATGCGTCGGTTGGGGTCGGAGTTGCCGTCATGATCGAGCCGGCCATGTATCTGGGCATCGGCTTTCTGGTGGCGAGCCTGTTCGGGCTCATCTTCATCCCCCTGGTTCATGCGCGCGCGGTGCGCCTGACCGATGCGCCGGATGGAAGCGGCGACCCCGCTGTCGATGGCGGAGATCCAGGCCGACAAGGATCAGCTGCGCGCCGAATTCGCGATGTCGACGCGCAGGCTCGAGATGAATGTCGAGCAGCTCAAGGCCAAGACCACGAGCCAGCTTGCCGAGATCGGCAAGAAGACCGACGCCATCAATCGCCTGAAAGCCGAACTCGGCGAAAAGTCCGCGACCATCTTCGCGCTGGAAGCGCGCGAGAAGGCGCTGAAGGACCAGATGAAGGCGACCGAGGACGAACTGTCGGTCAAGACGCTCGGCCTGCACGAAGCCGAGCGCAATCTTTCGGACAAGCAGGCGACGATGACGCGCCTGTCGTCCGATCTCGGCGACCGTACCGCCATGAGCGACAGCCAGCGCGTCGAGTTGATCGCGCTCAAGACCCAGATCGACGCACTCAAGATACGGATCGGCGATTACGAGCAGGATATCAAGAAGGTCGAGGACCGGCTCGAAAAGGAACGCGCCGGATTCCGCGCAGGCTACGCGCGATCTCGGCGACGAGCGCGGCAAGGTCGAAAATCTCGGCAAGCGCGTCGGCCAGCTCGAACAGCAACTGGTCGCGCAATCGACCGAAGCCGAATTTCTCGGCAAGCGCGCGGCCGAACTCGAAGCCCGCGTCACCGATCAGGGCCGGTTGCTGGTGGAGCGCGAATATGAATGCGACCGGCTGAAGACCGAACTCGAGAGCTCGCGCCGCACCGTCAGTCGACCTGCGTCAGGAGATCGCCGAGACCGGCGGCCGCAATCGCGAAACGCTGCAAAGCTTCACCTCCGAAAGAGAGCTCATGCAGAAGGAGTTCGATCTCGCCAATGCGGAGCGCACCAAGCTGCAAGGCGAGATCGCGGCCATGAAGCGCGAAGCCGAGGCAAGCTGGGCGGCCGAGCGGGTCGAGAATGCGCTGCTGCGCGAACGCATCAACGATGTCGCCGCCGAAGTCGCGAAGCTCGCGGTGACGCTGGAAGGTCCGAACTCGCCGATCGAGGCGATCCTCGCCTCCGAAGCACACGACTGCACCGCCGCGCGCAAGGTCGCCAACGGCGGCACCAGCCGCGCCGCGACCGCCGACACCGACGACGACTCCAAGGGCGGCCTCGCCGATCGCATGCGCGCGCTGCAAACCGCGCCTCGCGCCTGTCGACGTCGTCCTGAGATCAGCACAGCCTCCAACAGAACGGGTCCTCGATGGCCGGGGCGCTTGCGGTCGTTTTCGGCATTCCTCGCATCGGCGACTGCACGCTGCTGCATCTCGCCGCCCTGCCCGCTTTCTGCCGGCAAGGAGGACCCGGAAATCGCCAAGCGCCGCGCGACCGAGCGCAAGACCTTCACCGACGCAGAGATCATCGACGGATTCTTTCGCATCGTGTTCGGCGCGGAATTCCATGTCGCCGGCGGCGTCGACCGCATCCGAAAATACGAAATGCCGATCCGCGTCTATGCCGACAATCGCGCCAAGCCCGACCGCCGCAGCGCAGCTCGCCGAAGTGGTCGCCGATATCCGCTCCAAGGTACAGCATCTCGACATCGCGATGGTCGACAAGCGCAAGGACGCCAATGTGGTGGTGACGCTGGTGCGCGACCGCGATATCGAGAAGACCATCCGGCAATTCTACGGGCGCGAGCAGGGCGAGCAAGATCGTGAAATCGCTCGAGCCGCAATGCCTGTCCGGCTTCAAGAAGGACGAGCTGTTCCGCATCCAGCATTCCGACATCATCATCGCCGTCGATGCCGGCGATTTCATCTTCTACGATTGCGTCTACGAAGAAGTGCTGCAGTCGCTCGGTCCGATCAACGACGACGACAAGCTGCCCTGGACCATGTTCAACGACGACGTGCAGATGGGCTTCTTCGACATCTACGACCAGTATCTGTTGAACCTGCTCTACGATCCGCGCATCCGCGCCGGCATGTCGAAGGATCAGGTCAAGGAATTGCTGCCGAAAATCCTGCCCGAGGTGCGGGCCTGGATCACGAAGGTCAACGGGCTGAAGGAGTAGCGTCATTCCGGGCGCGCCTATCGCGCGCAAACCCGGAATGACGAACAAACTCACAACCCCCTCAGCCAATCGATGATCGTGCCGCGCGACTGGAACGGCGTCGACAGATGCATGCTGGCGGTCACCATGTATTTGCTCTTCGGATGCTTGGCGGCCGGCGAGTAGACGTAATCCTTGCCGTGGAAGACGATCGGATCGGCGATGCCGGCGATCCACAGAAACGGCACCGGCGGCATCGCCTCGGCATTCTTCGGCATCACCGCAGGTCCATCGGGATCGAACATCGACAGATAGACCACCGGCGTCGCCTGCACGGAGAACGGAATGCCCTGCGCGAGATCGGGAAACGACATCCGCACATCGCCCTTGCCGGCGGCGATCATTTTCTTCGCGGTCGCGATCGCCCCGCCGGTTCGCGCGCGCAACGCCCAGGCTTCCGGCAGATGACCGGGCGCGAGCGCCACCACCGCATGCAGGCCGGGCGTCGCGCGGCATAGCCGATCGCGGCATTGGCACCGAGGCTGTGGCCGATCACCGCGATCTTTTTGGCGCCGGCCTTTTTCAGCTTCTCGACCGAGGCGTCGATCTCATCCATCGCCTGATCGTAGGTCGCGTCATAGATGCGCCGCGCCGACCACGGCAGTTCCGGCGCCTCGACCAGCGCACCGCTCTTCTTCAGCGACTCATGCAGGCCCTCGATCCCGGTGGTCGGCGTGCCGCCCTTGCCATGCAGCACGACGATGCCGATAGCCGCTCAGCGGCTGCGATTGCGCAAGCGCCACCGGCGCTGCGGCGAACAAGGCCACGGCGAACGGCAGCAGGCATCGAACGACACTCCAGCATGCGCATGGACCGTTCCGAATCACGTCCCGATCATAGGGGACAGGCGATGTTAGCGCGACCGGCCTCGTCGCAGGACTTTCGTACTATTCGGCGACGCCGATCAGCTTGGTCAGGCGTTCCGGGTCGTCGCGAAGCACCTGCGAGGGGCCATCATACACCACCCGGCCCTTGTCCATGACCACCGTGCGCGGCGAAAATGCGAGCGCGACCCGGCTGTTCTGCTCCACCAGCACGATGGTCAGCGCGCCCTCGTCGCGCAGCTTGCCAAGCACGTCGGCCAGCGTCTCGACCAGCACCGGCGCCAGCCCCTCGGTCGGCTCGTCCATCAGCAGCACCGACGGATTGGTCATCAGCGCGCGCGCGATCGAGAGCATCTGCTGCTCGCCGCCGGAGAGTTGATTGCCCATATTGCCGAGGCGTTCGCGCAGCCTCGGAAACAGCTCGAATAGATGCGCTCCTCGGTCCAGTAGCCGGCGCGCGCCGCGATTTCGAGATTTTCCCGCACCGACAGCGACGGGAAGATCTCGCGCTCCTGCGGCACGAAGCCGAGGCCCTTCAGCGCGCGCTGGTAGATCGGCAGCGGCGCGATATTCGCATCGTCGAGCAGAACTTCGCCGCGCGTCGCAGCGTGGTGTGGCCCATCGCGGTCGCCAGCAGCGTGGTCTTGCCGACGCCGTTGCGGCCGATGATGCTGACGCTCTCGCCCGGCCGCGAGCGCAAGGTCGATATCCTCCAGCACCACGGTCTCGCCGTAGCCGGCGGACAGGTTCTTCCAGGCGAGCGCGCTAGCCATGAGCGCACCATGGGTCGCCTGCCCGAGATAGACCGCGCGCACGTCGGGATTGGCGCCGATTTCCTTCGGCGTGCCTTCGGCGAAGATGCGCCCGCCGACCAGCACCGTGATGCGCTCGGCGAAGCGGAACACGAGGTCCATGTCGTGCTCGATGATCAGCACGGCGATGTCCTTCGGCAGCCGCGCGATGGCGTCGAGGATGATGTGGCTCTCCGCGCTCGGCACGCCGGCGGCCGGCTCGTCGAGCAGCAGCACCTTGGGCGCGAGCCCGAGCGCGATCGCGATCTCGACCAGCCGCTGGCGGCCATAGGGCAATTCGGAAATCTTGTGCCCGGCGACGTCCTGCAGCTTCAGCATTTCGAGCAGGTGCCATCGCCGCATCGATCACGTCCTTGCGCATGCCCGCCGGCTTGAACATGTGCGGCGCGGCGCCGAGCTGCTCGGAGACCGGGATATAGACATTTTCCAGCACCGACAGCCCGCGGAACAGCCGGTTGATCTGGAAGGTGCGCGCGATGCCGCGCTTGACGCGCTCGGCCTGCGCCATCTGCGGTCATGTCCTGGCCTTCGAGCAAGACCTTGCCCTCGGTCGGCGCCAGCACGCCGGTCAGCAGATTGATGAAGGTGGTCTTGCCGGCGCCGTTCGGTCCGATCAGCGCGTGGCGCGCGCCGGCATCGAGACGGAAATTGATGTTGCTCGACGGCGACCAGCGCGCCGAAGCTCTTGCCGATGCTGCGCGCCTCAAGCAGCGCCTGCCGTCCTGACGTCATGGCGATACCGGCCTGCGGCGGAATTTCGCGGCGATGGTGTCGAATATGCCGAGAATGCCGTTGCGCGCGAACAGCGCGATGATCACCAGCATCAGGCCGAGGCCCGAGCTGCCAGGCGGTCGGATAGATTTTCGCGAGATAATGCGACAGCACCATGTAGGCGACGGCGCCGACGAAGGCGCCGTAGAGCCGGCCATAGCCGCCGAGCACCAGCATGATCAGCACGGTCGCCGCGCGGTCGAGCGAGAGCGTCGACATGTTCACATAGGCGTTGGACTGCGCCCACGATCGCGCCGGCAACGCCCGCGATCGCCGCCGAAATCGTGTAGCAGATCACCAGGCGCTTGCGCACCGGCGCGCCGACCGCGTGCATGCGCAGGTGTTCTCGCGGATGCCGGTCAGGCTCTCGCCGAACGGCGAATAGACGATGGTGCGCACGATCAGGAAGCAGACGAACAGGACGCACGAGGATGTAGATATATTGCGTGGACGGAATACAGCGGATTGAATTCGAACCGGCCGAAGATCGGCTCGATCGGCACGGTATCGAGGCCGTCATAGCCGCCGGTCCAGTTCTGGCCGAGATTGGCGGCCTCCTCCAGCAGCAGCATGAAGCAGAGCGTCAGCATCAGGAGCGTCAGGCCGGTGGTGCGCAGCAGCACCAGGCCCGACGCCAGGCCAAAAAGCGCCGCGACAACGGCCGCGATCAGCAGGCCGCTGATCGGCTCGGTCCAGATGCCGTGATGCGCGAGCATCCCGACCGTGTAGGCTCCGACCCCGAAGAACGCCGCATGCCCGAGCGTGACGATGCCGGCATAGCCGAGCACCAGATCGAGCGACAGCGCGAACAGCACCATCACCAGCAGCTCGTTGCCGAAGCCGAGATGGCGCGGGAACAGATAGAAGAAGCCGATCGCGAGAATCCACGGCAGCGGCTCCCACCAGCGCAGGCGGTGGCGCTGGATGAAAGCTCTGCGCCGCGACGGAAGCCTGGGGTCGGACGCGTTCATTGGCCGCTCCGTCCGAACAGGCCCTGCGGCCGGAACAGCAGAATGACGATGGTCAGCCCGTAGATGAAGATCGTGCCGCCCTGCGGGACATATTTCTTCAGCACGAAATCGAAAACGCCGATCAGGAGCGCCGCATAGAACACGCCGGTGATGCGGCCGAGACCGCCGACCGCCACGACGATCAGGAAATAGACGAGATACTTGAGCGCATATTGCGGATCGAGGCCGAGAAATTCCGCGCCGAGCCCGCCGCCGAGCGCCGCCATGCCGCTGCCGAAGGCGAAGGTGAAGGTGAACAGCCGGTCGATATTGATGCCGAGCGATTCCACCATCCTGCGATTGTCGACCGCGGCGCGGATCTGCGCGCCGATGCGCGTGCGCTCGAAGCCGATCCACAGGCCAAGCGCGATCAGCGCGCCGAACACGATCAGGAAGATGCTGATAGGTGCGATAGGACGTGAAGCCGAGATCGATCTGGCCGCGCAGCCACGACGGCAGGATCATCGGCTGGGTTTCGGGACCGATCACGATGCGTCACCGAGGCGATCATGATGAAGGCAAGCCCGATCGAGAACAGCACCTGGTCGAGTTCGGCCGCGCGATAGAGCTTGGAATAGAACAGTCGCTCCAGCACCACGCTGCAGCGCCGCCGTCAGCACGAAGCCCAGGATCAGCGCCGGCACGAACGGCACGCCAAGCCGGTTCATCGACAGCACGATGACGTAGCCGCCGATCATGGCGAAGCCGCCATGCGCCAGATTGACGAAGCCCATCAGGCCCATCGTGACCGACAGCCCGACCGACACGATGAACAGCACCATGCCGGCGGCCAGGCCACCGAGCACAATGCCCGCCACGTCTTCCCCGAAGATCACGCGATCGCCCGCTGCGTTAAGCAAAACCGCCGTCCGGTGGCCGGACGGCGGCTCCCTCAATCGATTATCGGCATGCCGTTACTTGGCGCAAGGACCGACCTTGTTGGCCTTGCAGGCATCCTTCACGGCGTCGATCTTGCCGATATTCTTCTGCACGCAGCGCGCCCGTTCTGGAAACGCGGCCTGCGACAGATATTCGTTCATGACGATGTCGCGGGTCTCCGGGTCGATCGGGATCGGCCCGCGCGGGCTGTGCGAATTTCCAGCCCTTCAGCGCCGCGACGGCCTTGTCGCCGTCGAGCTTGCCGCCGGTGGCCTTGATCGCGGCCACGATCGCGGCCATGCCGTCATAGCCGGCAACCGCCATGAAGTCCGGCGTCGAGTTCGGCGCCGTAGTCCTTCTTCCAGGCCTCGACGAATTTCTTGTTCTCGGGATTGTCGAGGTCGGCATTGTAGTGATGCATGGTGATCAGGCCGTCGGCGTTCTGGCCCATCGGCTGCAGCTTGGTGTCCTGGGTGATGTCGCCCGGACCGATCAGCTTGATGCCGGCTTCCTTCATGCCGAGCGCGTTATAGGTACGCACCACCGCGGTCGAATGATCGCCGCCCGGCACGAACACGAAGAACACGTCGGGCTTCTTGTCCTTGGCGCGCTGGAAGAACGGCGTGAAATCCGGCACCGCATTGGCGCCGCCCATCGGGATTTCGTCGATCACCTTGCCGCCAGCGGCTTCGAACGCCATCTTGAACGCGGCGAGCGCTGTCCTTGCCGGGCGGGAAGTCGGTGTAGCCGACCACGGCGGTCTTGGCGCCGAGCTGCTTGGCGGCCGCCTCGCCCAGCGCATGGCCGGCATGCCACATGCTGAACGAGGTGCGCACATAATACGGGGACATGTTGGTGATGTGCGCGGTGCCGGCATTCATGATCACGGCCAGCTTCTTGCCGGCGGTGACGATCGGCGCCGTGGCGATCGCGTTCGGCGAATAGACCCAGCCGGCGAGCACATCGACATTGTCCTGGGTCAGCAGTTCCTGCACCACGATCTTGGCGGTCGCGCCGCTGGCGTCCTTGTAGTCGCGCTTGATCAGGTTGATCTTGTAGGGCTTGATCTCGTCGGCATGGGTCTTGAGATAAAGTTCGACGCCGCGGTCGATCGGCTGCGCCAGTTCGGCGCCGACGCCGGAATAGGGCAGCACGAGGCCGACTTTCACTTCCTGGGCCTGCGCAACGCCTGCAGCCAGAGCCAGCGAAAGCCCTGCCAATACGGCACGCTTGATCATTGGAATTCCTCCCTGAAATCAGTTTCGAGATTTTGGTTGGTGGGGATACTAGTGGGCAGGCGCCGGTATCCGCAAGGCAGGTGGGCGACGCAAATTGAAGCACGTAACCCACGATGCGGTGCAATAGAGCGCGATTCCCGGCCCGAAACCGGGAACCGCCTGAACGTTACGAAAATTACATCTGCACCCAGCCGTCCGGCGGGGTCTTGCCGGGATGCACCGTCCCGCATTTCGGGCAGGTGCGCGCCTTCTCGTCGGAATAGAAGGCCTCATAGAGCGGCGGCAGGTCCTTCACGATATCCTTAAGCTGCACTTCCACGCGATGCACCTTCTCACCGCACTTGAAGCAGAACCATTCGAAGCCGTCGCGCATGTCGGGGGTGCGTGCGCCTTCCACCACGAGCCCGACCGAGCCTTCCACCGGGCGCTGCGGCGAGTGGCGCGCATGCGGCGGCAGCAGGAAGACGTCGCCTTCCTTGATCTTCACGTCGTAGATCTTTCCGCCTTCGGCGATCTTCAGCAGCATGTCGCCCTTGAGCTGGTAGAAGAATTCCTGCACCGGATCGTCGTGGAAATCGACGCGCTTGTTCGGGCCGCCGACGATCATCACGATCATGCCGGTCTTCTCGTCGAACAATTGCTTGTTCGATACCGGCGGCTTCAGGTTGTCCTTGTTGCGCTCGATCCAGTCCTGGAAATTGAAGGGCGGCAAAGCGCGGATGTGCGGTCATGACGCTCTCCTTGAAATCATCGATGAGTGGCGCCGCCATCGACCGTCAGGCATTGACCGGTCAGGAAGGCGGAAGAATCGGATGCGAGAAACAGCGCGGTGCCGACCAGATCGTCCGGGCGTCTCGGCGCGCGAGATGCATTGCTGCGCGATGATGCGGACTTTCTGCTCGGGGCTGACGGTCTTGCGCTCGATCTCGGTGAAGGTCGCGCCCGGCAGGATCGCATTCACGGTGATGCCGTCAGCGCCCAGTTCGCGCGCCATCGATCCGGTCATGCCGGCGAGCGCGCCCTTCGAGGCGATGTAATGCAGATAATTCGGCCGTCCCAGCGTCACCGCACCGGACGCCATGTTGATGATGCGGCCCCATTTGGCGCGCCGCATCGCCGGCAGCACCGCGCGCGAGCACAGGAACGGTCCGGTCACGTTGACGCGCAGCACCTGCTCCCATTCCTCGAGCGGGATCTGGTCGAAGGGCCGCATGTTCAGCGTCGAGAAGATGCCGGCATTGTTGATCAGGATATCGATGCGGCCGAAGCGCTTTTCGACCGCGGCGATCATCGCGGCGATCGAATCCTCCGTCGACACGTCGGTCGTGACCGCAAGCGCCATGCCGCCGTTCGGCCTCGATCTCCTTCGCCACCGCCTCGCCATTCGCCGCATGGAGTTCGGCGATCACCGGGATCGCCCCGCAACGCGCGAAAGCCTTGGCGAAGACCTTGCCGATCCCCTGCCCGGCACCGGTGACGATCGCGACGCGGCCTTTCAGCGAGGCGAAGTCGGGTTGCGTCGCGGCGGCTGGCGACTGGATATTCATGCCTCGTCCTCACGCAGCCTGCGACGATGCGAGCGTTTCGAGCGCCGCGCGCGCATCCCAGGGCGTCCACCATGGCTTCAGCCCGAGGTCGCGCGCGATGATGCCGGCCGCGATATAGCTCGGGCCGCCGGAAATCGCGCCGCCCGGATGCGCGCCGGAGCCGGCATAATAGAGATTGGCGACCGGCGTGCGATAGCCGAAATGGTTGTACATCACCTGTTCGGCGTTGAAGGCGCCCATGAAGATGTCGCCGTCGCGCATGTTCGGCAGTTCGAGAACGTATTCGCGCGCGGTATAGGCATGCCGGCCGATGATGTTGTCCTTGGTCATGTTCGGACAATAGCGCGCATAGACCTCCTCGATCTTGTCGGAGAATTCCTCCTTGAAATTCTCGTAGTCGCGCTCGCTCATCTCGTCGAGCAGCGGCATCACATGCCAGGCATAGGTGGTGTGCTTGCCGGGCGGCGCCTGCGTCGGATCGAGCAGGCTCAGCGGCCCCGATCCGAACTGAATGAGCTCGGGATGCGGCCGGCCGCGACGTCCTGATGCGCGGCAAACAGATCCTGCATGGTCTCGGCGCCGAGGCTCCATTTCATCGCGCGATTGACATTCGGATCGAACGACGCCGCCGCGAAGCTCGGGCTCTCGTGCAGGGCGTGATGCAGCCCGAACAGGGTCCAGGCGGTGTATTTGAAATTGTCGAGCTTCTTGCGGAAAGGCTTCCGGCAATTGCTCGCGTCCGAGCATGTCCTCCAGCGTCGTATGCACGTCGATGGTGGAAGCGACGAATTGCGAGGCGCGCACGGTGCGGCCGTCGGTCAGCGCGATGCCGGTGGCGCGTCCGCCTTCCACCACGATCCTGTCGATCGACACCTGCGGCTGGAACGTGCCGCCGGCGGCGATGAAGGTCTCCATCAGACCGCGCGCCAGATTGAACGAGCCGCCCTGACAGAGCTGATAGCCGGTCTGCAGATCGAAGGCGCGGATCACCGAACCCATCGGGCTGGTCTTCGACATGGTGTCGGTCAGCCAGGTGCCGAACAGCGACACCTTGAACAGGAACAGCAGCTTCACATGCTCGTTCTCGAACAGCTCCTCGACCACATCGAGCGGCTGGCGCTGCGTCACCTCCAGAAAATCGCGCCCGATCGCCGTGCGCGACAGCAGCGCCTCGCGCTCCCTCTGCGGCAACGGCTCGGCATAGCGCTCGGGGATCAGGATCTTGGCGGTGATTTCCTCCGCGCGCGGTTCCAGTCGCGGAAGGTCTGCGCGTCCTTCTTCGAGAAGCGCGCGATATTCGCCACCGTCTCGTCGAGGTCGCGCCCGAGCACCAAAGCGGTGCCGTCGAGATGCGCCTGCCCGAATTCATAACGCGGGGTGATGTAGGTGACCTTCTCGGCGAGGTTCAGGTCGGCGAACCAGGGCGTGTCGCTGATGCTGAAATGATTGATCGAATGCAGGTTGTGATAGAAGCCGGGCTTGGTCACCTCGCGCGTGCAAAGCCCGCCGCCATAGTTCAGCCGCCGGTCGACCAGCAAAATCTTCGAGCCCGGCTTTGGCCAGATAGGAGCCGAGCACGAGGCCGTGCTGTCCCGCGCCGATGATGATGCCGTCATAGGTCCGATCGAGCGCCGCCACGCCATTCCTCCACGCTCTTGCTCCTTGCACCGGGAGATCGATACATATACACGCGCCGGCCCGCCGAAACGCGCATGCCCGTGCAGCGTACGGAATGGCCGCCCTGCGCGCGGCGGAGGGTCGGCCTGCGACAGATCAACGCCTGCGCAGCATATGGACGCAGCGCAGCGTCAGGATCATCTCGTCATTCTGGTTCCAGCAGGGATGATCCATGATCACCACGCCGCGGTCGGGCTTCGAGGCCGAGGCCTTGATCTCCATCACTTCCGCCGCCGCGCGAATGGTATCGCCCGGCCGCATCGGCTTCAGCCATTTCACTTGCTCAATGCCCGGCGACGCGATCACCGATTCCGGCCAGAGATTGAGATCGAAGAACAGCCGCATCGAAAGGCTGAGCGTATGAAAGCCCGAGGCGATCAGCCCGCCAAAGGCCGACTTCTTCGCGGCCTCCGGATCGATATGATAATATTGCGGATCGAATTGCCTGGCGAAGGCGATGATCTCCGCCTCGCTCACGGTCACGCTGCCGGTCTCGAAACGCTGACCGACCTTCAAAGTCGTCGAGATAAAGCCCCATGCAGCTCCCCCTTGCCCCTCCTTCCTAATGCGAAAGCCGGCGGCAAGTCTCTCCATATTTTTTTCGAATTTGGATTTGATTTTTTCAGGACGGCCTGCTAGCCTGCCGGTTGCAAAGGAGGGCGCATGAAAATCGCCATGCTGGAACCTGCCGAGGGCCGATCATGTCGGCAGCCTGCTCCGGCCGCAGGCCTTGCGCCGGGCGCATCAGCAGCATGCCGCCAGGGAAATCGACGACGCCGCGCTGGAAAACGTGGTCGCGGCTTGCATCGCCGACGCGGTGCGGCATCAGGAACAAGCCGGCCTGCAGGTCATCACCGACGGCGAATTTCGCCGCGGCTCCTGGTTTCTGGGATTCGTCCAGTCGCTCGAGCGGCATCGAGCTGAAAAAGGTCGAGCTGCAATTCACCATCGGCGGCGAACATACCGCAAGCTGGTTCGGCCCGGTCGTGACCGGCAAGCTCGCCCGCAAGCGCCCGATCGTGACGCAGGATTATGTGTTGCTTGCGCCCCTCACCTCGCGGCGCGCCAAGGTCACACTGCCGACGCCGAGCATCCTGCATTTCTTCGGCGGCAAGGATGGCGTGTCGAAGGCCGCCTATCCCGACATCGAGGAATTCGCCGCCGACCTCGCCGGCATCTATCGCGACGAATTCGCCGAGCTGTATCGCGCCGGCTGCCGCTTCGTGCAGATCGACGAGGTCGCGCTCGCGCTGCTTTGCGACGATACCATCCGCAAATCGCTCACGGCGCGCGGCGAGGATCCCGACCGGATCGCGGATCTTTATTTCCGCATGATCGAAGCCTCGCTTGGCGGAAAGCCCGCCGATCTCATCGTGTCGATGCATTTGTGCCGCGGCAATTACAAGGGCCGCTGGATGGGATCGGGCGCCTATGATCGCATCGCCGAGCGCCTGTTCAATATCCCGGGTGTGGACGCCTATCTGCTGGAATATGACAGCGAGCGCGCCGGCTCGTTCGCACCGCTGAAATACCTGCCGGAAGGCAAGCGCGCCTATCTCGGCATCGTGTCGAGCAAGACCGGCGAACTCGAAGGCCTCGATCTGTTGCGCCGCCGGCTCGATGAGGCGGCAAGGCATGCTCCGGCCGAGCGGCTCGGCGTCAGTCCGCAATGCGGCTTTGCCTCCAGCGCTGGCGGCAATCCGCTGTCGGAAGCCGAGCAATGGGCGAAGCTGGCGCGCGTGGTCGAAACAGCCCGCGCGCAATGGGGCTCGGCCTGATCGCATGTCCGCGCGCAAGAAGCGCAGCGAAAAGACAATTCCGCGCGAACCGTCGGCGCATGTGCGCCAGAAGCAGGATCGCCGCCGAAGCGACATCCTCGATGCCGCGGCCGCCGTGTTCGCCGAGCGCGGCTATTTCAGCGCCTCTATGAAGGATATCGCCGACCGGCTCGGCATGCAGCCGGGCAGCCTCTATCACTATTATCCATCGAAGGAAGCGGCGCTGGAGGATATGTGCCGGCGCAGCGCGATCGAATTCTGCGAGGCGCTGCGCGCGATCCACGCCAAAGGCGGCAAGGCTCAGGCGATGGTACGCGAAGGCATGCTCGCGCATCTGACCAGCAAGCGGCGCGCCTATGTCGAGGTGTTCGCCTTTTCGCGGCGCAATCTGCCGCCCGGCATCGTCGACGATCTCAACAACCTGGCGCGCGCCTATCGCCAGATCTGGCGCAAGATTTTTCTGCACGGCGCCGAGCGCGGCGAGTGGCGCGCGGACCTCGATCCGGATATCGCGGCCGACGCCGTGCTCGCGCTTTGCAACAGCGCCGCCGCGACCCTGTCGCGCCGGAAAACCGCCAATCCGCGCAAGGCCGCGACGATGTGGGTCGATATTTTCCTCGACGGAACGCGAAGGCGGACGGACTAGCGCGCCCGCTCGGCCACGGCAGGCCGGCAAAGCGATCGATACACCATGACGATCCGCCCCGATCGCGCTATAGTGTGCCGGGGGGTGCAAGATGCGGCCATTCTTGCGGGCTCACGTCGCTCCGGAACATGCGCGCGCTGCCGTGACTATCGTCACCGCAATCGTCGCGCTGGCGTCGGCGGGTGCAGCGCTCGCGCAGGAGCCGGCGCCGGCCGAAAAGGCCGGCCGCGGAATCGTCCTCGGTTCGCGCGGCGGGCCGGTCGGAGAAGCGCAATCCGGCACCGTTCTGCAGGACAAGGCCACCGGGCTTGAATTCTCGGCGCGCGCGGGATTTGCATCCGATTACATCTATCGCGGCGTTACACTATCGGATCGCCAGTTTGCGCTCGGCGCGGGCTTCGAGGCCGCCTTCGACAAGATTTATGCCGGCATCACCGTCGCAAGCGTGAAGCTGCCGACGCAGCCATCGTCCGAAGTCTCGTTTGCCGCCGGTATCCGGCCGAAGATCGGCAATATCGAACTCGATCTCGCCTGGACCTATTACGCCTATCCGAAGGAATCGGTGCTCGGCCCGACCGGCGGCACCGATTATTGGGAAGCGAGCCTGCGCGCCGAAACCAAACTCACCGATGCGTTGCGGATCGCCGGCGGCTTCGCCTATTCGCCCAACGTGTCGAATACCGGCGCTACCGGAAAATATGTCGCGGTGGGGCTCGGCCTCGATCTGCCGGGCAACATGCTGCCGAAGGATATCAGCGCCTCGCTCTCCGGCAGCGTCGGCTATTCGCACTTCGGCAACATGGAAGAAATACTCGGCGGCTTCCCGCTGCCGGCCTATGCCAACTGGAATGCCGGTGTGACTTTCACCTACAAGCTTCTGAATTTCGATCTGCGCTATTACGACACCAATCTGTCGAGAGAGAATTGCTACGTCTTCACCGGCGACACCAACGCGGTTGGCGGCGGCGTTGCCGATCCGCTGCGTAATCCGGACGGGCTGATGTCGCGCTGGTGTGGTGCCGCTTTCGTCGGGAAGCTGTTCTTCGCGCTGAACTGATCAGCCTCAGCCCGGGTCCTGCGCCGGCAACGCGCATTCCAGCGTGCAGCGGACGCCGGATGGAAGAAACTCGACATCCGCCCGGCCACCGGATTGATCGGCGAAGCCGCGCTGGATCAGTGTCGTGCCAAAACCCTTGCGCTCGCTCGGTTCGACCGGCGGACCGCCGCTTTCGCTCCACACGATCTGCAATTTTCGCGCACCGCCCGCGCCGATCGGCTGCCAGCGCAGATCGACCCGGCCGCCGTCGTTCGACAGAGCGCCGTACTTTACCGCGTTGGTGGCGAGTTCGTGCAGCACCATCGAGACCAGCATTGCGCTTTGCGGCACCAGCGCCACCGATGGTCCTTGCGCGCGCACGCGCGCAGCGAGCGCAGGGCCGAGCGGGTTGACAATATTGGCCACGATCTCGCGGATCTCGGCGCTCTGCCAGCGGTCTGCACGCAGCAATCCGCTCGCACGCGCCAGCGCTGCGATGCGCTGCTGAAACGCGCGGGTCGCCTCGGCCGCGGCCGGGATTGCGCGAAAAGTCTGCGACGCCAGCAATTGAACCATGGTCAGCACATTCTTCATGCGATGGTTCAGCTCGTCGACCAAAAGCGCCTGCACCGCTTCCGCACGCGCCACGCGCGTGCCGAGCCGAACCGCGAACGCAAGACCGACCGACAACAGCGCGAGGCCGATCAACATCGTGATCAGGAGCCTGCGCTGCAAAGGTGCTACCAGGGTCTTCTCATCGATGCCGGCGGCGACGGTCCAGCCGGAGACGTCGGAGCGGGTGAACGCGGTCAGCAGCGGCACATTCTCGAGCGAACGCGTCATCAGCTTGGCTTCGCGCGCCTTGAACAATTCGGCGAGCAGGGTCGACGACGCCGGCTTGCCGACGGTCTCGGCCGGATTGGGAAGCCGCGCGAAATTCACGCCCTTCTGGTCGAAGAACGAGAAGGTCCAGGCCGGGCCCGGCGTCTGGCTTTCCAGGAGGCTCTGGAACAGCGACAGCGGCGGATTGATCGAAAGGTCATAGACGACCGCGCCATCGCGCATCACCGGGACGCTGATGGTGAGCAGCAGCCGCTTCGAAAGCGTGCCGAAGAACAGCTCGGAATATTCCGGCCGCCCGGTATCGAAAACCTTGCTGTGCTGCGCCCGCCTGGCGCCCGGTCCGGCGCCGCCGGGCTCGACATTGCCGCGGCTGTCGAGAACGATGCGGCCATCGCGATCGCCCAGCACCAGCAAGGTGTCGGCATCGAACTCGCGGAGATATCCGTTGGCGATCCGCCGGAAGGTTTCGAGGTCGCCGCGGCGCAGCGCATCGGATTGCGCCAGCACCTGCAGGGCGGTGGTGATGCGCTGGGTTTCGGCGTCGAGCACCGAGCGCGTCGAACGCACCGCCGCCAGCACGCGGTCATGAGCCGCATCGCGCTGCTCGATATAGTTGAAATAAACGACCGCGGTGGCGAATGCGATCAGCGGAAGGGTGGTGCCGGCGACCAGCCCGCCGATTCGCCACGGTAGAGAAAGTCGGATCGCCACGTCACCCCTGCGTCCCGCGCGCCTGCGCCGGAAGCATCGAATATAGGCTCGGCGATACGCCAGAACCAGTGCCGGCGCGGCTGTGTCATTTGACGTAAAGCGCGTGCAAGGGCGAGGCCGTCAACCCGGCCTTCAATGGCGCGCGGTATCGGCCTCGAAATTGAGCACCAGCGCGCGATCGGGCGCCGCCATCCCGATCGAGGGCACCTCGGAAAACAGCGTACCGCACATTTCGCAACGATAGACGCTGAGACCTGGCGCGCAATGATCGGGCGCGGATGCGCAAACCATCTCGCGCACACAACTCGGACAGGCGGGGGACGTCAAGAACATGGCGAACGTATCGCCGCGAGCGGGCCCCGTGACCTTGATGCAAGTCAAGATCGCCAGGACCGGGGCCGAACGGCGCCGGGCGATCCGATACCCCAATCCGGGAGAGCGGGCGCTGCCTTTGCGCGATTGTGCTTGTTCAAATGAAAAACGGCCCGGCACAAAGCCGGGCCATTTGGGTCGTCGTGCTACCAGCGACGCCAGCGCGGGCCATAATAGCCATAGCCGTAATAGCGCGGGCGCGGATAATAACCGTATCCGTAGCCATAATACGGAACGGGCGGGTAGTAATAATTCGGCCGCCATACGCAATTGCCGTAAGGCCCGCAGACCCAGCGCACTTTTTGAACGCCGCTCTGCGAGGTCGCCGCATTGACATCCGAACCGAGCTGTCCGACCGGCATCGCCGAAGCCGCGCCGGTCAGCGCGAAGAAACCAAGAAAAGCAGCACACACGAATCCGGGTTTGAACTTGACCATGGGTGTATCTCCTTGACGTTAGAGATAGACGAATTGTCGTAACGAAATTTTGCCGGATTGCGGCAAAGTCGCACGTCGGATGCAAAGATTTGTTTCCGGTGCGAGATAAATATTCGTTCAGAGAAATATCGGACGCGGCCGATGACAAACTCGCCGGACTTCGTACATCGTAAAGTTGCTGCGCCTCAGGCCTTCTTCAGGAAAGCCGTCTTCAATACGAGGCCCTTCACCTGCTTGGTATTGCACTCGATCTCGCCCGTGTCGCCGGTCAGCCTGATGTTCTTCACCAGCGTGCCGCGCTTCAGCGTCTCCGAGGTGCCCTTCACTTTCAGATCCTTGATCAGGGTGACGGAATCGCCGTCATGAAGAAGGGTGCCATTGCTGTCGCGGGTGGATTCGGGCATCGGGCTTTCCTTTGAGTCGCGAGGAATCGTTTCACCAACGATACCGCACGCTGCCCTTTCCGGCATAGCTTTCGGTATTGCCGGAGAACTCGCCTTCGAAGGTGCCGGCAATCGCGAAGCCGTTTTGGTAGGCCAGTTCAACACCGGCGGACACCAGTAACGAATTCGCATCGGGCGTGGCGCCGTTCACGGTGAAGGCGGTGCCGGGAAGCGCGAGAAAGCCGGCATTGGCGATGCGGTCGTCGCCATGGTCATGCGCCCAGGCGGCGCGGCCACGCAGCGTGAGAACGAAGTCCCGCATCGGCATCGCATAATCGAAGCGCGCGCCAAGTTCGGAACGGGTCTGGGTATCGGTGCGGCCATTATACGACAGCGCGAAGGTGTTGGCCCCGCTTGTCGCCCGCTCCGAGTAAGCCGGCAGGTCGAGGCTTGCGATCTGCACCGCGGCGTAAGGCGTCATGCCGACGAAGGGCGACCCGAAACGCCAGCCGGTCTCGGCGCGTCCTGCGAGCGAATTGGCATTGAAATCCGCCTGCAGATTGTCTGAGCCCGCGACCATCACCGTGCGCTTCAGCGTGAAGTCCTGCCAGCCATAGCCGAAGGCTCCCATGAGATAGGCCGCGCCCCAGTTCTGCCGCGCATAGACCGAGGCCTGAAACATGTCGGAGGCACCGCCGCCATGGGCCTGCGACAGGCCGAAGGATGTGCCGCCACCGGCGAGCGCAAAGCCGATCAGCGTATCGGGTGTGAGCTTGCGATCGGCGCCGACCGCAAAGCCATAGGCGCGATTGGTGGTGTCGTGCGAGGCGAGCGCTGCATTGCCGTTGGTCTTGGCCGAACCGCCATAACCGCCACCCCAGACCCGCCAGAGCGGTTCGACGGGTTGATAGGGCGCAGCCTTCGCCGTCATGCCTTTCGGCGCCGCGGCGGCGTAAGCAGAACGCGCGTTGTCCTGCGTCTGCCTTGCTTCGGATGCATAGGGCATGGCGCTTCCAAATCCGCCGCGATTTTCAGCGAAGGGATCGAAGACGAGATTGAAGAATTGCTGCCAGGCGAGGAACGTGGCGGACGACGTCGATGCGCCGGGCTCGCCCGAAAGCTGAGTCAGCGAATTCTGCAATGTCGGGCCGGTGAGCCCGAACAACGTCAGGAAACCCGGCGGCAGCTGGCCGCCGGAATTGAAGAAAGCGTTGATCGTGCTGGCGACATTCTGTTCGTTGACGGAAACTCCGCCGGCCGAAGGAAGCGCGGCGACCAGCTTCAGGATCGCGTCGTTACCCTGGTTGACGACGCGTGGCCTGAAAGCTCGGAAAATTCGTCGTGATCGCACCGAAGCTGCCGGTAAATCCTCCGGTCGCGCTCAGGATGGTGTATTCCTGCGCCAGGCGACTGCCCGCCGCGATCTGCGCATTGACTGCCGCGCCGGCCAACGTCGCCGTTCCGTTCACCAAAGCGGACGACACCATCGCGGAATCGACGAATACCCGATAAGTGCTCGCGCCGGTGAAGCCGAGATTGCCGTTTACCGTCATCTGCGAACCGGCGGCGCCGTTGCCCGGCGCGAACATGCCGCCATTGACGTTGACATCTCGGACATTGCCGGCGCCGCCAAGGATGCCGCCGGCATGGACGAAGGTGCTGGAACTGGTGAGCGCGCCGTTCACCAGCAGCGCGCCGGCATTGACGTGGGTCGGCCCGTCATACGAGTTTGTGCCGGAAAAAACCTGAATTCCCGTGCCTTGCTTGACGAAGCCGCCGGTTCCCGACATCGCACCGGAGAAGATGCTGGAGAAGTTGTTGCCGCCGGCTGTCAGCACGCCGCTGCCGAGCGTGGCATTGCCGGCACCGGCAAGCGAGCCGATGGTCTGGTTGAAATTATTCAGATCGAGGGTCGCGCCCAATGCGACGACATGCGTGCTGTTGGGCGAGAAGGCATCGGCGGCGCCTGCCTTCAGGTTGCCGGCAACGATATTGGTCGCGCCGGAATACGTGTTCGCGCCCGACAGAATGAGAGCGCCGCCAGCGAGCGTGAGACTGCCCCCCGTGCCGGGAAAGGCGCCAGTCGTCGGAGATCTTGCCGGAGTAAGTGCCGGCCGCATTGGTGATGATGAGGTTCTGTCCGCCCAGATGCGTGTCGCCCGAGCCGGTAAGATCCTGGATGGCTGACGGCGGACCAGGCACGCGAGATATCGAAGACGCCGTTGTTCAAAACGCCGGAGGAGGACGCGATGCTGCCAAGCCCGGAGATGTAGAGCTGGGCGCCGCCATCGATTGTGGTGAGCCCGGCATAGCTGTTGACAGCGCTGAGCTGCACCTTTCCGCCGGAATGAAGCGTGATCCCGCCCGGACCCGAGACGATCCCCGCCAGGCCCAGCGGCACGTTCGTGCCGTCGACGATCAACGGACCGCCGGCGGTCGTCACCAATGGCGCATCGGTGACGAAGAAGGGTGTATAGCCGATCACCTTGTTGGTGAGGTCGTACATCACCGAGTTCTCCAGGAAGAACGAGATCCCGATGGTGTTGGTCACCTGGCCCTGCGCGGCCGGCGTCAACGAGCCATTATAGGTGATGGGGGCTACGCCATTCTGGGTCACCACCTCGGATGTCGTCGTCAGTCCCTTGATCGCGTCGCCACCCGGTGCGGCGCCCTCGATCGTCAGCGTCACCCCCGCATTCACGGAATAGCTGCCCGTGAACGAGAACAGGCTCGCAACTTGCGCGATTTGCGAGGCCGGCGCCGATGTCGCGAGCGTCAGGTCGGGCGTGCCGCTGTCGAGCATGCCCCGGACACGCTCGGTGATGACCGGGGCCGTGCCGCCGGGCGGCGTCAACGTGATCTTGTAAAAGGCGCCGAACTCCTTGGACGAATTGTTGCCGACGGCTCCGCCATACGGGTTGGGGAATGTTCCTGCGCCCGTCTGGGCCCAGGGAATCACTGCGGCATTGCCCGCATTGGTCGGCGTTGCCGCCCAGAACTGGCCCAGCATCTGCTGCGTCAACCCGACCGTTACGCAGGGGCTGCAGTCGGTTATCGGCTGCAGCGCCTGGCCGCCGATGGTGACGTCGATGCCGTTGACCTGCTGCGGGCCGTTTACGGAGGACACCGGATTCTTCTGGCCGTTCGCCGCCACGACATAGCCTTGCGTGACGCCGGACACGATCGTCTGACCGAGCACGCCGCCGGCATAATAACCCGAGGGCGTACCGCCCCTGCCATTCGCGTTGGGCACGACCTGGACATTGGTGGCGAAGTCGCCGGCGCCGAAGGTCCCGTAGAAATAGCCATCGAGCGGCGGAGAATTGAACGGAAGACCGGTGCCGGCATAGTTATACGCGGCATTGACGACATAACCCTGGCTCGCGCTCAGCGTCGAGTATGCTGTCGGATCCGACGTCGACTTGTAGAAGCCGAGCGACGGCACCTGGACGAGGTTGCCGGTATAGCCGCGGCAAAAGGTCGGCGTGCTGCCGCCGAGACAAAGCTGCGCGTTGGTCGGCAACGACGAACTGGGAGCGTTGTTGGCGTTGGGATCGGGAACAAAGCCCGGCCACCAGCTCGGATTGTAGACGGCGTTGAACACCGGCGACCCGGTATCGAAGATGTAGGGTTGCGGCGTGCCGCCGTTGATGCTGACATTGATGGCGAGTTTTTCAGCGCCGTTCCAGTAGGACAGAGGAATGCTCACCGGATTGGCGGTCTGGGCGTGCGCCTCGCGCGCGATGCCGAAGAACGTCAGCGCGACGATGGCCGTCCGAACCGCGCGCGCCTGCATGCCCCACTCCCCCCGGAGTTCGCAGCCGGGCAAAGCCCGGTCTCAACGTTGCATCGGCTGCCGGTCGTGCGGCCGGCCGCTCTGTCCGGCTCATGGGCAGACAGGGCGCATAGCGTAGGGCATGGCAATGGCTGGCAGCAAGCGCGCGACGGGTGCCGATCTCAAGCGCAGCCCGCATGGAGCGTAGCGAAAGCGCGGACCCAGCGCCGCCGTTATCGGACCAAGCCCGTCCTCATCCCCGAGTAGCGTCGCAACGATGGCGCAGACGCCCGTATCGAACGCACACCCGGAATCATCACTTGCGTGGGCTGCGCTTGCCCAGTCGCTTGGCGTTGGCTTTCAGCGTTTTCCTCCCGGGTTTCGATGCAGCGGCGCCGAGTTCCGCTGCCGCATTGGCCGCCCGGCCGGGCGACACCTTTCCCAGCGCGATGTCGCGCGACAAACGCAACGCCGCCTTCTGGGCTTCGAACGCGCCGCTCGATGCGGCTGCGATCTTTTCGGTGACCATGCGCGACTTCTCTGCACCACTTTGCGGCTGAGGACAGGCGATGCCAGAGCACCGCTCCGATCTGCATGTTCGCGACCACAAGATCGCCGGCAAAAGTCCAGGGATTGAACCGACGCTGCCCCATTTCACGCATACTCCCAGAAGACCGGCCAGCGGGCACCTTGGGTCCGGAAGTAGCCAAATATGCGGCATGGCGCCCTTCCCGCTCTCATCTTGCGGAGCGCGCGAAGCGTGCGTCTCGAAGGACGAGACCGAGCTTGCAGGGTGAACCGAGGGCATAGCGCCGAGCCCACCTGCCACCTCAGTTCAACTTGGTGGACCTCGCTCCGCTCGGTCCACCCTCCGCTTGCTCAGAATTCCTTCTTGAGGATGTTGCGGTCGACCGAGAGCGGCCCGCCGCCGTAGCCCGCGAACAGCAGCATCCCGACCGTCCAGATCGCCGAGAGAAATTCCGCCTTGTGCTGGACCTGCTTCAGGAATGCAGCGCCGCCGTCGGCCAGGCGCCGGAGGCCTGCCGGCGTGAACAGCCCCTGTCCGGATTTCAGCGCCTCGATACCGGCCTGGGTCAGGAAGGCGTCGCCATACACATGCGTGAAGTGGAACCAGTAGGTGATGGCAAGCATCACCGCGTTCGCGAAGGCGATCGGTCGCGTGAAGAGACCGATGACAATGGCGATGCCGCCGACGAACTGCATGACGGCGAGCAGCGGCGACCAGAACCAGCCCGGATAGAAGCCGATGCTTTCGACAAAGCCGCTCATGGCGAGCGGCGCCTGGATCTTCGGCCAGCCTTCGATCGTCAGCAGACCTCCGATCGTGACGCGCAGAATGAGCCAGCTCACCGGCTGCGCGAAGCAGGTGTAGAACGCGCGCATCGGCCGGACGAAAAGCGGTGTTGTTGTTGAAGAAGCTGTGGGGGCGGGAGAGCTCATCGGATTCATCCATTGATGATGGGCAATGGTGAATCATAGCGCCGGTATGCGCCGGACATTTGATCCCGGTTAAGTCGGTCAGAAATACAAAACGCGCACGGCTGTCGGCATGACGGCCGACAATGCCGCATCGCGGCAGGCGGATGGACACGCAACGAACAACGCGGCGGGTCACGGCGCTCCGCTTTTCACCACTCGTTTCCGTGAAAGCAGGGATTGGCGCCTTTCCGCATTTTCGCGGTCGCTTTGTGCGTATCGCAAATCGGCTATAGCCGAGTTGCGCAGCAATCTATCGATCTCGGGTTCATCCGAGATCGGGGGTCGAGACGCATCGCTTCACGATGCTCCTCACTATGAGGCCGATCTCGAAAATAGCCCGCTTTGTACGGCGATCCACGGTACAATCTCCAGTTGCACGCGTCCGCTGCTTCCATGATGATGTTTGGACGATTCGGGAGGGACAATGGCGGTTTCTCCGAAAGTCGCAACGCGCATTTCGACCGAGCTGAAGCGCTACCAATCCATTCTGCAGAAAGCACAGCAACGCGACATCAGCGAGTCCGATACGGTAGTCATCATCGGCGACATGCTTTCGGATGTTCTCGGCTACGACAAGTATCAACACGTAACGACGGAATTCGCCATCCGCGGCACCTATGTCGATCTCGCAGTCAGAACCGACAACCAGATTCGGTTTCTGATCGAAGCCAAAGCCATTGGCATCGAACTGAACGACAGCCACATCAAGCAAGCCGTCGACTACGCAGCCAATCAGGGCATTGACTGGGTCGTTCTTTCGAACGGCGCGCATTGGCGCATTTACAAAGTCCAGTTCACCAAGCCAATCGACAAGATACTCATCTGCGACATCAACGCGCTTACGGCAAATCCTCGCAGCGAGGAAGTCGTGGAATGTCTCGGCTGTTTGTCGCGGGAGGGCTTTTCCAAGTCAGCCATGAGTGAATTGCTTCAGCAGAAGCAAGTGACGAGCAAGTTTACGATTGCTGCCGTCCTGCTGACCGACTCCGTGATCGAGCATTTGCGCCGGGATATCCGGAGATTGTCCGGCATCCGCGTGGAGCCGGATTATCTGAAGGACACGCTACAAAACGAAATCATAAAGCGCGAACTGATTGAAGGCGACGACGCAACGGCAGCCTTGGCCACCGTGAAGAAGATGCAGCGCGCTTTGGCACGCGAACGCAAAAAGGCTGATGAAGAGGAGGACACAACTTTGAATTCGGACGCCCCTGCGTCCGGCGGCGCGTCTAATTCGGTCACGTCAAGCGGAATACCACTTGAGCCATAACTCAAGATCACTCGCGCGCTCCATCAAATCAATCATCTCCGCCAATAAAGTCATTGCACCAATAATTCAAAATCCTTCCATCTCCATCACGCCAGTGATCAGATTATCGATTTGCGCTATGGCTGAGGATCAAAAAATTGCGTTGCTGTTAGTAGAGCACAAAACTCTACGAGACGAGATTATCGCTCGCACCAATCACGGTTATCAGCTCATAACGTTCGGTTCGTCCGGGGTCGCGATCCTGGTCTCGTTGAGCGAGAAAACCCACCTGTTGCTCGTTGCCACCAGCGCGCTAATCTGCATTTTAATTGTAGCCTGTTTCTTCATGAAACGCGATATTTCGAAGGCCTCAGCTCGCATTCGGGAGATAGAGGCCGATGTAAACCAACGCGTTGGCGAAGACATACTAGTCTGGGAAAATCTCTGGGGAAGCGCCAAAACTGGAGTATTCGGGCGCGCGCGCCCACTACCGCGTTCAACACTTTCGAATCTGCCAAGCCACTTCGCACATTCAACGGCGTTCAACTCATAGAGCGGCAAGAAAAAAATCGACCAATATCCCCCAGCGAACCTTAACTTGAACTCTTTCGGATTTTCGGAGAGCGACCAATCGATCTGTTCCCGTAGCTCAAAACCCCTCCATCTCCATCTCCATCACACTGCCCGAGCCCGCCTCGATCCGCTTCAGTTGCACCGCCGTTTCCGGCAGCATCCGCTCGACGAAAAACCGCCCCACGATCAGCTTGTTCTTCAGCGCCTGCGCGATCGAGCCCGCCATTTCCCGCCGCGCCGCTCGCAAGCTTCTCGTTCGCAGCCTTCACGATCCGCCCCCACATCAGCCCGAGCGCGACCAGCCCGAACAGGTGCATGTAATCGTTGGCGCCGGCGCCGGCATTGTCCGGGTTCTTCATCGCGTTGTTCATGAACCACATCGTCGCCTGCTGCAGATGGCCGAGCGAGACGCCGAGCGGCTCGACATAGGGCTTCATCTTCTCGTCGCCCTTGTGCGCGTTGACGAAGGCCTGCACCTCGCCGAAAAACGCCATCACCGCGCGGCCGCCGTCGCGCGGCAGCTTGCGGCCGACCAGATCCATCGCCTGGACGCCGTTGGCGCCCTCATAGATCATCGGGATGCGCGCATCGCGCACGAATTGCTCCATGCCCCATTCGGCGATGTAGCCGTGGCCGCCGAACATCTGCTGCGCGTTCACCGCATTGGCGAAGCCGTAATCGGTGAGCACGCCCTTCACCACCGGCGTCAGCAGGCCCATCATGTCGTCGGCATGCTGGCGCTCCTTCGGATCCTGCGAGCGATGCGAGATGTCGCCGAACAGCGACAGCCACAGATCGCGAGCGCGCGGCCGGCCTCGTTGATGGCGCGGATGGACAGCAGCGTGCGCCGCACGTCCGGATGCACGATGATCGGATCGGCCGGCTTGTTGGGGAATTTCGCGCCCGTCAGCGCGCGGCCCTGCAGGCGCTCTTTCGCGTAGGTCGCGGCGTTCTGATAGGCGACTTCCGACAAGCGCGAGCCCCTGCACGCCGACGCCGAGCCGCGCCTCGTTCATCATCACGAACATCGCGGCGAGGCCGCGATTTTCCTGGCCGACCAGATAGCCGGTCGCGTTGTCGTAATTCATCACGCAGGTCGAACTGCCCTTGATGCCCATCTTGTGCTCGATCGAGCCGCAGGAGACGCCGTTCTTCTGTCCGAGCGTGCCGTCGTCGTTGACCATGATCTTCGGCACGATGAACAGCGAGATGCCCTTGGTGCCTTCCGGCGCGCCTTCGATGCGCGCGATCACCAGATGGATGATGTTCTCGGTGAGATCCTGCTCGCCGCCGGAAATGAAAATCTTGGTGCCGGAAATCTTGTAGGAGCCGTCCGGCTGCTTCACCGCCTTGGTGCGCAGCAGGCCCGAGATCGGTGCCGCAATGCGGCTCGGTGAGATTCATGGTGCCGGCCCAGACGCCCTCGACCATCTTCGGCAGGAATTTCTTTTTCTGCTCCGGCGAGCCGTGCGTGAGGATCGCCGCGACCGCGCCCTGCACCAGCGCCGAATACATCGAGAAGGCGTGGTTGGCGGAGGTCAGGAATTCGTTGATGATCACGGTCAGCGTCGAGGGCAGTCCCTGCCCGCCGAATTCGGCCGGCGCACGACAGCCCGACCCAGCCGCCGGCGACCAGCTGGTCGTAGGCCGCCTTGAAACCGTCCGGCGTGGTGACGCGGCCGTCGGGGTGGCGCGTACATCCCTGAATATCGCCCTGACGATTGAGTGGCGTCAGCACCTCGGTGCAGAACTTGCCGGCTTCTACGAGGATTGCCTCGACCACATCGGGGGAGGCGTCGGCGAAGCCCGGAAGATTGTTGTGACGCTCGATGTGGAACACATCGTTCAGCAGAAACAGCACGTCTTCGACGGGGGCATTGTAGGTCGGCATGGCGTTTCCCCGGTTGCGCGCTCCAAGGCGAATCGCTTGACGCTAAAGCTAGCCCATTGCCGGCGCCTTACGACCGGCCGCCGAGCCGCCACGAAGCTTAAGAAATCGCTGACATTAACCCGGTATTTACCCTGACAGGAAAAAGTCGGTTCCCGGGGACGGGACCGCTTTCCTCTTACCCCATCTTTTAAGGATCGCGGTTGCGGACAGGCGCGAAAGCCTAATCGGCGATGTGGGTCACGGCATGAACGAGCGCGCGAGATACAACGAAAATGGCGTGCCGCCGGACCCGCGGGCGCCGGTCCAGAATTCCTATTATTTCCCGCCCGCGAGCTATCCGCATGGCGCCCAGGCGCGCCCGCAGCCGCAACCTTTTCCTCAAGGATATCAACAGCCTGGGTATCCTCAGCCGTCCCTATCCGCAGCCTTCCCATGCGCAAGGCCGAGCCTGCGACCTTCGCCACCATCGACGACGCGGTAGCCGAGATCTGCTGCCCGCCAGCGCGCGCTCGAGGGCGACCCGCGGCCGACCATGCCGCCCCAATCCTTGCCACCGCAGCCGCCGGCAAATCCCGGCTACGGACCGGACGCCTATGCGCCGCCGCAATATCGCGCCCCGGCCTATGCCCCGCCGCTGTCGCCCTATGCCGCGCCGGCTTATGCGGAGGCGCCGCGTTACGCCCCGCCGCCCTTGCGCCCGGCCCGGACCTGTCAGGCCTTGAAGCCCATCTGCGCAGCATCACCGCCCAGATCGAGACCCTGCGCCAGCCGGCACCGGATTTCTCCGGCGCGCTGCGTGAATTGCGCCAGGACCTTTCCGAAATCGGCGCCCGCCTGACCGAGGCCCTGCCGCGCCGCGCGGTCGAAGCGCTCGAGGCCGAAGTCCGCCGTCTCGCCGAGCGCATCGACATCAGCCGCGCCGCCGGCGTCGATGCCGACGCCATCGCCGGCATGGAACGCTCGCTCAACGAATTGCGCGAAGCGATCCGCAGCCTCAAACCTGCCGAAAGCCTTGCGGGCTTCGAACAGGCCATCCGCAATCTGTCCGAGCGCATCGATCATGCCGCCGGCGCCTATCAGGACCCGGCCTCGCTGCAGCAGCTCGAACACTCGATCACGGCGCTGCGCGGCATCGTCGCGAATGTGGCCTCGAACGAGACGCTCGCCGGACTGGCCGAGGAGGTGCGCGGGCTTTCCGCCAGGGTCGAGCGTGTCGCCTCGACCTCCAAGGGCATCGACCCCGAAATGCTGCATTCGATCGAGCAGCGGATCGCGAATTTGCCGATTCTGGGCGCGATCGAGCGTGGTTTCGCCGATCTGCAGGCGCGGCTCGATTCGATCCAGATCCCATCGCCGCTGCCGATCGCCGATCCGGCGCCGGCCGTCGATTATCTCAAGCGCGACCTCGTGCGCACGCAGGATTCGCTGGAAGCGGTGCATTCGACGCTCGGCCATCTGGTCGATCGTCTTGCCATGATCGAGGGCGGCATCCGCGAAGCCCGGATCGCTTCGGAGACGCCAGCGCCGCCAAGTCCGCCGGCCCCGAATGCCGACCTGTCGCAATTCATGCAGGCCGCCAGCAATGCCATGCGTCCGGCATCGCCCGCGCCGGTTCAGGCGTCCGGCACCGATGCACGCCCGTCACGGCAACGCCTTTGGCCGCAGCGCAGTCGCATTCGCCGGTCGCCGATATTCGCGCGGTAGCGATGGACCCCGCCCCTTGCACCGGCAGCAATACGGGTCGAAGCCGCGCCGCAGCCCGCCAAGCCGAAAGCAGCGCCCCCGCCGATGCGCGAGCGCCAGCCGATCGATTCCGAAACTGCCGCACGATTTCCCGCTGGAGCCCGGCACCGGCGTACCGCGGGCGCGCCCGAACGCTTCGGCTGCCGAACGCATCGCGGCGTCCGAGGCCGCGCTCGGCATCGGCAAAGCCCGGCGGCGCCAATCACCCGGGACAGACGAATTTCATCGCCGCCGCCCGCCGTGCGGCGCAGGCCGCCGCCGCAGCACCGGAAACACCCAAGACAGCGAAGGCCGCGAAGGCCGCAGCGGGGCCGGTTGCAGCCGCGATCGCTGCCGAGCCGCAGGACGAAAAGCCGGCAAAGTCGATCAGCCAGCGCATGCGCTCGCTGTTCGTCGGTGCCAGCGCCGTGATCCTGGTTATCGCCGGTGGCAAGCTGGTGCTCGACATGTTCGAGATCGGCAGCCACCCGACTGCCGACATTCCGGCGCCGGTCTTCACCGAAGCACCGGAGGAGCCCGAAGCGCCGAAACCGCAAATCGCCGACAAGCCGGCCAGTGCGCCGCACGGCCGATCGCTCCGCAAGTCGCACCCAAAGCCGCGCCCGCGCTGCCGCAGGCGCCGAACGGCTTCAACGCCGCGCCGCCGTCCGGGGTGATCGTTCCGGAACGCCCGAAGGCGCAAGCCGCCCGCCGCCGCTCCGCAAGCCGACCCCGAATCGACCGGCGTCGATCGGCAAGCGCAGCGTCGCCCCGGCGGAACCCGCGGCCGCGCCGGTGCGCGATGCTCTGCCAACCCTGCCGGACAAACTTCCGGCGGCGCTTCGGACCGCCGCCGCCAAGGGCCAGCCGGCCGCCGAATATGAGGTCGGCATCCGCTTCCTCGACGGCAAATCGGTTCCGCAGAACGCCGAAGAGGGCGTGCGCTGGCTCGAGCGCGCCGCCAAGTCCGGCATCGCGCCGGCCAATTTCCGCCTCGGCGGGATTTACGAGAAGGGCATGGGCGTCAAGAAGAACGTGACCCTCGCCCGCCGCTATTACATCGCCGCGGCCGAGCGGGGCCACGCCAAGGCCATGCACAATCTCGCCGTGCTCTATGCCGAAGGCATCGACGGCAAGCCGGATTACAAGACCGCGGCCGAATGGTTCCGCAGGGCTTCCGAATTCGGCATCGCCGACAGCCAATATAATCTCGGCATCCTGCTCGCCCGCGGCATCGGCATCGAGCAGAACCTCACGGAATCCTACAAATGGTTCGCCCTCGCCGCCCTGCAGGGCGACCGCGACGCCGCCAAGAAGCGCGACGATGTCGGCGCCAAGCTCGACGCCGCCTCGCTCGCCTCGGCCCGCGCCGCGGTCCAGAGCTTCACGGCGCAGCCTCAGCCGGATGACGCGATTTCGGTGCAGACCCCGCCCGGCGGCTGGGACCGACCCGCCGCCGACAACGCGCCGGCCAAGAAACCGCGAGCCGGCAGCGTCGCACGCGTCAACGCGCTCTTAACGCTAATCTGCAAGGCTGCAGATCCGGTTACATTTCATTCGACCTGATCCGTGCAAGTCTGTACGGATGGGACAAACGCGGCGTCATTCGGCGGCCGCGCGCCGGATTATTGCCGCTTCATGTCAATCGGGCCCGAAAGGTCCCTAGAAACGGCGGCGCGCGCTTGCAGATATACCTTCCGATCGCCGATCTCCCGGTCAACGTGTTCCTGCTGCTCGCCATGGGGCTCGCGGTCGGCTTCATCTCGGGCATGTTCGGGATCGGCGGCGGCTTCCTGATGACGCCGCTGCTGATCTTCATCGGCATCCTGCCGTCGGTCTCGGTCGCCACCGTGTCGAGCCATATCGCGGCTTCCTCGACCTCCAGCGCCATCAGCTATTGGCGCCGCAAGGCGATGGATATTCCGCTCGCCATGATGCTGCTGGTCGGCGGCATCGTCGGCACCGCCGGCGGCGTCTGGGTGTTCCAGCTCCTGCGTTCCGCCGACCTGCTCGATCTCGTTATCGCCCTGTCCTACGTCGCGCTGCTGAGCATCGTCGGCGGGCTGATGGTGATCGAGGCGGTGCGCGCGATCGTGCGCAGCTATCAGGGCTATCCGGTCGTGTTGCGGCGGCCCGGCAGCCACACCTGGCTGCATGGCCTGCCGTTCAAGGTCCGCTTCAAGCGATCCAAGATCTACGTCTCGGCGATACCGGTGCTCGGCATCGGCTTCATCATCGGCTTTCTCGGCTGCGCTGATGGGCATCGGCGGCGGCTTCCTGCTGGTGCCGATGCTGATCTATTTCCTGCGGGTGCCGACCGCGACCGTGATCGGCACCTCGACCGTGCTGACGCTGGTGACGATGGCCTCGGCGACCGTGATGCATGCGGCGACCAATCATCTGGTCGATGCGCTGCTGGCGCTGATCCTGATGGTCGGCGGCGTCATCGGCGCGCAATTCGGCGCGCGCGCCGGCCAGCGCATGAAGGCGGAGCGGCTGCGTCTGCTGCTCGGCCTGCTGGTGCTCGGCGTCGGCGTCCGCTTCGCGCTCGATCTTCTGGTGCAGCCGGGCGAGCTTTTCTCCATCCGTTTCGCGGGAGCCGGCGGATGAGAACCGTTCGCCATCGACGCTCGTTTGCGCGATGCTCGCTTTCGCCGGCGACTCCGGCTTCCGCCGAGCGGCTGATCACGTCGCTGTCCAGCCATCAGGTGCTGGTGACGTCGAGCTTCACCGGCATCGAGCTCGTCCTGTTCGGCTCGATCGAGCCCGACAAGCCAGCCGGTGCAGCGCAAGAGCGGCTACAACATCATCGTGACGGTCGCCGGCCCGCGCGAGACCATGGTCGTGCGCCGCAAGGATCGCGTCGTCGGCATCTGGACCAATGCGGAATCGCAATCCTTCCAGCGCGCGCCGGCCTATCTCGCGGTGCTGAGCAACAAGCCGCTCGACGAGATCGCGCCCGCCGACATGCTGCGGCGGATGGAGATCGGCTTCAACGTCGTGCCGCGCCCCTATGTCGCCGCCGGCATCCAGTCCGGCGAGGAGACCTTCCGCGACGCGCTGATCCGGCTGCGCAAGGAACGCACGGCTCTTCGTCGAGGACACCAGCGCGGTGACCTTCCTGACGCCCACTCTGTTCCGCGCCACCATCAAGCTGCCGGCGGAAGCGCCGGTCGGCACCTATGACGTGGACGTGCGGCTGTTCGCGGACAACATCGCGCTCGCGCGCGCCAACTCGGCGCTGGAGGTGGTCAAGGTCGGCATCGAGCAATTCATCGCCTCGGCGGCGCAGAACCACGGCCTGCTGTATGGGCTGTTCACGACGCTGATGGCGCTTGCGACCGGATGGTTCGCCTCGATCGTGTTCCGGCGGGATTAATCCGGCAGGCAGCGCACCGCGTCGACGGCATAGAGCCGCGTCGCGCCCAGCATATGCGCGCGGAAGGTCAGCGCGCCGAACACATTCATGAAGGCGAGCGCTGCGGATATTGAGGCCGCCGGTGAAGGCGCCGAAGGCCGGCATCACCATGCGCTCGCCATCGGCCGCGAAGCATTTGCGGCTGACCGAGCGGCCGCGCGCCGAGATCCGCGCCATCGGATGCAGATGGCCGGCGACCTCGCCTCGCTCGCCCTGCGGTTCATGCCGGAAGGTGAGCGGCCCGATCGCGACTGCGGGCGTGAACACGCCGCCGATACCGACGGCAGGATCGGGATCGTGGTTGCCGGCGATCCAGAGCCAGTCGCGGCCCTGCTGCAGGGCGCCGATCGCTTCGCGATCTTCGGCACCCAGCCGCCGCGGGCCGTCGCCATCGTGGAAACTGTCGCCGAGCGCGAATACCGCGCGCGGCCGGTAGCGCATGATCGCTTCGCAAAGCCGCGCCAGCGTCGCCGCCGTGTCGTAGGGCGGCAGCAGCGCGCCATGGCGCGCGAAGCTCGAGGCCTTCTCGAAATGCAGGTCGGCGACCGCGAGCAGCCGCTCGGCCGGCCAATAGAGAACGCCGGCCGGATCGACGACAACGGCGGCGCCGGCAAGCTCCATCTCCGTCGGTCCGGTAATCCGGCCCGCTAATCGCCGACATTGCGCCACCACGCTCAGTCTCTCCGCATCGCCTCCTTCACCAGATCGTCCGCGGTCTCCGCCAGCAGCGCGTCGGACGCTTCGCCGTACACCGTCTCGCGGCCGATCTCCAGCATGACCGGCACCGCCAGCGGCGAGACCTGCTCCAGCGGCTTATGGACGATTCGACCCTTGATCCGGGAGAGCATTTCGCCGAGCCGCTTGATATCGAGCAGACCTGTTGCAGCATCGGCACGCGCCGCCCGCAGCAGCAGGTGATCGGGCTGATGTTTGCGCAGTACGTCATAGATGAGGTCGGTCGAGATCGTGACCTGCCGGCGGGTCTTTTCCGCGCCGGGGAACGGCGCTGCGATCAGCCCGGCGATGATGGCGCAGTTGCGGAAGGTGCGCTTCATCAGCGCCGATTCCGCAAGCCACGCCTCCAGGTCGTCGCCCAGCATGTCCTCGTCGAACAATTCGCGCAAGCGACAGCTCGCCGCGCTCGATCCGCTGCGCGACATCGCCCAGCGCCCCAGACCGCGAGCGCATATTCGTTGGCGACGAAGCCGAGCGGCCGCAGCCGCGCGCGCTCCAGCCGCCGCGTCAGCAGCATGCCGAGCGTCTGGTGCGCGAGCCGGCCCTCGAACGGATAGCAGACGAGATAATGCTTGTCGGCGCGCGGAAAGGTTTCGACCAGCAGTTCGCGCGGCCCGGCAGCAGCGAGCGCCATTGCTGGATCTCCAGCCATTCGCGCACCGGCTCCGGCAGCGCCGCCATTGCGCGGGATCGGCGAGAATGTTGCGCACGCGCGCGGCGAGATAGGTCGAGAGCGGGAACTTGCCGCCCTCATAGGCCGGCATCTTCGGGATCGTCCGATTGCGCGCGCGAGACATAGACCTCGTCCTCGACCATCGCCTCGTAGCGCAGCACCTCGCCGGCGAACACGAAGGTGTCGCCCGGCGCCAGCATCTCGACGAAATATTCCTCGACCTCGCCGAGCATGCGCCCGCCGCGCCCGATCGGCCCGGTGCGGCCTTCGGCGCCGGCCGCGCGAACGCACCAGCCGCACCTTCAGCATCGCGGCTTCGACGATGGTGCCGACATTCATGCGATAGGCCTGCGCGAAACGCGGATGGGTGACGCGCCAGCGGCCGTCCTTGTCCTGCCTGATCTTGGCGAAGCGCTCATAGGCCTTCAGCGCATAGCCGCCGGTCGCGACGAAATCGACGACGTCGTCGAAATCCTCGCGGGTGAGATCGCGATAGGGCGCGGCGCTCCGCACCTCGTCATATAGAGACATCGGCGTCGAACGGCTCGCCGCAGGCGGTGCCGAGCACATGCTGCGCGAGCACGTCGAGCGCGCCGGTGCGCAAGCGGCGGCGTATCCTGCGCATTCTCGGCGACCGCCTCGATCGCCGCGCGGCATTCCAGCACCTCGAAGCGGTTGGCCGGCACGAGAATGCCGCGCGAGGGCTCGTCGAGCCGGTGATTGGCGCGGCCGATCCGCTGCAGCAGCCGCGACGAGCCTTTCGGCGCGCCGACATTGATGACGAGATCGACATCGCCCCAGTCGATGCCGAGATCGAGCGACGAGGTGCACACCACCGCGCGCAATTTCGCCGCGCGCCATCGCGTCCTCGACCTTGCGCCGCTGCGCGACATCGAGCGAGCCGTGATGCAGCGCGATCGCAAGACCGAGTCTCGTTGATGCGCCACAGTTCCTGGAAGATCAGTTCGGCCTGGCTGCGGGTGTTGACGAAGACCAGCGTGGTCTTGTGGCGCGCGATCAGGTCGTAGATCTGCGGCAGCGCATGGCGCGCCGAATGCCCGGCCCAGGGAATGTAGTGATCCGGATCGCGCGCGTCCGGCTCCAGCATGGTGACATGCGGCTCGGCGCCGGCTTTCGCCGATCACCAGATCGGCGAGGCGTTCGCCGTCCGCCGGCTGCGGCACCAGATAGCGCCGCAGATCGTCGGGATCGGCGACGGTCGCCGACAGGCCGATGGTCTGCAGGCCGGGCGCGAGCCGGAACAGCCGCGCCAGGCCGAGCGACAGCAGATCGCCGCGCTTGGAGGTGACCAGCGCATGCAGTTCGTCGAGCACGACGCGCTTCAGCGTGCCGAACAGATAGGGCGCATCGGCGGAGGCGAGCAGCAGCGCGAGCTGCTCCGGCGTGGTGAGCAGGATGTCGGGCGGATCGCGGCGCTGGCGCGTGCGCTTGGACACCGGCGTGTCGCCGGTGCGGGTCTCGATCCGGATCGGCAGGCCCATTTCCGCGACCGGCGCTTCGAGATTGCGCGCGATGTCGACGGCGAGCGCCTTCAGCGGCGAGATGTAGAGCGTGTGCAGGCCCTGCGAGCGGCGAAGCTCGCGGCCGGTCGGACACGAGCTTGCGGGATTTGTCGCTGTCGCTCGCTCAATTCGACCAGCGTCGGCAGAAAACCGGCGAGCGTCTTGCCGCCGCCGGTCGGCGCGATCAGCAGCGCCGAATGTCCCGTCGCGCGCCCGCTCCAGCAGATCGAGCTGATGCGCGCGCGGCGCCCAGCCGCGTGCGGCAAACCAGCGCGCGAAGATGTCCGGCAGCAGGGGCGGGTCGGCGGTGACGGGCGCACGGCTCAAGGTCACGCGGCGGCCTGCAACGACCAGCAGGCCCGGCACCGGCACGCCGGCCTCCATGCGCGTCGAAACCGGCTGCCAGCGCGCAACGCGGTCAGGCCAGCGGCTCCAGCGCGTCACGAACATGCCGCTCGCCATGCGCGTATCGCAATTTCGGGCCGAGCACGACACCGCCGCCATCATGGGTTTCGACGGTGAAGGCGAACAGCCCGCCTTCGGCGCAGCACGTCCGCGACCATGCGTTGCGATCAGGGTGAGATCGGCGCAATAGACGAAGACATCGGCGGCCACGATCAGATTGAAGCGCGCATCGGCGCGCGAATGGACGTCGAGGCTTTCGGTCAGATCGCCGATGTCGAGCTGGTCATACAGGTTCTTTCGCCGCGCCTGTTCGATCATGCCGGGCGACAGGTCGACGCCCTCCATCCATTCGACAAGCGGCCGGAACGCCTCGCCCGACAAGGCCGGTGCCGCAGCCGAGATCGAGCATGGTGCCGAAATTGCATCGGACGCTTCTGTTCACCGCAGACGCTGCCGACAGCTTCCAGCAGCATCTCCGGCGCCGAATAGGACAACGCCTCGAGCGCCGCGTCGAATTTCGACGCATATTGGTCGAACACCGAGCGGACATAATCCGCCGACATGGCGTGGCCGCCGATATTCAGGAGCTTCAGCCGAAGGCCCGCGCCCTGCCGGTCGGACGGATCGGCGGCGAGCGCCTGCTGGAACGCCTCGATCGCCGCCTCGCGCTCGCCGGTCTGTTCCGCGCGCGTCGCCGAGATCGAACCAGCCGGCGGCAAAGCCCGGCGCCATTTCCAGCGCCTGCTGCAGCAGGTCGATCGCGGCCGGCGAGATCGCCCTCGGCGCGATAGGCGCGCGCCATCTCGTAGCGGCGGTCGGCCAATACGTCGCCCGAGGAACCGAAGATCGGGTTGTCCTTCACGGCTTGCGTCATCGTACCTATCTGGACCCCTATGCGTCCGGAAATGCGTCCCGAAGACCTGCTCCTGCCGACACCGTCCGGCGTCTGCTGCAAGACCGGCGGTTTCTACATCGACCCGACCCGGCCGGTCGACAAGGCCCTGATCACGCACGGCCATTCCGACCATGCGCGGGCCGGCCACGGCACGGTGCTGGCGACGCAGGAAACCCTCGACATCATGCGCCTGCGTTACGGCGAGAATTTCGCCGGTTCCGCGCAGGCGATCCGCTACGGCGAGACCGTGACCCTGAACGGCGTCACCGCCACCTTCCATCCGGCCGGCCATGTGCTCGGTTCCGCGCAGATCGCGGTCGAGCGCAAGGGCTGCCGGATCGTGGCCTCGGGCGACTACAAGGATGTGCCCGACCCGACCTGCGCGCCGTTCGAACTGGTGCCGTGCGACGTGTTCATCACCGAGGCCACCTTCGGGCTGCCGGTGTTCCGCCATCCCGATCCGGATGCGGAGATCGCAAAGCTCCTGCATTCGGTCGCGCTGTTTCCCGAGCGCGCGCATCTGGTCGGCGCCTATTCGCTCGGCAAGGCGCAGCGGGTGATCGCGCTCATCCGCAAGGCCGGCTATCGCGAGCCGATCTATCTGCATGGCGCGATGGAGACGCTGTCGCGCTATTACCTCGCGCGCGGCATCGATCTCGGCGAGCTGCTGCCGGTGCGCGAGAAGAAGAAGGCGGAGCTTGCCGGCACCATCACGCTCTGCCCGCCCTCGGCGCTGAAGGAAGTCTGGTCGCGCCGCTTTCCCGATCCGGTCACGGCCTACGCCTCCGGCTGGATGCGGGTGCGCGCGCGCGCGCGCCAGAGCCTCGTGCAATTGCCGCTGGTGATTTCCGATCATGCCGACTGGGACGGCCTGCGCGCCACCATCAAGGCGACCGGCGCGTGCGAAATCTGGGTGACGCACGGACAGGAAGATGCGCTGGTGCACTGGTGCGGCCGCAGGGACTGAAGGCGCGGCCGCTCGACATCGTCGGCTATGGCGACGAGGACGAGACCGATGGAGTCGCCGACGCGGGCGACGCGGGAAACCCCGCATGAACCGCTTCGCCGAATTGCTCGACCGCCTCGCCTACGAGCCCGGCCGCAACAACAAGCTGCGGCTGATGACGCGATTATTTCCGGCACACGCCCGATCCGGAACGCGGCTATGCGCTCGCGGCGCTGACCGGCAATCTCGTGTTCCAGCATGCCAAGCCCGGCATGATCCGCGCGCTGATCACCGAGCGCACCGATCCGGTGCTGTTCGGGCTGTCGCGCGATTTCGTCGGCGACCCCTCGGAGACCATCGCGCTGATGTGGCCGGCGCCTGACGACGAAGCCCGAACTTCATTCCCTCGCATCACCGACGTCGTCGACCAGCCTCAACACCCTCGGCAAGTCCGAACTGCCGGCGCAGATCGCGCGCTGGCTCGACGCGCTGGACGAGACCGGCCGCTGGGCGCTGCTCAAGCTCGTGACCGGCGCGTTGCGCGTCGGCGTCTCGGCGCGGCTCGCCAAGACCGCGGCCGCCGCGCTCGGCGACAAGGACGTGACCGAGATCGAATTGATGTGGTCCGGCCTCGAGCCGCCTTACGCCGAATCTGTTCGCCTGGCTGGAAGGCCGCGGCGACAAGCCGTCGACCACCGATCCCGCGCCGTTCCGCCCGGCGATGCTGGCGCAGGCGATCGAGGATTCCGACTTCGAGAAGCTCGATCCGGCCGATTTTCTCGCCGAATGGAAATGGGACGGCATCCGCGTGCAGGCGTCCGCCGGCGTCAACGAACGCGGCGAGCGCATCGTGCGGATGTATTCGCGCACCGGCGAGGACATTTCGAAGAGCTTTCCCGATCTGCTGGAGTCGCTGAACTTCAACGGCTCGCTCGACGGCGAACTGCTGATCCTGCGCGACGGCCGGGTGCAGAGCTTCAACGTGCTGCAGCAGCGGCTGAACCGCAAGGCCGTGACGCCGAAGCTGATCGCGGAATTTCCCGCGCATCTGCGCGCCTACGATCTTCTGGTCGACGGCGACGAGGACCTGCGCGACTTGCCGTTCGAGGAACGGCGCGCGCGGCTGGAGGCCTTCATCGCGCGCCACGAGCATCCGCGGCTCGATCTCTCGCCGCTGGTGCCGTTCACGAGCTGGGACGAGCTCGCCGCCGCGCGCGCCGATCCGGCCTCCGCCGGCGCCGGCGAGGATGCCGACGCGGTCGAAGGCGTCATGATCAAGCGGCGCGACGCGCCCTATGTGCCCGGCCGGCCGAAGGGCCTGTGGTGGAAATGGAAGCGCGATCCGTTCACGGTCGACGCCGTGCTGATGTATGCGCAGCGCGGCAGCGGCAAGCGCTCGTCCTATTATTCCGATTACACCTTCGGCGTCTGGACGCACGATCGACGGCGCGGAAAATCTGGTGCCGGTCGGCAAGGCCTATTTCGGCTTCACCGACGAGGAATTGATCAAGATCGACCGTTTCGTCCGCAACAACACCGTCGAGCGGTTCGGTCCGGTGCGCGCGGTGAAGCACGGGCCGGACGAAGGCCTGGTGCTGGAAGTCGCGTTCGAGGGCCTGCAGCGCTCCACCCGGCACAAATCCGGCCTCGCCATGCGCTTTCCGCGTATCGCGCGGCTGCGCTGGGACAAGCCGCCGCGCGAGGCCGACCGGCTCGAAACGCTCGAAAAGATGCTAGAAGACGATCGAGCAAGGCTTCGCTGCCGGCTTGCAGCCGGCGCGCGCCGTAACTAGATGATGGCGCACGTCCGCAGCGCATGGATACCTGCGGGACGGATGTCGACAAACGATCCGTCGAACCAGGAAAAGATCACCGACCAGCGGCCGTCGCACGAGCGATTCGCTGTCGCGCTTTCTCGGCGGCTCGCCCTTGGCGGTGCTCGGCAAGCTCGATCCTGCTGTCGATCCTGATCGGCTTCGTGCTGCACGACTTCGGGCTCAACCCGTTCAACATCATCGAGCAGCATCCAGCACCTGATCCGAGTCGATCTGGAATCTCGGCTTCGATGCCGTTCGCTGGCTGTGGCGCTATTTCCTGCTCGGCGCCGTGATCGTGATCCCGATCTGGTTCATCATGCGGCTGGTCAACGCGCCGAAGGGGCGGTATCGCTCACGTCCCGGCGCGCAGCTACGTCGCTGCGAACCGGGACCCGGTCCGAACTGGATCGGCTCGCGCGGATCGCGTCGGCTCGACGCATCGGGGCGCGATCACACCGGCCAGGGCTGCGCGGTGATGTCGGCTGCGTCGACGCCGACAGATCGCAGCGGCCCCTTCTCCGCCGCGCAGCAAGCCGCGCTTGATCTCGTGCGAGCAGCGCCGAGCCCGTGAAACACGAGCCCGCTGTAGAGCTGCACCAGCGTCGCGCCCGCGCGGATCTTCGCGACCGCGGCGTCGCCCGAATCGATGCCGCCGACGCCGATCATCGGCATCGCGTCTTCCAGCCGCACATAGGTTTCCGCCAGCATCCGCGTCGACAGCGGGAATAGCGGCTTGCCGGACAAGCCCGCCCTGCTCGATCGACTTTTCGCGTTCGAGCAGCGATCGGCGGCCGGCTGAGCGTGGTGTTGCCGACGATCATGCCGTCGACCTCGCGCTCGCGCGCGACGCCGACGAGGTCGTCGAGATCGGCGAGCGTCAGGTCGGGCGCGATCTTCAGCAGCAGCGGCGTCGGCCCGGCATGCGCGCGCACGCGGTCGCGCACCTCGATCACGCGCGCCAGCAGATCGTCGAGGCTTTTCGCTTCCTGCAGGTTGCGCAGGCCCGGCGTATTCGGCGACGACACATTGACGGTGATGTAGGACACCACCGGCGCGAACGCCTCGACCAGCTTGACGTAATCGGCGGCGCGGTCCGGGCTGTCGCGGTTGGCGCCGATATTGATGCCGACGATGCCGCCCTGTGCGACGCGGCGCGGCCAGCCGCTTCAGCACGGCGGCGGCGCCCTCGTTGTTGAAGCCCGAGCCGGTTGATCACCGCGCCGTCGGCATCGAGCCGGAAGATGCGCGGGCGCGGATTGCCGGCCTGCGGCCGCGGGGTGACGCTGCCGGTCTCGACGAAGCCGAAGCCGAGCCGCAGCAGCGCGTCCGGCACCTCGCCATTCTTGTCGAAACCCGCCGCGACCCCGACCGGGTTGGGGAAATTCAGCCCGAAGGCGCGCACCTGCAGCCGCGGATCGTCCGGGCGCGCCGCCGGCAGCGGCGCCCATTGCAGCGCGCGCAAAGCCATCCCGTGGGCATCCTCGGGGTCGAGACGATGCAGGAGCGGGCGCGCCAGGCGCTCGAAAAGGCCGATCAAGGCGGGAAAACTCCGGAGCAGGGGCCAGACGGCGCCCCATGCGGCCACATGCCAGAGATGATACCCGCGCTCAAGACTGGTGTCCCACGACACCGCAGAAGCGGATTTCCGATCCGCGACACTGGACAGACTCAGCAAAAGGCACTAATTCCTACTTCAGGTAGGACAATAGTCTCAAAAGGCCGCATTTCGCGGGTTCGCGGCGCATGGGTGATACGCCATGCTGACACATGCCCAGATCTGGACGGCCATCGACCGGCTGGCGGCGCGCGCCGGCCTTTCGGCGTCGGGCCTCGCCAAGAAGGCCGGGCTCGATCCCACCACCTTCAACAAGTCGAAGCGCATCACGCCGGACGGCCGCGCGCGCTGGCCCTCGACCGAATCGGTCGCGAAATCGCTGTCGGCGACCGACACCTCGATCGAGACCTTCATCGCGCTGATTTCGGAAACCGCGCGCCCGATCACCCAGGCGGTGCCGCTGATCGGCTTCGCCGAAGCCGGCTCGCGCGGCTATTTCGACGATGGCGGCTTTCCGGTCGGCAAGGGCTGGGACGAGATCGCCTTCCCCTCGGTCAATGACGAGCACGCCTATGCGCTGGAAATTTCCGGCAATTCGATGGAGCCGGCCTTTCGCAAGGGCGACGTGATCGTGGTGTCGCCGGCCGCTCCGACGCGCCGCGGCGACCGCGTCGTGGTCAAGACCAAGGACGGCGAGGTGATGGTGAAGCAGCTCGCGCGCAAGACCGCAAAGACCATCGAGCTGCATTCGCTCAATCCCGAACACCCCGCGCGCACGCTTGCGATGTCGGACGTGCTGTGGGTCGCGCGGATCGTGTGGGCGAGCCAGTAGCCAGCTTCGTCATTCCGGCGCGCATCGCGAAGCGTGCGAGCCCGGAATCCAGGACGAGCCGATCGCGATCTGGATTCCGGGCTCGCGCGCTTCGCGGCGTCGCCGGAATGACAGGCTACGCACTCCGCGCCAGCGCGCCGTCGATCATGTCGACCGTGTTCTGCAAACCGTAGGCCGCGACGAACGAGCCGAAGCGCGGGCCCTTCTCCTGTCCGAGCAGCACCTGATAGAGCATGTTGAACCAGTCGAGCGAGACGCCCGGCTTGCCGTCCTTCGCCGCCTTCTTGTGATCGAGGAACGGCTCGCGCCGGCCGATCTCGTAGACCACGTCCTGGATCGCTTCCGGCGTCGAATCCGCCGGCAGGTTCGACAGCGCGTCGCGCAGATCGGTGAGCGCCTTGCGCTCGACCGTCGGTCGGCTCGCGGAACTTCTTCGTCGGCAGCACGAAGTCGCGATAATAGTTGATCGCGTATCCGACCATCGCATCGAGCTTCGGATGCGTCGCGGGCGTGACGCCCGGCCGATAGCGGCCGATGAAGCCCCACAGCGTCTCGGCGTTCTCCGCATTCGACGACGACACCAGCGTCAGCAGGAGCTGGAAGTTGATCGGCATGTCGGGCTTGCGGCGGATTGCCGGAATGGATGTGCCAGACCGGATTGCCGAGCCGCTGCTTGCCGTCCTGGCGCTGATAGCCGTCGAGGAACTGGAAATATTCGTCGACGTTGCGCGGGATCACGTCGAAATAGAGCCGCTTCGCCGCCTTCGGCTCGCGATACATGAACAGCGACAGCGATTCCGGCGAGGCATAGCGCAGCCATTCCTCGATGGTGAGGCCGTTGCCCTTCGACTTGGAAATCTTCTGGCCCTTCTCGTCGAGGAACAATTCGTAATTGAAGCCTTCCGGCGGGCGTGCCGCCGATGGCGCGATTGATCTCGCCCGACAGCTTCACCGAATCGATCAGGTCCTTGCCCGCCATCTCGTAATCGACGCCGAGCGCCAGCCAGCGCATCGCCCAGTCCGGCTTCCATTGCAGCTTGCAGCGGCCGCCGGTCACCGGCGTCGTGATGCTCTGCTTTGGTGTCGGGGTCTTCGTAGGTGATGGTGCCGGACTTGGCGTCGTGCGCGGTCACCGGCACCTGCAGCACGATGCCGGTGCGTTTGCGAGATCGGCAGGAACGGCGAATAGGTCTGCGCCCGCTCCTCGCGCAGCGACGGCAGCATGATCGCCATCACCTTGTCGAAGTTCGACAGCACCTGCAGCAGCGCCTTGTCGAAGCGGCCGGAGGTGTAGCAATCGGTCGCCGACAGGAATTCGTAGTCGAAGCCGAAGGTGATCGAGAAAGGCGCGCAGCCGCGCATTGTTGTGCGCGCCGAAGCTCGCATGCGTGCCGAACGGATCGGGCACCCTGGTCAGCGGCTGGCCGAGATGCTGCGCCAGCAATTCCTTGTTCGGCACATTGTCCGGCACCTTGCGCAGTCCGTCCATGTCGTCGGAGAACGCGAGCAGCCGGGTCTTGACCTTGTCGTCGGTGAGCACGCGGAAGGCATGCCGCACCATGGTGGTGCGCGCGACTTCGCCGAAGGTGCCGATATGCGGCAGCCCCGACGGACCATAGCCGGTCGAGAAGATCACCTCGTCCTTCGGCGCCTTCTTCAGGCGCGCGACGATCTTGCGCGCCTCCTCGAACGGCCAGGCGCCGGATTGCTCGGCGAGCGAACGCAGACTTGCAACATCGACGTCAGACATAATTTCAAAGCTCAGAACGGATTGACCGGGAAATAGCGCAGCCACAGATCGGCGAAGCGCCCCTTCTCCCATAGCCGGTACAGCGCAAAGTTCAGCGCCAGGCGGACGGTGTCGTTGCCCTTGCGGACCGCGATGCCGACACCTTCGCCGAAATACTTGCTCTCGAAGAACGGTCCGCCGGCAAAGGCGCAGCAATTTCCCGAATCCGTGCCGTTGATCCAGAACGACAGCGCGATGCCGTCGCCGAACACATAATCGACCTCGCCGCGCCGCAAGGCGTCGCGCGTCGCATCGGCGGTCAGATAGGCGACCGGCTGCGCCTCGGTGAACAGCGCCCGCAGATAGGCCTCATGCGCGCTGCCGCCGACCACGCGCGACCTTCTTGCCCTCGAGCTGCTCGGGCTTGAGATTGGGGGTCGCGACCTTGCGCAGGGCGGCAAAGCGCGCCGGCACCCGGTAATAGGGATCGGTGAAGTCCATCACCTTGCGGGTATCGGCCGTCACCGCGATCGAGGCGATCACCGCCTCGCCGCGATTTTCGTTCAGCGCCGGCACCAGCGTGTCGAAGCGGCGCATCTGGACCGTGCAGGTGATTTTCAGCTCTTCGCAGATCAGCCGCGCCAGATCGACATTGAAGCCGATCGGATGGCCGTCCGGGCCCGGCATAGTTGAACGGCGGATAATCGGTCTCGGTCATGAAGCGGATCTGCGACAGGCGCGAGAGATCGGGCCGTTCCGGACGCCGCCGCGGGTCCCAGAATCCCGGAAACGGCGACGGCGCCGGCGCGATCTCCTTGCGGCGGCTGCACATGCGGCTGCGCCTGCGCGCTTTCCGGCAGCGCCCAGCTCGCCAGCAAAACCGACAACGCCGCCAGCACCGGCCCGCGCATTTTTCTGTGGTAACCGCTTAGGGAAATCGGCAATACTCGCATATGTTGTTTAGCCTGCTGGTTTCGCCTTTTCGGATCGGGACGGGCGCACCGTAGCATTTTGTTTTGGGCTTTGTTTTGGACTTTCGGTCGTGGGGCGGCCATGTCGCCTGTTAAGGTTTCGGCCAGAGCCGGGCCGGGCGAGAGCGATCGGACGGAGACCTGGCGCGCTTCCGAGGCCCGATCTCGACCCGGCACGGATTCGCGGCCGGCTCGCCCCCTGCCCGGAAATCGACTGCCTTCGCCATCTGCGTGCCGCCGGCGCAACTGGCCGCCGCCGAATTGCGGGCGGCGGAGACCGGCACCGGCGCCGACCGCGTGCTGGTCACCGAGGGCGTCTTGACCGACGCCGATTATGTGCGCGCCTTTGCCTTCCATCACGGCATCGGGATCGAGACCTTTGCGCGCGTGCCGCGCGCCGCCTGCCCGCTCGGCGACGACGATCTTCTGTCCTGCCTCGCGAGCGGCATGATTCCGCTCCGGCACGGCGGCGGTCTGATCTGGGTGGTGGCGCCATGGCAATTGTCGGCGCGCTTTCTGGTCGAACGGCTGCGCCGCTATCCGGACATGCGTCGCGCGCATCCGGGTCACCACGATGGAGAGCTTGCGCGATTTCATTCATCGCGAAGCCGAGATCGCGGTCGCGCGCAAGGCGGCCTTCGAACTGCGCGCAACCCAACCGGACCTGTCGGCCGGCACGTCCAGGAGCCGCACGCCGCTCGGCTGGTTCGCGGCCGGGATCGGGCTTCTGGTCGCGCTCTCGGCCGTGCAATCCGGCCCGACAATGATCATCGAGGTCGCCTTCGCGCTGATCTTCCTTGGCTGGAGCGGGCTTCGCGCCCTGGCCATCCTGTTGTCGTCCGAGCAGCGGCACTGTCGCTGCCGCCGCGCCATGACGATACCCTGCCGCTCTATTCGATCATCGTCGCGATCTACAACGAGGCGGAATCGGTGCCGGCGCTGGTCGAGGCGCTGATGCGGCTCGATTATCCGAAAGAGCGGCTCGACATCAAGATCGTGGTCGAGCGCGACGACATGCAGACGAGGCTCGCGCTCGACCTGATGGACCTGACGGCGCCGTTCGAAGTCGTGATCGCGCCGTACGGCCGGTCCGCGCACCAAGCCGAAGGCGCTCAATGCCGCGCTGCCCTTCGTGCGCGGCCGCTATGTCGCGATCTACGACGCCGAGGACCGGCCGGACCCGATGCAGCTTCGCATCGCGCTTGTCGGCCTTCGAGACCGGCGACCGCAGACTCGCCTGCGTGCAGGCGCGGCTCACCATCGACAACACCGCCGATAGCTGGCTGACGCGGCTGTTCACCGCCGAATATGCCGGATTGTTCGACGTGTTCCTGCCGGGGCTTGCGGCCTTTCGCATGCCGCTGCCGCTCGGCGGCACCTCGAATCATTTCCACACCGCGACCTTGCGCTCGCTCGGCGGCTGGGACCCCTACAACGTCACCGAAGATGCCGATCTCGGCATCCGGCTGGCGCGCGCAGGCTTTCGCACCACCGTCATCCAATCGACCACCTACGAGGAAGCGCCGGCGCATCTGGTCGCCTGGACCCGGCAGCGCACGCGCTGGTTCAAGGGCTATCTGCAGACCTGGGCGGTGCATATGCGCCATCCGCTGCAGGCTGTGGCGCGATCTCGGGCCCGGCGGCTTTCTGGTGTTCCAGCTCGTGGTCGGCGGCGCGGTGCTGGCGGCGCTGGTGCATGGCGTGTTTCTCGGCGTGCTCGCCGGCCAGCTCGCGTCCGGGCTGTTCTGGTCGGCCAAGACCGGCATCTTCGATCATGATGTTCGCCGGCCTCTATGTCACGACGCTGATCACCGGCTATGCGCTGTCGGCGCTGCTCGGCTTCATCGGACTGTCGCGCCGGCGGCTGCTCGGCAGCGCGTGGTATCTGGTGTTGCTGCCGCTCTACTGGCTGTTGCTGTCGGTCGCGGCCTGGCGCGCGGTGTTTCAGCTGATGCACGTCACCCTATCGCTGGGAGAAGACCGCGCATGGTCTTGCGCGCACCTCGCGCCGCCTCGGCGCCGTGATCAGAAATATCGCTTCAGATCGGCCGCCGCGTCTTCCGGCTTGCGCTTGAGATTGAACGGCGCGACGAAACGGCCGTCCTTGTCCATCAGATAGACCAGCGCGGTGTGATCCATGGTGTAGCCGCCGGCGTCGAGCGGCACTTTCTTGGAATAGACGCGATAGGCCTTCTCCATCGCCGCGACCGCCTTCGGATCGCCGGTCAGCCCGCGCAGATGCGGATCGAAGCTCGACAGATATTCCTTCAGGATGTCCGGCGTGTCGCGCTCCGGATCGACCGAAACGAAAAAGGCGCCGACCTTGTCGCCGTCGCGGCCGAGCGCCTTGTAGACCTGCGGTCACGTCGAACAGGGTGGTCGGACAGATATCCGGGCAATGCGTGAAGCCGAAGAACACCAGCGACGGCTTGCCCTTCAGCGCGTCCTCGGTCACCACCGCGCCGTTCTGATCCACCAGCCGGAACGGACCGCCGATCGGCGGAAGGCGCGGCACCGGCAGCGGCCCGCGTCCGGCGATCAGGAAGATCGCGATCGAGAACGCACCGAGCCCCGCGATGAAGGCGGCGATCACGGTGACGAGGCGGGTGGTGGCGGGGTCATGGGATCGACTTTCAGGGACACGGATCGTCAGAAACAGGCCGCGATGCCGGCGCGCACGATTTCGAAAAATACCGCGGTGCCGTAATGCAGCCAGAGCGCGCCGGCGAGCGCCACCAGCCCGCCAATGACCGACCGCCGCCGCAATCAGCGGCCAGACGAGGCGGCGATGCGCCGCAGCGGGACGAGTTCGGCAGCATCCGTGACAAGCCTTGGACATGCCCTGCAGATAGGCCGGGAACGGCCGCCGGATCAACACAGATCCGGCGTGATGACGAATCTGCGGAACCGGCCGCTCACGCGGACGATGACGCGGGCCGCGCTTTCGCCTATAGAAACGGACCGACGCCGCAACCCACATCCCTGACCATGCAAAATCTCCTACATCACACTCGCCGCCGATCCCGCCGCCTGGGCCGCGCTCGTCACCCTGATCGCGATGGAGATCGTGCTCGGGATCGACAACCTGATCTTCATCGCGATCCTGACCAACAAGCTGCCGCCCGAGCAGCAGCCTCGCGCGCGCATGATCGGCATCGGGCTGGCGCTGATCATGCGGCTCGCGCTGCTCGGCACGATCGCGCTGATCGTGCAGCTCACCACGCCGATCTTCACGCTGTTCGGTCACGGCTTCTCGTGGCGCGACCTGATCCTGATCGCCGGCGGCCTGTTCCTGGTGTGGAAGGCGACCAAGGAAATCCATCACAATGTCGATCCCGATCCCGGCCCCGACATGTTCGACAGCAAGACCGCGCAGCTCGGCTTCGCCTCGGCGATCGGGCAGATCATCCTGCTCGATCTCGTGTTCTCGATCGACAGCATCATCACCGCGGTCGGCATGACCGACGACATCCCGATCATGGTGATCGCGGTGGTGGTCGCGGTGCTGGTGATGCTGCTCGCGGCCAATCCGCTGTCGAACTTCATCGGGCGCAATCCGACCGTGGTGATGCTGGCGCTCGGCTTTCTGCTGATGATCGGCACCGCGCTGATCGCGGAAGGCTTCGGCGCCAAGGTGCCGAAAGGCTATATCTATGCCGCGATGGCGTTCTCGGCCTTCATCGAGTTTTTGAACATCCTGGCGCGAAGGGCGCGCAAGAAGACGGGGGCGTGAGGTTTCGTGGCGGCGCAGCCGTCAATGCCGCCTCGGCTTGGCCTCGCTGCCGGTCGCATCCGGATGCTCGGATTTCTCCAGCACCATGTGGCCGAGATTGGCGATGACATCGGCCAGCAGCGCGACGCGGTCCTCGGGCGAGGCGATCAGCACGAGATCGGCCAGCACCTCGGTGACCTTCGCCGCGATCTGGCCGAGATCGGCGCCTTCGCGCGCGAGCTCGGGCTCCAGGAGGTCGTGGATGTCGCAATGGATGCAATCGGACATGCGAGCCTCCTGGCTCCAGATGGTTCGGGTCGCGGCCGGTACGGCGGCAGGATCGCAGACCCGCCAGCCGCTCGTCTTTATTCTCCGGTTACGCGCCGCAGCGATCTGACGGCCGGACCCGGACAGCCTAGCGATGCCGGGAAATCCGGCAAGCACCCGCGCGGTGCGAAGTCCGAAGGCGCTGCCAAATCCGAGCTTCTAATCGCTGCGGAAAACACCTATCCTTTCAGCAAATCCGTTCCGGCGAAGGAGGATCGCGTGGCGAATGCCGTGATATCGAAGGTGGTCGCCTTGTTCGGGCTGATCGGCCGTGCCGACGACCTGCTCGAAGGCACTGGCAGCGGCACGACTGGTCGACCTTCGTTCGCGCCTGGCTGATCGCCTCGGTCGGCGTCGCCCTCGTGGCATTTCTGCTGCCCTTCGTGATGTTCCTGCTGCCGGCGCTGATCTATGACGTGCTGGCCCTGTTCATGAAGACCAAGGCCTTTCCTGTCTCCTTCAAAGACACCATGAAATTCGGATTGCGCTTCGGTGGAATGGTCGGAGGTTTCTTCCTGATTTCCGCGATTCCGGCGATGCTGTTCAAGCAGCTTTGCGGCGACTGGAAGATGACGGATTAGTTGGAGCGGGCGGAGGGAATCGAACCCTCGTATGCAGCTTGGGAAGCTGCCGTTCTACCATTGAACTACGCCCGCGCGCGCTCAACATAGCCAAGCCCGGGGCCACCGCAAGGCCTGCGCGGCGCAGCGGTTAACTCGGAAATGCTTCGACAGCTTCAGGCCCTGCGCCTGATAATTCGAGCCGATGCCCTGTCCGTAGAGCGTGTCGGGCCGCGCCATCATCGCCTCATAGACCAGGCGGCCGACGATCTGGCCATGCTCGAGAATGAACGGCACTTCGCGCGAGCGCACTTCGAGCACGGCGCGCGCGCCGCGTCCGCCCGCGCCGGCATAGCCGAAACCCGGATCGAAGAAGCCGGCATAATGCACGCGGAATTCGCCGACCAGCGGATCGAACGGCACCATCTCGGCGGCGTAATCCGGCGGCACCTGCACCGCTTCCTTGGATGCGAGAATGTAGAATTCGTTCGGATCGAGGATCAGGCTTTCGTCCGCGCGCGCGCTGCATCGGCTCCCAGAAATCGGCGACGTCGTAGCCGCCACGCAGATCGACATCGATCAGCCCGGTATGGCGCTTGGCGCGATAGCCGATGCAGCCCGCCGGCGAAGTCGCCGGACAGATCGACGCCGACCGCAACGCCGTCGGTGAGATCGGCGTCGTCGGAATCGACCAGCCGCTCGCGCTCATGCAGCGCGCGCAAGCGCGCGGCATCGAGCAGCGCTGTCGCCGCGGCGGAAGCGGATCTGCGACAGCCGCGAGCCCTGCCGCACCAGCACCGGAAAGGTGCGCGGCGAGATCTCGGCATAAAGCGGACCCTCATAGCCGGCCGCGACCTGATCGAAGCCGCGCGAGCGATCGGCGATCACGCGGGTGAACACGTCGAGCCGGCCGGTCGAGCTTTTCGGATTGGCGGTCGCGGAAATATCGGCCGGCAGCGACAGGCTTTCCATCAGCGGCACGATGTAGACGCAGCCGGTTTCCAGCACCGCGCCCTCGCGTGAGATCGATGGTGTGCAGGCGCAACGCATCGATCCGCTGCGCGACGGTCGCCTGCGGGCCGGGCAGAAAGCTCGCGCGCACGCGATAGGCCACGGGTCCGAGCCGCAGATCGAGCGAGGCCGGCTGCACCTGACCGTCGGCATAGGGCGCGGACGAACGGATGTGCCCCGCCTCGGTCAGCTTGCGGATCGACCGGTCCGGAAGAATGCCGCTGCCACTTCCGTTGAAGGTCGGTGCCAACGCGCCACCGCTCCTGTCACCGTCATGCCCGGCGTTGTGCCGGGCATCCACGTCTTCCGGGCCACGTTAAAGACGTGGATGGCCGGGACAAGCCCGGCCATGACCAGATCGCAGGCAGCATGCTTTAGATGACGGGGATCGCGCCGCAAGGCGCTAGCGCGATTTATCCCTGATATTCGCGCGTCAGCGGGCGCGCGCGGTCAGCGTCGAGCGGGTCGCGGCTTCGGCGATGGCGCCGGCCAGAAGCTTGGCGAGGCAGCCATAGCTCCAGTCGTTCATGTGCAATTCGTCGGGCGAGATGAAGGTCTCGAACGGAATGCGCGCGACCTGCCGCCAGTGCCGCATCACCGCGAAGCGGCGGAACAGGTCGACATTCTGCGTCTTGGCCGTGGTCGCGAGCAGATCGACCATCGTCGTCGGCTTCCTTCTTGGCCAGCACCTTGGGCGCGAATTGCGGATCGATCAGCACCACGTCGGCGCCCGACGCCTTCATGCGCCGCAGGCCCTCGAGGATGTCGGAGCGCACGGCCGGGAATCGGACTGTCGCGCAGCACCGCATTGGCGCCGACCTGCCACAGGATCAGATCGGGCCGTTCCGACAAGCACGCCCTCGTCGAGGCGCGCCGACCATGTCGCGGCTTCTTCGCCGTTGACGCCGCGATTGATCACGGTGATCGGCTGGGCCGGGAACCGGGCTTCAGTTCGACCGCGAGCCGGCTCGGATAGGACTTGTCGGGCGCGCTGGCGCCAGCGCCCGCGGTCGAGGACGAGCCGATCGCGACGATCTTCACCGGCTTCGCCGGCCGCCGAGCGCTCGCCGGTGCGCGCCAGCGGATTCATCAGCCGCGTCACGTCGTCGGGTGCGGCGCAGTTCGGCGGCGGCGGCGAAATGCGCCGGGCGATGGTCTTCGGCGTGCGCGAATCCGAAGCCGAACGGCGAGGCACGCCGCGGTCAGCCAGCAGATGTCGAAATGCGAAAAGGGCGGGCGAAACACCATCACTGCGTCGGTCTCGCTTTGATGCCGTCGAGATTGGCCGGCCTCGATCACGAGCGACGCCAGCGCACGGCCGAGGCAGTCATGCACCTTGTAGGCGGTCGTCAGATCCTTGGTGGCAAGATTGAGGTCGAAATTCCCGTTGTCGTTCCAGTACCGCATGATCTCGCGCCGGTCGAACAGCGGCACTTCGCGGTCGCGCGCCACCACCCGCATGATGTCGGCATAGTTCGACAGCGAGATCATGGTTTCGGTGCGCGGGCTGTATTGCATATTCATCAGGATGAGGTCGGCACCGGCATCCACGATATGGTCGATGCCCTCGTCGAGCGAGGTCCGGAAGCTCTCCGGGTCGACGCCCCGCATCGCGTCCACGGTTCCGGTCTGCCATATCACCAAATCGGGCTTGCGGTCGAGCAGCGACCTTTTCCAGGGTTTGCGCCATGTCGGCTGCGGTCTGGCGCGATTTCGCAAGCTGCAGTGACCTTGATTTCGACCCCCGGAAAGCGCTTGCGCAGCACCTCTTCCAGCCGGCCCGGATAGGCTTTTCCGGCGCCCGTCCGGGCCCGGCATCACCGAGGAACCGGAGCCGATGCACCAGAATATTCAGGCGCTTGTGCTCCTCGACCGCTTTTTTGACGTGGTCGAGCTTGCTTTCGCCGAAAAGGATATAGCCCGGCACCTCGCAGGGATCGGCCTCCGGCGGCGGCACGGTCAGCTCGGCCGTTTCGGCTGGTCGGCCTGAGCCTGCGGCTGAATCCGGGCATGCGCCGGGCCCGCAGCGCGACCAGAACGAGCGCGAAAAGCCCGGAAATCCATGCCCTCATGCCTCGCCTCCTAGCGAGGGTTTGGCGCCGCGGTCGACCGGGCGGGCGGCGACCTTGCGTGCCGTCGCCTCCTTGTACCACGACAGAAGCCAGGCGACGGCAACCATTATCAAAATGCCTAACACGCTGACCAGCGATCTGCATCGGGATGCCGGGCGAGATCTCGACCTTGACGAAATGCGCGGCAAACGCCAGGAACACCCCGAGGCAGAAGATTTCCAGCGAATGCTGCCCGCACAGGATCGCCGGCCGCAGCCAGGCGCGAGCTCAGCGGCGGCCAGTCGCGCGGCACGAAATAGACCGTGATCGCGGCCAGCGCGAGGAAATGCGCGAAGCGCAGCACGTCGAGATTGGTCTTGTCGATCGGATAGATATGTTCCGCGAGCCAGTTCGGAACCAGCGGCGCCAGCCGCGGAAAGTGCCAGGTCAGCGTGATCGAGAAGCGCGAAGACCAGATAGGCGATCGCGATCGCCAAGCGTGATCCGCGACCGCAGCAGCCATGTCAGCCGCTCGGCGCCGCCGAGCGCGCACCAGGCGCCGAACACGAACAGCAGTTGCCAGGCGAACGGATTGAAGTACCAGATGCCGCTCGGATAGGCCGGCAGGTTCCAGCCGAATTCCCAGGTCAGCGCATAGAGCACCGACCGAGAGCGCCAGCGCCAGCGTCGCGTTGCGCAGCAGCAGCCACAGCACCGGCGGAAAGCAGCGCCATCAGCACGATGTAGAGCGGCAGCACGTCCATGTTGACCGGCTTGAACTTCAGCAGCAGCGCCTGCACCAGCGTCACGTCCGGCTGCTGCAGGAATTCCAGGATGTTCATTTCTTCCGCGTAGAGCGGGTTCTGGAAGCCGCGCGCCACATAGGCGATCTGGCCCATATAGATCACGAACAGGAAAATATGCGCGACATAGATCTGCCAGGCGCGCTTGAGGATGCGCGCGCTCGACACCACGAAGCCGTAATCGGTCATCGCGCGTGCCGTAGACGAAGGCCGCGGTGAAGCCGGAGATGAAGATGAAGATCTCGGTGGCGTCGCTGAAGCCGTAATTGCGGATCGTGATCCAGGCGACGATGTTGGACGGAATGTGATCGAGATAGATCAACCAGAGCGCGAGGCCGCGAAACAGGTCGAGCCGCAGGTCGCGGTCGGTCGGGATCGCTGGGGCCATATCTGACGAGCTTCGGGACAATTCGCGTATTGCGCCGACATTCGCCGAGCGCGCGCCCGGTTGCAAGGCGCGAATTGAAGCTGTTATTTGTGGCAAAATCGTCGCCGGAGACCTCAATGCCGGAAAGTTCGACATGTACCGCGCCATCACACGCAACATCGAAGTCACGGTCACGCCGCGGTTCCTGTCGGATCGTTCGGCGCCGGACAAGGGCCAGTTTTTCTGGGCCTATACCATCGAGATTTCCAACAATGGCGGCGAGACCGTCCAGCTCAAGACCCGTTACTGGCACATCACCGACGCCATCGGGCCGGGTGCAGGAAGTGCGCGGCGCGGGCGTGGTCGGCGAGGAACCGGTGATCCCGCCCGGCGAGAGCTTCGAATATACCAGCGGCGTGCCGCTGCAGACGCCGTCCGGCTTCATGGCCGGCAGCTACGGCATGGTCACCGACGACGGCGAGCATTTCGACATCGAGATCCCGGCCTTCTCGCTCGACTCGGTCGCACGCATCGCGCACGATCAATTGATCGCTCCCGGCGCCGATCGAGCCGTCTTGCTATTTCAGCCGGTAGCCGGCGTGACAGCTCACGCATTGAGCCAGCAACCTCGGCGCGCTTCTCAGCCGCCGATCGGCACGCATCTCGCGCCCAGCCCGTTGATCTATCGCAACGCAAAGAGGACCATTTGCTTCAATCTGGAAAAAACCAGATAGTGGGAAAGGGATTGCCGATGCGCAACGGCGCGAATTCGAATCCAGGTTCCGGGTTACCCTGACCCTCGAGGCGATCACCGACACCGTCGCAGACTGGGTGAATTGATGCCGGACTGCGCTGCACTCTTCCGGTGATTTCGTGGCATGCGGGCCGGACGAGGTGAAGAGGATTGCCAGCGACCTCGGCATCGGCAATCGGGAGCTTCACACGCTCGCCGCTCGCGGGCCGCATTCCGCCGATCTTCTGCAGAAGATGCTTCCCGCGCTCGGCGTCGACCCCAAGAAATTGGCCGAGGCCGATCCACTCGTCATGCGCGACCTGCAGCGCTTGTGCGTCATCTGTAACAAGAAGAAGCGGTGCCAGCACGAACTCGCAGAGGGAAAAGCTGCCGCCGACTTCAGGCAATTCTGTCCGAATGCGCTGACGCTCGACGCTCTGATAAAGGCAAACGACCGGTAAGCATACCGGTCATGTCGGTGCCGCAGCGAAGCTAACGCGCGCCTCAATTCGCCTGGCCGCCCTCTTTCGCGTCGACCTCGCTCGGCGCGAAATCATAGACGCGATTGCAGAATTCGCAGGTCACCGCGATCTTGCCGTCTTCCACCATGTGGTCGCGGTCGTCCTGCGAGAAGCTCTTCAGCATCGCTTCGACATTGTCGCGCGAGCAGGAGCATTGCGCCGCGATATTGGCGCTGTCGAACACCCGCACGCCGCGCTCGTGGAACAGGCGATAGACCAGCCGCTCGGTCGAGACATCCGGATCGATCAGTTCGATATCCTCGACCGTCTCGACCAGCGCTGCGGCCCTCCACCCAGGCATCGTCCTCCGGGATCGCCTGCAATCTGCGCGCCCTCCGGCGCATCGCCCGGATCGAGATCGGGCATGCGCATGCGCTCGGGCGATTTGGGCAGGAATTGCAGCAGGATGCCGCCGGCGCGCCAGCGATATGTCGCGCCGCCGTCGCCGGCGCGCAATTCCTCGGCAACCGCGAGCCGCACGCGGGTCGGGATCTGCTCCGAGCGCAGGAAATATTCGTGCGCCGCCTCTTCGAGACCGCCGCCGTCGAGCGCGACCAGACCCTGATAGCGGTTCATGTCGCCGCCCTGATCGATGGTCATGGCGAGATGACCGCGCCCAAGCAATTCGCCGCCGGAGCCTGACCGGCGGCGATCGCGGCCTCGACTCGCTTGCGGTCGAAGCGCGCACAGGCGCGCATCCGCCCGCCGGTCATGTAATCGACCACCAGCATGCGCACCGGTCCGTCGCCCTGGGTCTGCAGGATGAAGCGGCCGTCGAATTTCAGCGACGAGCCGAACAGGACGGCGAGCACGATCGCCTCGCCGAGCAGCTTGGAGACCGGCGCCGGATAGTCGTGCCGCGAGAGGATGTCGTCGACCGCCGGGCCCAGCCGCACCACGCGGCCGCGCAGATCGAGCGCCGCCACTTCGAACGGCAGGATGGTGTCGTCGCCGTGAGGCGAAGGCGTGCGGGTCGGGATTTCGATTTTCATGAGATCACGATGATTTCGGATCGAACCGACCCAAAATCATGAACGGGATCGATTCTGCACAGGTTAGCGCGGGCCGGCGTTCAGGCACCAGGCAAGAATGCCCTTCTGCGCATGCAGGCGGTTCTCGGCTTCGTCGAACACCACCGATTGCGGCCCGTCGATCACCTCGTCGGTCACTTCCTCGCCGCGATGCGCCGGCAGGCAATGCATGAAGATGGCGTCCGGATCGCGCCTTCGCCATCAGCCGGGCATTGACCTGATAGGGCTCCAGCAGGTTGTGCCGGTTGGCCTTGGCGTCCTCGTCGCCCATCGACACCCAGGTGTCGGTGACGACGCAATCGGCGCCCTCCACCGCCTCTCCGGATCGCTGCCGACATGGATGGCGGCGCCGGACTCGGCGACCCAGTCGAGCAGCCATTTCTGCGGCGCCAGCTCCGGCGGGCGTCGCGACGCTGCAGCCGGAAATCGAACCGCTCGGCGGCATGCATCCAGGAGGCCAGCACGTTGTTGGCGTCGCCGGTCCAGGCCACGGTCTTGCCTCTGATCGGGCCGCGATGCTCCTCGAAGGTCATGCACGTCGGCCATCACCTGGCAGGGATGCGAGCGCTTGGTCAGGCCGTTGATGACCGGCACGGTGGCGTATTGCGCCAGCTCGGCGACGAGCTCGTGGTCGAGCGTGCGGATCATGATGGCATCGACGATAGCGCGACAGCACGCGCGCGGTGTCGGCGATGGTCTCGCCGCGGCCGAGCTGCATCTCCTGGCCGGTCAGCATGATCGACTCGCCGCCGAGCTGCGCGCATGGCGACGTCGAACGAGACGCGCGTGCGGGTCGAGGGCTTGTCGAAGATCATCGCCAGCGTCTTGCCGGCGAGCGGCTGCTTCGCCGCGCGCGCTCGTTCGACCTCTTCTTCATCGCGCGCGCAGCCGTCGATGATCGCGCGCAGATCGGCGGCGGCACATCGATCAGATCGAGGAAATGGCGGATGCTGCGCTTGGCCATCAGGCTGCGCCCTTGCCGGCTGCACGCTGCGCTCGCGGCGAGGCGGCTCGCAGGCGCGGTCGATCACGCGCGACGCCTTCGGCGATCTCGGCCTCGCTCGACGATCAGCGGCGGCAGCAGCCGCACGACATTGTCGCCGGCGGCGACCGTCGAGCAGCTTCTCGGCGCGCAGCGCGGCGACCACGTCGCCGTTCGGCACGTCGCAGCGCAGGCCGATCAGCAGGCCCTCGCCGCGCACTTCGGCGATGACTGTCGGGATGGCGGTCCTTGAGCTCGGCGAGCCGCTGCTTCAGCAGCAGCGCCATCCTGCGGCGCGCGGTCGAGGAAGCCCGGCGCCAGCACGACGTCGAGCACGGCATTGCCGACCGCCATCGCGAGCGGATTGCCGCCGAAGGTCGAGCCATGGGTGCCGGCGGTCATGCCCTTGCCGGCTTCGGCGGTCGCGAGGCACGCGCCGATCGGGAAGCCGCCGCCGAGCCCTTGGCGAGCGCCATGATGTCGGGCGCGACGCCGGTGCGCATGATAGGCGAACAGCTCGCCGGTGCGGCCGATGCCGGTCTGCACCTCGTCGAAGATCAGCAGCAGGCCGTGCTCGTCGCACAGCTCGCGCAGCTCGCGCAGGAAATTCTGGCGGCACGACGCGCACGCCGCCCTCGCCCTGGATCGGCTCGATCAGGATCGCGGCGGTCTCGGGCGCGATCGCGGCCTTGGCCGCCTCGAGATCGCCGAACGGCGACCTGGTCGAAGCCCTCCGGCGACCGGGCCGAAGCCTTCGAGATATTTCTTCTGGCCGCCGGCGGCGAGCGTCGCGAGCGTGCGGCCGTGGAAGGCGCCTTCGAAGGTGATGATGCGGTACGCGCTCCGGATGGCCGCTGACGGCCTGATATTTGCGCGCCATCTTGATCGCGCCTTCCATCGCCTCGGCGCCGGAATTGCTGAAGAACACCATGTCGGCGAAGCTCGCCGCGCAGAGCCGCTGCGGCCAGCCGCTCCGCCTCCGGGATGCGGTAGAGGTTGGAGACGTGCCAGAGCTTCTGGGCCTGCTCGGTCAGCGCCTCGACCAGATGCGGATGGGCATGGCCGAGCGACGTTGACGGCGACGCCCGAGCCGAAATCGAGATAGCGCTCGCCGTCGGTCGCGGTCAGCCACGCGCCCTCGCCTCGCTCGAAGGCGAGGTCGGCACGGGCATAGGTCGGCAGAAGATGCGACGCAGCATCGGCAGCTTGACAGTTCCGGCAGAGAAGGTGCGATCAAATGAAATGTGCCGCCTCTGCGGGCGGCACGTCGAGAGCATTCTAGGAACGCGCCCTCGCCTGTCAACCGAAGCGCCCGGTACCTCGGTGCCGCATGGTCTGCGAATAAGGCGGTGGAAAGCGCACGATCTGCACAGTGACGGGGGGACAGCGGTGAGGGGACTCTTGCGGCCGAGTCCACCGCATCTTGTAGTGTCCTGACCGTCAGCTACGACATCTCGTGCGGCGGACTGGGTATCTAGATTCATCTGTGGTGTGGCGTCAGCGTCGGCAGCGACAGGCTGCCCGGCGGCGGGGGCGGATTCTGCGAGGTTTCCGGCTCCGCGGACGGACAGGAGAAGCGCATGACGTGGACCGACGAACGGGTCGAACAGCTCAAGAAGCTTTGGTCCGACGGCCTTTCGGCCAGCCAGATCGCGGCCGAGCTCGGCGGCATCACCCGCAACGCCGTGATCGGCAAGGTGCATCGTCTGGGACTGTCCGGCCGCACCAAAGCGCCCTCGTCCAGCGCGCCGCGGCCGCGCAAGCCGCGGGCCTCCCACATGATGCGGGTGTCTCGTCCGGCCGATGCGCGGCAATACCGCGCTCGCCCAGGCCTTCGCCTACGACTACGAGGTCGATGCCGAGCCGACGCCGGTCGAGAATGTCATTCCGATCGGGCAGCGCCGCACGCTGCTCGAACTCAACGAGCAGACCTGCCGCTGGCCGATCGGCGACCCGGCGACGCAGGAATTCTACTTCTGCGGCGGCAGCGCGATCGACGAGCCTGCCCTATTGCGCCTATCACTCGCGCATCGCCTATCAGCCGCCGGCGGCGCGCCGCGACAAGCGGCCGGCATCGCGAGCATCGCTGACTTGCAGTCGCTGATCTTGGCGGCGGTTCGGGGCGCTGCGGCGCCCCGACGTTGCGCTCAGCTCGCCTTGCCGAAGCGATCGTCGAAGGCGTAGCCGGAGCCGCGCACGGTGCGGATCGGATCGCCGTCGCGGCCGCGATTGAGCGCCTTGCGCAGCCGGCCGACATGGACGTCGACGGTGCGCTCGTCGATATAGACGTCGCTGCCCCAGACGCCGTCGAGCAATTGCTCGCGCGTGAAGACCCGGCCGGGGCGCTCCATCAGGAATTCGAGCAGCCGGAACTCGGTCGGCCCGAGATCGACGTCGCGGCCGGCCGCGCGACACGCGCTTCTTCACGCGGTCGAGCTCGATTTCGCCGAGCGTCAGCACGTCGGCGAGCCGCTCCGGCCGCGACGGCGCAGCAGCGCGCGGATGCGCGCCATCAGCTCGGGCACCGAGAACGGCTTGACGATGTAGTCGTCGGCGCCGGTGGCGAGCCCGCGCACCCGCTCGCTCTCCTCGCCGCGCGCGGTCAGCATGATGATCGGCAGCGACTTGGTCTCCGGCCGCGACCGCAGCCGCCGGCACAGCTCGATGCCGGACAGGCCGGGCAGCATCCAGTCGAGCACGACGAGATCGGGCATGCTCTCGCGCAGCCGCGTGTCGGCGTCGTCGCCGCGCGCGACGGTCTCGACCTCGTAGCCTTCGGCCTCGAGGTTGTAGCGCAGCAGGAGCGACAGCGGCTCCTCGTCCTCGACGATCAGGATGCGCGCGTTCTGGCGCGTTCATCTCGGTGCTTCGCGTTCATCCCTGCGATCGGCACGGGCGAGAAGCTCGTGGTGTCGGCCTTCGGCCGCTCCAGTCGGCCAGCGGCTCGCCCTTGATCATGTAATGCACGGTCTCGGCGATGTTGGTGGCGTGGTCGCCCATGCGCTCGATGTTCTTGGCGCAGAACAGCAGATGGATGCAGAAGGTGATGTTGCGCGGGTCTTCCATCATGTAGGTGAGCAGTTCGCGGAACAGCGAGGCGCACATCGCGTCGATCTCCTCGTCGCGCTCGCCACACCTCCATCGCCTCGTCGACGTCGCGCGCGGCATAGGCATCGAGCACGCGCTTGAGCTGGGCCAGCACCAGCGCGCCCATATGCTCGACGCCGCGGATCAGCTTCAGCGACGGATATTCGCCGCTCAGATCGAGCACGCGCTTGCCGATGTTCTTGGCGAGGTCGCCGATGCGCTCGATCTCGTTGGCGACGCGCAATGCGCCGACCACATCGCGCAGGTCGACCGCCATCGGCTGACGCCGCGCGATGGTGAGGATCGCCCGCTCCTCGATGTCGCGCTGCAGCGCGTCGATCTGCGCGTCGGCGGCGATCAGCTTGCGGCGAGCGCCGATATCGCGCCGCGTCAGCGCCTGCGACGCAGTCGGCGATCTCCTGCTCGGCCAGGCCGCCCATCTCCGCGACCATGCGGTTCAGGTCCTGCAGGTCGGCGTCGAACGCCTTGGCGATATGTTCGAGCCATGTCGTTGTCCTTGCCTCTGGCCGCGCGTCGTTCAGCCGAAGCGGCCGGTGATGTAGTCCTGCGTGCGCCGGTCGCTCGGCGTCGTGAAGATGGTTTCGGTCGCGCCCTCTTCGACCAGGATGCCGAGATGGAAGAAGGCGGTCCGCTGCGACACGCGCGCCGCCTGCTGCATCGAATGGGTCACGATGATGATGGTGAAATTCTGCCGCAACTCGTCGATCAGCTCCTCGATCGCGGCGGTCGCGATCGGATCGAGCGCCGAGCACGGCTCGTCCATCAGGATCACTTCGGGGCCGACCGCAATGGCGCGCGCGATGCAAAGGCGCTGCTGCTGGCCGCCGGACAGGCTGGTGCCGGAATCGGTCAGCCGGTCCTTGACCTCTTCCCACAGGCCGGCGCGCTTCAGGCTCGACACCACGATCTCGTCGAGTTCGGCCTTGCGACGGGCCAGACCGTGGATGCGCGGCCCGTAGGCGACATTCTCGTAGATCGACTTCGGGAACGGATTGGGCTTCTGGAACACCATGCCGACGCGCGCGCGCAGCTGCACGACGTCGAGCGACTTGTCGTAGATATCGAGATCGTCGATCTCGATCTTGCCGGTCACGCGCGCAGCCGGGATGGTGTCGTTCATCCGGTTGATGCAGCGCAGGAAGGTCGACTTGCCGCAGCCCGACGGCCCGATAAAGGCCATCACCGACCGTTCGCGGAATGTCGACGTCACGTCCTTCAGCGCGTGCTTGTCGCCGTAATAGACGTTGACGTTCCGCGCGACCACCTTCGGCCGCATGTTGCCGCAGGGCAGTCTCGATCGCTGCCGGCATTCGAGGCGGCTGCTTGACCATGGCATCCATAGCCAGCATCTCCCACTCCCGATTCTTACCAGCGCCGCTCGAAGCGCTTGCGCAGAAGAATTGCGGTGCCGTTCATCACGAACAGGAACGCCAGCAGCACCATGATCGCGGCCGCGGTCTTGCGCCTGGAAGCCGATTTCCGGCAGGTCGGACCACAGGATAAATCTGCACCGGCAGCACCGTCGCGGCATCGGTGATGCTCGTCGGCAGGCTCGACGATGAAGGCGACCATGCCGATCATCAGCAGCGGCGCGGTTTCGCCGAGCGCATGCGCCATGCCGATGATGGTACCGGTCATGATGCCGGGCATCGCCAGCGGCAGGACGTGATGGAAGATCGCCTGCTGCTGCGAGGCCCCGACGCCGAGCGCCGCCTCCTTGATCGAGGGCGGCACCGCCTTCAGCGCGGCGCGCGAGGCGATGATGATGGTCGGCAGCACCAGCAGCGCCAGCACCAGACCGCCGACCAGCGGCGCCGAGCGCGGCAAGCCGAAGAAATTGAGGAACACCGCAAGACCCAGCAGGCCGAACACGATCGAGGGCACCGCCGCGAGATTGTTGATGTTGACCTCGATGATCTCGGTGAAACGGTTTTTCGGCGCGAATTCCTCCAGATAGATCGCGCCGGCCACGCCGATCGGGAGACAAAGCAGCAAGGTCACCAGCAGCGTCAGCGCGGAGCCCATCAGCGCGCCGCGGATGCCCGCGAGTTCCGGCTCGCGGCTGTCTCCGGCCGTGAAGAAGCTCCAGTTGAAGCCGCGCTCGACAATGCCCTTGCTCTTCAGACATTCGAGCCAGGTGACGACCGTCGTTGCAAGCGGCGGCTGCCTTCGGGCGTGTCGATAGGATCACGATCTGCCAGGTGCCGGGAGAGGCGGCATCGGTGGACTGAGCGGCAGATAGACCTCGCCCTTGACGCTGTCGGCACTGATCTCGGTGATCTTCACCACGCCGCCATTGATCGCGACCAGCAGGCTCGGCAGCGTCGCCGACAAGGCCACCGCGGAATTCGGATCCTTGTAAAGCTGCTCCAGCTCGGCCACGCTCTCCTTCAATTCCCTGGCGCGCGATTCCAGCGATGCCACCTGATCGGTGGCGCTGACGAGATCGCCCTCCAGCGCCGGAATGCGGGCCGCGTTGCCGGACGAACGGGCGGTCGCGAGCGAGGCCTCGAGCTCGGCCTTTCGCTGCGCCGCCCGGACCGCAAGGGACTGCAGGCGCTCGGATTCGCGCTGCTCGATTCTGGCGCGCGCGATCAGCGCTTGCTTGACCAGGCCCAGCGTGTTGGCGAAGTCGCTGGACGTCGAGCGGATCGTCGATCTCGCCCGAAGTCCCGTCCGGGGTGGCGCTGCCCTGTCCCGGCACCTTCACGACCTTGGTGCCGATGCCCTTGAAGTAAAGATCGGCATCCGAAGACAGGATGACCGGGATGTCGATGGTCTTGCCGATCAGCGGCAGGATCGGACGACGACGCGGTCGCGCAGATAATCCGCGGCGCCCGACGACAGGATGCCGTCGAGCTGCCGCCGGCCGACACGATCCTTCACCTCGGGAAATTCCGCCCGCAGCGCATCGCGCACCAGCGCCTGGATAATCGGCGCCCCGCAATTCCGCGGATTGCGCGATCCCTTCGGATCGATCTTCGGCCGGATCGACATTGACCTTCATCATCAGGACGGTCTGCGTGAAGGCCGGATAGCCCTTGATGACGATGTCGGTCAGCACCACCACCAGGAAGATCGCGGTGATCCCGATCGCCGCCAGACCGTAGAAGCGGAACCGCGCCTCCGCGCGATATCGCGACCGCACGCGCGCGCGCGCGGTATCGCTGCCGAGATCGATGCCGCGGACGCCGGACAGGGTCATGTCAGTCATATTGTTCCCGATACCGCTTCACGATCTGCATGGCGATGACATTGAGCATCAAGGTGAAGAAGAACAGCACGAAGCCCAGCGCGAAGGCCGACAAGCGTCTTGGCGCTGTCGAATTCCTGATCGCCGACGAGAATGGTCTTGATCTGGACGGTGAAGGTGGTGACCGCCTCGAGCGGATTGAAGGTGAGATTGGCGGCGAGCCCGGCCGCCATCACCACGATCATGGTCTCGCCGACCGCACGGCTGATCGCCAGCATGAAGGCCGAAACGATGCCGGGAAGCGCGGCCGGCAGCACCACCTTCTTGATGGTTTCCGACTTCGTCGCGCCCATGCCGTAGGAACCATCGCGCAACGACTGCGGCACCGCGTTGATCACGTCGTCCGACAGCGACGACACGAACGGGATGATCATCATTCCCATCACGATGCCGGCGGCAAGCGCGCTCTCGGAGGCGACGTTGAGGCCCAGTCCTTCGCCGCCCACCCGCACCCAGGGCGCAAGACTCAGCGCTGCGAAGAAGCCGAGCACCACGGTCGGAATGCCGGCCAGGATTTCCAGCATCGGCTTGGCGAAGGCGCGGAAGCGCGGCGTCGCATATTCGGCCATGTAGATCGCCGCGAACAGCCCGATCGGACCCGCGATCAGCATGGCGATGAAGGTGATCAGCAAGGTGCCGGTGACGAGCGGGACGATGCCGAAGGCACCCGAGGAGCCGACCTGATCGTCGCGGATCGCGGTTTGCGGGCTCCATTGCGTGCCGAACAGGAAATCGATCGGCGAGACCTTGCGGAAGAACTGAATGGTCTCGAACAGCACCGAAAACACGATGCCGATGGTGGTCAGCACCGCGACGCAGGCGGCCGCCAGCAGCACATATTTGACGACGGTTTCGACAGTTATTGCGGGCGCGGAATTGCGCCGACAGCATACGCAGCGCCCAGGCGATCCCGAGCAGGCCGAAAATCCAGCCGGCGCCGACGATCAGCGTATTGGTCCAGGACCGCAGCGACGCATAGACGTCGGCGGCATTCTTCAGCGCATCGGTCGCCTGCCCGGAATAGCGTCCGGTTGCCACCGCCACGATGTCGCGCAAAGCCGCGCCGCGCTTCAGGTCGTCGTCCAGCAATGCCGGATCGAGCGCGCTGGATCGCCTGCGAATTGACGATGCGATCGGCAATCGGCACCGCGAGCACGAACAGGATCAGCATCGGGATGAGAATGCTCACGACCACGAAGGCGCCGTGATAGACCGGCCGCGAATGCAGCTGCGACGGTCTGGCCGGCCGCCGCCGCGCGCGAGCGGCCGAGCAGGTAGCCGACGAGCACCAATACAGCGAGGCCGCGAAATAGAACAGCGTCATGGCCCCTCACCCCATTTCCTTGAAGCGAGGCGGCCGCACAGTGATGCGCGGCCGCCGTTGTTGCCTTTGTGACTTACGAGCCGAGCACGTCGATCGCGACAGGCTTCATCTCGATGATCGACTTACGCACTGCGTCTGCTTCCGCCTTGGGCAAGGTCACAAGCCCCTTCTTGGCGAGATAGCCGTCTTCGCCGATCGCCTTCGGCGAAACGTATTCCGCAGCGAACTTGTCGATGCCAGGCACCACGCCGACATGCGCCTTCTTCAGGTAGACATACATGCGACGAGCGCCCGGATATTTTCCGGACGTGATGTTGTCGAACTCCGGCTCGACGCCATTGAGCGGAACGCCGCGGAGCTTGGCGGTGTTTTCCTCGAGGAAGGAATAGCCGAACACACCGAACGCATTCTTGTTCTGCTCGAGCTTCTGCACGATCAGGTTGTCATTCTCACCGGCTTCGACGTAGACGCCGTCTTCACGCAACGTCTTCCAGACCCGATCGAACGCCTTCGGGTCCGACTTCTTCAGCGCGGCCAGCGCAGGAATCTGCTCTGCGCCCTTTTCCAGCAGAAGCTCGTGGAACGAATCGCGGGTGCCGGAGGTCGGCGGGGGGCCGAGAACTTCGATCTTGGTGTTCGGCAAGCCCTTATCGATGTCCGACCACATCTTGTTGGGATTCGGAATGAGCTTGCCATCCGGGCCTGGCACTTCCTTCGCAACCGCCAGCAGGAGCTGAGCCAGCGACAGCTTGATCGGAGTCCCCTGCTTGGACTGCGCAATCGTCAGCCCGTCGAACCCGATATTGATTTCGACGACGTCCTTGACGCCGTTCTTCTGGCACATTTCGAGCTCGCTCTTCTTCATGCGGCGCGAGGCATTGGTGGCGTCGGGATGATCGACGCCGACGCCGGCGCAGAACAGCTTCATGCCGCCGCCGGTGCCGGTGGATTCGACCACCGGAGTCTTGACGCCGGTCTTGCCGAGCTGCTCGGCAACGGTGGTCGTGAACGGATAGACGGTGGAGGAGCCGACGATGCGGATTTGATCGCGGGCCTGGGCGGTGCCGGCGAACAGCATACCGGCCGCCACGAGCGCGAGGGCGCTGGCGAAAGTGTTGGTTTTCAAGGTGTATCTCCTTCGAGTTGTGCGGACCGCGTCTGGCCTTGAGCGGCCCGCCCGGTAGCAGGGGGTCCGCGTAGGGCGGCTTCGATGCGGTTCTATGACGATCCAATGACGTCTGGATGACAGACCAAGCCATTGGGAAATCAGGGGATTATTACCGCGTCCAGGGGTGTGGCTGTGGACATTGGCAGTCGCACCGTGAAGGTCGCGCCTTCCCCGGGCCGGCTTTCGATCGTGAGCCGGCCGCGATGCCGGTTCATGATGTGCTTGACGAGCGCGAGGCCCAGACCGGTGCCGCCCTGTTCGCGGCTTTCGGTAATGTCGACCCGGTAGAAGCGTTCGGTCAGCCGCGGCAAATGCTCGGCCGGAATGCCGGGGCCGTAATCGCGCACCGCGACCAGAGCCTCCTCGCCGCCGCCGACATTGAAGGCGCGCGAGAGCGTGATCTCGACGCGCTTGCCGGAGGCGCCGTATTTCAGCGCATTCTCGATCAGGTTCTCGAACACGCGGGTCAGTTCGTCACGGTCGCCGGAGACGATCAGCGGCTGCTTCGGCGCCTTGATCGTGACGGTGACGCCGCGGTCGCGCGCCAGCATCTGCAGGGCATCGATCACCTGCCGCACGATCGGCACCAGTTCGACCGGCGTTTCCGGGCGTACATGGGCGGCCAGTTCGATCCGCGACAACGACAACAGATCGTCGATCAGGCGCGCCATGCGCTTGGCCTGCGCCTCCATGATATCGAGGAAACGCTCGCGCGCCGCGGTGTCGTTGCGCGCCGGCCCTTTCAGCGTCTCGATGAAGCCCGACAAGGCCGCGAGCGGCGTGCGCAATTCGTGGCTGGCATTGGCCACGAAATCGACGCGCATTTCCTCGACCCGGCGGATCGGGGTGAGATCGCGAAAGGTCAGCAGCAGCCAGGGCGACATGCGGCCGCCGCGGCCATCGCGCGCCGGCACCGGCGTCACATACACCTCGAACCAGCGCTCGGGTGGAACGCGCTCGGCGAATTCGGCGCGCTCGGGCTTTCGGCTGACCGCGACGCGCCGAACCGCTTCCAGCACTTCCGGAATCCGCAAGGCCAGCGTCGCAGGCTCGCCGCGCTTGAGCGCGGGCGCAATCGAGACCGACGCCGAATTAAGGGTGACGACCCGCCCGTCCGCATCGAGCAGAATGGTCGGGTCCGGCAGCGAGGCGACGATATCGGCGATCGCGTCGTCGTCCGGGCGCTTCGCGGCAGGTTCGCTTCGGGCGAGCGAGCCGCGTGCGATGCCCGCCCGGCGGTTCAGATACCAGGCAAGCGCCAGAACGACGACGATCGCGGCGAGCGCGGCCGAAGGCCCAAGACCGCCCTGAGCAACGATGACGATCGCGATGCAGGCCACGATCGCGATTGCCCATGCGTCATACCGGCCGGCCGGAAGCCCCGGCTCGCCCTGGCGCTGGTCTTGGTCACTGCTTGGATCCATCGACGCTGGACGACTTTGGGTCCGGATTGCGGTTATGAGCCGGCGCGGCTGCATCCCGCCCGACCAACGCATCTCCGGTCATGGTGGTAAGCGACGGCACGCGCGTGGTCAGAATGCCCTTGAGAACTTCGCGGCCGCCCATGATCGCGAGCGCGATCATAAACGGAATGATATAGTAAAGCAGCCGGAACAGCAGCAAGCCGGCGAGCAGGTCCTCGCGATCGAATTGCCAGAGCGCGACCAGCATGGCCGCGTCGAACACTCCGAGCCCGCCGGGGGAATGACTGGCAAATCCGAGCAAGGTTGCCGAGACAAAGATGACCGAAAGCGTGATGAAGCCGACATGCGGCTCGTCCGGCAGCAGGAGATACATCGCCGCCGCGCAGCAGGCGAGATCGATGATCCCGATCACGATCTGAAGCAAGGTTAGCGGCCCGCCCGGCAGCGTCACCTGCCAGTTGCTGCGCCCGATCACGCGCGGACGCCGCCACACCCATATGACATAGCCGACCAGAACCAGAATGACCGCGGCCCCCAGCAGCCGGTTGAACCAGGCCGGAAGCTGGTCGATCGAACTTGCGGCTTCAGGAGCGTAGAAAATGCCCAGGCCCAGCACAGTCGCATTGCCGAGCCAGAAGGTAAGCCCGGCGACGAAGCAAATCTTCGCGACCTCGATCGCGCTGACGCCATGGGCGGAATAAACCCGATAGCGCACTGCGCCGCCGGTCACCGCGCTTGCGCCGATATTGTGCCCGATCGAATAGCTGGTGAAACCCGCAAGCGCCGCGGTCGCATAGGAGATGTCCTTGCGCCCGATGGTACGTACCGCGAACAGATCGTAGAAAGTCAGCGTGAAATATCCGGCGGCGACAAACAGTCCTGCCAGAATTACGTCGCGCGCCTCGGTCGCCCTCAACGCCTGGATCAGCTCGTCGATCTCGATCGTCCGCAGCATGCGGTACAGAACGACGCCGGCCGTGACGATAATGACGAGGCTGATCGCAAAACCGATCCGGTGCCAACCGATCTTTTCGCTGACAAAGCGCGCAACCGAGCGCAGCATTTCAAGCATTCACGACCCCGCTGCAGCCCGGCAAATCTGCCCTCGCACCGGGTTCGCGCGCGAGGTACTAGCAGAAGTCCCCAGCCGCAGGCAAAACCGGCAAAAGAAAGAATTTCGGGCCGTTTAGGCCCGAAAATCCTGCCGATTGCCCCGGATTGCGATGATTTTGGATCGAATCGATCCAAAATCATAAAGGTGATCAATTCTAATAGTTTAGAGCCTGATGTCGTCCGAAAAAAGCTGCGCCGTTTTCGGCATCAGCTCTAGCGCGGCGGAATCTGGATCAGTTCACCCAATTGATCCTTGGTCAACTCGGTCGGCGTGAATTTCAGCACCACCGCGTCCTTCACGATCTCGTCAAGCCCGGTGATGCGATCCGGATTGACCGATTCCTTGGGAAAGAAATCGTCACGCGTCCTGCGCGCCTTGGCCTCCGGAATTTGGAGCCAGTCGGCATAAACTTTCAGACCGGCGTCGGTGTACATGAAATCCAGGGTCTCGCGATACGCCTTCATGTAGCGGTTGATGGCGTCTTTCTTGGTCTGCAGCACCGGCGCCGTGGTCATCAGCAGGCGTACGGTCTGACCCTTGAAAGCCGCCGCATCGTTGCCGCTGGCAAGAATGCGGATCTGCTTCTGGTCGAGCTGGTCGAGTCCGAAGGGCGGCGCCGCCCAGCCGATATCGATCTGGCCGGACATCACCTGCGTCAGCGTTCCGGGAGGCCCGCCGGTCGCGGTCGGCTTCGCGGAGAGACCGTATTGCTTCATGAAGGCGGTGACGATGCCATGGGTCGACGATCCGTTGGTCGAATAGGCGAGCGTCTTGCCGCCGGTGTCCTTCAGCGACTTGATCGGCGAATCCGCCTTCACGTACCAATAGAGATCGGAGGCGCCGGTGGTCTCCGCGCCGATCACGCGTACCGGCGCACCCTTCGCATAGGCGCTGAGCACGCCCATGATGCCGGCCGCAACGCCGATATCGACGCCGCCGGAAATCGCCGCCTGCTGGGTCTCGCCCGCGCCCTGCGTGTAGACGATCTCAAGCTCAAGCCCATGCTTCTTGAAGATGCCGGCGCGCTGGCCGACTTCGGAAACCGAGGTGTCCCAGTTTCCACGCTGCCCCACCGCCAGCTTCAGCTTGTCCTGCGCAAGCGCGGGTTGCGCGGCGGCGAGAAATCCGGCGGCCACGAGGCCCAGCGCCGGACCGAAGGTCCTGCTCGTCATTCATTCCTCCCTGTTTGGCTCCGTCTACGTTATCGAGACGGTTGCAAATTCGAAGCCGGGTCAGGCCACTCTGTCTTTACTCGTTTCGCTGCCGGCGACTGTGAATGTACGCCAATTGGTGGATTTGGGAACAACGCCCTCCGAGGAGCGTATTGCCGCATGCGGGATATGCGGGGTCGTGCGCCCGATTGCGATGCCATCGTCGCGCATCTGCCGCGCCGCATCGACCATCAGATTGCGAAACTCGACAACCGCAAGATCGCTGGCGCCAAGCCGCTCGCGGGTGCGATCGGCGATCGGACCCATGGTTTCCCACATCGCGATGTCCTGATTGGGGATACCCTTGATGCCGGTGAAATCACCGAGCTTCATGGCGTTGCGGTCCTGCCCGTAATCGTTCTCGCGCGTGCGAATGTTGCGGAAGGAATGATCGAGATCGATGCCGGGCTGCGCGCCGTTGAATTTGCGCCACGCCTCCTGTCCGATGCCGCCTTCCTCGCTCCAGGCGATGAAATGGAACACGGTGTTGTTGTCGTCGGTCGGCTGCAGCAGGGTCGCGACATTATACTCGTTGTTGGGCGGGATCAGCGCGGTGAACGGCGCGACATAGACCGTGACCCGCACATAGTCGTTGAGATTGGCGTTGGCGATCGGCCGGCGGATCGCCGCGTAATGGAAGCCGAAGCTCGTGCGCTCGACTTGCAGCCGCGGCGCCTTGTCGGTCGAGGGCCGCAACCAATGGGTGTCGACCGCTTTCGCGGCATCGACCTTGGCCGGCTTCATGTCGGAGGAATGCAGGCTCGAGGAATGCGCCGAATCGATCTGGCCCTCCAGAATCTGCGCCCAGTTGCAGCCGACGTGAATCTTGACGATCGAGACTTTGGTGTCCTGCGTCGGCGCGAAGGCCGGCGGCTCGAATTCCGGCATGGTCTCGGCCGGCCCCATATAGGTCCAGACGAAGCCGCCCCATTCGCGCGCCGGATAGGCTTTCGCCTTCACCTTCTCGACGAAGCCGCTTTCCGCCGGCTCGGAGGCCATCTCGACCACGTTGCCGCGCACGTCCATCTTCCAGCCGTGATAGAGGCAGCGCAGGCCGCATTCCTCGTTGCGGCCATAGGCAAGCGACACCCGCCGGTGCGGACAATATTCGTCGAGGATGCCGATCTCGCCGTCGCTGTCGCGGAACACCACCAGGTCTTCGCCGAGCAGCCGCACTTTCAACGGCTTGCCGTCGGGCTCCGCCACTTCCTCGATCAAACAGGCCGGCATCCAGTGACGCCGCATGATCTGGCCCATCGGCGCATCGCCCTCGACACGGCACAGAAGCTCGTTCTCTTCGCGGGTCATCGTCACGGCCTCCCGGAACCGATTCAGCGCCTTCGGCAAATAATGTTAGCTCTCTAAGTATTTATCCTATAATCCTTCCAATCCGCTTGTCGAGATGCAAACTGGCGCACAAAAGAGGGACAATTGTGCGTCGCACCGGAATTTGCGACCACCATTCTACCGAAACGCCAACCATCCGGCCATGAGCAGCGTTCCACCGACCGACATCCCCGTCATCGTCACGCGCGCCGAAAAGATCGCGGACGGCATCCATCTGTTCGAGATGAAAAGACGCGATGGCGGCGATCTGCCGGCCTTCACCGCAGGTTCGCACATCAATCTTCGCGTGCCGAACGGGCTGATGCGCAAATATTCGCTGTGCAGCGATCCGGCGAATCGCGACGGCTACGCCGTCGCCATCAAGCGCGAGGACAGCGGCCGCGGCGGCTCGATCTATCTGGTGGACCATACCAAGGAAGGCGACGAATGGATGATCTCGGCGCCGGACAATGCCTTTGCGCTGCCGCAGCGCGGCGACAATTTCATCTTCATCGCCGGCGGCATCGGCATCACGCCCTTCATCGCGATGATCCATGCGCTGAAGCGCGATCCGGCCAAGAAATACAAACTCTATTATTGCTCGCGCACGCCCGAGATGACCGCCTTTCGCGAGCAGCTGAGCGCGCCGGAATTCAAGGGCAAGGTCGTCATCCATTATGACGGCGGCGATCCGTCCAGGGCGCTCGACCTGTGGCCGATCGTCGAGGAACGGAAAAACCGCGAGCACATCTATTGCTGCGGCCCGCGCGGCCTGATGCAGGCGGTGCGCGACGCGACCGGTCACTGGACGCCGACCTCGATCCATTTCGAAGCCTTCAGCGATGCCGACGCGCGCCGGCCGGACGACAAGCCGTTCACCGTGAAGCTCGCCTCCACCGGCGAAGTGATCGAGGTGCCGGTCGGCACCACCATCCTCGAAGCGTTGCGCGCCAAGGGCCACGATGTGCCGAGTTCCTGCGAAAGCGGCACCTGCGGCACCTGCCGCACCAAATTGCTTGCCGGCGAAGCCGATCACCGCGATCTGGTGCTGACCGAGAGCGAGCGCGGCAGCCAGATCATGATCTGCGTCTCACGCGCAAAATCGCCGGAACTCGTGATCGATCGGTGACGCGTAAATGGCCGAGCGCAGCATCCGATTGGGCGTCGCCGGTCTTGGCCGGGCCTTCACCCTGATGCTGCCGACCTTCGCCGCCGATCCGCGCATTGCGCTTTGCGCGGCGACCGATCTGCGGCGGCAAGCGCGGGCGCGTTTCGAGAAGGATTTCGGCGGACGCACCTACGACACGATCGAGCAATTATGCGCCGATCCGCAGGTCGAGGCGGTCTATGTCGCGACCCCGCACCAGATGCACGCAAAGCATGTCGCCGCCGCCGTAGCGAATGGCAAGCATGTGCTGGTGGAAAAGCCGATCGCGATCGCGCTCGACGAATGCGATGCGATGATCGCAGCGGCGCGCCAGGCGGGCGTGCAGCTCGTGGTCGGCCACAGTCACAGCTTCGACGCGCCGAGTCCGGCGCACGCGGCAGTTGATCGACAGCGGCGAATTCGGCGCCGTTCGCATGATCCATGCGCTGAACTACACCGACTATATGGTGCGGCCGCGCCGGCCGGAGGAACTCGACACCGCGCAGGGCGGCGGCGTCTTGTTCAGCCAGGCGGCCCATCAGATCGACATCGTGCGCCTGCTCGGCGGCGGCAAGGTGCGCTCGGTGCGCGCGCAGGCCGGCAACTGGGATGCCTCGCGCCCGACCGAAGGGGCTTATTCCGCCTTGCTCACCTTCGAGGGCGGCGCTTTCGCCTCCTGCACTTACAGCGGCTATGCGCATTTCGATTCGGACGAGTTTCAGGGCTGGGTCGGCGAGATGGGACTGCCCAAGGATCGCACGCACCATGGCGCCAGGCGCAAGGCGCTGCAAGCGGCGGCGAATGCCGACGAGGAAGCGGCGATGAAAGCCGCGCGCAATTACGGTGGTGCGAATTACGCGCCGGCCGCGGCGGCGGCGCGGCGGCATCACCAGCATTTCGGCACTTTCATCGTGTCCTGCGAACGCGCCGATCTGCGCCCGGTCGCGGACGGCGTGATGATCTATGCCGACGATGAAGCACGCCTCGATCCGGTGCCGGTGCCGGGCGTGCCGCGCGCGGAAGTGATCGACGAGTTCTACGATGCTGTGGTGCGCGGCGTCCCTCCGCTGCACGATGGCGAATGGTCGCGCGCGACGCTTGAAGTCTGCCTTGCCATTCTGGATTCGTCGCAGAACCAGGCCGAGAGGATGCTGCGGCATCAGACAGGATTGCGCCGGTGAAGGGCCCCAAGTCCGATCGCAACAAGGCGGACCGCGGCAATACCCAGGCGATCCTGCGCCACTGGCGCGAGGCGGTGCCAAACGATCGCCTTGCTCATCTCGTCAAGGACGCAACGCGCGCGCTGCTTCGCGCCTTGCAGATGCGGCTGACTGCGCACGGCGTCTCGCTCGGTCACTGGACCTTCCTGCGCATCCTGTGGGAGAAAGACGGACTGACGCAGCGCGAATTGAGCGATCAGGCCGGCGTGATGGAGCCCACCACCTTCTCCGCGCTGAACGCGATGGAAAAGCTCGGCTATGTGGTGCGGCGGCAGGTGCCGGAAAATCGCAAGAAGGTCTTCGTCCATCTCACGCCGAAAGGCCGGCTCCTGAAGGAGAAGCTGGTTCCGCTGGCCGAAGAGGTGAACTGCGTCGCGGTCGAAGGCGTGCCGCCCGAACACATCGCTGCGACCCGCGAGACGCTGCTCGCCATCATCGAGAATCTTGCACGCAACGAAGCGGCATCGCAGGATCCGGAGCGCCGCATCCCCTCCACCCGGGAGATCGCTTCGCGCGTTGCGGACAAATCTGTGAACAAGGCCAGGCGCAAGCGCGCCTAGAGTGTGTGCGTGGTGATTTAATCCCAAACAATTTTCGCTCAAGACTATTTCGCAATGCCGCGCAGAAATACCTTGACCGCAATGCGCACCGTCTCGTCGATCTTGTCCTTGCGCGCCGCGCGCGGCATCGAAGTAAGCCATCCGAGCTGATGCTCGCCGATCAGCATGTCGAGATAAAGCACCGCAAGCCTATACGGGTCCTCGCCGATCAGCCTGCCGTCCTTCTGGTGCTTTTCGATCCACTCGGCGACGATCGAATAGGCGTTGACCGGTCCGCCCTCGAAAAACAGCCGGCCCGCTTCCGGGAAGGTGCGTCCGATCGACACCATCAGGCGGTGAAATTCCATGATCGGCGGCGTCAGCACGGTGTCGAGGAAGGAATGACCGATCCGGGTGAGCTGTTCTTCCAGCGTGCCGCGGATTTCGGTGTCGATCGACAGCGTCACGTCCTCGCATTTCTGCCGCACTACGGCTTCGAACAATCCCTCCTTGCCGCCGAACCATGCATAGATCGTGGCCTTCGAACCGCCGGCCACGCCGATGATCTCGTCGATGGAAACGTTGTCGTAACCCTTCTTGAGAAAAAGCGGCGCCGCCAGGCGCACGATGCGCTCACGACGCGGATCCGCCGACTTTTCCGTTTCGGGCTTGGCAACATCAAGTTTGGTGACAGCAGACTTGTTCACGGCAGGCCTGGTCACGGCGGGTTTGGCGCCGCCGCTTGTTGCGGCAGCGTCTTTTGCGACCGGGTCTTTAACCTGGCCCCGCGGCGCTTTGCGCATCCGTCTCGCCTGCGACTTGGATTCGTCGATCGACATAGAATTTACCATGGCGGCCGCTGTTGCGGTGTAACCCCAAAACTTTTCGATTGCATCCCGCAAACATGGTACTGTAATGTAACGTACAGTACCAAGAAAAAAAGACAGCGCACGCTACGGGAGGTTACGCAATGCCAGCCGGCTATCGGCTCGTCAGCTATGTTGGCGCGCAGGGTTTGCCACAGGCGGGGATTCTCGCCGCCGAGCGCGTGATCGCGGCCTCCGACATCCTCGGCCCGAAATTCAACAGCGTCATCGACATCCTGCGCGCCTGGGACGACACCCATCCCCGCATCGCGCGTGCGATCGAAAGCTCCGCCAATACCGGCGTGGCCGCATCGAGCGTGAAATTGCTGGCGCCCGTGCTCTATCCCGGCGCCTTCTTCTGCGCCGGCGCGAATTACTGGGACCATCTCAACGAGATGGCGGAGATCGCCAAACGCACCACCGGTCGCGACGTGCATGTGACCAAGCCCGCGGAGCCGTGGTTCTTCCTGAAGACCGCGGCCGGCTCGATCGTGGGCGATGGCGCCGGGGTCCGGCTGCCGAATTTCTCCAAGCAGGTCGATTGGGAAGCCGAGATCGGCGCCGTCATCGGCAGACCCACGCGCAATATCTCCGAAAAGGACGCGCTTTCCGCGGTCGCCGGCTATCTCATCGTCAACGATCTGTCGGCTCGCGATCTGATGAAGCGCGAAGGCTCGATCTTCATCTATGACTGGATCGGCCAGAAATGCTTCGAGGATGGCGCACCGATGGGGCCGTGGCTGACGCCGGCGGCGTACGTGTCCGATCCGAACAATCTTTCCATCAAGCTCTGGGTCAACGGCGTCCTGAAGCAGGATTCCAACACCGGCAAGATGGTCCACAACATCGCCGAGCAGATCGCCTATCTCAGCCGTCACGTCACGCTTCAGCCGGGCGACCTGATCGCGACCGGTACCCCAGCCGGCGTCGGCCTGCCGCGCGGCGAATTCCTGAAAGTCGGCGACGAAGTGAAGATTGAAATCGACCAGCTTGGCACCCTGACCAACAGAATGGTTGCCGACGACAATTGACGGAAGCCGTTTGTGTAGGAGTGCGTGATGCCGTCTGCCAATGAACTGAAAATCCGGGAGATGCTGAAGGGCATGCTGAACCTGAAGCTGTTCGTGATTTTCTCGCAAGGAAAAGGTCTCGACTTGAAGCCCTATCTCGCCGATCACCTGCAATACATGATCGATCTCGAACGCAAGGGAAAGCTGTTCGCTTCCGGACCGTTCGGCAATCCAACACGCGGCGACGGAATGACCATTGTTCGCGCGGCGGACATCGACGAAGCGCATGATATGGCCAAGCGCGATCCCTTCGTCGTCAATGGAATTCGCACTTACACGATCGAGCCCTGGACCGTGATGGAAGGCTCACTGACATTCACCGTGAATTTCTCCGACAAGACTTCGAACATCGCGTAACCGGCGAAAAGACCGGCGCGACAGGGAGGCAGCGTGCAGACGATCGGCTTTATCGGCGTCGGCAAGATCGGCCTTCCGATCTGCGATCACCTGATCAAGAAAGGCTACAAAGTCGTAGGCTTTCGGCGCTCCTCGCTCGCCGATTTCGAGAAGCTCGGCGGCGTGCCGGCGAAGTCGCCCGCCGATGTCGGCGCAAACGCCGATATCGTCTTCACCTGCCTGCCGAACGACGCGGCTTTGGAAGAGGTCGTCAGCGGTCCGGATGGTCTCTTGAAATCCGCACGCGCCGGCCAGGTCGTGGTCGAATTCGGCTCGCATCCGGTCTCGGTCAAGCAGCAATATGTGGCGCCGCTCGCCGCCAAAGGCGTGACCTTTCTCGACGGCGAAGTAAGCGGCACACCCGGCATGGTGATCGCGCGCAAAGCCGTGATCTATCTCGGCGGGCCGGCCGACGCGGTGAAGAAAGTCGAGCCGGTGGTCGCGGCCTTCGCCGATCTGTGCCTGCATCTCGGCGATTTCGGCGCCGCCACCAAGGTCAAGCTGGTCAACAATTTCCTGGTCGCCCTGCATATCGCCGGCACCGCGCAGGCGATGGCGCTGGGCCTGAAGACCGGCGTCGACATGGACCTGCTCATCAAGGCGGTGGCGACCGGCAGCGGCGGCTCGACCGCCTTCGCGATCCGCGCGCCCTGGATGGCCGAGCGCAAGTTCACACCGCAGCAAGGCTCGGCCGCGGGTCTCGCGCATTATCTCGACACCGCAAAGGACATGGCGATCGAAGCCGGCATCAATACCGAGCTGCTCGATTGCCTGATCGGCGTCTATGGCCGCGCGGTCCCCGGGATCGGCGAGCGCGACGTCGGGGCCATCCTCGAATATTTCGAAACCAATCGCAAAAGCTGAAAAGGAGTTGCTCCATGATCGGAGTGAAGAAAATCTCGCATGCGGTCTACGAGTCGCCGGATCTCGAGCACCAGCTTGAATATTACACCGACATCCTGGGCCTGACGCTGATCGCGCGCGAACGCGACACCGCCTATCTCGCCAACACGATCGAGCATCACTCGGTCATCCTGCGCGCCGGATCGCATCCGCGTTGCACCGCGATCGGCTTCCAGCTCGGACCGGACGGCGATCTCGACGGCTTCGAGAAGCAGACCGCGGCGCAGGGCATCCGCACCACGCGCAAGAAGGATGCCGAGCCCACCATCGACGACATGGTGACCTTCGAAGACCCGAAGGGCACGGTCATGGAAGTGTTCCGCTCTCCCGAGCCGCTGAAGCAGACCTTCACCAATAACGGCGTCGTGCCGCACAAGCTCGGCCATATCGCCTTCCATGTGACCGACGCGCAGCGGATGACGCGCTTCTATTGCGACGTGCTCGGCTTCCGCGTGTCGGACTGGATGGGGGATTTCTTCTCGTTCCTGCGCTGCGGCCCCGACCATCACACCATCAATCTGGTCGAGACCGGCAAGAACAAGCATTTCCACACCGCCTTCGAGCTGCGCGACTGGGCGCATATGCAGACCGCGCTCGATTTCATCAGCAAGCGCGGATACAAGACGCTGTGGGGCCCCGGCCGGCACGGCATCGGCCACAATCTCTTCTCCTATCACCGCTCGCCGAACGGCCTGATCACCGAATTGTTCGCCGAGCTCGACCGGATGAAGGACGAATCGCTCGGCTATTTCGATCCGCGCCCATGGCACCGCGACAATCCGCAGCGGCCGAAGACCTGGCCGAAAGACCCCTCGGCGTCCAACCTCTGGGGTCCGCAGCCGCCGGACGAGATGATGGAATAGACGACATTGCGAAACCGGCCGCAGAAGCCGGGACATGGGGACACTAGAGACTCAAACAGGGAGGTCAGGATGTTCAGGAAGTTCATGTCGCTGATGCGGCTCTGCGTCGCCGCTACGGCGCTGATGTTTACGGTTTCTACGAGCGTTAAAGCGCAGGCGCCGAGCGGCGATCCGATCAAGGTCGGCTTCTCGATGTCGCTCACCGGCGCCACGGCGCCCAACGGCCGCCAACTTCTGGTGGCGCTCGAAATCTGGCGCGACGACGTGAATGCGGCAGGCGGCCTGCTCGGCCGTCCGGTCGAACTCGTCTATTACGACGACCAGAGCAATCCGGCGAATGTGCCGGCGCTCTATCAAAAGCTGTCTGTCGGTCGACAAAGTCGATCTGCTGCTCGGACCCTATTCCACCAACATGGCGGCGCCGGCGATGCCGGGGATCATGCAGGCCGGCAAGACCACGATCACCATGCTGGCGATCGGGGTGAACCGGCACTTCAACTATGACCGCTATTTCTCGATGGTGCCGATCGGCACCGAAGGGATCGCCGCGTTCTCGCGCGGCTTCTTCGAACTCGCCGCCCAGCAGAATCCGAAGCCCACGACGGTTGCGATGATTGCAGCCGACGCCGAATTCGCCCGCACCGCCGCGGACGGCGCCAAGGAGAATGCGCAGAAGCTCGGCTTCAAGATCGTCTATGACCGCAGCTATCCGCCCGGCACCACGGATTTCGCGCCGATCATGCGCGCGGTGCAGGCCGCCAATGCCGATCTCGTCTTCGTCGCCGCCTATCCGCCGGACACGGTCGGCATCGTGCGCTCGGCGAACGAGATCGGGCTCAACGCCAAGATGTTCGGCGGCACCATGATCGGCCTGCTTGCGACGCCGCTGAAGGTGCAGCTCGGACCGCTCACCAACAAGCTCGTCATCATGGAAAGCTTCGTGATGGCGCCGACCTTCAACTTCCCGGGGCTCGATGCCTTGCTCGCAGAAATATCGCGAGAAGGCGAAGGGTCAGCAGATCGATCCGTTCGGCTACGGCTTCGCACCGTTCGGCTATGCCGCGGGTCAGATCCTCGCCAAGGCGGTGACGGAGACCAAGAGTCTCGACCACGACAAGATCGCCAAATATATCCATGCCAACAAGTTCTCCACCGTCGCCGGAGAACTCGCCTTCGGCAAGGATGGCGAATGGGCCGAGCCGCGCACCGTCTTCACGCAATTCCAGGACGTGCAGCCGAACGACGTCGCGCAATTCCGCGACGGCAAGAAGCAGCCGATCCTGTGGCCGGACAAATACAAGACCGGCACGATGATCTATCCGTATTCGGAACCGAAGCAGTAAGCCGGTCCGATAACGCAATGCAGCAAACGCCGCCGGGAAACTCCGGCGGCGTTTTGCATTTCAGCCTTTCGGCGGCGAAACTGTTTGCATTTGAAAATAATTTCGGACCCTGTATGGTGCCGCCCGAAAATTCGTAAAGAAGCCACCGGGAGGACATCGTGAAGGGCAAGATCGCGCTCGAAGAACATTTCGCCATTCAGGACACACTGCAGGATTCGGCGGGCTTCCTCCCCGAAAGCGTCTGGAGCGAGTTGAGCCATCGGCTGCTCGACATCCAGGAGAAGCGGCTGCGGGAGATGGACAAGAACGGCGTCGAGATGATGCTGCTCTCGCTCAATGCGCCGGCGGTGCAGGCCATTCCCGATCCGAAACAGGCCAACGAGCTTGCGAAGAAGGCGAACGACTATCTCGCCGAGCAGGTGGCGAAGCGGCCGAACCGCTTCCAGGCGCTGGCCGCCCTGCCGATGCAGGATCCGGACATGGCGATCCGCGAATTGCAGCGCTGCGTGAAGATGGGCTTCGTCGGCTCACTGGTCAACGGCTTCTCGCAGGTCGTCGATCCGAACAAGGCGGTCTATTACGACCTCAAGCAATATTGGCCGTTCTGGGCGGAGAACGAGAAGCTCGACGTGCCGTTCTATCTGCATCCGCGCAATCCGCTGCCGGCCGATGCGCGTGATCTATGACGGACATCCCTGGCTGCTCGGCCCGACCTGGGCCTTCGGGCAGGAGACCGCGGTGCATTCGCTGCGGCTGATGTGCTCGGGTCTGTTCGACGCCCATCCGAATCTGAAGATCGTGCTCGGCCATATGGGCGAAGGCCTGCCCTACTCGATCTGGCGCTGCGACAACCGCAATGGCTGGACCGGCGTGCCGCCGCAATATCCGGCGAAGAAGAAATTGGCCGAGTATTTACAGGCGAATTTCTGGATCACCACGTCCGGCAATTTCCGCACCCAGACGCTGATCGACGCCATCCTCGAGATCGGCGCCGACCGCATCCTGTTCTCGACCGACTGGCCGTTCGAGAATGTCGATCACGCCGCGAACTGGTTCGATGTCGCGACCATCAGCGAGGCGGATCGCCTGAAGATCGGCCGCACCAATACCGAAAAGCTGTTCAAGCTGAAGCTTTGACGCTCCGCTTGCGCTTGCCCGCGCGCTTCTTCGCGCGCGGAGCGGCCTTGCGCGGCGGCACCTCGTCCTCGGCGGCGTGCAGATTGTCATAGACCGTCTTCAGAAGCTCTTTCAGCTTGACGCACGTCGCGCTCGCTCAGGCGGCGCATCGCGATATCCTCGTAATGCAGCGCATGCGGCACGATCCGCTCGGTCAATTCCATTCCGCGCGGGGTGAGCGTCAGGCTGAGCGCGCGGCCGTCGAGGCCGGATCTGCGGCGCACGATCAGCCCCTTGCGCTGCATCGCGACCAGAAGCCGCGACAGCGTCGACAGGTCGATGCTGGTCCGCTCCGCAAGCTCGCCGAGCCGGTGGTCGCCGTTATGCCAGAGCTCGACCAGCACCCGCCACATCGGCAGCGTCACGTCGAAATCCTCGATGTCGCGCGAGAACATCACGCCGATGCGAAGACCGGCGCGGTTCAGCAGATAGGGCAGAAAGTCTTGCAGATTCAATTTGCGGGACATCGGGCCGGCTCAAAGCTGTTCCGTCCGCAATAGGGCTGAACCCAAGGTTGCGCAAGCGATTTTGCAGTCGCAAAATGCGCATGCTCGCAAAATTACTTGCAAATGCAAATTATTGCTTGTGGCTCGGTCCGCGCCTGATCTAGGCTTCGAAAAAAATCAGGGAGGTCGTCATGGCAATTGCGGCCGCTGTCCAGAATTCACGCCATCCCGAGCGTCCCCGAGTTGCTGCGGCGCGCAGAGGAGATCGGCGTCATCGCGCGCGAGCGCGCGGTCGAGCACGAAAAGGCCCGGCAGATTTCCGCAGACCTCGTCGACAAGATGCGCGCGGCCGAGCTGTTCCGCATCATGCAGCCGCGTCGCTTTGGCGGCTTCGAATACGGCTACGACGTGTTCGTGGAAGCGGTGTCGGCAGTCGCAAGCGGCGACGGCTCGACCGGCTGGGTCTACAGCCTCGGCGCCGTGCATCCCTGGATGATCGCCTGCTATCCGGAAGAGGCGCAGCACGATTTCTGGGAGACAGGAGCTCGACGCCGATCGCCGCGGTCTCCTATGCACCGACCGGCAAGGCCACGAACGAGAAGGGCGGCTATCGCCTGTCCGGACGCTGGAGCTTCGCCAGCGGCTGCGACAATGCGCAATGGGGCATCCTCGGCGGCATCATTCCGCTCGCGGACGGGCCGAAGCCCGGCTTCTTCCTGGTGCCGCGTTCCGATTTCACGATTTTCGACGACTGGAACACGATGGGTCTCGCCGCCACCGGCAGCAAGACGCTCGTGGTATCGGACGCATTCGTTCCGGCCTATCGCGCCGTCACCTTCGCCGACATGCTGACCGGCAACGGTCCCGGCACCATCGTCAACAAGAACCCGATCTACAGGCAGCCGATGCTCGCGGTGGTGCCGCATTGCCTCGTCTCGCCTGCGCTCGGCATGGCGCGCGGCGCGCTCAAGGCCTTCGTCGACCAGGCCGGCACCCGCACCACCCGCGGCGCGGTCGCCGGCGGCAACAACAAGATGGCCGAATTCGCGACCGTGCAGATGCGGGTTGCCGAAGCCACCGCCGTCGATCGACGCCGCCCAGCTGATGATCCATCGCGACATCCGCGAGACCAGCGAAATCGTTCATGCGGGCAAGACGGTCGATATCGACATGCGCATGCGCAATCGCCTCACCCATACTTTCGCGACCAAGCTTCTGGTGCAGGCGGTCGACGCCGTGTTCCTCGCCATGGGCGGCAGCGCGCTCGGCATGCAGCATCCGGTGCAGCGCTTCTGGCGCGACATCCATGCCGCAGGCTCGCATATCAGCCTGAACTGGGATTCGGTCGGCGCGATGTATGGCCAGCATGTCTTCGGCCTGGAGCCGAAGGGGCAATACTGAGCGCTGCAGGAATACAAGCAACGGCTCCGCCATCCGTCACGGCGGAACCGAAAAAATCAAAAGACGGACAAAACGGGAGGACTATCATGGTCGAACTCTATCATTTCTGGAGTTCCGTCTGCTCCGTGCGTTGTCGCATGGCGCTGGAGGAGAAGGGCGTCGCCTGGACAAGCCGCTACACCGACATTTTCCGGTTCGAGCAGCTCACGCCCGAATATCTGAAGCTCAACCCGGATGGCGTGGTGCCGACGCTGGTCCATAACGGGCAGCCGATCTGCGAATCCACCGTCATCAACGAATATATCGATCAGGCGTTTGACGGCCCGCGTCTCGTCCCGGCCGATGCGCTCGGCGCTGCGCGCATGCGCGAATTCATCCGCAAATGCGAGGAAAGCTTCGACGCGATCGTGAAGCTGACCATGGTGAAATACATCCTGCCGAAGCTGCTCAATCGCTGGGGACGCGAGGAGCTGGAGAAGCAGGCGAAGCGCCGCCCGACCAAATATCTATCAGGACGTCCATGCGCGCGGCCTCCGCGGCGAGATCGGCGAGGCCGAACTGAAGCAGGCACGCGACAAGATCGAGGAATTGCTCGACCGCCTGGAGAAGACCCTGGAACGCGGCCCCTGGATCGTCGGCGAGCAGCTTACGCTCGCCGATATCGCGGTCGCGCCCTACATGTTCCGGCTTTCCGCGCTCGGCAGCGACCAGTTCTGGTCGAAGGATCGTCGTCCCCGCGTCAACGACTGGTATGGCCGGCTTTCCGCCCGCCCTGCCTTCCGCAAGGCTGTCTCATGGCCGGACGAGAATGGCGGCGGCTACGAAGAGGTCGGGCTGAAAGCGACGCTGGCGCCGGTCGCCTGATCTGCTACTGCATCGAAACGAAACAACGAAAACCAGGTGAGGAAACGCATGAACCGAATGCTCCGCGCGATCTGCGGTCTTGTCGCGCTTGTTGCCACCGCGCAAAGCGCGCCGGCGCAGCAATTCACGATGAAAATCTCGTCGCCGACCGTCAACGACGTGATGCAGGAATGGGCGCGACTATTCACGGCCGGCGTCAAGGCGCGTGCCGGCGACAAGATCAAGGTCGAGTTCTATCCGGCGAACCAGCTCGGGCAGATTCCGGCAACCGTCGAAGGCCTGGCGATGGGCACGATCGAGGTGGTCGGCCCGGCCAGCGGCTTCTTCATCGGTCTCGAGCCGCGCTTCCAGGTGTTCGATGCGCCCGGCCTGTTCAAGGATCATGGCAGCAGGCGCAGCGCGTGTTCGCCGATCCGCAGGTGCGCAAGCAACTCGCCTCGCTCGGCAGCGCCAAGGGCATCGAACCGCTGGCAATCCTGCCGCATGGCCCGCTGATGCTGGTGTCGCACAAGCCGATCCGCGCGGTCGCCGATTTCAAGGGCCAGAAAATCCGCGTCCCCGGCGCTGCTCCGCTGCAGATCGAACCGTTCAAGAAGCTCGGCGCAGCTCCGGTTTCGATGCCGCTCGGCGAAGTGCTGTCGGCGATGCAGAACCGCACCATCGACGGCCTGATCGCAGGCGCCACCGTCTTCACCGCGTTCAAATATTACGATCTCGCCAAGGGCATGACCGGCCTGCCGGGCTCGTTCCTGATCGTACCGATGATGGCCAACAAGGCCTTCCTGAAATCGCTTGGGCCGGAGCTCGAGGCGATCGTGCGCGAGGAGGCATTCAAGGCGCAGCAGGGCGTCGGAGAAATTCGCGATCGAGGATGTCGCGCAGGACGCTCGAGGTCTGGAAGAAGAATGGCGGCGAGGTCATCGTGCTGCCGGAAGCGGAAAGCCAAGGCCTATACCGAACAGGTCAAGTCGGTGCTGCCGGGGCTTCTGAACGCCAATCGCCGCGATCAAGGCCGACTTCGACGTCCTGTCGGCGGCCGCCCAGCGACTGAACTGACGATACTGCCTCGATTCATGAAGGCAGTCGTAAGAAGTGTGGACGCGCTCGCGACCTTGGTCGAGCGCGTCCTTGCGGTCGCGCTTCTGGTCGGAATCTCGCTGAACTTCGTCAACGTGGTCGGGCGCTATGTGTTCGGCTACGCGCTGAACGGTGCCGACGAGATCGAAATCTATATCCTGATCTGGATCGCGTTTCTGGGTGCGGCGACCGTGACCTGGCGCGGATCTGCATCTGCGCATGGACGTGCTGGTCAACGCCTTTCCGGCTCCGCTGCGTTTCGCGGTATCGGTGTTCGAAACCGCTGGTGTTTCTGTCGGTCGCGGGCTTCGTCGCCTGGCAATCCTTCAAATATGTCGAGCGCATCTATGCGCTCGGCGCGGTCAGCGATATCGCACATATCCCGACCTGGATTCCGCATAGCGCCATTGCGGTCAGCTTCGGCTTGATGGTGCTGATCGTGCTGCTTCGCACGGTGCAGCGAGTGCTCGCGCCAGGCGTCGCCGCCCCAAAGCATTCCCGAAAGCGGACCGAAGCATCATGAGTTTCGCGCTCGGCGTCGTCCCGGTCGTCCTGCTGCTGCTGGGCTTTCCGGTCTTCCTGGTGATGCTGACGGCGGTGACCGTGGCGCTGGTCTGGTACATGAATGTGCCGCTCGCGGCCTTGCACCAGAACCTGTTCGGCTCGGTCAACGCCTATGCGCTGCTGGCGATTCCCTATTTCATCTATGCCGGCGAATTGATGGGCCGCGGCAGCGTCGCGCAGCGGCTGGTCGATTTCGTGCAGGGCGGCGTCGGCTTCGCGCGCGGCAGTCTCGGCGTCACCACCGTCGGCACCGCGACGATTTTCGGCGCCATCTCCGGCGTCAGCGCCGCCGCGGTCGCGACCATCGGCAAGGTGATGTATCCGGCGATGATCAGGGCCGGCTATCCGAAGCCGTTCTCCGCGGGCCTGATCACCGCGGTCGGCGCCATCGACATCATCATTCCGCCGAGCATCCCGATGATCGTCTACGGCGCGGCGGCGCAGGAATCGGTGCCGCGGCTTTATGCGGCCGGGATCCTGCCCGGCCTCCTGATCGCCGCCCTGATCGCGGGCTATGTGATCTGGCGCGCGTGGTACGGCAATTTCGGCGCCGGCGAGCCGTTCGATTTCCAGCGCTTCCTGCGTTCGACGATGCGCGGCCTGTGGGCGCTCGGCGCGCCCGTCATCATCCTCGGCGGCATCTATGGCGGCGTGTTCTCGCCGACCGAAGCCGCCGCCGTCGCCTGCGTCTATGCGATTTTCGTGACGCGCTTCGTGTTCCGCGAATTGACGATGGTCGAGATCGTCGAGGCTGCGGCCGCCACCGTGCGCTTCACCGCGCAGATCCTCATTATCGTCGCCTGCGCCGGCGTGTTCTCGTGGCTGCTGACGGTCAACCAGGTGCCGGCCGCCTGGTTTCGTTCGCTCCAGCAGCTCGGCGTGTCGCAATGGTCGTTCCTGCTGGCGGTCAATATTCTGCTGCTGGTGGTCGGCTGCTTCCTCGATCCGCTGTCGGCGATCCTGCTGCTGACGCCGCTGCTGATCCCGGTGGTGAAGGCGCTCGGCATCGACACCGTGCATTTCGGCATCGTGGTGATGGTCAATCTCGCGATCGGGCTGTTTCACCCGCCGTTCGGGATCAACATCTTCGTCGCGCAATCGGTGCTCGGCATCGATCTCAAGACGCTCTATCGCGGGATCATCCCGTTCGTCGTGCCTTTATCTGATCGCGCTTGCGCTGATCACCTATGTGCCGTGGATTTCGCTGGTCGGCGTTTGGGTGCTGCTGAGGTGAGCGCGACGTTCAGTTGCGCCAGCGCAGGAGGCGCTGCTCGACCAGCGACAGCAAAGTCCCCGAGACATAGCCGACCAGACCGAGCAGGATCACGCCGGCATAGAGATCGGCCGACTGAAACGCGCGCGCCGCGAGCAGGATCGCCTGCCCGAGCCCCGGCCGGCTGGCCAGCATCTCGCCGACCACCGCAAGGATCAGCGCGATCGTAAGGCCGATCCGCATGCCGGAGAGAATGTCGGGCATGGCGCTCGGCAGCGCGATCTTCCAGATCACCGACCCATGCGAGAGACCGAGCGCGCGCGAGACCTGATACAGCCTCGGCTCCACCGCCGCGAAGCCGTGCACGGTCGCAAGCAGCATCGGCCACAGCGCGCCGAAGGCGATCACCGCCAGCACCATCGAATCGGACAGCCCGAGCAGCACGATCGCGACCGGCATCATCGCGGAAGCCGGCAGCGGGCGCAGGAATTCCAGCGTCGGCTCGACATAGGCGCGCGCGGTCTCCGACACGCCGATGATCGCGCCGAGCACGATGCCGAGAAGCGAGGCGAGCAGCCAGCCATAGACCATTCGCTCGACGGTGCGCGCGGTCATGATCAGGAGGTCACCCTCGGTCAGGCCATAGACCAGCGCGTCCCAGGCCCGCTCCGGACCGGGCAGAAATACCGGCGAGACCAGCCTTGCCTGCGCGACCACATACCAAAGCAGGATGAACAGCATGCCGACGCCGATGCTGGCCAGCAGCCAGGCGAGACGGTTGAGTTGCGGCCAGCCGATCATCGCTCGATCCGGATCATGGCGGCCGGCCCGAACAGGCGCAGTTGCGACCACAGCAGCAGCCGGTTGAAGCTCCAGCCGACGATGCCGAGCCATACCAGCAGCGCCAGCATCAATTCGGGCCGCAACGTCTGCTGCGCGAGGATCATGTTGTAGCCAAGCCCCAGCGGATTGGCGGCGATCTCGACCGTGACCGCGACGATCAGCGCGATGCCGGCGGCAAGACGGAAGGCGACGAAAATGCGCGGCAAAGCCGCCGGCAGCACGATCTTCCAGATCCGCGCCACGATCCCGAAGCCAAGTGCGCGCGCGACCTGAAGCAGCCGCGGCTCGACACCGGCGACCGCGGCACGGCTGAGAACCAGAACCGGCCAGAACGCCGCGAAGGCGACGATCGCGATCTCCATGCGAAAGCCGAAACCGAAGACCAGCAGCGCGATCGGGATCAGCGCCACCGCCGGGATCGGCCGAAATGCCTCGATCGAGAATTCCATCAGCCGGTCGGCGGTGCGCGAAAGCCCGAGCAGAATACCGATGACAAGGCCAAGCAGAGTGCCGATCGCAAGCCCGGCAAGCGAGGTCGCTAGCGTCGCGAGCGTCGCGCGCACGATCGTGCCATCGAGCAGCGCGGTCCAGAAGGCCGCGACGATGCTCGACGGCGGCGCCAGCAGGCTGCTTTCGTAGCCGGTCGCGCGCGCGGCAAGCTCGGCCACCACGACGAATCCCAGCGGGATCACGAGTCCGCGCCAATCGAAACGCTGCGACGCGCCGCTCAATGCTCGACCTCCTTGATCAGGTCGAACAATTCATGCCGCAGCTTCAGGAATTCCGGCCGCTCGCGCGTCGTGAGCTGGTCGCGCGGGCGCGGCAGGTCGATCGGGAACGAGGCCTCGAAGCGGCCGGGATCGGGCCGCATCGCGATCACGCGGTCGCCGAGATAGATCGCCTCTTCCAGATCATGGGTGATGAACAGCACGGTCGCGCCGGTGCGCGCCGCGATCGACAACACCTCGTCCTGCAAAGCCTGCCGCGTCATCGCGTCGAGCGCACCGAACGGCTCGTCCATCAACAGCACTTTCGGATTCTGCGCAAGGCAGCGCGCGATCTGCAGCCGCTGCTGCATGCCGCCGGAAAGCTGGTTCGGGAATTTCTCGGCATGCTCGGACAGGCCGATCAGGTCGAGCAATTCGGCGATGCGCGTCTCGCGCTCGTCTTTCGGAAACTTCATCGCTTCGAGCGCGAGCGCGATGTTGCCGGACGCGGTGCGCCAGGGCAGCAGCGCCTTGCCGTAATCCTGGAACACGATCGCGATATCCTGCCGCGGACCCGTGACCGGCTTGCCGTCATAGGTGATGCGGCCGCCGCTCGGCATCAAAAGGCCGGCAGCGAGATTGAGCAGCGAGGTCTTGCCGCAGCCGGACGGGCCGACCACCGACAGGAACTCGCCCTTGCGGATCGCGACGTCGATCCCGGTCAGGATCAGTCGTCCGCCGAGCGACAGATCGACATTTTCGAAGGCGATCAGCGCCGCATCCTCTCGCGAGTTTCGCCCACGGGGTCCTCAGTTCGGATTGCGCGAAGCCCCGGCATAGGTGTCGAGGATGCGATGCACGAGGTCGGGCTTGCGGGCACGCGCGATCCCGCATTCGGTGGCGATGCCGAATTTCGGCACGAATTCGCGCGCGGTATCGATCCGCTTGATCACGCCATCGACGCCGTCCGACACATGCACCACACCGAGATAGATTTCGGTCTCCGGCTTCAGCTTCAGCCCCGCGAATGGCGCGAAATAGTCGCGGTCGGTGCGCTCGACCGGCACCGGAAAATGCATGTAGTCGATCCGGCGCGTCACCGCCTTCGCCATGTCGTTGGCCACATCGGTCATGCGGCTTGCATCTTTCGGCTCGATCATGTGCTTGGCGCCGAAATCGCCGTAGCAGAAATGGATGCCGAGTTCGACATCGGCCGGCACCGGCGCGCAGATGCGCTGCATGCGCTCCATGATTTCCCGCTGCGACGCGCCCTGCGGCGGAAACCAGTCCTGCTTCTGGCCGTCGAGCGAAATCATCTCGTGGCAGAAATCCCACTGGATGCAGAGATGCTCGTGCGGGATCGCCTCGCACATGGCCTTCACCTCGGCGATCATCGCGCGCTCATAGGCTCTTCTCGACCTCCTGCACGTCCCGGGCACCACGAACGCATAGATGATGCCGAACGGAGTCGGCATGCAGACCTGCAGCCGCACATGATCGGGGAAATCGCCGCGCTTCTTTGCCGCCTGCAGATCGAGATAGGAGGCGCGCGCCTCGCGGGCATAACCAAGCTCGCCAAAGCTGATCTCGTCGGCGGTCACGCCCTCCGCCAGCGCCAGCATCGGAAATTTCGAGGTTGCGCGCACCGTGCCGCCGGGATCGGGCCGCAAGAACGGACTCGATCGCAGGAGCGGATATTGAAAGCTCGCCCATAATCGGCGGGGACCGATTTCGCCGTCCGGCACGCGCTTCAGCCGGTGGCCGATCTTCCGGCCGACGGTGCGGAAAATCTCGTCGACGCTGTCGAGGCCGACAGAGCCGACGAGATAGGCCTGATCGGGAAGCTTTGCCGCTGCCGTCATGGTCGCTCCCTCAGCGCTCACGGGACGATGATATTCTTCAGGTTCACGTCGCCGCGGATCATGCCTTGCGACTTCATGATCGAAACCCAGGGCGCGAGCTTGCCTTCGTTCAACGCCGAATCGAGCTGCGGGATTGCCACGGCGGCGACCGCCGGCGGCGGCAATTTCAGGAATTTCGCCACCGTCGCCCGCGCTTCGTCCGGGTTGGCGCGGGTATAGGCCGCGCCTTCGTCGAAGCCGGCACGGAATGCCTTGATCGCGTCCTTGTTGGCATTCGCCCAGGCCTTCTTGCTCGCGAACACCGTGATGCCCATGCCTGCCGGCATGTCGCGGATGAATTGCGCGAACAGTTCGGCGGCCTTGGTCCCGGTAATGCGCGACACGAAGGGCTGGATCGCAACCACCGCATCGACCGAGCCGGATTTCAGGATGCCTTCCATCTGCGGAAACTGGGTCTCGACGAACTCGACCTTCTTCCAGTCGACGCCCTTCAGGGTCAGCCACTCGCGGAACATCACGTGCAGGAAGGCGTTCAGGCCCGGCACGCCGACCTTCTTGCCGACGAAGTCGGCCGGCGTCTTGATGCCGGCTTCCGGCCGCACCAGGATGCCGTAATTGCTGTCGGTCTTGACCGTGTCGCTGAAGCCGGCGACCGCGACGATGTCGAGCCCGCCATTGACCGCCTGCAGAAATACCGATGCGGTCGGCATGGCGATGTCCACTTCGCCGGCTTCGAGCGCCGCCGGATTCTGCGAATTGAGCGGGATCGGCTTCAGCACCACCTCGATGCCGTGCTTGGCGAAGAAGCCCTTCTCCTGCGCGAGCAGGATCGGCACGATGTCGAAGACCTGCTGATGGCCGAAGGTGACTTTCTTCTGTGCCTGCGCCGGCACCGACGAGACAAGGGCGAGCGCGCCCAGCAAGGCGATTGCAAGAAACTCGTTTCATACTTTCCTCCCGTATATTTTGGCGCGCGGGTTTGCCCCGCGTCGTGTCTGGTTTGATGGTTCGAAGATCAGGTCATGCGCGCAACGCCTTCCTTGCCGGAGCGGCAGCCTGCGCGGCTGCGAGGCCCTCGAAGGCGCCGGTCAGAAACGGCAGCGCATAATCGTAGGCGCGCTGCAGGTCGCGGCTGTCATAGGCGCGCTTCGAGACCACGGCGAGCAGATCGTTGGCGGCGAAAATGCCGAACATGATCGACACCAGATGCACGTATCCGCGCGCGGCCGCTTCCTTCGTCAGTCTCGGCTCGGCCTCGATCAGCGCATTCAGGATGATGTCCTGGGTTTCCTTGAAGTGCCGCGTGATCAGCCGCGTCCAGCGCTGCGCCTGGCCGGTCTGCGCCAGCAGGCGTCCATAGGAACGCCAGCCGGGCCCGCCATGCAGCATCAATTCGAGATAGGGGCGCAGGAACACGTCGAGCACCTGCCGCAGATCGGGCTTGCCCTTGATCGCGGCGAAGGCCTCGCGGCGGCGGCTATTCAGCTCGTCCGAGCGCCGCGCGATGATCGCCTCGAACAGCTTTTCCTTGCTCTGGAAATGATAATTGATCAGGCCGAGCGGCACCTTGGCCTTGGCTGCGACATCGCGCATCGAAACGATATCGAAACTCGCCGCCGCGAAGAGATTTTCCGCCGCGTCCAGGATCGCCGTTCTGGTGTTGTTCGCCGTTGCGCAAGCTGTCGAACTCTCTCGAACCAAAGCCGTTCCGAACTCAAGGCTCTTGCGAGCCCAGCCTGTTCGAACCCATTGACAGACGACTTGTACAGTTGTTCAACTCTAGTGCAAGTGCGGCTGCATGGCGAGCGAAAAGTTTTGCGCTCGGCGCGAGTGTCGCAGCGAACCGCAAATTTCGGCACCGCAGCAAAATCGCGGGCATCGTGGGAGAGAAGCGTTGGGTTACTTCATCGGAACGGATGTCGGCGGCACCTTCACCGACCTTTGGGTGTCGGCCGATGACGGCCAGACCCGGGTTTTCAAGTCGCCGACGACATCCGACGTGCTGGGCGGCGTGATCGACGCGATCGCAGCTCGCCGCGCAATCCTACGGGCTGTCGTTCGAGCAATTCTGCGCCGGCATCGAGCGGTTCGGCCATGGCACCACGGTCGGCCTCAATGCGCTTCTAACCGGCAATGCCGCGCGCACCGCGGTCATCACCACCAAAGGTTTCGGCGACACGCTGGAGATCGGCCGGCTCAAGCGCCAGACCTCCGGCATGAACGAGCTGGAGCGCACCGACGCCTATCTGCGCAACCGGATTCCGCCGCTGGTGCCGCGCGATCTCGTGATCGAGGTCGACGAGCGCATCGACGTCAAAGGCAATGTCATCAAGCCGCTCGACGAAGCGCAGGCGCGCGCCGAGATTCGCAAGCTGAAGGAACGCAAGATCGAGGCGGTCGCGATCTGCACGCTGTGGTCGACGCATAATCCGTCGCATGAGCGCCGGCTGCGCGATCTCGTGCTGGAGGAATTGCCGGGCGTGTTCGTGAGCTGCTCGCACGAGATTTCGCCGGGCGTCGGCGAATATGCGCGCATGTCGACCACCGCCGGCAATGCCGCGCTCGGCCCGCTCGCCGGCCGCTATCTGTCGAGTCTCGAAGCCAAGCTGCAGAAGGCCGGCATGAAGGTGCCGGTGCTGATGATGACCTGCGCCGGCGGCGTGCTGCCGACCGCGGTGCTGAATGATCGCCCGGCCTATGCGCTGTTTTCCGGCCCGGCCGGCGGCGTGATGGGTTCGCGCGCCACCGGCGCGCAGGCCGGTTTCGACAATATCGTCACCATGGATATCGGCGGCACCAGCTTCGATGTCGGCGTGATCGTGTCCGGCAAGCCGATCATGCGCACCGAGATTTCGGTCGCCGGCGCCGATATCCGCGTGCATTCGATCGACGTGGAATCGATCGGCGCGGGCGGCGGCTCCATCGCCTATGTCGAATTCGGCGAATTGCGAGTCGGCCCGCGCAGCGCCGGCGCCAATCCGGGACCGGCCTGCTATGGCCGCGGCGGCACGCGGCCGACCGCGACCGATGCCGATCTGGTGCTCGGCGTGCTCGATCCGGCCAATTTCATCGGCGGCCGCATGAAGCTCGATGTCGAGGCCGCGCGCCGCGCGATCGAGGAGCATGTGGCAAAGCCGCTCAACATGAGCGTCACCGAAGCGGCCTGGAGCATCCGGCAGATTCTCGACAGCCGGATGGCGGACCTGCTTCGCCGCATGACCATCGAGCGCGGCTACGATCCGCGCGACTTCACGCTGCTTGCCAATGGCGGCGCCGGTCCCTCGCATGCCTGGGTGCTGGGCGAGGAACTGGGCCTCGACAGCTTCATCGTGCCGGCGGCGGCGACCGCGGAATCCGCCTATGGCACCGGCAATTCCGATCTCGGCTTCACCGCGGAGCGTCCGGCCTATGCGCGCATCTCGCCGGGCGCAGTGCCGACGCCGGCGCAGCTTGCGCATGTCACGACCGCGCTGAAGGCGGCGACCGAGGAGGTGCGGAACCAATCTCGCGCTCGCCGGCCCCAAGGGCGGGATCAAGATCGAGACCTTTGTCGCGATCAAATTCCGCGGCCAGACCAACCATCTCGATATTCCGTTTCGAGGGCGACACCTTCACGCTCGATACCTTCAAGGCGGTCACCGGCACCTTCGAGAAGCAATACGAGGCCCTGTTCGGCCGCGGCGCCGCGTTCTCCAATGCCGGCTATGAGCTGATCTCGGTGCGCGTGATGGGCACCGGCGCCCTGCCCCCGCCGGCGCTGGCGACCAAGGGCGAGGCGTTCGAGCCGCGCGGCAAGCGCCCGGTCGTGTTCCGCGACGCGAAGACGCCGGTCGACACCGCGATCTATCGCACTTCTTTCCCGAAAGATGGCGAAAGCGCGCAGGGTCCCGCGATCATCGAATTTCCCGGCCAGAGCGTGGTGGTGCCGCCCGGCGCCAGCGCCAGGGCCGATCGTTTTGGCAACATTCATGTGAGGCTCGCATCATGAGCGAGATCAATGCCGTCACCTTCGAGGTGATCCGCAACCGGCTGGTGGCGATTTCGGACGAGATGCGGATCGCGCTGCAGGCGGTCTCCGGCTCGCCGACCGTGACCGAGGCGTCCGACTTCTTCACCGGCATCTTCCTGCCCGACGGCGCCGTGGTGTCGATGGGCTTTCAGGTGTCGTTCCAGGCACCGGTCTGCGGCGAGGTGATCCGTCACATCAACGGCAAGCCGCAGCTCAAGGTGAAGGACGGCGACATCTTCATCGGCAACGATCCCTATATCGGCGCGCTGCATCAGAACGACGTGCAGATGATCGGGCCGATCTATGCCGGCGACGAGATCATCGCCTGGGCCGGCGTCGAAGCGCACGAGACCGATGTCGGCGGCATGGATTTCGCCAGCTGGTGCCCCAAGGCCAAGGAAGTCTGGCAGGAAGGCATCCGCATTCCCTGCGTGAAGCTGATCGATCAGGGCGAGATGCGCGAAGACGTGCTGGAAATGATCGTGACGGCGTCGCGCCTGCCCGATCAGCTCGGCCTCGACATCCGCGCCTTCATCGCCACCGTGAATGTCGCACGCCGCCGGGTGACCGATCTGGTGACGCGCTACGGCGCGAAAACCGTGACCGAGGTGATGCGGCGCATGATCGCCTCCTCCGAGGCGCGGCTGCGCGCGCGGCTGCGCGAATTGCCGGACGGCATAGCCCATGCCGCCGACTTCATCGAGCATGACGGCCACGACAACGTTCTCTACAAGATCGACTGCAAGGCGATCAAAAAGGGCGACACGCTGACGCTCGATTTTTCGGGATCGAGCAAACAGGCGCCGGGCTTCATCAACGCGACCCGCTCGGGGCTGACCGGCGGCTGCGCCGGCGGCGTGCTGACCACGCTCGGCTTCGACATCCAGTGGAACCAGGGCCTGCTCGATCCGGTGAAGATCGTGGCGCCGGACGGGCTGATCTGCACCGCGCAATTTCCGGCGCCGGTCGGCTCGGCCACCGTCGAGACCATCTGGTCGGTGAGCAATGCCTCGATGGCGGCGCTGAACAAGCTGCTCGCGACCTCGCCGAAATATCGCCATCGCGCGCAATGCATCAGCGACGGCTGCATGGCGACGTTCAATCTCGGCGGCGTCAATCAATATGGCGAGCCGTTCGGGCTGCATCTGATGGACCCGCTGGCGGCGGGTTCGGGTGCCTTCGCGACCAAGGACGGCATCGATGCCGGCGGACCGATCACCTCGCCGGTGTCGTGCATCGCCGATGTCGAGCGCAACGAGCAGGCGGTGCCGCTTTTCTATCTGCATCGGCGCCTTGTTTCGGATACCGGCGGCGCCGGCAAGTATCGCGGCGGCCTCTCCGGCGAAGTGGCGCTGACGCTCGGCGGCATCGAGAAGGCGATGGCGCTGGTGATGACCCATGGCGCGGAATCGCCGAACACCGCGGGCCTTGCCGGCGGCTGGCCGGGTTCGACCGTGGTTCAGACCATGGGCTGGGGCGCGATCGAGAGCGGGCTGCCGAACGACAGCGGCAAGTGGGAGCGCTTCGGTCCGAAGCCCGGCCTGATGCCGATGACCAATCGCGATATCTATTCCGTGATCTGGCAGGGCGGCGGCGGCTGGGGCGACCCGCTGGAGCGCGAGTCCGATGCGGTGGCGCGCGACGTGATCTCGGGCGCGGTGACCGGCAGAAACTGCACGCGAAATCTACGGCGTGGTGGTCAACGGCGCGGGCGCCGATCACGCCGAAACCGAACGCCAGCGCGAGGCGATCCGCAAGGCCCGAGTCGGCAATTTCGACACCGACCCCGCCAGGCGCAGTGCGGCGAAGCCTTTCGCCTCGCTGAGCGAAGGCCTGTTCGTCGCGCAGGACGAGCGCGGCACCCATGTGGTGTCGCGCGCGGGCTATATCCTGTCGACCGGCGACACCAATTGGCGCAAGGGCGCGAAGTCGGTCACCTTCGACAAGCTGCCGGAACGCTACCGCATCGACCTGCATGCCGATCTGCGCTGCACCGTGCATTATTGCCCGGCGAGCGGCGCATTGCTCGCGGTCGATTTCCACCGCAAGGGTGACGCCCCGCCCGACGATCTCGTGCTGGATATCGCAACGCTGCCGAGGCTCGCCGCATGAGCAAGGTGCAAAATCCGTTTCTCACCGCGAGCGGCGACGAATTGCCGACGCAATATGACCGCGCCCCGGAATATGACGGCTTCATCGAGGAGCGCGACATCCAGGTCCGCATGCGCGACGGCGTGCATATCTCGGTCGACGTCTATCGCCCGGACACGAAGCAGAAGCTCCCCGCGCTGCTCGCCTTCGCGATCTACAACAAGGACCTGCAGGGGCCGGACATCGCCGACGCGCTGACGCCGCAGCCGTCCTGGTCGGCGCTCTGGACCGGCTGGCTGGAAGCCGGCGACACGCGCTTCCTCACCTCGCGCGGCTATATCCATGTCATCGGCGCGCCGCGCGGCGATCGGAAAATCGGAGAGCGGCGGCTCGCGCGAATTCGACAGCTACGACCTGATCGAATGGATCGCGAAGCAGCCCTGGTGCGACGGCCAGGTCGGCATGATCGGCATTTCCGGCTTCGGCGCCGAGCAGTTCAATGCCGCCAAGCAGCAGCCGCCGTCACTGAAGGCGATCTTCCCGTTCGATCCGCGCGGCGCCTATGGCACGCTCGGCAGCTTCCGCGAGGAATATCCCGGCGGCGTGCTGCATCTGTTTCGCTATCTGCTGTCGATCAATCTGGTCGCGCATCAGAACAAGGGCCAGCCGGGCGAATTGCCGCCGGAGCGCGAGACGCTGTGGCGCGAGGCGATGGCCAATCCGGATTTCAAGATCTATCCGCATGTCTACAACATCCTGACCCAGAAGGGTCAGCACCTGCCGGCGATCTTCGATTTCCTGATTCATCCCTACGACCGGGAGGAAATCGTCGAGAAGGCCGAAGCGGATTTCACGAAGATCAATATCCCGGCCTATACCGGCTCGGGCTGGTACGCCTACGGCTACAAGACGCATCTCAACGGCGCGCAGAACTGGTTTCGCAACATCACCTCGCCGAAGAAGCTCGCCTTCGGCGGCCCCTCGCATCTCGAGCGGCCCTTCCATTCCTTCCATCGCGAGATTCTGCGCTGGTACGATCACTGGCTGAAGAAGATCGACACCGGCATCATGAACGAGCCGCCGGTGAAATACTGGGTGATGGGCGAGAACGCCTGGCGCACCGGCACCGACTGGCCGCTGCCGGAGACGCAATGGACCAAGCTCTATCTGTCGAGCTGGGGCCGGCTGCGGCCGGAGCCGTTCCTGCCGTCGAGCAATGACGGACGGCTCGCGCCCGACGCCTTCGTGCAGATGCCGATCACGCAGACCAACGAGGTGCAGCGGCTTCGCTATGTCAGCGAGCCGATGCCGCAGGACACGCTGATCGCAGGACCGATGGTGCTGAACCTGTTCGCCTCGATCGATCAGGACGACACCAACTGGATCGTGACGCTGAGCGATCTCGGCCCCGACGTGTCGGTGCGCACCGCGCGCGACAACGAACGCAATGTCCCGCGCGATCTGCCCGAACGCGAAATCACCCGCGGCTGGCTCAAGGCCTCGATGCGCGAACTCGATCCGAAGCGCTCAAAGCCCTGGAAGCCGTGGCACAAGCTGACGCGCGCCGCGAAAAAGCCGGTCAAGCCCGGCGAGGTGACGGAATATTCGATCGAGATCATGGCGACGGCCAACATGTTCAAGGCCGGCCATCGCATCTGCCTCGACATCGCCTGTCTCGACGTGCCGACCGGCGTCGGCGGCGCCACCAATGTCGAATACATCCCCTATCACATCGGCTCGCACCGCACCGTGCTGCACAAGGTCCATCACGACGAGCAGCATCCGTCGCATCTGCTGCTGCCGGTGATTCCGACCTGACGCTATGGCCCCGGCGCGCCGATGGCGATCGGCCGCACCAGCGAGCCGCTGCCGCCGCGAACCCGCAGCGGCAGAATGATCGTGCAGGAAAGCCAGACCCGGTCGCGCGCCAATTCGTCGAGCTTGGCGTTCTGGATCTGGTGAATGCCGGCCTCCACCAGACAATGATGGTGGACCGCGAACGGATAGCCTTTCGGATAGCCCTCGGCCGGCCCGGCGGCGCCCTTGAGCTGCCCGCGATTGACAGCGTCGGTGAAAGGATTGTCGAGCGCGACCAGCACCACGGCCTTGTCGGCGATCAGCCCGGCCGCGTCGTAACCGAGCCCCGGACCTTCGGTGTAATAGAAAGGCTCCGGCTCCGGGTCCTTCCAGTTCTCGCCCCAGCCAGTGTGGATATAGAGCACGTCGCCCGGGAGGATGCCGCGTTCCGCAAGCCCCTGCGCCTTCAGCATCGCCTCGATGTCGCGGGCACCGATCACGGTGCCGGCCGCAAGCGTTTTCCCGTTTCCGATATGTGATTTGGCGTCAAGCAGGATGGCCGTGGTCACGATCGGCGGCACCTTGTCGATGCCCAGCCGCGACAGTGTCCCATCCGGCGTGGGTTTCACATCGGCCTGCCGCAAGCCTCCGTAATAAATCACATCCTGCAACGGGAAATCCGACGTGCCATCCCAGGCAACCGGTGCAACGCCAAAATGGCCGAGCGCATCCATATGCGTGCCCTGCGCACCCTGGTCGCCGGTGAGCGTCTCCATGTTGGAGGCGTGTATCGCATTGCGCATGCCGCGGGTTGCGCGCGGCTCGAATCTTCAGCGGCGCCGAGAATGGCGAACTCGGCATGGTGTTCGTAACCGGATGGGACAGCTCATAGCAGCGCGCGCCCGGGCATAATCAGATGTTGCGCTGCGCGAAACCAGGTCCCGGGGCCGATGGCATTGGCCATTCCGCGCTCATCACCCTTGGGCCAGGGCGGGGCCGGGACCGGAGGGCCGTTATCTTGCATCGTCATGCCGATCTGCTCACAGCTCATTTCGCCAGACAAATCAGTCGCTTGATCGAGACACCAGCCTGAAATTCCGAAACCGGGCCACTCGCGGGCGACGGTGGCCGCTGAAAGCTCCGTCACTTCCGCCGATGCCGTTGCTGGAATTGCAGGTATATTTCGGACTGCTATGGATGTGCCGGCTGCTGGCCGCGCGATCCGGTCTTGTTTTACCATCCGTAATTCAATTACGATATTTAAAAACGACAACACCGTCAATCGGATCGCTCGAGGAATGAAACGCAAGCGTTCGAGTCACGCCGCCTCCTCGAGATCGGGAAGCACCGCCAATAGCGCGCGGAACGGCCAGATCGGCATCGACTCGATCGAAACCGGCATGCAATTATTGCTGGCTTTCGTGAAACTCGGCGGTCGCACGCATCAGCTCAAGGTGCTCGCGCAGGCCGCCGGAATGCCGCCCAGCAAGGCGCATCGCTATCTCGTCAGTCTCATCCGCATGGGCTTCGTCGATCGCGACACATTCACGGGACATTATCGGCTCGGGCCGAAGAGTATCGAGCTCGGCGCTTCCGCCGTTCACGCGATGGATGCCATCGATCTCGCGACCGAGGTCATGCTTGAGCTACGCGACGAACTCGATCACACGATGGTGCTGTCGGTCTGGGGCTCGCAGGCTCCGGTGATCCTGCGTGTGGAGGAAGCCGAGCAGTTGCTGACCGTCAGCTTCCGGGTCGGCAAGTCGTTGCCGCTGCTTGCGACCTCGTCGGGGCTTCTCTACTCGGCCCTCCTGCCGCGAAAGGTTGTCGAGCCGCTAATTCAGGCCGAAGTGCGCGCCAACAGCAAGCGCTCCAGGGGCAGCGGTCGCATGATACGCTCGATGTCGGAGGCCGACAGAGTGCTCGCGGATGTCCGCGCGCGTGGCCTCGCACGCATCACAGGCGACATCACGCCCGGCATCAATGCGATGGCCGCACCGATCTTCGACAATCGCGGATATCCTGCCGCGGTCATCACCGCGGTGGGGCCGGTCGGAAGTTTCGATCATGGCTGGTCGGGCCCTGTGGCAACCGCGCTTCGCAAGCGTACTGGTGAGTTGTCGCGCAAACTCGGCTTCACGACGTCATCGGTCACCCGCGAGCATATGGCCAAGAATCCAGCCTGATCCGGCGCCCGTCCCCGCGCCGGGCCAAGTCGCCGCACCGCTTAGATAAAGACGCGGAATAGGCGTCGCGTAACGTGACCATCCGAGAAACGGCCGGAACATGAATTGGTGCAAAAGGTGGTGGCTGCCGGCCAGACTGTCGCCACCGACCAGATTGGGATTGGCCTGTTCGAGATCGGCGGGAGAGAGCACGTAACGGCCGAGTATTGATTGGCGCAGTCCCGGCGCATAAAGCTCAAGGATATCCATGATGCGGTCGGCATAAGCGCTCCTTGATGGCGTCCCAATCGGCCGCGCCTGGCACCATCCGCACCTGGACGGAGAGCACGTGCTGTCCGGCGGGTGCTCGCGTCGGATCGATGATTGTCGGCTGCGCGACCACCAGCACCGGCTCATCCGGCAGCGTGCCGTCGCGCGCCTGCCGATAGGCCTTCGACATGGCGCCGAGCGATGGCGCAATATGAATATAGAAGAAGTCGCGCGCGCGGCTGTTCGTCCAGTTCGGCAAATCCGACAATGCCAGATGGATCATCATGGTGCCGGGACCGAAGCGGTAGCGCCCCGCGCGTTGCCGAATGGATGCGGGCGGGTCGGGAAGAAGACCGTTGAACAAGCGCATGGGGCGTGATGTTTGCGACTCACGCCGGTCCTGGCCATCAGTCTCTCACCGCCGGTGACAACACCGGTTGCGCGACCTCGTTCGAGAACGATCTCGTCCACCTTGCAGCCGCAGCGCAAGCTCTCCGCCCAATCCTCTCAAACGTCCTGACCAACGCCGAGATCAGCGACTGCGCACCGCCCTCGCGATCGGCAAGTCCCTTCTCCTGTGCAGCCATGCATTGCAGGAACGGATAGAGCGCGCCGCCGGCAATGTCGGGCGGGAAGTCGAGATGCATGCCCCAGACGGCGAACATGGCGGCGATCTTGTCGACTCTCGAAGTGCCGCCGCACGAAGGCCCCGGATGAGCCGAAGACCAGCGGCAGCGCCGATAATGGCGTTCCGAGCATCGTACGCAAAGGGCGCGCCATGACGGCATCGGCTCGCGCAGAATGCTCGAAACATGTGGCCCGATCGACAAATAGCGCCGATAGAGCGCGCGCCATTGTTTGGCATCGCGAGCCGAGAGACGATCGAATTCCCGCGGCGGTGTCATCGAGCGAAGCTGGTCACGCCGACAAGGTCGCCGTCCGGGAATAGTCGGAACAGAATGCATTCGGCGCACGCACAAATTCGAGATTGTGCTGCGAAAGTTCGGTACCGAATTCCTGTGCGAAGGCGGAGCCGGTGAAGGCACTGAGGTTGGTGGCGTAGAGATCATGCCGAAACCCGGGCAGCGTCACTTCGGCTGTGGCCAGACAACCGCCAGGCGTCGGCTGCGATTCCAGGATCAGCACCTTGCGGCCCGCGCGCGCCAGAATGATGCCCGTCGCCAAGCCCGTTATGCCCGGCGCCGACAATAATGATGTCGTAAGTCAGGGTCTGATCCTTCCAGCATTCCGACGCCGCACTTGGATGATCCTCATCCTCAGAAGTCCGAGATAGGCGACCTTCAGGTCTTCGTCCGCCATCAGCGTCGCCGTCTCGCCTTCCCAGACGATGCGGCCTTTCTCCATGATGTAGCTGCGCTCGGCGATGGGAGCGAGTTCGTCGAGATTCTTGTCGATCAACAGGATGGAATGTCCGAGCGTCTTGAGCTTGCGCAAACACGCCCAGATTTCGTCGCGGATCAGCGGCGCCAGCCCCTCGGTCGCCTCGTCCAGGATCAAAAGCTTCGGCGACAGCATGAGCGCGCGGCCGATCGCCAGCATCTGCTGCTCGCCGCCCGAAAGCGTGCCTGCAAGTTGTGAGAGCGTTCCTTCAATTGCGGGAACAGGTCGTAGACACGTTCGACGGTCCAGGGCTCATCGAGGTCTCCGTAATTCGCCGCGGTCGCCACCAGATTCTCGTGGATGGTGAGCGTCGGGAAGACCTGCCGGCCTTCCGGCACCAGACCGATTCCGAAACGGGCGATGCGATAAGGCGGATTGCCGATGAGCGCGCGGCCGTCGAAGGTGATGCTGCCGGCGGAGGCGCGCAGCAAGCCGACGATGCAATGCACCGTCGTGGTCTTGCCCATGCCGTTGCGCCCCATCAGCGCGACCACTTCGCCGCCGCGCACGTCGAGGCTGGTGCCGAACAGCACCTGGTTCTGGTCGTAGGACGCTTCGATCGCTTCAACGTGCAGCATAACGGTCGCCCAGATAGGCTCTGCGCACGTCGGCACTGGCGCGAATTTCGGAAGGCGCGCCGCAGACGATCTTGCGTCCATAGACCAGAACGGTGATGCGGTCGGCTAGCGCGAAGACCGCATCCATGTCATGCTCGATCAGCACGATGGTGTATTGCGACTTGAGCTTCTCCAGGAGGCGCACCATCGCCTCGGATTCCCTTGCGCCCCATGCCGGCCATCGGCTCGTCGAGCAGCAGCAATTTCGGGTTCGAGACCAGCGCCATCGCGATTTCGAGCTGACGGCGCTCGCCATGCGCGAGTTCGACCGCCGAGCCGCTGCGCCTTGTCGGCGAGCCCGACCTGATCGAGCGCGATGGCGCGCGGGCGCGTTCAGCGTCTCTTCGCTCGAAGCCGGCGTCCAGAATTCGAAGCTGTGCCCTTGTGCGCCTGTGCCGCGATCGCCACATTTTCGAGCGCGGTGAAATCCGGGAAGACGGATGTGATCTGGTAGGAGCGCGACAGACCGAGCAGCGCCCGACGAAAGCTGGGAAGACCGGAAATATCCAGACCATCGAACAGGATCTGGCCGGCATCGGGCAGAACTTCGCCGACCAACTGCTTGATCAGCGTGGTCTTGCCGGCGCCATTCGGGCCGATCACGGCATGCAATTCGCCCTTCTTGACCTCGAAATCCAGCGAATCGGTCGCGGTGACGCCGCCGAAATACTTGAAAAGACTTATGGTTTCGAGCATCGGCGCGGTCATCGCATCAGCCCGTAGACGCCGCGCTTGGCGACCAGCGCGATCAACACGATGATCGGGCCCTAGAAACAGCATCCAGTGCTGCGTATAGGCCGCCAATACCGTCTCTAGCAGCACGAACAAGGTAGCGCCGATCAGCGGGCCCAGGATCGTCGAAATGCCGCCCAGCATCACCATCACGATCAGGTCGCCGGACACGGTCCAGGACATGTAGGCCGGCGACGTGAAATTCGTCAGATTGGCCAACAGGAAGCCGGCGATTCCGCAAATGCAGGCGGACAGCATGTAGGCGACGAGCTGATAGCGAAAGACCGGAAAGCCCAAGACGCGCATGCGCTCGGCATTCGATTTCGAGGCCCTCAACACCCGCCCGAACCGCGCATGCACAAGTCGCCACGACATGTACAGCGTCAGCAGCAATAGCGCATAAGTGAAATAATAGAGTCCGGTATTGTTGCCGATCGACAATGGCCAAAGGCGGCTGCGCTCGAGAATTTGCAGACCGTCATCGCCGCCATATTGCTTCAGGCTCACGCCCAGAAAGTAGAACATCTGCGCGAAAGCCAGCGTGATCATGATGAAGGCCATGCCGCTGGTGCGCAGGCTGATCGCGCCGGTGATGAGGCCTATGATCGCGCAAAGCACGATCGTCAGCACAAGATGGACCCATCCGTTGCCGATGCCGCTGTCCGCGAGAATGCCGACTATGTAAGCGCCGAGTCCGACAAACAGCGCATGGCCGAAGCTGACAAGGCCGCCATAGCCGAGTAGCAAATTAAGCCCGCTGGCCGCGACCGCAAAAATCAGAATCCGTGCGACCAGAGTGATGTAGAACGGCTCGCCGAGGCTGCGCGCCGCCACCGGCAGCAAGGCGAAGGCCAGCAACAGCGAAGCTGCGAAGATCGCCCGCAGCGAGAACAGCGAAATCGGTTCGGGAAAGACGTTCATCGGCGCGCCGGGAACAAGCCTTGCGCGCGAAACGCCAGCACCACCGCCATCAACAGATAGATCAGCATCGAAGCGAGCGCCGGACCGGCCGCATCCGCCACCGAGCGTTCGGTGACCTGGCGCAGCAGCAGCGGCAGGCTGGTGCGCCCGATGGTGTCGACTACGCCCACTATCAGCGCGCCGAAGAAGGCGCCGCGAATCGAGCCGATGCCGCCGATCACGATCACCACCAGCACCACGATCAGCACATGGTCGCCCATGCCTGGCTGTACCGCGAGGATCGGCGCTGCCATCAGCCCGGCGAGACCCGCAAGCGCCGCGCCCATCCCGAACAGGATGGTGTTGAGCAAACGAATATTGACGCCCAACACCGACACCATGCGCGCATTGCTGGCGCCGGCGCGGATCAGCATGCCGACCCTTGTGTGGTAGATCGTGATGTAAAGCCCGAACGCCACCAGCAGGCCCGCGGCGATCACCAGGAAGCGATAGGCCGGGTAGCTGTTGCCGAGAATTTCTATCGTGCCGGATAAGGCTGCCGGCGGCCGCATATACATGGATTGCGGGCCCCAGATCACCCGAACCGCTTCATTGAAGAACAGGATCAGACCGAAGGTCGCAAGCACCTGATCGAGATGATCGCGGGCATAGAAGGCGACGAGCGTGGTGCGCTCGACGATCAGACCCACGATCAGCGTGCCGATTACGGCGGCGCAGCCAGCGACCAGGAACGATCCGGTCTTGGCGAATACCGCGGCGCCGAAATAGGCGCCCAGCATGTAGAGCGAGCCATGCGCCAGATTGACGAAATTCATGATGCCGAGAACGAGCGTCAGCCCAGCTGCGAGGAGGAACAGCAAGAGCCCGTATTGCAGGCCGTTTAGGGCCTGGACCAAAAGCAGATTCCAGGTCATCGCATCCGCCCAAAAGGGCGACGCCGGGGCTCAGACCCGACGCCGCGGGATCGCGAAAGTAAACAGCGGAACGCAGCGCGCTACTTCATCGGACATTGCGAGTGATAGGCGTCCTGCGCATTCGCCATCGCCTTGGTCCTGGTCTTGTGGGTGAAGCGGCCTTTGTCGCCCTTCACCACATCGAATACGTAGAAGTCCTGGATACCGAGTTGGTTGTGGTTAAACTTGAAATTGCCGCGCACCGTCGGAAACTCCACTGACTTCAGCGCCGCCATGAATGCCTTCTTGTCGGAAACGTTGCCGTTCACCCTGGCCAGCGCCGCATCCAGCAGCATGGCCGAGTCATAGGCCGTCGCGGCATATTCGGACGGCTCGCGGCCGTATTTCTTCTCGAAATCCGCGACGAAGCGCTTGCTCTCCGCATTGTCGAAATCCGGCCCCCAGGGCGAGGCATGCGCGACACCGACCGCAGCTTCCTGCAAGGCTGGCAGATTGATGCCGTCCACGGTCGAGGTCGAGAGCAGCGGAATCTTGTCGGCGAGACCGGACTGCCTCCATTGCCGCACGAATTGCACGCCGAGGCCGCCCGGATAGAACACATAGACCGCGTCAGGCTTGGCAGCCGCAAGCTGTGCCAAGCTCGGCCTGGAAGTCGAGCTGATTCAGCGGCGTATAGACCTCTTCCGCCAGCGGCAATTTGTATTCGCGCTTGAAGCCGGCGATGAAATCCTTGCCGGCCTGATAATTCGGCGCCATCGCATAAATCTTCTTGTAGCCCTTCTCGGCGGCGTAGCGTCCCATCGCTTCGGCGCGCTGGTCGTTCTGGGCGGCGGCCTGGAAATAGAACGGGCTAGCATTGCGCCCCGGCAAGTTGCGACGGACTCGCATTCGATCCGATCAGGAAGACTTCGTTGTCGACGATCTTCTTGTAAACGGCCATCATCACGTTGGAGAAGGTCACGCCGGCGATGATCGGCACGCGGTCCTTCTCGATCAGCTTGTCGACGATCTGGTTGGCGACTTCCGGCTTGAGCTGGCTGTCTTCGCGCAGAATCTGCACCGGCACGCCGCCGAGCTTGCCGCCATTCCTTTCGACCACCAGCATGAAGGCGTCATACATGTCTTGGCCGAGAGCGCCCTACCGGTCCCGAAAGCTCCGCGACGAACCCGATCTTTACCGGCTGCTGGGCATGCGCCGTCGCAGACACCAGCAATGCCGCCAGCGGCAGCGATCCACTTCATCCGCTTCATGACACCCTCCTGAAATAATCTTTGAAACTCCATGCAATCGTCAGACCATCTTGCCGAGCGCGGCCTTGATCAGCGTATCGGCACGCGCCATGGCGTCGGCAGGATAGCCCGGAATGGTCCCGCCGAAGTCCTGCTTCTTGGTCGCATCGAAAAATACTTTGCCGGTCAGCCCTCCGCTCGACGGATCGAGCCATGAGGTCATGGTGCCGTCGATTGTCGCCATATCGGCCTTCGGATCGCAGCGCGTGGCAACCGCCCACATCACGTCGTTGAAATTGTAGATGTCGATATCGTCGTCCACGACGATGATGTATTTCAGCCGCGGCATGACGGCGGCGGTTGCAAGGCTCAGCGTTCGCACGATCCCGGGCCGCAGCCGCTCGGCATTGATCTGCAGCACGCCGATGAAGTCGCGTCCGAGTTCGGGCGGCCGGTGCACGGCCTTGAGCAGCGGATAGCGTCCGCGCAGAACGTCGAAAGCGAGCGATTCCTCGAGCTCGCGCCAGATCGTGTTGGTCTCGCAGGGCGGCTTGCCGGCAAACACACCATGCACGATCGGATCGCGCCGATGTGTGATCGCGGTGATGGTGAAGACCGGGCTCTGGATCACCTTGGTCTGATAGCCGGTGAATTCCACGAACGGACCCTCATCCCTGACTTCGCCGCCGAAATAGCCCTCGATCACCATCTCGGTGTCATCGGGGACTTCGACATCGACGGTCTTGCAGCGCACGGTGCGGATCGGCCGGCCTTCGAGGGCGCCCGCGACATCGAGCTCGTAGTCGCCGATCGGGAAATCCGAACCCGATGCGATGCTGATCGAGGGTCGCACACCAACGACGATTGCGGCTTCGACCTTGTGACGGCCCCGCGCTTCGTCGGCAGCGAAGCGCAGATGATGTTCCGGCGCCATGCAGATGCCGAGCTCGTTGCCGTTGTAGAGCTGCGCGCGATGATAGGCGATGTTCCAGCCGAATTCCGGATGCCGGGCGATGATGTTGCCGGCTGTGATGTAGCGCCCGGCATCGCCAAGATTCCAGAGCGGAAACGGCCAGCGCAGAACATCGACTTCGTCGCCGAGAATGACCACTTCCTGGCAGGGAGCGTCACCGTCCTTGCGCAATTCGGTGGGAATGCGCGACCTCAGCTTCTGCGCCACATGCGTAAGCAGATTTTCCTCGTCGGTGCCAATCGCCATCGCAACGCGCTTGCGCGTGCCATAGACGTTTACTACCAGCGGCGCCTTCGAGCCGCCGACGCGATGCAGGATCGCGGCCGGGCCATTCGCGTCCGACAATTTCCGGCACAGCGCGCCCACCTCGTAGTCAAGGCTCAAGGGCTCGCGAATATCGATCAATTCGCGCGCCTCGCGCAGACTTTCGAGAAACAACGCGCAGGTCCATAAGGATCGAAATTCCGCTTTGAGTAATTCAATTACGATACGGATAACGACCAGAGGTGTCAAACCGGAGACGGCGGCTGCGGGGAATGACACGATGACGGCCATGGCGTGCAACCGGACCATGACTATGGCGCGAGAAATCTGATCCGGCCCCAGATCAGGCAGTGCGGAACTTCAGGGAAATGTTTCCGGGAACTGACAAGCGACCCATGCCGCAGCAGCGTTCGGCGTGACTTTGATCCAGCCCAGCCTCCCGCGGACCAAACGATCCGCGACGAAAGCACGAAGCAGAAGAAAAGTTCGCCGTCTCGGTTACGCCTCAGACGCCCGCCGGCTGCACGACGTGCGAACGATATGACGCCGCTTCGAGCGCCTGTTTCCGCTCTAGCTCGATCGCGCTCTTTTCGAACCGCTCGACGAAATACAGGCCGATCCTGCGAGTCAGTGTGGCGGCGGTGAGCGGAGGAAACCGCGATGCCGATAGCCCCTGCGGCCGGGATCACATGCACGAACAGTGAGGCCGTGGCGGCCGCAAGTCCGGTTGGGGTCGCGCCGCCCATCAACCCGATAACGATCGTGCGGGTCTTGTCGCGCTCGAACGGCACTCTCGTAGAGATCGCTGAGCAGCTTTGTCATCCGCAGAATGATGGCCGTGACACTCGCGACGTTTACTGGCGCTATCGGGAACAGCCCGCCGAGGCCGGCATAAAGTTGATGGCGCTCGACGATCTTGAAGGCCTCGCGAAGCCGCCTTTCCGCTTCCGATTAACGACGCGGACGGCGCGACGGGAAGCGGTCTGTTCAGGAGCGGCGGCAGGATTTCAGGTTCGAACTCTGGGAATGCGTACTGCGGCGCCGGCCTGTGCGAAATGCGGCGCCTCGACGTCCGGTTCGACGCCAACCACCCGAAGGTCCGCATCGGACCGCCGGATCACTTTCGGCAGCGGTTTGCGGGTCATGCGGCGGCCTGCTGGAATCCGAGCACGACATCGAGCTCATCGGCGATCGCGGCAATTTCCTTCGCCGCCGGCCCCTTCCAGCTGATGAGGCTGGGGGTCGCTCCCCACAGCGAGGCTTCCGGATAGGCAACCCGGTTGGCCATCTCGCTCTGGAGCACCGGCAATCCGGCTTCGGCGAGTTCGCTCCGGACGTGCCTTGCAATGACGGAGTCGCGGGTCGTTTGCGTCAGCAGGCAGCGGAAGACAGGCTGCCGCCCGTTGGGGCGGTCCGTCAGGAAGGCGAGCGTGTCCAGCATGCGGTCGACATCGAACGGCGACGGCTTGACCGGCACCAGCAGGAAATCCGCCACGGCCAGGCATTCGAGCGTGGTCTTGGAGCGAAATCCGGGGGTGTCGATGATCACAAGCCCGCCGGCGCTGGCGATGCGGCGCGCGGTCTTCGCGGCCTCCTCGGTCGCGTCCTCGATGATGGAAACGCCGCCGAGCGCCCTTTCGCGTGCGGCGAGCCGCATGATCGAACGCTGCGGATCGGCGTCGATCAGGGTCGGGCGCCGGCCTCGCAGATGCCAGTAAACCGCAAGGCAGCTTGCCACCGTGCTCTTGCCGCTGCCGCCCTTCATCGTGGCCACGGTGAGAATCATGCCCGTCATTCCTCGGCCTCCCCGTAAACGACTCGCACACTCACGCACATATGATATCGTACCGAATTTGAGGTGGAGCGCCTACCGATGGAGTGCCCGGATCGATTGCGAAATGTGGGCCACGTGTCCACAAAGACGCCGTCGGGCGCCCGTGCGTGCCATCCGTCGCGCGCAAGCACGGGCTGCCGCCGAATCGACTCGCGCTCGAACGGCGCCCCTCATTCGACACGAAGCCGGGCGCCCTGGCGCGGTCGGAAAATTCCACGAAAAATGCAAATGGGAGATAGCTGCTGTTACTTGCGCGACCGGGAGCGAGCCCGCGGGCTCGCGCCGTCCCGGAATCACGGTCACGTGACTCCCCGGCCGGGATTGAACCCAATCGCCTCTCTGGAACGTCCCTTCATGATCCATATCCACCAAAATCCGGGCGACCAGACGATGACCCGCAAGACTATTCTCGATTTCGGCGCCGATACGGCCGTCATCACCGCCGCCTTCGTCTTCCGCAATGCCGTTGTCATCGTCGCGCTCACGGCGTTCGCGTTGATCGCCTTCGCCGGATCCTGAAACACGGCGGCACTAAGGCGCACGCCGGTATCAGGCGGTGCTTTTCTCACCGGACTTCAGGGCCAGCGCGGCCAGCGCATAGCCGCCCGAGGCTCCATCCACGAAATGCATGTGGTCGGCCTGCGTCGGTGACGGCGTGAAGCACGTCATCATCGCGGCCTGCTGCCGTGCAGCCCGAACCGCACGATTCCCGTCTGCGCGCGGCGACCGCAAGCCTGCGCTCGATCTCGTCGGCTAGCTCGGGCGTGCAGTCGATGATCATGCGCAGCGCGTCGTCATATTTGCGGAAATCGGAATTTTCCACGACCTGCTTCAAATAGACGCGCCGGCACGAAATTTCGCCGACGCGCAGCCGAAACCGCAGGATCAGGAAATAGAGCAAGGTCCGGAACAGCACGCCGGCGCGCCGGATGGCAATCGAACTCGCCCGGCCGGCGCGACACATGCGCTTCAAGCTCGACGCCCTGCGGCGGCCAGCCGAATTTCGGAGCGCCTGCGGGAACCGGAGCGTGGCCCTTTTCCTCCACGAGAAGCACGAGATCGTCGACCACATGGCGAAAGTCGTCCGCGCCGCGCGCGCGTCGCCCGGCACGACCAGCAGCGCCAGAATCAAGCCATGCACCGACGGCATTTCCTCGAAGCGGCACGACAGGCCGGTCAGGTCCGGGCGGATGCCGGACGCCGCCGCCGGCACCGCGAAGCGTCCTTGTTTCATCGCCGTCTCGGCCCAGGCGAGGCCGCCGCCGGTGAACATCGCATAGGACACGTTTTCCGACGGCGCAAAGCGCGCGATCCGTACGTCGAAGCCATTCTCTCGCACGCTGCTGATCGGCACCATGGCGCCGCGCATATTCGAGCGACAATTCTTCGCGTACCCAGCACAAGGTCGCGGCCAGCGCTCGCGCGCGATGCGTCGACCCATTGCGGCGGCACCGCAAAGCTCGCACCATCGCCGCCGAACACGAACGGAAATTCGCGGCCCAGCGCATTGGCGACGGCGGCGATCACCGCCGCTCCGGCCATGTTGACGGCCTTGTAGCGATTTTCCCGAATGGCGCGGGTGGACGCCACGACATCGGCGCTGCCGATCACCCAATCCTGCGGCAGCGGGCGATACAATGTCTCGTCCATCAAGCGCGGAAAACCGCGAAAGACGGGTACCCGATCGTAGAAGGTTTCGCTGGCAGGATCCGGATCCACGAGCATGCAGCCTTATGAGAGCGAATTCTACGCCGCTCTCGGATCCCTGCACTTCAAAAGCGTTCAACCGTTTGCCATCCGCTCGAGCACGCGGCCGTCATGAACGGCTTCCGGTCTTTGCCGCTTTTTCGGCATCCCAGCCACCACAGAGCGGGAAACGCAGCCACCCCATATTTCGGCAGCGGATCCGGGCGGCCGAAACGATCCCACCGCGCGGTGCGCAATTTATTGTAGGTCCATTGCGGCACGACATAGTGGTTCCACAACAGCACACGATCGAGCGCCTGGCGGCAGCGACCAGCTCCGCGTAGCTGTCGGCCGAAACGACATGCCTGATCATCGCGTCGACCGCCGGATTTCTGATGCCGGTCGACGTTCAGGGAGCCCGGCTGCTCGGCGGCTTGCGAGCCAAAATAGCCGCGCAACTCGGCACCCGGCAACAGGCTCTGGCCCCAGGCGAAGGTCACGATATCGAAATCCCAATTGCGCATTCGATTCTCGTATTGCGCATGGTCGACGGTGCGCACCGAGATGGAGATTCCGAGCCGCTCCAGCGACGGCTTGTAGAACAGGAATATGCGCTCGAACGGACCGTTATTCAGGAATTCGATGGTGAAAGGCTCGCCGGTCTTGGCGTGGATGCGCTGCTGATCGCGCACGTCGTATCCGGCCTCTCTCAGCAGCCTGTCAGCTTCGCGCAGATTGGTGCGCATATCGCGACTGATGGCCCCAGGGATTGGCATAAGGGCTTCTTGAACAGGTCGGCCGGAACCGCGTTGCGCACCGTTTCCAGAAGCTCGAGCTCGCGTCCGGCCGGCAGTCCGGTCGCCGCCAGCTCCGTGCCTTCGAAATAACTCGAGATGCGCTTGTATTGTCCGTAGAACAATTGCTTGTTCATCTGCTCGAAATCGAACGCGTAATTGAATGCAAGCCGGACGCGCGGATCGCTAAACTTTTCGCGCCGCGTGTTGAACGCGAATGCCTGCATCACGCCGATGCTATTGATCGGAAATTCCTCGAGCAGAACGCGCTTGTCCTTGACCGCCGGAAAATCATAGCGCGGTCGCCCAGTTCTTCGCGCCGTTCTCTACCCGCCAGTCGAAGCCATCCGCCTTGAACGCCTCGATCGCCGCGGTCAGGTCGCGGAAATATTCGAAGCGGATTTCGTCGAAATTGTCGCGCCCGACATTGACGTTAAGGTCTTTCGCCCAATAGTCCTTGACGCGCTCGAAGACGACGACGCGGCCCGGTTCGAACGCCTTGATCCGATAGGGCCCGCTGCCGAGCGGCGGCTCGAGCGTGGTCGCGCCGATGTCGCGCGGCTTGCCGTCCTTGTCGGCGCCTTCCCACTAATGCTTCGGAAAGACTTTCATCCGCCCAAGGATTTGCGGGAGCTTGCGATAGCCGGCCCCATCGAAGGTGAAGGTGACTTCGCGATCGCCCGATTTTTCGGCTTTGACGACGCTGCCGGAAATCGGCGGCGGCTTGCGGACTGTATTTCTTGAGGGCGAGGAACGAGAAGATGACGTCGTCCACTGTGATCGGTTTGCCGTCGTGCCATCTCGCCTGCTCGCGCAACCGAAACGACACCGATGAGACAGTCATCGGGATAAATCACCGCCTCCGCGATCAGCATGTATTCGCTCGAGACTTCGTCGAGCGCGGACGTCGTCAGCGAGTTGTGCGTGAGGTCGACGCCGGCCACCAGCAGGCCTTTGACGCCGGAGACGGCCATGTTGAAATTGTCGAAGGTGCCGAGCGCGATCTGCCGTACCGCGCCGCCTTTGGGCGCATTCGGATTGACGTAGTCGAAGCGGGCAAAGCCGGCGGGATATTTCAGAGGACCGAATGGCGAGGTGCCGTGCCGCCACATGGGACTTGCCGCGGCGGACTGCGTCCAGGCCGGCAACGGCAAGTGCCTCGAAGCCAAGGCCAGCAAGGCGGAAGTGAGCAAGGATCGACGGTTCACGGAACGCTCCAAGAACAGGAAGCTCGCTTGGTCGGCTGACGGCATGTTGCCCGCGCAAGGCATAGGGTGCACGTTTTTGCCCCGGCGTGGCAAGCCCGACCGGCATTCGGGGCGGCGGTTTCCGCCAAGCGCGGCTGTGCATTGCGGACAGGCATCAGTTCGCCGATTCAAACCAGCGCAGGAAGCGGCCACCGGCCACCCCCCGCATGAAGGCGAGATTGTATTCGATGAATGTTTCAGGCGTATGCCAGCCCGCGCTCGGCCAATTCTTCACCGCGCGTTCGAGCCGGGCGAAGTCGATCGCGCGGCGCGCCAGCGGGGATTGCGAAAGCGCTGCGATCTCGCGCGCAAATTCGCCGCGCCGGCCTTCGAGTCTTTCGTGCCAATCCGCGGCCTGCAGCCCATGAAGCCGGTTGGTCAGCACGATTTCCGGGAGCAGCCCCCACATGGCGCGGCGGATCAGGGAGCGATCCGTGCCTTCGGCCAGATACTGCTCGGGCGGAACGCCGAAACAATAGGAGATCACGTCCAGGTCGGCCGTCGGATCGCGCACTTCGACGCCGGTTAGCGCCTTTTCGGCGGCATGCCAGTCGCCGACATAATCGACCTGGAGCAGTCCCCGGATGCGTTCGTCCCGCCGCGCGCGATAGAGAAAATCGTGTCCGTCCTTTCTGGCGCGCGCATCGACGCCCGTCGCAGCCGCAAATTCGGGCCGGATCGGAGAATGCTCTTGCCAGGCCGCAATGCGGTTCGGATGGCGGCGGCGTTCGACCCAATCGCCAAGCCAGGCCGGCAGTGACCGGTTCGACGAACAAGTTTCGCATCGCCGCCCAGCGCGAGTGAGGCGTGCGGCGATAGTAAAGCTGCGATTGGCGCCAGGCCGTGAGCCAGCGGCCGTGCAACAGATGACCGGCCGTCTGCGACCATCCGTTCCAGCTGATGGTGTAATTGCCGCGCAGCCCGCCGAGCAGCACGCGCCGCCCTTGCCTGCGCGCAAGCCGCAATATCGTCAGCACCCAGCCGAGATTGGTCGGATTTCGCACCGGCCCTTCCAGCGCGATGAAAAACCGATCGAGTTCGGAGAGGTCATCGCCTCCGTCGTTTTGGCACATAGGTGACATCGATAGTTGCCCGCCGCCCTGGCGATCGCATCGACATAGGGCGTTTCGTCCGCATATTGTCCGGCCGGCACCGGCCCGTCAAAACCGCGCCGCGGCACCCCGGTGAAGGCTGTCAGCCGCTGATTTTTTTCGGCAAGCGCACGCGCCGCAAGGACCGCGACCGAAGACGAGTCGAGGCCGCCGCTGAGCAGGCAGCCGATCGGGTGCAGCGCTGCGCATTTGCCGTCGCACGGCGACGTCGAGGCATTCGCGCAATCCGTCCGCATAATCCTGATCGGAACGAAACCTCACCGCCTTGATGTCGTCCGGCGACCAATAGCGATGCTGCGTGATGGCGCCCGACGGCATCGACACGCATGACATGCGCCGGACGAACTCGAAAAACATCCTTGTAGATCGTGGTCGCGTGATCGGCGTGATTGAGCACGAGGAAATCGGCGAATTTCTCCTCGCTCAATTCGCGACGCACCGCCGTCCAGCGCAAACAGGCCGTTGGGCATGGTGGAGAAAGCAAAGAAGCGCTCGCTTCGATGCCACATGACGACATTGAGCCCGATCTGATCGCGCGCCAGTGTCAAAACGCGCTGCTGCGGATTCCAGATCGCGGCCGCGAACGGGCCGCGCAGCATCGGCCACACCGCGTCGCCGAATTTCTCCCAGGCGCTCAGCAGGATCCGCGAATCCGGCCAGGACATCGCTTCCTGCGGCGTCAGCTCCGATACGGGCGAGCATTTCGTCGCGATTGTCGAGCCGCAGATCGGCCGTGATCATCGACCCGCTGGGTCCGCAATGGGGCTGATGATCGAACTGGTCCTCGGGCGTCATGCGCATCAGCACATGGACGAAGCCGATATTGCCGTTGACCATGACCTGCGAGCGATCCGGGCCGTGGGCGCGCAGCGCATTGGCGACGCGTTCGAGTTCGGGCCGGCTCACCGGTTGACGGTCGAAGCGCAACAATCCGGCGATGCCGCTCATGGAAACGCCGCCTGCCGGCTCACTTCATGCCGCCGAACGCGGCGAGCTGCGTGAAGCCGCCGGCCTCTTCGCCGCCGACGATCTTGTTTTCGCCGACCTCGATCCAGGCGTGAGCGGCAAGTTCGCCGCCGTTACGGGCCACGCCCAGGCAGAGCCTGCTCGCAATGCCGCGCCGCCGCAGCATCGCATGCGCGGCCAAGCGCGCGAGGAAGGCAGAGCGCGTTCATCGCCGGAAGCGCGCCGACATGATCGATCGCCCAGGCGATCCATTGCGCCTCGTCGGCCGCGAAGCGGCGAATATGCCGGGTCGGGCGGTCGGCCCAGGCGAACAGCCGCGCCGAGGGCAGGAAACGCACCGCAAGCCGCGCCAGAACCAGCATGACAGCCGCCTCGCGCAAATAGACGCGCCGCATCGTCTGCGGCTTCATCGCACGCCGTCCGGATCGACCTGCAGGGCCAGATCGCGATCGATCAAGTGTTTGCAGAAACGGCAGCACGTCACGGGACAAGGTCGCGTCATTCACGTCGTGACTTTGTGACAGCGCGGACAGGATTTCGCCGACCCGGCAAGGCTTGGAAATAATGCTGCCAGATTTCGCTCGCCACGCCGTTGAAGCCGAAATAGGCGCCGGCGCGGACGCTCAGGACCACAACGCCGCCGTCGATGTCGGCGGTAGCGAGGTCCTTGCCTTGAACCAGTACGCTGTCGATCGTGACGCTCACAGCCCACAGGCTCCGCTGCCGGGCGATCCGGGAGTGAAACCTAACGCAAATCGGCAACCTTCGCCATCCGCACGGCGCCAACCGGACGCTTCGCCGGAGGCCAGCCCGTCGCCGAATTCGGCAGCGATCGCGCCTACTCGGTTCGCGACCGACAGCGGAAACGACATCTCGAAGGAGAATCCGAGCTTGGTCGATGGTGTCGCAGGCGGCGGCGGGTTGGTCCGTGCGCCGGCATCGGCGGACGACAGGTTCGCGGCCCCGGCAAACTTTGTCACCGATCCGATAGGCAACTCCACTATGACTGGAGCTTCCCAGGCGCTGCGGGTTTGAACGGGGCTGCCGTTACCCAAGGTCGACCGCATTTCCGTCTCCGGAGCCAACGTAATTTAAGCCATTATGCGAAACCGGTGCGACATGGCAAGCTTGCTTACATTGACATGTCCGAGCAGATGTCCCTATCTTTCCTCGGAAATATCGATATCTTGCACGCATTTGGCGGTCGCTACCCTGCGTGATAGCATCCAAGAAAGGTTCTGCTATGGCACAAAAGCCAAATCCTGAGGCAACGGCTGCCGACACTTCCGCCGAGGCAAAACCGGAGACCATTGAGGTCACCCCGGCGACGCGAAATGAGCTTGCAACCAAGCTTGTCGATCGCTTCTCGCTGTGGGGTGGCGTTGCCGGCCTGATCCCGGTCCCGGTCATCGATGTGGTGGCCGTCGGCGGTCTGCAGCTGCAGATGTTGCGCAGATTGTCGCAGATTTACGAAGTTCCGTTCTCGGAGAACAGCGGCAAGGCGCTGCATCGCAAGCTTGGCCGGGGCGATGATTCCGGCCAGCAGCGGCGTCGGCGCTGCGAGCGTGCTGAAATCGGTGCCGATCCTCGGCACGATCGCCGCAAGTTTCGTGATGCCGGCACTCTCGGCCGGCGCCACTTACGCGATCGGAAAGGCCTTCATCCAGCACTTCGAATCCGGCGGCACGCTGCTCGATTTCAATCCGCCGGATTATCGCGAGTTCATCAAGGCGCAGAAGGAAATGTGGGACTCGCGCACGAAGAAGAAGGTTGCCGCTCCGGACGCGTCCGGTTCGGCCGGGGGCGCGGCGACAAGCAATTCTTGACGCGCGAGAACTGCATCAAACCGGGAAGTAGCTGCCGTCGCGAGTTCGGCAGCTACTCCGACGAGACCGATGATCGAAACTGTCATCTATATCGTCTTCTGTGCGCTCACGGGGTTGTGCGGCATCGGGCGCAAAATGGGTTTTTTCGGCACGTTCTTTCTCGCGCTGATCACGACTCCGCTGGTGGTGCTGCCGCTGCTTCTGCTCACCGGCCCTTCGCGAAACGTCGAATGGCGCCGCCGATCCTAGCGGCCCTGTCGTATTTGGGGCGGCGCGTGCCTTCCTCGCGGTGCCGGCGCCCTCTTATGCAAATGTAGCCGGCGCGTCAGGGCCCTCCCAATGTCCTTCTTCCAGCTTGTTCGCCGCGAAATGCACGCCTCGGTGCGTAAGCTGGTGTTCATGTCCGCGCTTGGCGGCGTGAGCAACGCAGCCATCCTCACCGCCATCAATACCGGCGCAGGCGCAGCCGACGACCGCCAGTCAAGGCAACCTGTGGGCGGCGACACTGTTTCTGGTCGCGCTGTTCGTCTACTTCAAGACCCAGGTCTATATTTCGACGACCATCACGGCGGAAATCGAAGCGATCATTCACAAGCTTCGCGTGCGCCTGATGGACTATGTCCGGCGCTCGGAATTGCTGGCGGTCGAGGAGATCGGGCGGTCGCGGATCATCGCGGCGATCACCAGCGATTCCGCGATCCTGACGCAAGCGAGCAATATGCTCACCTTCTCGATTCAGGGCCCGGTCCTGATCGGCTTCGTCGCGATCTATGTGGCCTATCTGTCGTTCGCGGCCTTCGTGCTGAGCGCCGTGATCCTGGTGACGGCAGGCACGATCTTCCATTTCAAGAGCCGCCATCTGACCGCCGAGAGGGCGAAGGCCTCCGCGCAAGAGCGGAAGATTTACGATCGCCTCTGCCGATTTCATCGACGGCTTCAAGGAGATACGGCTCAACCGTTCGCGAAGCGAAGCATTGTTCGAAGACACCGTCGCGGTGTCGCGGAATGCGGCCAATATCAAGATCAACGCCCAGGCCGAAACCTTCAAGCAGATCGCCTCGACGCAGGGCTATATGTACATCCTGCTCGGCGCGATCGTGTTCGTCGCCCCGCAATTCAGCGACGCTCTGGGCGGCGCCTCGATCGCCAAGATCACCGCGGCGCTGCTCTATGTCATCGGCTCGTGCTTCAGCCTGGTGCAGACCATCCCGATCCTGATGAACGCGAATGCCGCCGCCAGACCGGATCGCGCAGCTCGAAGACGACATTGCGTGCGACCGTGTCCTCGGAGGAGGACGACATCGCGGCACCGACGAGCTTCGAGAAGATCGAGATGCAGAACGTCGTGTTCACCTACAAGGACAAGTTTTCGGACGCGGCGTTCCATATCGGGCCGATCGACTTCACCCTGCGCTCCGGCGAACTGCTTTTCATCACCGGCGGCAACGGTTCGGGAAAATCGACGTTTTTGCGGGTGCTCGCCGGGCTCTATCACCCGCAATCCGGCGAAATCCTGCTGGACGGGATGCGCGTGAACTCAGCGACGCGCGACCTTTATCGCGAGTTGTTTTCCGCGATTTTTTACGATTATCATCTTTTCAAGCAGCTATACGGCATCGCGGAGCCGGATCCGGGCGAACTGAGCCGCCTGCTGGCCCAGTTCCGCCTGGAGGACAAGACCGGCCTTACCAACGGCGAGTTTCGCACGCTCGATCTTTCCGGCGGTCAGCGCCGGCGTCTGGCGCTGATCGTGACGCTGCTGGAAAAGCGCCCGATCATGTTGCTGGACGAATGGACGGCCGAGCAGGATCCCGGAATACCGGCGCAAGTTCTACGACGAATTGCTGCCGGAAATGATGCGCGCCGGCAAGACGGTCGTGGTGATCACGCACGATGATCGCTATCTTGACGAACTGCATCTGCCGGCGCGTCGTATACACATGGAAGAGGGCCGTATCGTCAGCGAACGTGCCATAAGCGGCTAACGGCGTTCGATGAGGAGCGAGTAATGACAAAGTATCCGGAGCTTCTCGACGGGAACCCGCCGATGGAAGAGAAGCGCGGATGGGGGCGGTCGTTCATGCGTCGCCTGCCGAGCATCGCTTTTCCGCTGCTCGTGACGTTCCTTGCGATCACCATCCTTTGGCGTTTCGTCGTGATCACGGTCCCAGCCGGCCATGTCGGCGTGCTGTGGAAGCGATTCAATACGTTCGATCTGTATTGCTGGTGCTTCGCCGGCCGCGGCACGATGCTCAATCCGCAGCAGCTTCGCGGCGAAGGGCTGCACCTGATCTGGCCGTGGGACAAGCTCTATATCTACAACCTGCGCCTCCAGGCCAACGAGGCGACCTACAACGCCATATCCAGGGAAGGCGTCAACGTAACGGCTCAGATCAGCACACGCTTCCAGCTTCTCAACAATTCGATCGCCGTTCTGCATAAATTCATCGGTCCGAATTACATCGACACGGTCATCAGCCCGGAGGTCGGAAGCCAGGCGCGTCAGGTCATCTCTCAATACACCGCGCAGGAGGTTTATACGTCGCGCGAAATCATCCAGGAAAAAATCCGGGAGAATGTCCGCAGGGGTCTGGGCGCGAACCTCAACAAGCTGGTCCAACCCGAAGCGATGGAGCAGCCCGATCCGAAGAACTACAACGACTCGCTGCAATACTCGATACAGGTTCTCGACACGCTGGTCCTCAGCATCGAGCTGCCGCCCGCCATCGTCGGCGCCATCAACCGGCAGACCGAGCAATTCTACCTGATTCAGGAATATCGCCATCGCGTCGCGCGCGAGGCCGAGGAATCGAAACGCAAGCAGATCGAGGCGAATGGCATCGCGGCGTTCCAGAAGACCGTGAGCCAGGGCATTTCCGACTCCTATCTGCGCTGGCGCGGCATCGAGGCCACGCTGGCGCTGTCGCAATCGCAGAATTCCAAGGTTGTCGTGATCGGTAGCGGCAAGGACGGTCTGCCCATCATCCTCGGCAATGTCGACAATCCCACCGCGCCGGCGGCACTGCGCAAGGACAGCGAGCGCCGCCTCCGACCAACGACAACGCTCCAGGATCGCAAGTCGCGCCGCAAAGCGCACAGTCCGGACCGAACGCGAATGCCGCCTGCCGCCGAACGCCAATACCGGGCGGAGTGCCGGCCGCGCCGGCGGCGCAGCGCCAGCGCAGCCGGGGCCAGGGGCAAGTCAGCCGGGCGCAAATCCACCGGCGCCGGGCACCGGACCGCGCAGCGATAATTCGGCGCCCGCTCCGGACAAGAAGTCGCAGGCAGCCCAGCCGGCTTCCGCCAGCGCGGACAAACCGGCGACGTTCAACGTTTTCGATCTGTCCAGTTATGATTCCGTCCTTTCGCGCATCATCGGATCGTCTCGCATCGGGCGACACCGACGTTGCATCGAAGCAATCGGTAGAAAGGAACTGACGTGGTCGACAACAAGCGAGCCGATCGCTCGGTCCAGACGCGGGTTGAGTTCACGGGCCGCGTGGCGATTGCTGACGCGCCGAAGACGCGCGTTGATCCTGTTCATCGAGACGATGCTGATCCTGATCGTCGCGGTGATCGGTCACCTGACCGGCCGCGAACTCGGCCGCCGCAATCTCGAAAAGCGCGAAGAGATCATCATCGAGCTGCGGGAAGAATTGCAGAAGCGCGGCGGAGAACTTGGCAGGCGCACCGATCAATCGACCGCCCTGCAGACCAAATTGAACGGCGTGCAAGCGGCGCTCGATGCGATCCTGCCGTCGGAGAACACGTTCAATATCGTCCCCAATCAATCCCTGCTGGTGGCAGGCGGCCGGATCACCGTCGGGCTGGTCGGACAGCCCGCCAATCAGACCGTCACCTTGAACATCAACGGCAAGGAGCATGCTCTGGCCGCCGGCGATGCGGTCGCGGTCGTCAATGACGACCGGACCACCTGTCACGTCACCGTTCAGTCTTTCGACATGTTCAAGGCGACCTTCAATACCGCCTGTGGAGCGAAAAAGTCCTGATCCGGCGCCGTCTATTCCCAGATCAGGATATTGGGCAGGCGGTCGTCGACCCGCCGCAGCAGCGTGTAGCCGATGCCGGCAAGGCCCGCGGAACAGGCCGAGATTGAACTGCCGCTTCCCGCTATTCCATCGATAGTCGCCGGCAAGGCTTGCGGCCTGCACCACGGCGGCGAGCCGCTGCGCCGCGATATCCCGCACGTCGGAATTGTCGATCGCCTCGCGCGGCTTCGCAGAAGAATTCCACGATGCCCAGCGTCCCGCAGCAAAGCGTGTCGATTTCGGTGGGCCAGCACTGGTCCGATCCGGCGATGGCATTGTGGATGTCGACGCGCAGGATCTCGGCCTCCATCGCGCCGCGTTTCAGCAAGCCGGCGCGCGACATTCCGATGCCGGGCGCGCCGTGACACCACCGGCACGCCCAGCCGGGCTCCCCGGCATGACGCCGATCGGGCCAGTTATGCCGATCGCCGTCATAGCTTGAATTCTCGAAGGCGATGCATTCGGCGGCGGCGAGCCCGAAATCCTCGCGCCCCGTTGCCGCAGCCAGCGATGCCAGCGCATAGGCAAACCCCGCGGCGCCGTGCGACATCCCGTTCAGGCCCTGCGTGCCGAAGCCTTGCCCAATCCAGCTCCGGCGCCCTTCCGAGCCGACCCGGTCCTGCCGCAACAGGTGTTCGCCGCACCGCACCGCCCGCATCAGCACATCGTCGGCCTTGGTGTCGCGGTGCAGGCGAAGCAGGGCCAGAATGGCGCCGGCGCTGCCGCCGATCACGTCGAGCCGCTTGTCGGCCGCGATCAGATCGTCGGTGATGAGTTGCGAAGCGGCATGAGCGTCCGCGAGCAGGCTGTCGTCGCGAAGGCTGTTCGCCATCACGGTCAGCGCATAAATGATCGAACCCAGTCCGGCCGCGCCGCCGATCCCGAGCGAACGGGCGAACCGCGCGGCGTTGCGATCCTTCAGCCTCCGGCGCAGATAGGCAATGGCGGCGAGCGCAAGCTCGGCGGACGGCTCGTGTCCGGCGACCTGTGCATGCGCGGCGAGGAACACGCCGATCCCGGAGACGCCGTTATAGAGATCGGGCCCGAGATTGACGAGCTGATAGGATTCGGCGTCGCCGAGCCAGTCGAGACCGATCCAGGCGGCGCCGGTGCCCGCGGCGAATGGCGCGCGCGGACAATTCGGCCGCGATCCGATCGGCTTCCGGAACGAAAATCGCCCGCGTCGCAGCCAGCGGAATATCGGCGCCCGTTGGAGATTTCGCGCGCCTTTGCCGGAGGTTTTGCGGGCTCGGCATTCGCCCGGATCACCTCGGATTGCCAGGCGATTTCCTGCGCGTCGAAGCTCCGCACGCGGGCGCGCGCGCGGTCCAGCCCGGAAGGCGACGCCGACCTGCGCCAATGCCCGCGGCGTCCCGGATCTCGTTGCCGTCGCTCGGCAGCACGAAATGCGGCACGTTCAGCGTGACCAGAGCCGCGCGCTCGGCGCGAAGGAACGGCCAATTGGCATCGGCGCTCGCTGTCCCAATCCGACAATCGCGCAATGAAATCGGCTTCCGCCGACCACATCGCGCCGTCATCCATGATCCGGTGATTTTTGAGCCGCAGCAGCAGCATCGAATAGAATCGCGTGGGGCGCACCACCTTGCGCACGGGCACGCCGGCGAAACCGTCAAACAGATTCTCCCTGCGATTCCGTGCGCCTTGCGTTCGATGCGCCAGGAAATTCGCATAATCCTCGAAGCCCGCGATGAAGGCGTCGAAATGATCGCCGAACTTCGCATAACGGCCGCCGACATGCGGCAAATTCGGATTGGTATTGCCGACAATCTTTTTCTTCGTCGGGCCGCATCTCGTCGGTGTTGATGTCGGTCCAGGCGAGCTGGATCTTGGAATTCCAGTCCGAGGTCAGCCCGCCCATGGCAAAGACGGAATTGTCCGGGTCCCCGGCCGTAGGCCGGCAGCAGCCCGACCCGCATGACCGAATTGGCGATGATGTCGGCGGCGGCATCGAAAGCCGCGGCCTCCGCGTCTTGCGCTTTCGGTCCGGCGGCGGACGTACTGAAGGATGGTCTCAAGATCGATCGGCACCGGGTGGTCGCCCGCTGCGATGATGTTCTCCTGGTGCATGTCGGTCGCGACAAAGCAATGAAACAAGGCGAGCCAGGCGCCGGCCCGGCGGAAGAACCGTTCCGGACCCGTCCGGATCGGCGCATCCGGTGTGATCGATGAATTCGGTCCAGCCGTAATTCTCGCGAGCGATCGCGCGAACCGCGCGCAATTCGAGCGGCGGCGCTGACCCGTTCAGCCGCGCGATCAGGTCGTGCCAGGCCACATCGAGCCGCAGATCCTTGGGCTTGTAGACGATCCGCGCGCCGTCCTCGAAGGTGACGATCAGCACCGAGCGTCCGCCATTGTGACGATCGGAAAGATCGCCCGTCGATGCTGGCGACCCGTGCGGGCGCGCCGGAATGGAGGACGTCGCGGCGCAGCGTTTCCAGATCGACATCGAGCCGACAGGCGAATTCGCGGCAGGAATCGATCCATTGCCGCGTCAGCGTCGCGATCAATCGCAGCAGCACCGGCTTTTCTTCGAACAGGCTCCGGAAGCCGCCCGCCTTCATGTCCGCGACGAAACGTCGATAGCGTGACGTGCCGGAATTCGAGCCGGCGGGAGCGCATCCGGCGCGGTTTCGCCCGCGCGGACCTTGGCAAATCGCTCGTAAAGCGGCGCGGCGCAGAGATCGGTCAGCACCGTTGAGAAGCATGCGGCGGAGCGAAGCCCGCGCCGATTCGGCAAAATGATCGGACGCCGCAAGCGCCGAGATCGGCCCAAAGCAGCGATTCGGCATGCTCCACCACCGGAAGCAGCAAGTGCTCGAACGCGAAGGGCTCCGCCCCGGCACGCCCCGCCTGTCGCCGTGCGGGTCACGCTTTGCAGCGCGGCTTCGATCCAGGCGGCGTCGTCGATCCAGGCGGGCGGCGGGAGCGGAAGCCTTGCGGCGAACCGTCGCAAATCGCGCCAGCACCTGAGCGAACGACCATCCGTCCCGCTCCAGCCTGCGGCCGAACAGCGCCCAGTCGCCATTCGCGCAGGAGCGGCACCAGGCGGCGAGCCGTCGCGCGGCCAGGTCGGTATCGCCCTTCCGCCCCGGCAGCGCCTCGAAATCATCGGACAGGAGTTCGTCGATTGTGGCAGCGCGCTCGATCAACCGCTCGAAATAGGCTTCCATACGCTCCGTCTCGGGTCGTCTTTCGACCCTGCCAAGTCTTGATCCTAACCTTCAGTATAGGATGTCATCGAGTTGTCGTCCGGCTCAGGAGCGTCTGCCGCCCGGCCGAAGCCGAAAATGGCCTGAAATTCGCGAACAGGAGCCACCCAAGCCTTACCCGGCATCGATCTTTCGGCCCAAAGTTGCGCAATTCGAAACGTTAACCGGAAAATGCGTCATCGAAACACGGTGGCGGGTTCCGGCCGCTGATTGACTTTGCGCCGCACTTGGCGAATCCTTGTTCCGCTGAGGGGGGGAAATTGTCCAAGATTTCCTCCTGACCTTGGACGCTGCCGGATATAGGAAATTATGCCATGATCGTGAACACTATGGGATTGGATCAAAAAGAAGAAGAAATCCTGGGCTTCGAAGTCTCCGACGAAGTGCTGGAAAGCGCCGCAGGGACCGAGATTGCCGCGAGCTTCACGCTCGGCGATTGCACCGCCTTGTCGGTCTGCCCGGCTTGGTAATCTTCTTCGGATCGATTCGCTAAATCGGTCCAACCGGCGCCGTTTCCAAGAAATTGGAAATGGCGCCGTTTTTTTGGCTTCCCGTTATGACGCCGGCGCCCGATATGGGTGTGACAGGCCAGAAGCAGCCCTCCATTGACGAGGTCGGCTGATTGTCATGCAAACCCATCGCGATCGACGATGATCTTGGGCCGGATGTCGCAGCCTTCAAGCCGATCACTTTAGTGGAGCGGACCAAGCGCAATTTGCGGGTCGACCGGCTCTCAAGCATCGGAATGAGCCTTCGCCGCCCTGCGAGAGGCAAGCAATAACGTTACAGCATACCCTATCACCGCAAGAGCTGTCAGCGGGCCGCTCGCGGCACGCAGTTCGGTCCACTCGAACAGATCGGAGCAGACACGAAGCATCAGCGAGATGTGCAGCAAGGCCAAAGGCAGATAGGCAATGGGTGTATACACGACGCGCAGGCCGGTGACTGCCGGCAGGATGATCGGCGCATGTCCAAACACCATCGAAAGGACAAAACCGATAGCCAGCGTATGGACAACTGCATCATAGGAGAAGGCGGCCGTCGCGGGCGGAACGATCAGAAGCAGAAGTCCGGTGACGCCCAGCCAGAAATGGCCGGCGAGCATGCAAACCGCCGCGAAACGGGTGGAGCCCTTCATGCGAACCGTGCGCCTCGCGATATCGTATCGCAACAGCCAGACCGCGCAGCCGGTCAACCCCAATCCGGTCAATGGCGCGCTGGCATAGCTATATTCGCCACGCGCGGCGCCGAATATCAGTAGCGTCACCAACACGCAGAGAAACGCTACGCTGACTTTCGGTGGGCTGACGAGACGACTGAGCTCAAGTCGCTCTGCGACGATGGTCAGGACAAGGAATGTCAGCCACCAGCCGGCGACCTGATCCATCGGCTGGCCATTCAGCCAAACGGATGTTCCGACAACCCAACTGACGCTGGCGACGCAGAGCAGAAATAGCGGCAGCGCCGGATGCCGTATCAGAAGCTGGCAGCTGGCAGCCGCCATAATGACGCCTGCCAACAGAAAGCAAAGTGCAGCGGTCGAGATCACTCCGGCAAGCAAAGCGATAGCGCCCAAGGCCGACATGGCCGGTGCGCCATAGCCCCACCAGCGACCGAATGCGACCGCGCGTTCGAGACTGATCAGCGTCCCAAGAAAGCCGGAAATCATCAAGGCGCCGTGCAGGTCGGCCACCGTCAACATCCATTCGGGAGCGGGAATTCCGATCCGTGCAAATCCCGTCAGGAGTTCCTGCAGCGAATGCAACGGCCCCGACAGCAAGCGGTATATATCGGAGCTTTCGCGACGCCAGGCGGTTCTCCAGGCCCACCGGGCCGGCCGTGCGAGTGTCGGCGACACGGCCTTTCATCTCGCTCACGACTGAAGCTGCTGCCGTCCCGCTGCCGTCATGCGATCAGGCGACCATGGCGGATCGAAGACGAGCTGGACGTGAATGGCAAGCTGCTCGGGAAAGCGGGCAGCCAGGGCGCTATGGGCCTCGCTGGTCAAGGCCTCACCCAGCGGACAGGCTGGACTTGTCGTGGTGATCGCGACGTCGATTGCGTCCGCTGTCCGCGTCGCCTCGTAGACCAAGCCGAGATCGACAATATTGATGCCAAGCTCCGGATCACAAACACCCCGCAACGCGTCCAGCACCTCCTCGTCACAGCGGCCTGTTCGAGCCATCGCGGGTTCCACCTGCGTCCGTGACTCCGCGGTTACGTGGGTATCTTCGGTGTCGGTCATCGCGGCACGACGGCGGTGGCTTCCAGTTCGACCTTGCCTGATCCCGCTTCAATGCCGTTGGCGTAACCGATCGGCGGAGCCCAGCCGGTCGGAAGCAATGAACGTGCGGACATCGAGAGTTCCCTTGTCATTCATGTTGAGTTAATGGGGCGATGCCCGGATCAAACACTCCGGCGCCCGCGCATTAGCGCTTGACGCATATTCCTCCGCGAGTCTTGATTCGTTCATTATCCGCAACATCGCGCAGCTTTGTCACTTCATGCACAACCACATGCGATGCATGCACCTCGACCCCGACCGATCTCAACTTGGCGAAAGCACGCGACAGCGATTCTGGGCTTCAGCCCGAGGCGGCCCGCAATCAGCGCCTTGTCGTAGGGCAATGCGATCGTGTAAGGCCCGGCCTGGGATGGGCATAGGGAAGCTAGGAACTCCGCTACGCGTTGTATCCCGCTTTGTGCCTTGAGCTGTTCGACCTGCTGCACCAGGAGATGCAGGTGCTGCGAAGTCGACGCGATCATGGCAAGCGCGATGTCCGGCATCTCGCGGATACAGCGTGCGACGTGATCGGCCGGAATCCTCACAACACGCGAGTTACTGACGGCTTCGGCGGTTGCCGGGATAGCGGCTTCCAGTAAAGGCGACAGCCTCGGCAAAGCTGTCGCCTTTCGAGAGAACGTGGATCACCGCCTCCTCGCCGGCGACCGTAATTCGATAAAGCTTGATCCAGCCTTCAACCACGATAAAAAACGCCGCGGCAGGATCACCTTGGCGAAAAAGCGGATGTCCGTGCTTGAGAGTCACGATCGTCGCCGGCGCGATCAACCGCGCGCAGGTTTCGGGCTTCAGCCCGCCAAATACAGCGATGCGTGAGACGATATCGATATCCTCACGCGTAGGAATTGCCATAACCAAGTCCTCGGTAACCGGTTCCCCCGAGCGTATAGGCCAGATGGCTAGCTTGGTTTGAAAGATTTAGGAACCTGATTTCCGCGCCTTGATATACATCAACGGTTGCTACGCATTGCGCAGCCTTCGCCTGAAAAAGAGCAGGCTGCAGTGGCGAAATCCGATGCCTTTTCATGCCGAGGGCGCCGTCAGGTTCCGATATTTCTCCGAATCCGAGTTTCGCGCCCCACCGGCCTCTTATGCGTCGACGCGGAGCTAGTTGCCTTCGAATACAGGGCGGCTCTTGCCAACAAAGGCGTTGTAAGCACGCTCATAGTCCTTGGTCTGCATGCAAATGGCCTGTGCCTGCGCCTCGGCTTCGATCGAATCGTCGATGCCCATGCTCCATTCCTGATGGATGCACCGCTTGGTCATGGCGTGCGCGAAAGTCGGTCCGTCAGCCAGCGATTTCGCCATCGCCTTGCGCCTCATCGAGCAATCGTTCGGGTTCGCAAATCCTGTTGAAAAAGCCCCAACGCTCGGCTTCGGCTCCGTCCATGGCGCGACCGGAATAGAGCAGCTCGGAGGCGCGGCCCGCACCGATAATGCGAGGCAACATGTTGCACGCCCCCATATCGGCGCCGGCAAGCCCGACACGCACAAACAGGAAGGCCGTCTTGCTTCGAGCGGTACCATATCGCAGGTCGGAGGCCATTGCGAGAATGGCGCCGGCGCCGGCGCATACGCCGTCGATGGCAGCGACGATAGGTTGCGGACAGGCGCGCATCGCCTTGACCAGATCGCCGGTCATGCGGGTAAAGGCAAGCAGCCCGGCCATGTCGTCGTTGCGCTGCATCTCGACCAGCGGACCGATGATTTCGTGCACGTCGCCACCCGAACAGAAATTTCCGCCCGCGCCCGTGATCACGATCGTCTTGACCTGGTCGGCATAGGTCAGATCGCGGAAGGTGTCGCGCATTTCCGCGTATGATTCCAACGTCAGCGGATTTTTCCGCTCCGCCCGATTGAGCGTAATGGTCGCAACTTTTCCGTCCAGCTGCCAAAGAAAATGCTTCGGTTTGAAGTTCGCAAAATCAACGCGAGTGGGACGGAACCGGTCGCTCGTTTTCGGAGCGGGACGTTCCCGTGTCGGCCCGCGCAGCAGTGTTCGTTGACATGACCAGTCTCCTTGTTCAGCCGGCAAATGTAAGGCCGCCGCTCACACTCAGCACTTGGCCCGTGACGTAATCGGAACGCGGACTCGCAAAGAAGAGAACCGCGTCGGCAATCTCTTGTGGTTGGGCAAATCGACGGAACGGAATCGCACGAACGAATGCCTCTCTCAGCTTTTCCGGCCGCGATTGCAGCATCGGCGTATCGGTCGGCCCAGGGCAAACGCAATTGACGTTGATGGAGTGCCGTGCCACCTCGCGCGCCAGCGACTTGGTGAACGCGATCACGCCACCTTTCGCCGCGGCATAGGCGGTCTCACCGGTACTGCCGACGCGTCCGGCATCGCTCGAGACGTTGACGATCTTACCCTTGCCTGCTGCGATCATGGCCGGCAACAGGGCGTGCGTCAGGTGTAGCGTTCCGCCAAGATTGATGGCCACAACTCGATCGATATAATCGGGCTGATTGTCGAGAAATGACTGAATGTCATTCCAGCCGGCGGCGTTGACCAGGACGTCGATGTGCGGGTGGCGGCTCAGCACATCCGCCGCGCAACGACGAATCGAGTCGGAGCTCGCCAGGTCGACATGAACGAACTCGACTGCGAAATTCGTCTTCGCGGCTTCTTCCTGAAGCGCCCGCCCGGCCGCATCGTTTACATCCGCACAGATCACGCGCGCGCCGTTGCGCGCGAACTCCATCACCGTCGCCTTGCCGATACCCGATGCACCGCCGGTTACCAGCGCGATTTTTCCCTCAAGTGTCATCGCACCACTACCTCTCTTCGATTGTGCCCAATCTTCTGCTGCTCCGGCAAGAAATGCGCCCACACGTTGCCGTGTATCGGCGTCGGTTAGCAGCCGCCGCGTTGCCTCGAGCTCCTCGGAATAGCCGTTACGGCCGGCGTTATTCGCCGCGGCGATGCAAGTCTTGCTCGCCGTGAGTGCGCCTGCCGGCAGCGAGGCAACTCGGCGGATAATTTCGAGCGCATGCTCGGGAAGCTTCGTTCGTGGAACCGCCCATTGCACGATGCCGAGCTGACCCGCCGTCACGCCGTCGATCACCTCTGCTCCAAGGATGAGGCGTTCCGCTACCGGCTGGCCGCACAGTTTTGTCAGGCGTTGCGTTCCGCCTGCCCCCGGGACCAGACCGAGCCGGGCTTCGGGCAGCCCCAGGCGGGCTTCGTTCGCTGCGATCCGCAGATCGCAGGCGAGCGCAAGTTCGAGGCCGCCGCCCATGGCTGCGCCACCAATCTCGGCCACCGTAACCTGCATCAGATTCTCAATGCGCGCGAACAGACGCTGGATCGCCGCGACGTGGGAATACATTCGATCCGGGCCGTCCGGCGCATCGATTCGATCGCGAATTTCGTTGAGGTCGGCGCCTGCGCAGAACACTCTTTGGTCCGAGCGCAAATGCAACACCTTCCAGTCGGTACGCCCGGCGAGCTGATCGAGAATGCCGTCGAACTGAGCGAGCCACATCTCATTGATCGCATTGACCGGGGCGCGACTGAGCGTCAGCGTCGCCACGCCGTCCGCCACGGTCAGATTCATCATGTCGTCGGTACTTGCCTTTTCAGGCTTCGCCGCATGAAGCCGTGCTGTTTTGGTTTTTGTTGCCATGTCATTCTGCCGCCTGCTGAATATCCATCTCACGCGCCCTCAGCATTTCACGCGCGATAATCACTTTCTGCACTTCGCTGGCGCCTTCGTAGATCCGCAATGCACGAATCTCACGATTGAGCGCTTCGACCTTCACCCCCCTACACACACCGAGACCGCCAAACATCTGCACGGCGCGATCGATCACTCGATGCGCCGATTCGGTTGCAAACAGCTTCGCGATCGACGATTCTCGCGTGACTCGCGCCTTGCCAAGGTCCTTGGCCCAGGCGGCGCGGTACACCAGCAATGCCGAGGCGTCGATTTCGACGGCACTGTCCGCCAACGCGGACTGCGTGAGCTGAAGGTTGGCCATCGGCGCCCCGAATAACTTTCGTGTCGCCGCGCGATGCAGCGCCTCATCGATCGCCCGACGGGCCATGCCAAGTGCCGACGCGCCGACCGTCGGACGGAAGATGTCGAGCGTCGCCATGGCAACCTTGAAGCCTTCGCCCGGCGCCCCCAGCCGATGGGTGAACGGCACGCGGCAATCGGTGAAGCGGATCGTCGCCAGCGGATGCGGTGCCGTGGTATCGATACGACCGGCCACCGACAGCCCCGGCGTATCGGCGTCGACCACGAACGCGGAGAGCCCTCTGATGCCCGCTCCTTCGCCGGTTCGGGCGAAGACGACATAATGATCGGCGATCCCGCCGTTCGATATCCACGTCTTCACGCCATTCAGACGGACATGACTGGAGCCATCCGCGGTCGCCGCGGTTTCGATCGCACTTACGTCCGATCCCGCCTCCGGCTCAGACAGCGCGAAGGCTGCGATTTTTCGGCCATCCCGAATTGGCGGGAGATAGCGGCTCTTCAGCCATTCAGTTCCGAACAAAGAGATCGAACCGGTGCCAAGCCCCTGCATGGCGAACGCAAAATCCGCGAGACTGTCATGCCAAGCCAGGATTTCTCGCGCCAGGCAGAGTCGCCGGACATCGATCCGTTCGGACAGCCCGCCATAAGCGGCCGGCACCACTGCCTTGAGCCAGCCGGCTTCGCCCAGAATTCGCACCAGCTTTTGGCAGGAGCCGTCCACGTCCGCCAGATCGATGGTTGCATCGATCTCGCGTTCTGCCCAGTCGGCAAGCGAACGCGCAAAGCCCGCATGCTCATTCTCGAAGAACGGCCAGGACAGATGGTTGAGATCCGGCATACGGGTGCTCATGTCAGACCATCCCGACGCTCTGAATCGAGCGGCTGGTCGCGCAACATGAAACGCTGGATCTTACCGGTCGCTGTTTTGGGCAGGGTGTCGACTATCTCGATCCAGCGTGGATATTTCCACGGTCCGATCGTTCGCTTGACGTGGCTTTTCAGTTCGTCGTGGATCGATCGGCTTGAGGCGTCTCGCTTCTCCTTGAGGACGATGAAGGCCCGCGGCTTGACGAGCCCGTTCTCATCTTGCGCCGGAACCACCGCAGCCTCGAGCACGCTCTCATGCGCGACCAGCGCGGCCTCCACCTCGAATGGGGAGACCCAGATGCCGGATACCTTGAACATGTCATCGGTACGTCCGATATAAACGTACACGCCATCCGGCCGTCGCGTGTATTTGTCGCCGGTTCGCGTCCATTCGCCTTCAAAAGTGCGACGCGATCTTTCACGCTGGTTCCAGTATCCAGCCGCGGCCGAATTCCCCCCGCACCCATAATTCACCAACCTGATCGTCCTCGACGTCGCATCCCAATTCGTCGACCAGCCGCAGGTCATAGCCTTGCACCGGGATGCCAGATGTTCCGTATTCGACAGCCGACGGAAGGTTGGTTAGAAACAAGTGCCCCATCTCGGTCGACCCGACACCGTTGACGATGTCGATGTCGAATCGAGCCCTCCACGCTTCGCCGACATGAGCCGGGAGCGGTTCTCCGGCTGAGAAGCACAAGCGCAATTCGCTCGAGCCGCTTTCAGGCGTACATTCGTCATCCGCTAGAATCGCCGCATAGAGCGTCGGCACCGCATAGAACATCGTCGGCCGATAGCCGCTCAGAGTCTCGAACACGGTCTTTGGCGTCGGCCGCTCCGGATAGAGCACGCTGGTCGCGCCGACCCACATCGGACAGATAACCGCGTTACCCAATCCGTAGGAAAAGAAGATCTTCGCGGCAGAAAAGACGACATCGTCCTCGCGGATGCCGATGCGACTCTGGCCGGCCGCCTTTGCCACCGTTCGCGGGGTCGAATGCACATGCATGACGCCCTTCGGCATCCCGGTCGTACCGGACGAATAAAGCCAGTAGGCGACTTCATCCGCGCAGGTTTTTGCCGGCGTGCCTCGCTGGTTCACGCCTGCGAGGAGCTGTGTCCAAGCGCGGCACGCCATCCGGCCCCCCGCCGACCACAACTATTTCCTTGAGCGTGGACAGGCCGTTCGCGGCCTCCTGCACCACCGATAGCAACGCGGCGGAGACGAACGCCAGTTTGGACGCGCGAGTCCTCCAGCAGATAACGATATTGCTCTGCCGTCAGTCTGGTATTCAGCAACACCGGAATGACCCCGGCCCGTATGGCTCCCCAGAACAGCAGCGGGAAGTCGACGGTATCGAGCAGGATCAGAGCAACGCGATTTTCGCGCTCAACGCCAAATCTTTCGAGCACAGGACCAACTCGCGCAACACCATCAAGCAATTCTGCGTAGGTGATATTGCGCGACGGATCGATGAACGCAGTCTTGCTGCCACGCCCCTCGAGTACGTTGCGATCCACAAAATCGACAGCGGCGTTATAGTCACGGTTCGTGCTCATGACCCAAGCGCGTCAAGATACATTTCTTCCCTGAGCGGATTAGGAATGCAGGGAGCGATCGCAGTCCTTGACTTTGGTCATATTGTCCGCACTGGAAGCGCGATCCGCGGCGTCATCTTTCGTTTAGCCGTCTGGCGCGATCACGTCTTCGTCTGAATTTTGCGGACGGCATTCTGGCGCGCCAGCATCTTGAGCATCGTGGCGATCGTAATCGATCCGAATGTCGCTCGTGCAATGTCGTCGATTTCGCACAGAACCTGCTGCAAAACCCCGCCCTCGATCGTTCCCTCTCCGGACCCATCAGATTTGTCGTCGCCGGCGCCGAGATCTTCAAACAATTCGACGACGTCCAGCAACGTGATCCGACGGATATTTCCGCTGAACTGATAGCCTCCGCCCGCCCCGCGAACGGCGCGAACCAATCCGGCACGACCGAGGATGTTCATCACCTTCGCGAGATGATGGCTCGAGAGTTGGTACTTTTTTCCGATTTCGTTAACCGACAATTGCCGGTCGGAATTCCCGGCCAGCTCAAGCAGGGCAAATATCGCTATTCGGCTTGCAACATGCAGCTTCATTGTCCAATGCCCTCACGTTCGATACGGGCAATCGGTGCATCGATCACAATCAGCCAAGCTCCATTTCGAGCTGGATATAGGGCCCGGCGACCATTCCCTGACTACGAAAGAACACCATGGGGAGCGCGACCATCTCTTGCGACCATCGTACGTACCTTCGTCACGCCTGCGCGTGCTAAACTCAGCCGAGATCGCGTTGAACAGCGCCTCGCCGATACCGTGCAATCGCGCGCCCGGCTCGACCGAAAGCGCAAAGATCCATCCGCACGGGCTCGATCCGAATTCCCAGGCACGCACCTCTCCGATGATGAAGCCGAAAAGCCTGGGCGCCGATTTTGGACCGAGCGGCTCCGCTATCAGAAAAAATCGATCCCGCGGCCGGCGCTTGCCGTATCGCCGGAAGACATCCTGCCAATAGCGCGTCTTGGCCAGCCCGGTGACGCGCCTGTCAAGCGCGACCACACGCGTAACGTCAGCCGGGCGAACGCGTCGGATGCGAAGCGAAATTCTTTTCGGCTCACGTCCGGCGGTAGGCTCCGAAGCTTCGCGCAACACAGGCCTGCGTCGGCCGGAAGGAGATTTGCCTCGTAAATCGATCATCTCCTTCAATTCCCAGCGATCGGAGGCCACCGCCTGCAAATCCAGCCTGAATTCTGGCATTTTGGTACCGAAATAGCCACCATTCCCGGTGGCATTGTCTTGACTTTAATCATTGTGCCAGGCCACCGAAACGCGGCTGCATGTAACAATGGCGGCCGCGTGGTCGCAGACAAATTGGGAGCACCGGCCGATGCATGCCGAAGGCGCAGCCCTTGCCGGAGTTGCCGTCGCGTTGACGCTTGACGATGGAGGCCTGACAGCATTGCGTGTTGCACTGACCGGCACCAATTCCAGGCCCTTCGCCCTGGACGGAACCGACGATTTGGTTGATAAGCCGGTCAGCGAAGACACGCTCCTTCAGATCGAACGCCTCGTACAAAAGCAGGCGCAGCCAATGCGTACAACAATCGTCTCGGCGCAGTACCGGCGCCTGGCCGCCGCCGGTCTCGCACGCAAGCTCTCGAGGCAGATCGTCTCCGGACCGGACAGCGTACCGTGACCCACGAGCACGGACATCGCGACAGCGACTTCGCGCTCTGGCAAAGCGCCGATGGCATGCATATCGACGTCCGCGGGCTCAATCCCCCCGAACCCATGTTGGCGATCCTGGCCTTGCTCGAGGGAGGTCAGGTCTCGAGCCTGATCGCCCATCTCGATCGAGATCCAATTTTCCTTTACCCGGAGTTGGATGAGCGCGGCTGGGGTTACGAGTTGCTGCCGTCGGATTGCGGCAACGAAGCTGCGACCACGAGGTCCGGCTGAGACTCGTGCGCCTTCACCCATGACCATGGCGGTATTTCTCGGCGGTGCAAAGGGTCGGCTGCTGCCGATGTCGGTACCGTTCCGATTTTTTGCGGCGGCAGCGGTTTTTCATGTCCTGACCTGGATCGCCTTGCTCGCCGGAGCAGACCACGCACCGAGCTTCCGCGGAGGAACTCGGGCCGGTTCTGGCGGCCGTCCACTTGCTGACCTTGGGGGTCTTGACGATGACGGCAGCCGGCGCGTCCGTGCAACTTCTGCCCGTTGCGACGCGCAGGCCCTTTGCCGCCGTCTGGCCGATCAAGCTGCTCTTCTGGGTTCTTGTTCCGGGCGTGCTCTTGCTGGCTGCCGGCATGTACCTGGCCGATCCACGGGCCCTGATTGCGGGCACCGCGTTCGTCGCCGTCGCTCTCGATGCTTCTTGCCGTTTTACTCGCCGACAACTTGCGGCGGTCCACAAGCCTGCCGGTGGTCTCGGCCTTTGGATGGGTGGCGTTGGCCTCCTTGCTGTCGATTGTGGGGTTGGGAGTCGCCCTCGTCATCGACTATGAGCGCGCGATATCTGCCGGACCATGGCGCGGCAGCACTGGCCCATTTGATTCTCGCCGGCTTTGGTTTCATGGGCCTGTCTTGCTATCGGCTTCAGCCACGTGCTCGTCCCGATGTTCGCGTTGTCCGCGGCGCCGGATTTGAGACAGTCACTCGCCTCGCTCGCGCTTGCCGTCATTGCGCTGCTGGCCGGAACAGCCGGCGCCTTGCTCGACAATCCGTGCTATTCTCGCATCGGCCGCGGCCATCGGACTGCTGGCCGCTGGCGCGCATCTGGCGCAAATGCGGCGCGTACTGGTCACCGGAATGCGCAAACGCCTGGGATTGTCCTTCATTCTGGTGCGCGTCGCCTGGGCCATGCTGCTCCTGACGCTGATCGTCGGAATGGCCGCAACATTCGGATTGGCCGGTGTCAATGGACCGACATTGTTTGGATTTCTGCTGCTATTCGGCTGGCTCTTGACGTTTCTGCTCGGGATACTTCAACGGATCATGCCGTTTCTCGCCTCAATGCATGCGACGCGTCCAAACGGCCAGATGCCGCGGCCGATGTCCGAGCTTTCCACCTCGCAGCCGCTCAAGCTGCACGCAGGCTGCCATTTGGCCGCACTCGCCATTCTCTCCGCCGCGATCGTGATCGAAAGCACCCCGTTGGCGCGATTGGGCGCAGCGATCGGCCTCCTCGGCGCCCTCGCCTTCGCCTGGTTTACAGGCGATCTGCTTCGTCGCACGATGGGGTGGCGTTGATCGTCTCGGACTGCCGATATCGGAACGCGCTATATATATTGCCCGGCGTCAACCCGCAGCACTTCTCCAGTGATGGCGCGCGCCGCGTCGGACAATAGAAATAATACGGCATCGCTTATGTCGCGAGGTTCGGCGAGCCTGGCCAGAACCGCTTCGTTTGCGGCGCGGTCAAGCACATCCTGCGGCAGCGTGCGCGCCATGCTGGTCATCACCATGCCGGGAGCGACGGCATTGACTGTCACGCCCCTCTTTCCGAATTCGCGGGCGGCGGTCTTCGTCAAACCGATCAGACCAGCCTTGGCGGCAGCATAATTGGCTTGCCCAAATTTGCCGCGCAGACCGTTGATCGATGTGATGTTGACCACGCGACCAAAGCCTCGCGCCGCCATGGCCGGAACGACAGCCCGGATCATGTTGAAGGCGCCGGTCAGGTTGACGTCGATCACGCTCGACCATTCATCGTCGGTCATCTTTGCGAGCGATCGGTCACGGGTTATGCCGGCATTGTTGACCAGCAGCGTCACAGGCCCCGGAAGCGCCGCCACTGTCGCGCTCACCGAGGCGGCATCGGCAATGTTGACTTCGAACAATCGATGCGGAAACGTGGCCCGATCATCCGGTTCGCCGACGTCAAAAACATGCACCTCGGCGCCCGCGGCCGCGAGCGCATCGGCGACTGCGCGTCCAATGCCACGGCTGGCTCCGGTCACAATAGCGTGGTGCCCGGCAAATCGGAACTCGGGCCGGCAATCGCTCGCAGACTTCAGGTCGTCTTGCGCATCACGCGATTGCACGATCGAAGCTCAGCTCCTGCGAGGGTTGGAAACCGCACCGATCGAGAAAGCTCAATAGCTCCCGATCTTGCCAATTGAGCTCGGTGCGAACACGCTCCACTCGCAGTGTGGCCAAATTGACAAGCAATTGCGACAGGAGAGCCCGGCCCACACCTTGATCCCGATAATCGGGATCAACACCGATGGTATCGACGACCGCGATCAGACTCGATCCGGCCAAACTCGCCAAGATCGACCCGCGCCATGATGAAACCGGCCGGGATGCCGTCGCATTCGGCCACCAACGATACCCGGACATCGGAATCTCGGAGGGCTTCAGCCAGCTTGCCCTGAAAATAGGCCTCGCGCGCCCGGCCCGTGATGCGGCGATCAATCGCAATCAACGGGCGAAGATCGCTCTCCTGCATGGCGCGCACGGGGATACGGTCGCGCGCCAGCGGTCCGAAATCCGGTGCAGGCGTCTTGCCATAATCAATCTCAGCGGCCGCTCCGATCCGTTCGGGGATCACAACGCCCGTACGCGATTCCGCTTTGCGTTTCGACGCCATCAGATTTCCTCCACGGTTTCGACCAGACCGTCGGAAATGGAGCGTTCCAGGATCACACGCGGCGACAGATTGAAGGCCGAGGCTTCCAGGAAGCGCAAGAGGCTATGGTTCGTCCAATTGGCTTGCGATTGCATCGACCGCACGCCGGCGCGGCTCAGGATTTTGATCGTTTCCTCGATCAAAGTCTGTCCAACTCCGCGCTCCTGGCTTTCCGGCTCCACTCCGACCGCATCGAGAACGCCGATCACATCTTCGCGGCCAAACTCGCCACGTTGCAGATGGACCATGATGTAGCCGCGCAACGAACCGCCTCGCATCACGCCGATATGCACAAAATCATCGGGTTTGGCTTCCGCGGCTGCAAAGCGCTTCTCGAAAAAGCGCCAGCGGGCATGACCGGTATGATCTCGATCAATCGCGACCACCCGATCGATATCATTGGCGCAGAGGACACGCGCTCCATCAAAATGAGACGGGCCAATCCGTTGCATGCTTATGCCTCAACCGTTCTCGACATAATTTTCATAAAGGCGCGCTTCGGCGTCGGCATCCATGACCTCGTCGAGCAGAGGCAGAAGCGCCATTTCTTCCTTTTGAACATGCGCGAGCATCCGCTCACACAATTCGAGCCCGATACGCCGGAATTCGGTCCATCTCGCCTGATCGAATCCTTGGCCGGATGCTTCGCGAGCAAGCGCCGCGAGTTGCAGGCCCAGTGGCCGCATCGCCTCGTGCTCGGACGCCAGGTGGGCGCCGATTGCATCGTCGCCAGCCGCTTCGAGATAGGGAAAAAGCTGTTCTTCTTCGAAATCGAAGTGACGCTCGACTTCGGCCTGAACCCCCGTCGACAGATCGGACAGGAGCTGCGCCACAGCTCGATCTTCCCGGTCAGGCACGCTCGCGCGATGTCGCGCCACCAATTGCTCAAGCCGCTCCATGAGCGCAATGGTGGCCCGATGCTCTTCGTGCAAAACCTGACTGATGCGATTGGAAAAGTTCATGGTCACGCATGGAGCTGATTATATTTGGACATCAGATCGTCTTTGGTTTCGGCCCAATCGGGGTTGGGAACGATGCAAGCGGCAGGACATACCAGCATGCATTGCGGTTCATCCTCGGCGCCGACGCATTCGGTGCATTTCAACGGATCGATGACATAGATCGGGTCGCCCGCCGAGATTGCCTGGTTTGGGCATACCGGCTCACACGCATCGCAAGCCGTGCATGTATCCGTGATCATCAATGCCATGATGTGTCTCCCTGACGTTCACGCAGCCTTCGGCAGATGGCCGTCGGCCGCCAGTTTGTTGAACCGATACGCCCCCCACAACGCGGCTCCGATGGCACCCGCATAGATCGAGTCCGGATGACTGCGCACTGTGGTCTTCATATCCTTGATGCCGGCGATGTCCTCGATCAGGGCGGCGACCAGTCCGTTGTCGAGCGCAAGCCCGCCGGTCATCATCACCACACCGTTAACCGCGCCGATCGACTTGAGCAGCTTTGACAGCCGCCCCGCCATCGACAGGTGGATGCCTTTCAAAATATTCGGCGCCGTGATCCCGCGCGACACCATGTTGATCACGTCGGTTTCGGCAAGCACCGCACAGATGCTCGAAACCACTTCCGGGTTGTCTGACTGGCTCGACAGGACGCCGATTTCTTCCTGAGCGATACCGAGATAGCGGGCGATGTTCTCCAGGAACTGGCCCGACCCGGACGCACACTGGCTCGTCATTTTGTAGCTCAGCACCTTGCCGCGCTCGTCGACGGAAATGGCACGGCCGTGCAGGGCGCCGACATCGAGCGCCGAGCGCGATTCCGGATCGAGATAGATCGCACCGCGGGCATGCGTGGTCATCGAATAGAAGTGCCCGGTGTGAAACGGCACGCTCTCGCCCTCGCCGGTGGTCGCGACATAGTCGACCTGATTGGCGGTAAGCTTTGCATCCTCCAGTGCCTGGTCGTAAGCAACGCGCGCCAGCTCGATCGGATCGCGCTGACGGATGCGCAGGATCGAGCGCGACAGCCAGGTTTCCTTTCCATCCTCGACGTTGAAGATCGCGGCCTTGACCACCGCCGTGCCAACGTCGATTCCAGCCGAGATCGTCATGCTGCTTCCTCCAAGCTACCGCCCTCAAAAGCCCGGCGCGCGAATTCCGCCGCACCCAGTGCGCCGGTGTAGATCGACTCCGGATTAATGTTGATGGTGACCTCGCCGTAATTCTCCTTGATGAGCTTGCGCAGCTCGCGCACCGCCGCCTCGTTTTTCGCAACGCCGCCGGTGAAGGTGAATTCGTCGGTGACCCCGCCGGACCGCGAGATGATCGAAATCGCGCGCAGAATGATGGCGCGATGCAAGCCGGCAAGAATGTCCTCGCGCTTTTCACCGAGCGAAAGGCGGTCACGCAGCTCGGCGCCTGCGAACACGGTGCAAGTTGAGTTGATGCGCGCCGGCTTGTCCGACTTCATGGCCAGCGGGCCGAGTTCATGCAGGCCCATGTTCATTTCGTCGGCGATGTAGCCGAGATAGCGTCCGCAGCCCGCAGCGCAGCGGTCATTCATCTGGAAATTTGCAACAATTCCCTTTTCGTCGACCTGAATGCCTTTGGTGTCCTGCCCGCCGATATCGAGCACCGTGCGGGTCTTCGGATACATCATATGCGCGCCGAGGCCGTGGCAGAGGATTTCGGAGCGGATGTGTTCCTTGGAGAACGGCAAGGTGACGCGACCGTAACCGGTGCCGACGAGGTAAGTTTCCTCCAGTTCCAGCGCCAGCGCATCCTCGATCGTGGACTGGATTGCGCCGGCCGCCGTCTGACCGGAGGCGAGCACGCGCGCCATCGCACGGCGAAACTTGTCGCTGAGATTGCCTTCGGGCGGACGATTTTCCACGTCGATGATCGACTTGTCATAGACGTTGAGCAGAAGGTCGTAAGGCGCAGAGGCCGCACGCGCCACCTCTTCGGCATGCGCATGGTAGCGGGAGCCTGCAATGTCGCGAAAAAAGTCGGACTTGCGATTGGCGCCGGGCGCATACAGATCCGGCGCTTCGGCGCGAAGCCTTGCGAACACTTCGTGCAAAGCTTCCTTGACCATGTCTTCGACTTTGGCGAAGCGCTCGCCCTTGATCTGGCCGAGGCAGGTCTGTTCGAGATCGGCGAGCTGTTCGACGAACTGCTCGAGACGGAACGCACGCTCGAGCGACGCGAGAAACTCGTCGAGACCAGTGCTCAGCCCGCCGGCTTCCTCGAGAGCGCGCCGAAACAGGGTAAAGCGTGCATCGACGCGCGCTTCCTGGCCCGCAACACGCGCCGCCGTGCTGTAATTCGACCGTGAATTGGTGATGCCGCGGCCGATAATCTCCTGGTTCTCGTCCAGGAGAACGGCCTTGGTGGTGGTTGATCCGAGATCGATGCCGACAAAGGTTTTCATATGACGCGCCTCCTCAGGCGGCCCGCGCGCTGGCGCGCTTCTGCTCGATCATCTGCAAGTAGCTTTCGAGCCGGTTCTTGATGTTGGCGGCGGAGAAATAGCGCGGATCGACGAGGTCGGATTCCACGAAGGCCGCCGGTTTGCCGGTGCGCTTCTCGACTTCGCGCATCATCAGAAGCTGGCCGGCCGAGAAGCTGTTGCAGCTCTTGATCGAGTTGATGAGAAGCCCATCGGCTTCATACTCGTTGATGTAGTTCGACAGCATGTCGATGCGCATCGGCAGGCTGCGGTTGGTATAAACGCCGAGGCAATATTCAGCGAGCGTCTCCAGCGGCTTGTCGGGGTTGTGACGGAAGCCGAGATCGTAGACGCCGCCGACCTTGGTGTAGCTCGAGGCCACGACGACGGCGCCTTCGTCGTAGAACATCTTCCAGAACTGGCGGAAGTTGGTGTAGTTCGGCGGCCCTTCGACGACGAGCCGATACTTTTCCTTGCCCATGTCGCCGTCCGGGGTGACCGGCCCCTTGCCCTCGGCGACGCGCTCGGCCACTTCTTCGCGCAGGAACTTGTAATATTCGATTGCGTCATCGGTGCCGCGGAAGGCTCCGAAGATCGGGCCGATATAGTAGATGCCGCCGAAATAGGCGTCGATCGGCGACGGCTTGTTCTTGGCGCTCTGCAGCACCCAGACCAGATCGTCCTCCGCCTTCACCGACTTTTTCAGGTTTTCGCGCAGGCGGTCGATGTCGAATTTGACACCGGACACGCGCTCAAGCTTCGGAATCACCTCTTCCTTGAGCTGCTTGACCATGTATTCGATCATGTTCGGCGTGATCTTGCCGTCGCCCATATAGGGCGTGTGCAACATGATGGTTTCGCACTTGTATTGCTCGCGCAGGAGTTCGAACCACTTCATGAAGGTGAAGCAGCCGGTATAGGAGAGCAGCAGCACATCCGGATTGGGGAATTTCTCCCCGTTCGGGGCAATGTTGCCCTTTGCCATCATTCCGACGTCGGACTTGACATAGGTGCAGACGTCTTCCGAATGGCCGATCTTCTCGGCCTCCAGCACGAAGCCGCCGCTCTGGCGGCGCAGGCCGCTCTGGATCGCATTGACCTCGGGCAGATTGTTCACGAGGTCGAAGCACATGATCAGTTCGTTGAGATTGCCCGGCACGAATGTTGCCGCCACTTTCGCGCCGGTCTTGGGCGCGCTGGTGAGCCGGTCGTAATGACCCGCCATCATGTCCTTCTGCTTCTGCATGGAGGCATCTTTCAGAGCCTCCTTCGCAGGCGCTTTAGGAGTGACAATGACCCTGCTCATGCTCCGCTCCATAGCTTGATCGAATCTGCAAAAGTGCCGGCTTGTTCGCGGATCGGCTGCATCTGTCCGGAATTTTCCGCGTATTTGAAAGCGATATAGGGAATGCCGGCGTCCTTCAGCACGTGCTGAAGCATCGGCCGATCGAGCAGCGCCGGATCGCAGAAGCTCGGCGCAGCGAAGATGACACCCTCGGCGCCCGTGCGCTTGACCGCGCGCACGAGGTGCTGGCCCTTTTCGGCCAGGTCGGGCTCGTATTTGGCCGCAGTCGATTCCGAATGATGCAGGAAGGCCGTAGCCAGATTGCGCAGCGGCTCGCCCTCGACAACGACGTCGCCGGTCAGCCAGCGGGTGACCAAAAGCAGGTCGTCGTCGACCACATAGCAGCCGGAAAGCTCCAGCGACTTGATCAGGTTGAGCGGCGGCTGCTCACAGAAAGCGCTGGTCAGCACGATCCGGCAATTGTCGCGAACCGGACGCTCCTCGGCGCGGGCGGCGGCCAGATAGTCCCGCAGCATCGCGGTATGCTCTTCGACCGGCAGCACCATGCCGGCGCGAATGATCAGATAAACTTCGGCAGCCGGCGCCTGCCACGGCTTCTCGGCACGGAAGTCGTAGAGCTCGCGCACCAGACGACGATTTTCGTTATAGAGCACGATCGAGTTGCGAAGCTCGTCATCGGTGATCGGGCTGCCGCGCAACTGGCCGAGATCGTGTCGCAGCTCTTCAAGCTCGCTGACGTAGTAGTTGCCGCCGATGTCGTCGCGGTAATTCTGCGGGACGTCGAAGTAGCGGGAATAGACGCCCGGAAACATCATCTTCCACATGCCCGACAGATTGCGGATCACGTCGCAGATCGACGGGAACAGCATGCCGTCGACAAAGTCGAGCCGGCCGGAGACACCGAGTTCGATGGTCGAACGAGGAATTCGGCAGATATAGCTCTGATAGTAGGCGTCGCCGTGGATGACTTCGAGCTGATCGCCGCCCCCGACGATTCCCGAGCGGCAGCATGCCGGCGGCGTGAATGATCTCGCGTGGCACGTAGATCGGCATATAGCCTACGACTTTGCGGCCAGGCTTGGCTGCTTTCCACTTGCGCGCCGCGCCGAACGAGAGGTCCTCGAACAGCTCCTGCGCGCGAGCGACAATTCCGGCAACGGTAGGCCGGTTTAGCGATGCGTCCATTGGACCGCCCTCTTGGCAATGAAAGCCTCAATTCCCTCGACCGCATCATGCGTTCGCATCAGCTCATCGAGGTAGCTTCGCTCCACAGCGGCAAGCTTGCTGCGTATGCGCATGCAATAGTCAGCGCGAGCCGCCTTGACCGCATGGCGCAACGAGCTCGCACTTTTCGGTTTTAGATGCTCGTTGAAATACGAGAGCGCCGCCTGGCCCGGATCTTCCGCGGCTTCCCGCGCAAGCCCGATATTGGCGGCTTCAGTGCCGCTGATGCTGCGGCCTGAAAGCAGAAGATCGAGCGACCGCATCGGGCCGACCAGTTCCGGTAACAGGCAGGATGCCGCTGGCGCAAACACGCCGAGCTTCAGTTCCGGCTGGCCGAGGCTCGCATTCGGGGCGACGAAGATAAAGTGTCCGGCCAGCGCGACCTCAAGGCCGCCGCCAAGACATTGACCGCGCACTGCGACCAGGATCGGAATCGGCGATTCCACCATCCGGAGAATGAGCTGATGAAGCTCGTGGAGCATGCCGGTGCATTGCTCGGGACGATGCTCCTCGACGCTTGCGCCGAAGCTGAAGTGAGCGCCTTCCGCATCGAGTAGCACGGCCGCCAGGACCGGATTGGTCAGATGATCGGCGAATGCCCGATTCAAGGCCGCTATCATCGCCGCATCGACAATATTGGCCTTCGGCTGATTGAGCCGCAGACGGAGCAGGCGTCCGTCAGCCTCGAGCCAGACCTTGATCGGTAGCGTCATGAAGCGACCCCTATCCTGCGGCCTGATGGTCGCTCCAGGGCATCGCGCTTATAAGCATCTTCCGTTGCGCTGCACCCGGCATCAGGTCTTCGGTGAGTTCATCGCTCCAACGCTCGTTGGCCGCCAGCGCGCGCCTTAAGCGCGACGAAATCGATCTCACGGCCGGTTTCGCGTGTGCCTTCGTTGAAGGCACGGAATCCGGCGCGCGCTTCCGTCATCATGTTGAGCGCGAGCCACGCGCGCGAATTTTCCTTGTTACGGTTCCAGGCATCCAGCTTGGGCTTGCGTAATTCCTCGACGGTCTTCGTCGTGCAGTCCGGGAAGGTGTAGAGCAGCTTGATGCACAGGCTCTCGACCTTTTCGTCCAGCAGGCTGAGATCGATGGTTCCCGTTTCAGCAGCTTCTGGCCGGCCGTCAGAGCCTCGCCGGCCTTGGCCTTGCCGAAGACGATGCGGCCATATTCGTCGACCGTGCGCTGCGTCTCCACCAGCGGATTGGCGACGAACTTGCCGTCGACCTTCAGCGCCGGAACGATGTCGGTGATCATTCCCATGATAATACGCTTCGTGCGCGCAGAACGGCTCGCACAGCACGCAAGCCGCCATTGCACGCTCTGCACCGATCACCACCGGAAGGAAATCGGTGGCTCCTCCGATCGGCGCCGAGCCGTGCTTCGGCCCCGCCTGACCGAACTTCGCCAGGTCCTGCGCGACCGTGAAGTCGCAGGCCATGCCGATTTCCTGACCGCCGCCGATGCGCATGCCGTTTACACGGCAGACCACCGGCTTGTCGCAGCCGAGGATGGCCGACACCATGTCGTTGAACAGCCGCATATAGCCGCGATATTCCTGCGGATTGCCGGCGTAGTATTCGGCGTATTCCTTGGTATTGCCGCCGGTGCAGAAGGCCTTGTCGCCGGCGCCGGTGAACACGACGGCGACGACGTCGCGCGCTGCGCTCGCCTCGCGGAAGGCGAGGATCACGCTCTTGACCATATCGGTCGTGTAGGAATTGAACTGCGCCGGATTGTTGAGCGTGATCCAGGCATTGTACAGGCCGGCAACCGGCTGACCCTTGTCGTCCTTTCACCGGCCGCTTTTCATAAATGACGGCTTCCTTGCGCGATGGCCTCGCGCACCTGCGCGGCGACGAGTTCATGATCTTTGGCTTCGCGGCCGCTCGAAGGATGCTCGGTGTCACGGCTCATGGAGCTGCCTCATGCGTTGGGAACAAGGACCGCACGGCGCTTCAGGGCGCCGGAATGGGTCGCTTCGAAAACGCGATTGATGTCGCGCAGCGGATGTTTCTCGACAAAGGGCGCGACCTTGATCTGGCCATCGAGCACGAGATCGAGCGCAGCCGGATAGAGTTCAGGCGGGCAGCCCCAGTTGCCGATCGCGCGCGCGTGAAATGCCATCAGGTTGGAAAGCCGCACCTCACACTTGTCCATGGTGAAGCCGACGACGCCAAGTGTCGCTCCGTGATTAAGCAATGAAAATGCCGTCTCTTGCCCGGCGCGGGTTCCGGAACATTCGAAGATGAACCATTCGGTTTGGCGCAGACCGCGTTCCTTGGCGAAGCTCGCGATTCGACCCTTGATGTCGCGCGTTGACATCTCGCGCGCATTCACGGTCAATTCGGCGCCGTTCGCGGAAATCGCTTCTAGCTTGTCCGCATTAACGTCGACGGCCACCACGGTCGCGCCGAGCGCGTTGGCGATCTGCACCGCATAGCCGCCGACGCCGCCAACACCGTTGACGATGACGAGGTCGCCCGCCGTCACGCCCGCCTGCACAATCGCCTGGTAGGGGGTTGTAACCGCATCGGCGATGACGGACAGATCAGCGAGATCGATGCCGCTCTTTTTCAGCCGCAACTCGTCGACAACGCAAAGGCCGCGTGACGGGACAACCACGTGGGTGGCGAAGCCACCGTGAATGTCATTGCCCGGCATCTTCTGGTTCGGGCAGATCGTTGGCTTGCCGCGACGACACACATCGCAGGTACCGCACGGAATCACCGCGGGCACGATCACGGTCCTGTCGACCCAATAGAGGGCCTCGGCGCCGGCTTCGACAACACGCCCGCTGATCTCGTGGCCGAGCGCCAGCGGCAGAGCATGGTTGGTGCGGACGCCGTCATAGTAATAGCCAAGATCGGTGTGACAGACGCCGCAACCGGCGACCTCGACGACGACTTCGTCGGCCTTCAGAGGAGATGGATCGAACGCGGCCGCGATGAGCGGCTCGCCCTTTCCTGTCATCATCCAGCGAACTGGAGCCTCCGGCATCGCCTCTCTCCGCGATCATTATTTGTCTTTATTGTGATGAGAACTTTGCCTGCGGGAGAGGCCCGCTGCCTTGATCTAAGACAAGAACAGGCCGACGCCAATCGATTAAATTGGTATGGCTATGCGTATTTACCGCCTGAAGCGGCACAATCGGGCCGCGGCCTCTCGAAAGGTCCTGCGATGAGGGAAACGTCCAGTCTTTCCGTTGCCATTGCCGGGAGCGGTGGCGCCGGTGCACTTACGGTGGGAAATTTGATCCTTGAGGCTGCAAGCGCAGCCGGATGGCAGGGTCTTTTGACCCGGACCGTGGGACCGCAGATCCGCGGCGGCGAAGCCGCGGCCCTGCTGCGCCTCGCTGACGGTCCGGTCGAATGCATGCCCGACCATTTCGATCTGCTTATCGGCATCGACTGGCTCAACGCCCACCGGTTCGGCTCCGAAATCGAGCTCGGCCCGAACAGTCTTGTGATCGGCGATCCGCGCGGCGGCGAGAAGCCGCCAATCGATCGACAAGGCCGGAGCGCGGCTTGTCGAAATTCCGATGAAGGACATGGCAAAGGCGATTCCGGACGGGCGCCCCAACATGATCGCACTCGGGATTGCCGGAAAGCTGCTCGGGATTGACGAGGACGTGCTGTCCGGCCTGCTCGAAAAGCAGCTTGCCGGCAAAGGCAAGCTCGCAATCGAACTCGAGCCGTGCAGGGTTGAAGGCCGGATTTGCCGCCGCCGCCGATCTCGATCTCGGTCTTCGCCTCGCGCCGCCGCGACCGACATCCGCGCGGCGCTGGCTCGCTTCCGGAAACGAGACAACCGCGCTCGGCGCGTTACGCGGCGGCATCCGATTTGCCGCGGCCTATCCGATCACGCCGGCGACCGAAATTCTTGAGTGGCTCTCGCCAAATCTTGCCCAAGGTCGGCGGCAGGCTTCTGCAGGCCGAAGACGAGCTGGCCGCCATCAACATGATCATCGGCGCTTCCTACGGTGGAACGCCGGCCCTGACCGCAACATCCGGTCCCGGCCTTTCGTTGATGATCGAGGCATTAGGGCTGGCGACCGCCGCCGAGATCCCGATTCGTGGTCATCGATGTCATGCGCGGCGGTCCCTCGACCGGCATTCCGACCAAATCCGAACAGGCCGATCTCAACATCGCTGTTTACGGATTGCATGGCGACGCGCCGCATCTGGTCCTGGCGCCGCAATCGGTGGCCGATTGCCTGTTCACCACGCAATGGGCGACCTATCTCGCGGAAACCCTGCAGACTCCCGCCATCGTTCTGTCGGATCAGTTTGTCGGGCAGGCGCGCGCCGCTATCGATCGTCCCGCCGACGTCGCATTCATCGGACGCCGGACCACGGCCACCGAAATCGTCGAGACCTACAAGCGCTATGCGGTCGCACCCGGCGGCGTATCGCCGATGGCAATTCCCGGCACGCGTGGCGGTCAATATACGGCGGACGGGCTCACCCATACCGAACGCGGCATTCCCACGAGCTCGGCGGCGGACCATCAGATCCAGCTCGACAAGCGACGCAACAAGCTCACGGAGTTTCCCTATGGCGACCATTGGGCGACGATCGAAGGCGACGGTGATATTGCGATCATCACCTGGGGCTCGCTGACCGGCGCAGCGCGAGAGGCGATCGGCCGCGCCAAACGTCGATGGCGTTGACGTTTCGCTGATCGCACCGCGACTTCTTTCTCCGGTCCAGCCGGAACGCCTTCGCCGCGGCACTGAAGGGAAAATCTCGAGTCCTGATTGTCGAGCAAACCCATGGCGGTCAGTTCTACCATTATCTGCGCGCGCATTACGATTTGCCGGCGTCGGTTCGGGTGCTCAACCGGCCGGGTCCGCTGCCGATCAAGCCGGCGAAATTCATCATGCGATCATGGAATGGAGGGATTGATGTCGATCCTCGAGAGACCGCTTGCCTGCAAGCCGGCTGATTACAAATCGGACGTGAAGCCTATCTGGTGTCCCGGCTGCGGCGACTATCACGTGCTGATGTCGTTCACGCGCGCCTTCGCCCAGCTCGGAATGCCGCCTGAACAAATCGCGGTCATTTCAGGCATCGGCTGCTCCTCCCGTATTCCCGCCTATACGAGTTGCTACGGTTTCCATGGCGTGCATGGCCGCTCGCTCGCTGTTGCCGCTGGCCTGAAGGTGGCGCGGCCGGACTTGGCCGTCATCGTGGCAAGCGGCGACGGCGACGGCTATTCGATCGGCGGAAACCACTTCCTGCATGCCTGTCGGCGTAACATCGACATGACCTATGTCGTGATGGACAACCACATCTACGGCATGACCAAGGGCCAGCCCTCTCCCACAACCGAGCCGGAATTCGACACCGCGCTCTCGCCGGGCGGCACGGGCCTGCGCCCCTTTCATCCGCTGGTCATCGCCCTGGCGTCGGGCGCCAATTTCATCGCACGCACATTCTCCGGCGAGATCAACGAAACCGCCGATATTCTGGTCGAAGCGATCCGGCATCCGGGCTTCTCCTTCGTGGAGATTCTGAGCCCCTGCGTGACGTTCCGGCCCGACGAAAAGGAATGGAAGAACATGGTGCATCCGGCGCCGGTCGCCGCCACCAACGATCCGGCACGCGCAGCGCGCCGGATCATGACCGACGACGGATTCAATCTCGGCATTCTCTATCGTGGCGATCGTCGTCCTTACAGCACCGATGTCGGCGCCGAGACAGTCGATCTCTCGGAACTCGAAAAGGATTTCGAGCAATGAGCGCGAAACGGCCGGAGATCGAAACGCTGGCTGATCTCTTGGCGCCGCCTATCGGATCGAAGCCGATGCGGTCGAGCGATATCGGCTGCTCGCCGACCAGATGGACGTGTACAACAATCCGGAATTGGCATCTGTCTTTCGCGATCTCGCTAAGGCCGAAGGATATCATGCCGAGGAAATCCGCCGACAGGCCGGCGACATCGACGTTGTCGCCCATGCCGAACGCGTTGGGCGATGGCGCAGCGACAGTCCGGAAGAAGTCGACCTCTCGGCCGCCCATTACATGATGACGCCCTGGCACGCCCTGCAACTGGCGCTGGCCGGCGAAAAGCGCGCGCTGGCCTTTTTCAGCCGCATCGTGGAGACCGCGAAAGATCCGAAGGTCAAGGAAATGGCGGCCGAGTTCGTTGAGGAGGAAGCCGAGCACGTCAATCTGGTGCATCGGCTGCTGCGCAAATATCCGCCGCCCACAAGTACCTGGGCACGCGACAGCGATCCCCCGATCTCGCAGGAATAATCACTTCGTCTAGTTCGCCTTGTTCCGCAAGTCCTTGACCCGCACGGCCTTGCCTTGCGAACGCGGCACTTCGCCCGGCGCCTTGACCACGACATCGCAGGTCACGCCGATCATCGACTTTATATGATGGCGGACTTCGTTCGCCTTGCGAGCCGGATCAACGCTTCCGCCTGCGGCTCCGGCGTCCGCTCGATCTCGACCGTCATCGAGTCGAGTGCACCCTCGCGCGTCAGCACGATCTGGTAGTGCGGTGACAATCCCGAGAAGCCCAGCAGCACGGCTTCGACTTGCGAGGGGTAGACGTTGACGCCTCTGATGATCAGCATATCGTCGTCACGGCCCGTCACCCGCATGAGGCGAATATGGGTGCGGCCGCAGGGACACGGCTCATCGCTTAGCCGCGTGATGTCGCGGGTGCGGTAGCGGATCATCGGCAGCGCTTCCTTGGTCAAGGTGGTAATGACCAATTCGCCGGTCTCGCCCATCGGCAGTGGCTGCAAGCTCTCCGGATCGATGATCTCGAACAGAAAGTGATCTTCCCAGCCATGCAGGCCGTTCTGAGCGACATCGCATTCTGTCGCGACGCCCGGACCCATGATTTCCGACAGACCGTAGGTGTCGACCGCCCGAATGCCGAGCCGGCGTTGAATATCCAGGCGCATCGCTTCGCTCCATGGCTCGGCACCGAAAAGCCCGAGCTGCACGTGTGAATTGCGCAAATCGACACCCATATTTTCGGCGACTTCGGCGATATTGAGCGCATAGGAAGGCGTGGCGCACAGCACCCGCGAGCCAAAATCCTGCAGCAGTGCGACCTGGCGTTCGGTACCGCCGCCCGACATCGGCACGACGGTGCAGCCGAGCCGCTCTGCGCCGTAATGCGTGCCGAGCCCGCCGGTGAACAAGCCGTAGCCAAAGGCATTGTGAACGATGTCGCCGGGAACCGCGCCGCCGCAGGCGAGCGTGCGAGCCATCAGGTCGGCCCAGTTGTCAAGATCGCCATGGGTATAGCCAACCACGGTCGGCTTGCCGGTCGTGCCGGAGGAGGCATGGAGCCGCGCCAGTTTCGCACGCGGCACTGCGAACAGTCCAAACGGATAATTGTCGCGCAGATCCGATTTCAGCGTGAAAGGAAATCGGGCGATGTCGGCCAAGGTCTTGCAATCATCAGGCTTCACGCCGGCCGCATCGAAGGCCCTCCGGTAATGCGGCACATTGGCACACGCATAGTTCAGATTTTTTTTCAACCGCTCGAACTGGAGCGCGGCGAGAGCCTTGCGCGGCATCGTTTCGATCTGTCGGTCGAACATGAAGGTGTCAGCATCACGACGGGCCGGCTGCATGCTCATAACCTGATCTCCCATTGTTCAGAATTGACCGACAGATGTCGCGTGGCACAATCTAACCGTCCAGCCGCAAGGCCTGCGCCTCGCCGGAATTCGGCTCAGAGCAAAGCTCTGGTTACAGTCAGCGCATGCGACAAGCCGGCGCTTGAGAAATCAACTGACGGCGACATTCGAAATGCCACGCGATATTCGACACGTAGCTTGAGAAGGTCCGGTCCGGCCATGCATTGATGGCAATCGATCGAAAGTGAAAAATTCGCAGCTCTGACCGTTCTGCGGCATGGTGCGCCTCGCGTGCAGCCGGCCGGTACGGACGCGCGTTTCGCCGCCTTCGCCTTCAGCCGTTCAAGTGTCTTCGCGACATCGACCACAAAGCGTGTGTGCGAGCCTTCTCCGATCAGTTCCAGGTCATCGCGGGCAGAGATTTGAAAACTGACCTTGCGGCCATCGACCGCGACAACTTTCGCGGTGATTTCGACTTCCATCCCGGGAAGTGTCGGAGCCAGGTGCCGGATCGACACCTCCATGCCGACCGAATCTTCATTTGGGTCGGCATGGTTCATCAACAGGTCACGGCAGGTTTGCTCGATATCCCGGACCAGAGACGGCGTCGCATAGACGCGACCCTCCTCGCCCATGAATCCGATGGTCCGTTCGTTGTCGACCACAAAACGTCTCGAGGACGAAACATCTGCGCGAAGACTATCTTTCATCGGCATTCCTCCGCACGTCTCTTTTTCTGCGACATACCCTAGTCACAACGTCGCATAGACGAATTGACGATAGTCAAGCGCATGTCGCCGACGTGTCAGATGCCGAGATAGGCGCGCTGCACATGCTCGTCCGCTTCTATCTGCGCAGCGGTGCCGCAGGCGGTGACCCGCCCGTTCTCCAGCACATAGGCTCGGTCGGCAATCGCGAGTGCTGCCCGGGCATTCTGCTCGATCAGAGAGGATCGTGACGCCCTCGCGCTTGAGGCGAGCGATCGCTTCAAGGATCTGATTGACCAGGATCGGCGCAAGACCGAGCGACGGTTCGTCGAGCAGGAGGAGTTGAGGCTTTGCCATCAACGCGCGGCCGATGGCCAGCATCTGCTGCTGACCGCCGGACAACATGCCGGCTGTCGATCGGCTCAGTGGACGGAGCATCGGAAACAGGTCATGGACGCGCGCAAGTTCGGATGACGTATCGTCCGACCTGCGCCGCCATGCACCCAACATCAAGTTGTCATGCACGCTAAGCGGTGCGAACAATTGCCGCCCTTCTGGCGCCTGCGCGATGCCGAGCGTCATCCGCTTATGCGCTGGCAGATTGTCAATCGGCTTGTCCTCGAACCGAATGGTCCCGGCCGTTATCGGCTGCACGCCGCTGATTGCACGCAGCAGCGTCGTCTTGCCCGCGCCGTTAGCACCGACCAGGCTGACAATCTCACCGGAATGAATCCGCATCGAAACGCCGTGGAGAGCCTCGACGCGGCCATATCCGCTTGTCAGGTTCTCGATCTCAAGCAACGGCGCGGCTCCGAACTTCGTGTGTCCCGAGATAGGCTTCTATGACGGCGGGATTGGACCGCACTACGCTGGCGGAGCCTTCCGCCAGGGTGTGACCGTTGGCGAGCACATGGATGCGATCGGAGATGTTCATGACGAGCCGCATATCGTGCTCGACCAGCATGACAGTGATCCCGTCGCTCACGATCGAGCGAATGATTTCGTCCAGCTCCTCGGTTTCAACCGGATTGCATCCGGCTGCCGGCTCATCGAGCATCAACACCTTCGGTTCCGTCGCGAGCGCCCGCGCGATTTCGAGTCGCTTCATCGCTCCATAGGGCAACGACCCGGCCGGCTTGTCTGCGTCGGCCTCCAATCCCACCCGCGCAAGGGCCGCGCGGGCCGCTTCGCGAGTTGCCCGGTTCTGTCGTCGAACCGCCGGCAAACGCAGCAGATCGTAGACCACGTTCGTGGTCTCATGGCGGTTGCGCCCAACCATGACATTTTCGATCGCGGTCAGACGGAAGAATATCTGCAGATTCTGGAAGGTGCGCGAAAGTCCGCGACGCGCGAGCTGATCGGGCGCAAGCCCCGTCACGTCCTCACCCGCAAGCAGCACCCGCCCCTCGGTCGGCTGGTAGATTCCCGAGATCAGGTTGAACAACGTTGTCTTGCCGGCCCCGTTTGGACCGATGATCGAGAATATGCATCTCTCCGGAACCGACAGGCTGACCTTATCGATTGCACATATCCCACCGAATCTGACCGAGAGGCCTTCGATCTCGAGAATGTTCACGTGGCGCGCCCCGTGATGGCGGCCGCCAGCGTGGGCACGATGCCGCGCCGCAGGAAGATCATGAATCCCATTACGATCAGGCCGAGCGCCATGTGTTCGTAATCGTGGAAGCCGGTGAGCGTCTGAGGCAGCACGACCAGCACGGCCGCCCCTACCAACGAGCCGAAGACCGAACCCATTCCGCCCAATACCACCATGGCAACGAGTTCGATCGAACGCAGAAAGCCCGCAAGATCGGGTGTGACGTGACCGTTGAACAACGCGAGATATGATCCGGCGATCGAGGCATAGACGGCCGAAATGACGAACACCGTGAGCTTTTTCCTCGCGGTCTGCACGCCCAGCACCGATGCCGCAATCTCGCTGTCGTGGATGGCCTGCAACGCGCGCCCGGTCGGGCTGTCGACCAGGTTAAGCGCAAGCGCAATACCGATGAGGAGCGTGGCGGCAGAAACCCAATACCAGACAATCGAGCCATGAACAGACCAGCCGAACAGCGCGAGTTTCGGCACCGACATGCCGTCCGGGCCTCCGGTCCAGGCCGCTTCGTTGTTCAGCAAAATCGCGATCAGAAGACCGCAGCCAAGCGTCGCGACGGCGAGATAATGGCCCTTGAGCCGCAAAATCGGCTGACCAACCACCAGAGCGACCACACCCGACAAGCCTGCTCCCGCCACGATACAGAGCCAGCCCGGAAGACCGAGATAAGTCGGGCCAATGGCGACAGAATAGGCGCCGATCCCGAGAAAGCCCGCATGCCCGAGGCTGATCTGGCCGGCAAAGCCCATCAGCAGATTGAGACCAACCACTGCGAGAGCGAAAATGAAAACCAGCGCCCCAATGCGATAATAGAAGCTGGAGGGAAAAAGCAGAGGCAGCACGAGGACAAGAATGCCCGCCGACACCAGGGGCAAGTAGCGGCTATCGATCAGCGCGCGCACGCTCACACCCGCTCGACCTTGGCGCGTCCGAGCAGACCGCGCGGCATCGCGAAGAATACCGCCAGGATGACGAGAAACGCGACGGCGTCCTTGTATTTGGACGACAGATAGCCCGCGCTGAAAGCTTCCAGCAGTCCGAGCAACAGGCCGCCGACCACAGCCCCGAGAGCATAGCCTATGCCCCCGAGCATCGCGGCGGCAAAACCTTTCAGTGCGAGCAATGTGCCTACGTCGTAGCTTGTCAGCGTAAGCGGCGAGACCAGGATGCCCGCCAATGCACCGATCGCTGCCGAAACGGCGAACGAAAATCCGATCATGCGGCCGGTATTGATGCCGACGAGAGACGCGGCGAGGCGGTTCGCCGCCGTTGCGGTCACCGCCTTGCCGAATAGCGTGCGGTCGATGAAGAGCCAAAGCAAAATGACAATCACCGCCGCTCCTGCGAGCACAACAAGACTCTGCGGCAGGACGGCTGCGCCGCCGATCCGGATTGGATCGGTGCCGAGCAGATGCGGAAGACTGTGAAAGCGTTTATCGAACACGACTTGGGCGGCGCCACGCAGGAAGATCGAGGCGCCGATGGTGATCATGATAAGAGCAACGGCGTCAGCTCCACGTGCCGGTTCGATGGCACAGCGATACAGAAGCAGTCCGATTGCCACTGTGATGACCACAGCCAGAAGAGCTGCCAGTGGCAACGGAACGCCCGCAAGCGCAAGGAACACCGTGGTCATGCCGCCCAGCATGACAAACTCTCCTTGCGCGAAGTTGATGATACCCGAGGCGTTGTAGATCAGCGTGAAGCCGAGCGCGACCAGCGCATATACTGCGCCGACCGTGAGCCCCGAAAACAGGAATTGCAGGAACTCTGCCATCGCTCGCGAGTCTCACTACCAAGCGCGCTTCGGCGGCGCTCATCAGCGCCGCCGATTCCGGTGGACCGGATTCAGGAGCCGCTTTCGGCGACCAGCGTCCAATCGCCCTTCTTGATCTCCAGCATCCGGAACGCGGACAGATCGAGGCCCATGTGGTCCGTGGGCGACATGGTCACGACTCCGCCGGTGCCGACATAGCCCTTGGTTTTTTCGATCTCGTCGCGGATCTTGGCCTTGTCGGTGCCCTTGGCGCGCTGCATCGCCTCGACCAGAATCATCAGCCCGTCATAAGCGTGACCGCCAAACGTCGAAACCGGCTGGCCGGTCTTCTCCTGGTATTTGCGCGAATAGTTCGTGACCACATTCTTCTGCGGATCGGAGGCGACCAGCTTGTCGGCGACTAGCAACGCCGCTGCCGGCAGGCGCACACCCTCAGCCGCGGGCCCGGAAAGGTCGATGAATTGCTTCGAGGCGACCCCGTGGCTCTGATAGAGCGGCAGATCGATGCCGAGCTGACGATAATTGCGCGTGACGATCGCAGGTCCCTGGCCGAAGCCCGGATTGACGACTGCCTTCACCGCCGCCTTGTTGCGGATGTTGGTGAGCTGGGGCGTCATGTCGCTGTCGCGCGGGCCGTAGGTCTCTTCGTGAGCGATGGTGATGCCGCTCTGCGGCGCCACCGCCACGCACTGATCCCGCATCGACTTGCCGAACGCATCCGCGCCGGAGATCAAAGCGATTGTCGTCAGGTTGCGGCGCTTCAGATCGACAAAGATCTTTTCGCAAGCCATCTTGTCGGTGTGCGGCGTCTTGAACACCCACTTGCGCGTCGGCTGAACGATCTGGATCGCGCCGGCCAGCGAGATGAATGGGATCTGCGCTTCCTCGAAAACCGGCATCATCGCAAGCGTGGCGCCGGTCGTGCTGCCTCCGACCATGGCGACAATTTTGTCTTCTTCAACGAGGCGCGTGGCAAAAGTGCGGGCGGCATTGGCGTCGCCGCCATCATCATAAATGATCAATTGCAATTTCTGACCATTGACTCCGCCCTTGGCGTTGATGTCGTCGACATACATCTCCAGCGTCTTTTTCTCGGGATCGCCGAGAAACGAAGCCGGTCCGGTCACGGAGAGCACTGCGCCGATCTTGACTTGGGCCCCCGCTTGATCCCCGACGCCGAGAAGCGCGAGTAGCCCGGCGCTTGCAGCGGCAATTTGGAGTAATTTCTTCATCGTCAACTCCCTAAGTCGAATATTGTTTGTGCACTTTTCGCGTATTTTGCGAGATGATTATCAGAAAGGCTGCGGTCACCCCTTGACCAAACTCAAGGCAGTCGAGCGAGCGATCCTGGACTGTGCCACGATGACGACCGACGCCGTGCAGCTTGCCGCGATTCATTACGAAGCGGGATTTGGCGTGGACAGCTTCATGGCGAAGCTCGGAGAGATGCTGCGCGCGAGCGATATTCGCCTGGGTGGTGCGCTCCAAGTCAATGCTCCGGACGCATGCAGCGCCTGTTCCGATATGAAGCTGCTCGATCTTTCTTCCGGCACGACCATGGAGATTTCGCAACAGCTCGGGTCACAATCAGAAAGCTGCCGACTCGATTCAGAGCGCTTGGCGGGATTCGCGGGGCTGCTTGACCGCCCGTTTGACGGCCATATCGACCTGATGATCCTTAACAAGTTCGGCAAGGCGGAGTCCGAAGGACACGGACTGCGCCGCACGCTTTCACGCGCGATCGAAGCCGGGATACCGGTGCTCACCGCGGTTCGAGCACCCTACGATGAGGCATGGCGCCGCTTTCATGGCGGATTGGCCGTCGACCTGCCTCCGGATCTTCAACGGTCACACGATTGGTGCGTCGACGTCGTCAAGCAACGACGTCAACTTCTGCCATCCGCCACGCCGACCTGACGTCGCGCGGGCGTTCGAGGGGACGTGAGAAAGGCGCGAGAAATGGCGACAGAGTTTCTGAACCCGGGCAGCTTTATCGACAGCGACTCCCCGCAGGTGGCGCAGTTTGCCGACCGCGCGGCCGGTCCCTCCGGCAATGATGTCGAGCGGGCGCTTGAGCTTTACCGCGCCATCCGCGACGGCATCATCTACGACCCGTATGTGGACCTTGCCGACCCCGATAATTATCGCGCCAGCGCCGTGCTCACGCGCGGACGCGGGTTTTGTATCGGCAAGGCCGCTCTGCTCGCCGCAAGCGCCCGCGCGATCGGCGTTCCCGCGCGTGTCGGCTACGCCGACGTGCGAAATCACCTGACATCGCCGCGATTTTACGAACACATAAAATCCGACGTTTTCATCTGGCATTCCTACGCCGACCTCTATCTCGCGGGACGCTGGGTCAAGGCCACGCCTGCCTTTGATTTGGCCCTCTGCAGCAAACTCGGGTTGAAGCCGCTAGAATTCGACGCACAGACGGACTCCCTGCTCCATCCATTCGACCGTTCCGGACGACGTCACATGGAATACCTCAGCGATCGAGGAACTTTTGCCGATGTCCCGTTCGGTCGGATTCAATCGGACTTCGCCGAAGCTTATCCGGCCCTCATGCAGCAGAGAGGCCTGGCTGGCGACTTCCGCTCCGAGGCGATCGCAGGCGTCGAAAATTAGCGCGCAGTCCTGGGCGAGAATCGTAGATCAAATTGCGAGGTGCCGGACGATGCTGTCGCGATCCGACGTGAGAGCGGCAGACTCACCAGTGTAAACGACCTCCCCCTTGGCGATGACCACGAAACGGTCCGCCAGGTCAGAAAGCGCTTCGACGTCTTTGTCGACAATCAGCGCCGCCATGCCGGTACTCTTAAGCTGGCGCAAAGCCTCCCAGATATCGCGACGAATCAGGGGCGCCAGACCCTGTGGCCTCGTCGAGGACAAGAAGCAGCGGGTTGGTCATCAACGCGCGTCCGATCGCCAGCATTTGCTGCTCGCCGCCTGCTAGCTGACCGCCCATGTTGCGCAGCCATTCGGCAAGCCCCGGAAACAGCCCGAGCACCCGATCCAGCGTCCATTGCGTCGCGCCGTCGCGACCCGGCCGCGCTGCCATGACCAGGTTCTCGCGCACGTTTAGATCGAAGAAAATTCGGCGGCCCTCGGGCACAAATGCAATCCCTTGCCGCGCCACAAGATGCGGCGCTGCCGACGTCATGTCGCGACCGTGCATGCAAACGCTACACTGCCGTGGCTTCAGCAGGCCGAGCAAGACGCGCAGCGTCGTGGTCTTGCCCATGCCGTTACGCCCCATCAGGGCAACAATCTCGCCGCGCTCGACGGTCAGGCTCAGCGGAGGCGCGGCGGCCGCTGCGCCGTTTCGACCTCCACCGTGTTGTCACGCATGGTCGCCCCCCGGGCCGGGACAGCTAGCAAAGAGGGGCAATCCGGTTCATAATTACGGTCAGGCCTGCCGAAGCGCACAATTCCGCCTGTCTGTGTTTCGGATCGATGCGCCGGTGCGCTTTCCTGGGCTGACCAAAATTGCGGACAGCGTATCGATGGCTGCTGTCGTCCGAACGCCTGCTTCTAGACGAGCGCCGTCAGCGGCTTTTCCATCAGCAGCTTGAACGCCCCCAGCAATTGTGCGCCGAGTGCGCCGTCGATGACGCGGTGGTCGCAGGACAGGGTGACGGTCATCTGGCTTTCGAAGCGCAGGCCGCCATCTTGCGTCTCGACCGGGCGGCGCTGGGTGGCGCCGACTGCGAGGATGGTCGATTGCGGCGGGTTGATGATGGCCGAGAAGTCGCGCACGCCATACATGCCGAGATTGGAGATGGCGCTGACGCCGCCCTGGTATTCCTCGGGCTTCAGTTTCTTGTCGCGCGCGCGTTCGGCCAGCGATCGCATTTCGTTCGAGATCGCGCTCAGCGATTTCTCGTCCGCCGCGCGGATCACCGGCGTGATCAGGCCGCCCTCGAGCGCCACCGCAACCCCGATATCGGCGCGCTGGAAGCGCAAGGTTCGATCCTGCGCGAAGATCGCATTCGCCGCCGGCACCCGCTTCAGCGCCAGCGCCAGCGCCTTGATGACGAAGTCGTTGACCGAGATCTTGTAGGCCGGCTCGCCGTCCTGTTTCGGCGCGGCCGCGTTGGCCTCGGCGCGCACCTTCAACAAGGCGTCCATGCCGATATCGGCAGTCAGATAGAAATGCGGAATGGTCTGCTTGGCCTGCGTCAGCCGCGCGGCGATGGTCTTGCGCATGCCGTCGAGCGGAATCTCTTCGGACGGCACGTCGCGATAGAGCGGCAGGATGTCGGAGGCGGAAGGTCCGGCCGCCGGCGCCGATGCGGGCGCCTGGGCGATGCGGGATTCGACGTCGCGCGCCACGATCCGGCCATGCGGGCCGGAACCTTCGATGCGCGACAGATCGATGCCGTTCTCGCCGGCAAGCCTGCGCGCCAGCGGCGTCACCGTGATGCCGCCCGAGAGCCGGGCTGGTCCGAAGTTGCGCTCCGGCGTGCGGACTTCGCGGAACAGCTCTATCGGCGCGGCGGGCTTCGCGATCTGCATCGGCGCAACAGCGACCGATGCCGCCGCCGCGGGGGCGGGCCTGGCCGCCTGGGTGGCCGGCGCTTGTGTCTTCGCGGCAGCTTGAGGCTTTGCGACCTCACCCTCCCCGAGAATCACCGCCACCACGGCGCCGACCTTGGCAACGTCGCCGACCTGGAAGTTCACCGCCGACAGCGTGCCGCCGAAGGTCGCCGGCACCTCCATCGAGGTCTTGTCGGTCTCGATCTCGAACAGGTTGTCGCCGGGCGCTACGGCATCGCCCGCATTCTTGAACCATTTGGTGATCTTGCCCTCGGTGACGGTCTCGCCGAGCTGCGGCATCAGCACGTCCATATTATCGCTTCCTTCACATGCCGCATCCGAAGTCGCCCCCGCGAAGGCGGGGACCTATACGCCGTGACATGTCCGATTGATCTCGATGCCATCGATTCATTTATTCAAACACTGTGGTTATGGGCCCCCGCCTTCGCGGGGACGACCGATAATCACCAGTTCACCGACACGTATTGCGTCTCGAGGAACTCCATCAGCCCCTCGTGCGCGCCTTCGCGGCCGAGGCCGGACTGCTTCATGCCGCCGAACGGCGCGGCCGGATCGGAGACGAGCCCGCGATTGAGCCCGATCATGCCGAAGTCGAGCTTCTCGGAGACCCGCATGCCGCGGCCGATGTCCTTCGTGTAGAGATAGGCGACAAGCCCGTATTCGGTGTCGTTGGCGCGCTTGACCGCCTCGTCTTCCGACTTGAAGGTCTGGATCGAGGCGACGGGGCCGAAGATCTCCTCGTTCAGCATCTTGGCGCCGTCCGGCACGTTGGTGAGCACGGTCGCCGGATAGAAGAAGCCCTGGCCCTCCGGCGTCTTGCCGCCGGTCAGCACCTTGGCGCCCTTGCTGACGGCGTCGTCGACCAGCTCGATCACCTTGTCGCGGCCTTCCTGGTTGACCAGCGGCCCGAGCGCGACGCCCTCGTCGAGGCCGTTGCCCATCTTCAGCGACTGCATCTTGCCGGTGAGTTTCTTGGCAAACTCGTCATGCACCTTCTCGTGCACATAGAAGCGGTTCGCCGCGGTGCAGGCCTCGCCCATGTTGCGCATCTTGGCGATCATCGCGCCCTCGATCGCCGCATCGATGTCGGCGTCCTCGAACACGATGAACGGCGCGTTGCCGCCAAGCTCCATCGCCGGCTTGATGATGTTATGCGGCGGCCTCGCGCAGCAGCTTCCGGCCGACCTCGGTCGAGCCGGTGAACGAGATCACGCGCACGCGCGGGTCCTGCAGCATCGCCCCCACCACCTTGCCCGACGAGCGCGACGGGATCACGTTGACCACGCCCGCAGGCACGCCGGCCTCTTCCAGGATCGGCATCAGCGCGAGCATGGTGAGCGGCGTGTCGGAGGCGGGCTTGAGCACCACCGGGCAGCCGGCCGCGAGCGCCGGACCGATCTTGCGGGTCGCCATCGCGGCCGGGAAGTTCCACGGCGTCACCAGCACGGCGATGCCGGCCGGCTTGTGCTGCACCAGGATGCGCGCGCCCGACGACGGCGCGGTCGACATCTGGCCAAGATTGCGCACCGCTTCCTCCGCGTTCCAGCGGAAGAACTCGGCGGCATAGGCCACCTCGCCGCGCGAATCCGGCAACGCCTTGCCGTTCTCGACCGTGATCAGCTTCGCCAGTCGCTCGGCGTCGCGCATGATCAGCTCGAAGGCCTTGCGCAGAATCTCGCCGCGCTCTCGGGCTTCTTCGCCCGCCCAGGCCGGGAAGGCTGCGTCGGCGGCATCGAGCGCTGCGATCGCGTCCTGCGGCGTCGCGCTTGCGACCGAGGCGACCTTCTTCTCGGTCGCCGGATCGATCACGTCGAAGCGCGCATTGTCGGAGGACTTGCGCCACTTCCCGCCGATCCAAAGATCGGTCGGGACATTGGCGAGCAGATTTTCGTACATGGTGCAACTCTTTCGCTTTCGTGTCCCGGGCGCAGCACAGCGTGGAACGGTGCGCTGCAGAACCGGGACCTAGAGAAATATCGTCTGATATGGCTCCCGGATCGGCGATGCACCGCGTCCGGAACACGAGGCTCAACTCCCCAGCGACCGCCGCACCGTCTCCGCGATCCGTTCCACATTCGGCAGCACCGCGTCCTCCAGCAGATCCGCCGACGGCAGCGGGATATGCGGCGTGGTGATGCGAACCGGCGGTCCGTCCAGATCGTAGAACGCCTCGTCCGCCACGATCGATACGAGCTCCGCACCCCAGCCGCAGAGTCCGCGGATTCTCCTCCACCGTGAACAGCCGATGGGTGCGCGCAACCGAACTTAGGATTGTCTGCATGTCGAGCGGCACCAGCGAGCGCACATCGACCACTTCGCAGTCGATGCCGTGCTCGCGCCTTGAGCCGGTCGGCAGCCTCGATCGCCCGCGGCACCATCATGGCGAGCGCCAGGATGGTCGCGTCCCGGCCCGGCCGCACGATCTTCGCGGTGCCGAGGCTGTCGACGATCTCGCCGTCCGGCACCTCGCCCTTGGTCGCATACAGCGACTTGTGCTCGAAGAAGATCACCGGGTCCGGATCGCGCACCGCCGCCGCCATCAGCCCGATCACGTCGCGCGGCGTCGACGGCGCCACCACCTTCAGCCCCGGGATCATCATGCACCAGTTCTCGACGCTCTGCGAATGCTGCGCCCCGAACCGCGAGCCCGCCCCGTTCCCGGTGCGCACCACCAGAGGGCATTTCACCTGCCCGTTGGTCATGTAGCGGCTCTTCGGGAATTCGTTGGCGATATAGTCGAAACACACCGCAATGAAGTCCGAGAACATGATCTCGGCGATCGGCTTTAAGCCCGTCATCGCAGCCCCCATCGCGGCACCGAGAATCGCCTGCTCCGAGATCGGCGTGTCGCGCACCCGCAACGGGCCGAACTGCTCGTAAAGCCCGACCGTCGCCTTGAACACGCCGCCCGCCTTCGCCACGTCCTCGCCCAGAAACACCACATCCGGATCGCGCGTCATCTCCTGCGCGATGCCGCGGATCACCGCATCGCGATAGCTCAGTTCCGCCATGTCAGTTTCTCCACGCGAAGCCACCGTCGGCATAGACGTCGGTATGGATGATGTCGTGCGGCGGCGGCGGCGAGGCCTTGCATTTCTCGGTCGCCTCGTCGACCTCGCGCTTGATGCCGTCCTCGATGCCCTTCATCACTTCCGGATCGATCCCGAATTCCAACAGCCGCTGCCGATAGACCTTGATCGGATCGCGCTCCTTCCATTTCTCCAGCTCGCCCTCGGGCCGGTATTTCGCAGGGTCCGCCCGCGAATGCCCGCTATGCCGGTAGGTGATGCATTCGATCAGCGAGGGCCCCTCGCCACGGCGCGCCTTGGCGTAAGCCGCAACCGCTATGCGATAGACCGCGTCGGCGTCGTTGCCGTCGACGACGATGCGCTCAAGCCCATAGGCCGAAGCCCGGTCGGCCGCCGGATGCGGCACCGCCGTCACCTCGTGGATCGGCGTGTATTCCATGTAATGGTTGTTCTCGCACACGAAGATCACCGGCAGCTTCCAGATCGCCGCAAAATTCAGCGCCTCATGGAACGCCCCGATATTGGTCGTGCCGTCGCCGAAGAAGCAAACCGAAACGTCGGTCTGCCCCTTGTATTGCGCCCGCCACGCCGCCCCGCACGCGATCGGAAGATGCGCCCCGATGATCGCATACGACCCCATCACCCCATGCTCAACCGATGTCAGATGCATCGAGCCGCCCTTGCCCCGCATCAGGCCATTGTCGCGGCCCATCAATTCGCCCAGAACCCGCTCCACCGGCACCCCCCGCGCCAGCGTATGGGCGTGGCCCCGGTAGGTGCAGAACGAAAGATCGCCGGGCTTCATCGCAGTGGCAAAGCCGGCCGCAACCGCCTCCTGCCCCAGCGACAGATGGCTCGTCCCCTTCACCAGATTCTGCAAAAACAGGTCATACGCCCGCTGCTCCGCCTCCCGCAGCAATACCTGAGAACGGTATAGTTCAAGCCGGATATCCTCCCCGATATCATCGTTGAGTTGCATGTTCTGCTTTCCGCCACGGGATTTATGCCGGCCGCCACGGCCATAGGCCCCGCTCGGAGCCCGCTCCATCATATCGTCCTGTCGGCTATAAACGTATCTCGCCGAGATTGATGCTGGCGCCCAGCGTCACCTCGACCACCTTGTTGGTTCCGTTCTTGGCTAAAATCTCCACCAAATAAAGACCGGATCCTTCCTCCAACCGATCGAACTTGAAGTCGCCGTAGTTATCGGTAGTCGTTTCAGAAAAGAACTTGTCGTCCTTTTTCTTCAATCGAACCTTCGCACCCGAGACACAATCCACAATGTCGCCGACCTTAACCGAGACGGTGCCGCCGATGAAGCACTGCGAATAGCGCCACAAATTCTTATAATAGACGCGCGGCTTGGTGCCTCGTTCAGGGTCCATCACCTCAAGCTGCTCTTCGCGCGCAAGACGTTCCATTTCAGCGTCCTCGACCTGGATCACGCGCATGGCGCCCGTCGGACAAACCTGGTGTCCACGCGTCTGCTTCCAGCCCTGGTCAATCAGATGCGCATCGAAAGTCCATTTCTGCGGCAGCTGCGATTCCTCGTTCCACCAGATGTGCCCGTAAGGACAGGCATCGACCAGGCTCTTCTGCCCTTTCGCCTTTTCCGGATCGATCAGGACGATGCCGTCTTCACGCTTGCGGATGGCGCCGGTCTTGTCGGCCTTCATACAGGGTGCGTCGTCGCAATGGTTGCACGTCGTCGGAACATAGGCGACGTCGATCATCGGCACCTGCCCGCGCTCTTTCTGGAGGATGTTGATCCACTGGTGGCCGTGCCTGGGCATCGCCGACGAATAGCCGGGAAAATCGTTGCCGACATATTCATCCATCGCTGCAAGCGTGCACAGATTGCAGTTGGTGCATTCGGCAACGTCGATGATCATGTTCCATTTTTTCATCGTCTTACTCGCAGCGTTCGGGAACGCATCAGCCCGAGGCGCTTGCGGCCTCGGGTTCTCGTTGTCACTTCGGTATCTGTGGCACCACCAGATGGAACAATTTCAGGGGCGTGCTCGCTGCCGCCTGAATGGTCGCCGTCTCGGCAGGTCCAAGATAGATGCCGCCCCCCTTCTCGACGTCATATTCCTTGTCATTGAGGCGGACACGGCCCTGACCTTCCATCACGTAGAGGAGCTGATGCTTGCTGGGCGCGCTGGCCTCGAAGGTGTCGGCCGACTTCAGCCACCGCAAAGCGCCAACAACGTTCTTAGCGCCGCATAGCGCCTGATTCAGCACTTCGGTAAACTCACCGCAGCCGGCAACCGCCTGCTTCGGAAGCTTGTTCGTGTCGATAAATGTGAGCGACATGGTTGTTTCCTCGATGTTCGATGGCTCAGGACTGCATCCAGACTTTGCCGTCCCGGTGCTCCCACTTCAGATCGTCGCCGGTGCCCTCCAGAATCGTCGTCTGGAAGCGGTTGGGCGCCTGAAACTCGAAGTAGAACAGCGGCGTCGTGGCGCGCAGCCGATGCTTCTCTTCGGCCGGAATGAAGACCATGTCGCCAGGTCCCACCGGGCGCACACCCTCGTCCGACTCCACCGTCGCCTTACCGTTGATGATGAAATAGAAGTGCTCGCAGTTCTTGTGCAGATGCAGCGGCGATGCTGCGTCTTGCTTGTAGTGCATGACACCGGCGAGCATGTCGTCGATCTTAGCGAGATCCTTGTTGACGAAGAAAATTCGCTCGCGCGCTTTTCTCGCGTCGATCAGCGCCGGCAACTCGTCCTCTTTGAAGATGTAAGCCATCAATATTCCTCCTTCTGCTACGGTCGCGTCCCGCTTACGGCAGCCGACCGATACGATCGTTTTCGTTACTTCGCTGGAGCCAAGCTCTTCTCCTGTAACGGCTTGGCCTGCGTCTGCTTTTCCGGCTCGGCGAACGCCTCCGAGATGAATTCGGTGTTGCCGTCCCACAACTCGATTTCGACCAGGCCTTGCGCGCCGGCGAGCGAATGCGTCGACTTGGTCTGCGAGCGATGCGGCATCAGCAGGTTCATGACACCGCCGCGGTCGACGGACCGGCCAGGGTCGCCCATCGGCGCGTAGGTTGCCGAGGCCTCATAACTGCTGGCAATACCCCGCGGCAGCCGCTGCGTCAGCACCGCTGCGCAAATCACCGCGCCGCGGCCATTATGAACCTTGACCAGATCGTGCTGCTTTATCCCGCGCTCCGCCGCATCCTCCGAGTTCATGCGCACGACCCAGTAATACCAGTCCTTCACCTTCACCCGATGGTCCGGGATGTTGAGCAGAAAGCTGTCCTTGCCGTCGCCCTGCGTATGGAAGCTGTATTTGCTGTGCGGCGTAAGCAGCTGGATTGGGTACTTTCGGAACAGTTCGCCGGATTGCGGGCCCTCCCAGGAGGGCGTGTATTCCACCACGGGCGGCCGCTCGGGGTCCTTCACGCGCTTCAGACTGTTGCACTCGAATTCCAGCTTGCCGGACTGGGTCTGCAAGCCCTTGAGGAACTCGCCCGAATAATCGGACGGCAGCGGATGCGGCTCGGGCACGTCCTTCTTGCGCCCTTCCCAGAACCAGCGGAAGGAAACGGGCGCGCGCAGCTTCTCCTTTTCGCTCGGCACGACGTAATAGCCGCGCTTGATGAACTTCTTCCACGAAATCTTCTTCGGCAGGTCCGACGCATCGAACATGCGTTTGACCCAGTCGATTTCGTTGACGCCCTCGGAGAAATAATTGGCGAGCCCGAGCCGCTTGCAGATTTCGTTGAAGATCCAGAAGTCCGACTTGGACTCTCCGAGCGGCTCGATCGCGGGCGCCTGAAAGATGATGACCCGGTGATTGAGCTGCTGCTGGCCGTGATGGCCATAGCCGCCAAGCCCCGCCCATTCGCTGATATCGACGCGCTCGAAGTTCGTACAGGCGGGCAGAATGATGTCCGCGAATTTGGTGTCGCCTTCAAGCCAGATCGCCTGACTGACGATGAATTCCAGATTCGGCGACTGGAACATCTTCATGTGGCGGTGCGTATTGTTCATGGTCGAGATCAGCGATCCACCATATTTGAACAACATCCGCACCGGCGCATGCCCGGCCGCCGGATAGCTGAATTTTCCGAACTGCACTTCAATCGATTTGCCGTTCCACATATAGCCGCCGTCAGCCTTACCATCGATGATGGCTTCCGGCATGTAGATGCGGGGAATCTTCTGCATCGGCGTATTCATGGTCGGGAGCTGCGGCATGCGCTGGAACAACTCGACGGCCATCGCGGTCTTCTCGATGTCGCCCGACATGCCGCCATCGGCATAGCCGGGGAAGAAGAAGTTGAGATCGACCGGAGCACCCCATTGCAGGTTACCCATGTTGACGCCGGGCTTGCCCAGCCCCTGCATGGCGATCAGGCAAACCATGGTGCGCGCCCACTGGATGCCGGTCTGGTTGCGGCAGGCGCCGCCATGGCCGTTGCCCCAGCCGCCGCAACCGAGATAGGTGCGCTTGGTGCCCCACTCGCGCGCCAGCGCCCTGACGTCCTTGGCCGGAACGCCGGTTTCCTTCTCCTGCCATTCCGGCGTCTTGGGCACGCCATCGGTCTCGCCCATGACATAGGCTTTCCAGGCGTCGAAGCCGACCGTGTGCGTGGCAACGTATTCCTTGTCGTAGAGGCCTTCCTTGATCCAGACATAGGCGATGGCGAGAGCGAGCGCCGGCGATGTCGTCGGCTTCGGGCAAATCCACTTGCCGGGCAGGAATTGCGCCGACGAGTTGTAGTGCGGATCGATGTGGACGATCTTGGTGCCGAGCTTCTTCAGCCATTGCCGGCGCACCGTGCCTTCCTGCGCGCCATAGGAACCGCTGTTGGTTTCCGGGTCGGCCGACCAGAACACCACCATTTCGCAATTCTGCAGAAGGTCCTCGACCGTGCCGTAAGTCTCGCTCTGCCCGACCCGTAGCGTGTAGCCCCAGTGATGCGAGGCGCCCCAGTACCAGCCCTCCCAACTGTCCGGATTGTGATGCACCGGGGTGTGACCGACGGCATTGGCGAACCGGTAGAGCGCGCTGAGATAGTAACCGATATGTCCCCAGGTGTGATGCGAGCCATGCGAGACGCCCATCGCGCCGGGGCCGTGCTCCTGCTTCACGCGCTTGATTTCGCCGGCGACGATGTCGAGCGCTTCTTCCCAGCTGATCCGGACATAGCCGGATTTGCCGCGATTTTGCGGGTTACGTTGACCCTTCGGATCGAAGTCCACCCGCTTCATCGGGTAGAGCAAGCGATCAGGCGAATAGATCATCGACTTGCTGTTCATTCCATGCGGCGCCAGCGTCGTCTTGCGCGGCGGCGTGAAATCCATGCCTTGTGCACGGATGGTCCACGGCTGCGGGTCGTCATCGTCGAAATCGATCGGCGTGGTGCGGATGATCTTGCCATCCTTCACGTAGACGAATAGCGGTCCGCCGTTGGCCATGTTGCAATAGCGCATGGTGCCGTCGGGCAGGCGCACGCCGAATTTCCAGCTCGCGGTCTGCATCGCCATCAGGGTTTGGGCGAACCAGTTCGTGAGGTCTTCCGGACCGTCGACTCCGAGTACGAAATCCTTCTGCGCGTTGATCTGATTGAGCCAATTGATCGGTGGCGTCAGCAGGGAGACGCCGATCGCTGCGGTCTTGAATGATAGCGTGACGTCGGCATTGGCGTGCATCCCTCGTCCGGACGTGACCTTGCCGTCGCGAATCGCAATCCACCGTCCGATCTCCTCATCGCGCGCCCGGATCTGCGCCACCAGGTTGCGCTCCTTGAGCCGCGCCGCAAAGGCAGGATAGCGCCACGCGGTGAACTTGAGCATCACCGACAGGCCAAACAGGATGATCGAGAATTTCAGGGGCGCAAACATCGTGCTTACCTATTCAGCGGCGAATGGACGCACAGCGCGCTTTCGCATCGCTTCGTGCCGTGATTATACACCCGACCTGATCATCAATTGATGCAGATTGTCCAAACCGTGATCGATTTTAGCGATCGCCGGGTTAGCCTCTTCGGCGCGCCCGCCTTGCAGGCGCGCCCTTCTGGGTCGGCTCGACTCCGGCCGAAATGCGCTCGATTTCATCGAGAAAAGCCAGGCAGACCGCCGACAATTCATGTTTGGCGCGCGTGATCACCGCCACCTGCCAGGTGGGCATCGGAGAATCGAGTGCCAGCAGCGCAACCGACGAGGGTTTGCGGCTGTCGAAAAACAGCTGAGACGGCATCAAGGTGATGTAATCGCCATCCTCAACGAGAGCCCGTGCGCAAGCAAAGGACGTGCATTCGATCGTGCTTTTGGGCAGCGGGAGACGGTTGGACGTGAAGGTCTGCTCGAAGACATCGAGCCCGGTATGGCTGCGGCGATAAACGACCCAATCAAGTTCAAGCAAGTCCTCGAGTGTGACTTTGCTCGCACTGACGATAGGATGATTGGCGCGAACCACCGGCACCAGGCGATCCTTGACCAGGTTGACGAAGTTAAGCGTCTCGTCGCGCGGCCGTGCCGGCACCAGGCAAATCGCGATATCGATCTCACCGGTACGAATCGCCGGCAACATGTCCGGATAAACCGCTTCGGAGACCAAAAAGCTCACGCGCGGATGCGACTTCTGGAATTCTATGATTGCGCGCGGCAACAGGCCCACCGCAACGGTCGGCGAGACGCTTACCCGGATTTCGCCGACCTGAGCACCCTGGATCATTTGCACGTCATTGCGTGCATGGCGCAACTCCGCTTCGATGAGCTTGGCGCGCGTCAGCAGCGCCTGGCCCGCAGCCGTCGGAATAACCCCGCGGGCGCCCCGATGCAGTATCTCGGTCCCGATCTCATCCTCCAGTTGCTGCAGGCTCTTGCTGATGGAAGACTGCGAGAGATGCAAATTCTTGGCGGCTTGACGGAATGTGCCGGCCTCGATCACCGCAATGAAATTTCGCAACTGAATGAACTTCATCCGGCCCGCCTCGAACTGAATGAATATCGTATAATTACTGTCCGGCAATTGAAAGATCGCATTCCGGCGCCGGGCGCGTCACCACACGGCCTGAGGAACTTGCGAAGGCTTCGCTCGCGCTCGATCGCAAGGTGGCCGTGTCCGGGCCGCCAATGTGCAAAATCGCCCACGATGTCCGTGGCTCGATCTATCCGCTGGCGGTGCATCGACGGGATATTTCAGGCAGCCCGCGTCTCTTGCCCGGACGCGCCAAAATATGCGGCCATTTGATCCGGATTGTCGGCGAGATCGGCAGAGCTTCCATCGTAAACGATTCGACCGCGATCGAGCACGATCGTACGCGGAGCGAAATTGAGCGCCAAATTCACGTATTGCTCGACCAGTATGATCCCGAATTCGCGGCTATCGCGCAGCTGTTCGAAGACCTCGAACAGCCTTTCCACGATCACCGGCGCAAGACCCTCCATCGGCTCGTCCAGCAGCAGGAGCCGCGGATTGCCCATGAGCGCACGCGCGATACTCAGCATCTGCTGTTCGCCGCCGGAAATCTCGTGCCCCCCGTTGCGACGGCGCGACTTCAGATTCGGAAGCAGCTCGTAGACACGGTCGAGATTCCATGGTCCCGGCTGTGCCGCGACCAGCAGATTCTCCTCGACCGTGAGCGAGCGGAAAATATCGCGCGTCTGCGGAACATAGCCGATACCGCCGCGTGCGCGATCGTAACTGGGAAGCAACCCGATCTGCCGCTCGCAAAACTCGATGGTGCCGGCATGCATTCGGGTCTGTCCGGCGATCGTCTTCATCAAGGTCGATTTGCCGACGCCGTTACGGCCGAGCACCGCCAGCACGCCGCCCTGATCGAGCGCGAACGAGACGCCCTCGACGATGACCGTTTGGCCGAAGCCTGCGGTTACCTGGTCAAGCCGCAGCAGAGCGGCCATGTTTGCTGTCTCCAAGATAGACCTCGCGTACGCGCGGATCGGTGGCGATATCGTCTGGCGCCCCCTCCACCAGGATGGAGCCCTGTACCAGAACCGAAATCTGTTGAGCAAAACGGAACACCAGGTCCATGTCGTGGTCGATCAACAGCACCGCAATGTCTTTCGGCAGGGTCGCGATGATGTCGAGGATGATGCCGCTATCCGCGGTCGGGATTCCGGCGGCGGGCTCATCGAGCAGCAGGATTTTGGGACGCAGCGCCAGCGCAATGGCGATTTCGAGCAGGCGTTGACGACCATAGGGCAATAGCTGCGCCGGCACATGCGCAACATCGCTGAGGCCGACGCGTTGGATCAGTTCGTCGACACGAGCAAGTTGCGGGCGATACTGGAACACGGACCGCAGCAGATTGCCGGCAATGCCTTCGCATTCGGCAACCGCGAGAAACACGTTCTCACGCACGGTCATCTTCGGAAACAGCGAGGTGATCTGAAAAGTTCGACCGATGCCGAGCCGGATCCGGCTCGCTTCGTCGAGATTGGTAATGTCGGTGCCGTTGAGCAACACCTTGCCGGACGATGGCCGCAGACGGCCGGTGAGTAAGTTGACGAATGTAGTCTTGCCCGCGCCATTGGGGCCGATCAACGCCCGGCGCTCGCCGGGCCGAAGCGTGAAATTTACGTCCGTAATCACCCGGTTTGAGCCGAACGAGCGATTGAGGTCGCAGGTTTCCAGCGTCGCGGTGTCCATCATGCGCTCCTGCGGCGCCTGATTGCATCGATCATGCGTTCGGCGATGCCGAGAACGCCGCCCGGCGCCAGCGTCACCAGGGCGATGAGGACGATGCCGAGCCCGAGGAACCAATTCGCCGGGTCCTGCTTGGCCAGCATATCCTGGGCGATCATGAAGAGGGGAACGCCGATGAAAGCGCCATAGAGACGGCCGGAGCCGCCCAGGATCAGCATGATCAGGATATTGCCGGACAACTCAAAGCTGAGCGAATAGAGCGCGACGAATTGTGTGCTCTGCGCCTGCAAGGCGCCGGCCAATCCGGCAAGCGCCGCCGATATCGCATAAACGATTAGACGCCGGCGCATGATCGGACATCCGATCGCCGCCATGCGCGCGTCATTCTCCCGAATCCCGCGCAGCGACCAGCCGAACGGCGAATTGATCAAGGTGCGCACAAAGATGAACACCAGAAACAAGGCCGCCAGACTGTAGAAGAACGCGGTCTTGCCGCGGAAGTCGAATTCAAACAGGCCGAGCACCGGTCCGAAAGTGACACCCTGCAGCCCATCCTCGCCGCCGGTTAGACCGGTTGCTTTGTTGGCGATCTCGTACAACAGAAAAGCCGACGCCATCGTCAACATCAGAAGCGTGAGCTCTTTGGTGCGAAGAATGGCGATGCCAAAAGCCAAACCGGTGACGGCGGCCAGGGCCATCGCACAAAGCGCGGTCAGGATCGGATCGGTGAAGCCATACACCGAGAGAATGCCGGCGGTATAGCCGCCGACGCCGAACAGCCCGGCATGACCAAGAGTGACGATACCCGCATAGCCGACCAGCAGATCGAGCGACAATGCAAACAGGATCATCACGAAAACCTGGGTCACCAGCGGCTCATAGCCCGGCAACACGAGCGGGACGGTCGCCACCGCCAGCCACGGGATCAGTTTCAGCGGCTGAACGAGCGCCGGCGGCACGGCCAGCCAGGGGGCCGGCGATGTGGATACCATGGTCACGACGCGGACCTCTTGCGCCGTTCCATGATGCCGTTCGGCCGCCAGATCAGCACGACAAAGACAAAGGCAAAGATGAAGATCGATCCGGCCTCCGGCAGAAAGTAACGGCACGCGCTATCCGATGCGCCGATAACGAGCGCCGCGACGAAGGGCCCCTTGATATTGCCGAGCCCGCCGACCGCAACCACGATCAGAAAATAGATGATGTACTGCAGCGGATAGGCCGGGGCGATGGCGAGCACGTCGGCACCCAGACCACCGCCCAGCGCGGCCAAGCCGGTGCCCAAACCGAAAGCGGTGGCAAACAGCCGGCTGGTATTGATTCCGATCGATTGCGCCATCGCGCGATCGTCGACCGCAGCGCGGATGCGCGCGCCGAACAAGGTCCGGTCGAACACGAACCAGAGCCCCGCGATCACCGCCGCGCCGAAACCGACCAAGGCCAGCCGATAGGCGGGCAGCGTCAGCCCGAGAACCGTCACCTGACCTTTCAGATAGTCCGGCAACTGGATCGGCTGAGCGAGCGGCCCCCACGCGATCCGCACGAGCGCGACCGAGACCAGGATCAGCCCGAACGAAAACAGCACCTGATCGAGTTCGGACCGGCCATAGAAACGGCGATAAAGCGTCCGCTCCAGAACGAAGCCAAGCGCCGCGACCAGAACGCAGCCGATCGCAAGCGAAAGCAGGAACGGCACGCCAAACCGGTTCATCAAGGTAACGGTGGCGTAACCGCCCAGCATGGCGAACACGCCGTGCGCAAGATTGACAAAGCCCATCAGACCCATCGTCACCGAGAGGCCCACGGAGACCAAGTACAGGATCATGCCATAGGCGACCCCGAAGAAGAGGATCGTGATGAGCGTTGTCACGGTTCGTTACCGGCGCGGTTGCGTCCCATTGCCTTTATTTCTGATTGAAAGTCTTCCACGGATCGCCGTACTGACCGACCGTCTCAAATTCGATATTGGCGAGACGCCCGTCCTTCTCCTCGACCCTGCGCAGATAGAGATTCTGGACCAGATCGCCCGCCTCGTTGAGCCGGATTGGCCCGCGCGGGCTATTCGGATCGGACCAGGTGCGCAGGAATTTCATGGTCGCCTCGGGGTCGACCTTGCCCTTTTGCGCCTTGATCGCATCGAAGATGGCACGCATGCCGTCCCAGCCCGCCATGGCGAAAAAGGTCGGAACCGAATCGTTGCCGTATGCCTTCTTCCAGGCGGCGACGAAATCGAGATTGCTCTTACGCGTCGCCGCAGGCGAATACTGGCCCATCGTCACCACGCCGAGCGCGCTTCGACCCATGTTCGGAAGTTCGTCATCGTAGGTGATGTCGGCCGGACCGATCAGCTTGATCTTCGACTTGGTGATGCCGACATCGTCGAACGCTTTCATGAACGCGGTGGCCTGCGGGCCGCCGGGATTGAACACGTAAACGACATCCGGATTGGCATCCTTGACCTTCTGGAAATACGGCAGATAGTCCGTGGTCTTCAGCGCGATGCGCACCGAGCCGACGATCGTACCGCCGCCCTCGCTGAAGCCCTTGATGAACGCAGCTTCGCCGTCATGCCCGGGAGCGAAGTCGCTCACCACGGTGTAGGCGTTTTTCCAGCCCTGCTTGGCCGCCCACGTGCCCAACGGATAGCTGGTCTGCCACAACGTCCAGCCGGTCCGCACGACAAAGGGAGATTGCAGCGTCACGGCACTGCCCCCGGCGGTCATGGTGATGAATGGTACGCCTGCCTGCTTGGTCAGCGCGGCGACCGCCATCGCGTTCGGCGTCCATTGGCCGCCGGTCAGGATCTGAACCTTGTCCCGAAGCACGAGTTCCTGTGCGAGCCGCTTGGCGAGATCGGGATTGACGCCGGTGTCATCGCGTTTGACCAGTTCGATCTTGACGCCGGGCGGCAGGTCTTTCTCGTTCAGTTTGACGAACAAATCGACAGCCCGGTCGATCTGCTCGCCGAGCGCGGCGTCACGCCCCGAATAGGTCAGGATCATTCCGATCTTGATCGTCTCGGCCGCCGCAGGACTGTGCATGGCAAGTCCGAGCGTCATCGCGGCACCGAGGGCGGCGCCACAACGCAGGAATCCCGCGCGCATCGTTCGTGTGAAGGTCATGAACCCCTCCTTAGATCCTGATTGAACGCTTTATCCCGTGACCCTGCTCGCGATCTGTCTCGTCGCTTCAATTCACTCAAATTATAGTGTGGTAGCGATCAAAAACTGATGCAGATTGATACAAGGCTGATCGATTTTAGCGATCGATCGCCTTCGTCTATCACGATACCCGCCGGCAATAGCGGTTTGGCGCCACGGCGCGGAGGACGTTTCCGACCATGGCCTCCTGACTCTCGTCGGAAATGCATAGCGGGCGCGCAGACAACTCGCCGGGCGCGACTGAAATGACTTAAGCCCATCAAGACTGCGTCGGAGAGTTGAGCGGAGGCGCGATCGGAGGCGAGCTTACCCTGCGCAAGGCCATCTGCCGGAGCGTCGCTCGCGAGCAATTCCCGAAGCCGACGGCATCCGAATCCCGGTCCGGTGGACGATCGTACAAATCGATCAAAGGTTTCTCATTCTGCATTGCTTCGCGATCGCACGCCCCGCTAAGCTGGCGCTCCGACACGCTCTCGCTTTCCGCCGGTCCATCGGGCTAGAGGTTTCGCGGGCAATCCAATTCGAGGAAGACACATGAAATACAACCGACCGCAAGCGACCGCGTCATGGGGGGCGATGGCCAAGGATTGGGAGCAAGGGATCGATTATGATCGGCTCCACAAGCAACGTCTCGCGCGGGCCCAGGAAGCGATCCGTCACGCCGGCCTCGGCGGCGTGATCGCCTTCAATTTCGACAACATTCGCTATCTCACCGGCACCCATATCGGTGAATGGGCCCGCGACAAATTCATGCGCTATGCCTTGTGCCCGGTTCAGGGCCCGCCGTTCTTGTGGGACCCTGCCGCCCCCGCCAAGCGCCTGTCGTCGCCCTGGATCGCCGACAATGTCGCCGCGCCGATTTCGACCATGCAAGGCGGGTTGCCGCCGCAGATGAACGTGCAAGGCGACTTTGCCAAACAGATCAAGAAGGCGCTGGTGCATTTCGGCATCGAGAAAGAGCCGATCGGCATCGACATCATGGAATTGCCGATGCTGCGCGCGCTCGAGAAGGAAGGCATCCTGGTCGTCGACGGCCAGCAGGCGATGCTCGATGCCCGCGAGGTCAAGACCGCCGACGAGATCGAGCTGCTGAAAATGGCCTGCGCCATGGTCGATGCGACCTATGTCGACATCGCCCGGGCGATCAGGCCCGGCACGCGCGAAAACGAGCTGGTGGCGATCGCGCATGACCGGCTGTTTCGCATGGGCTCCGAGCGGGTCGAGTGCGTGAATTCCGTTTCCGGCCCCCGCGGCCGGCCGCACTCGCACACGTTTTCAGACCGCCTCATTCAGCCGGGCGACATGGTGTTCCTCGACATCATGCATTCGTATAACGGCTATCGCACCTGCTATTACCGCACATTCATATGCGGCGAGCCGAACAAGTATCAGATCGACGCTTACGAGACGGCGTCGAAGTGGATCAGCGCCTCCATCGACATGATCCGCCCCGGCATCACGCCCGATCAAGTGGCGCAGGTGTGGCCGGACGCGCAGGAATTCGGCTATCGCGATGAAGCCGAGGCGTTCCTGTTGCAGTATGGGCATGGCGTCGGCCTGTCGCTGTGGGAGCGGCCCATCATTTCCAAGCGCTATAGCGGCCAGAATACACCGCTCAAGGAAGGCATGGTGTTCGCGCTCGAGACCTGGAAGGGCGCCGAGGACGGTTCCGGCGCTGCGCGCATCGAGGAAGAGGTCGTGGTGACCAAGGACGGTTGCCAGATCATAACCAACTTCCCGTCCGACCGCCTGATCTCCTGCGGACTGCCGGGTTGCGAGGTGTTCTGACGGCCGACCGTCCGACCGTTTCACAATCGTCATGGCCGGGCTTGTCCCGGCCATGGACGTCTTTACTTATAGTTTCTCAAGACCTCTATGCCCGTGCGGGCAGGACGTAGCACAGCGAAGGGCGAATTTGCCTCACACCCCGGTCACCATCCTCACCGGCTTCCTTGGCAGCGGCAAGACCACGCTGCTGAACAAGGCCATGCGCGATCCCGCCATGGCCAACACCGCCGTGGTGATCAACGAGTTCGGCGAGGTCGGTCTCGATCACGCGCTGGCGACGTCGAGCAACGACACCATCATGGTGCTCGAGAACGGCTGCCTGTGCTGCACCGTATTCGGCGATCTCGTCGCCACCATGAATAACCTTTATCACGCGCGCGAGGACGGCTCGATCCCGCGCTTCGATCACGTGGTGATCGAGACCTCGGGGCTCGCCGACCCCTCGCCCGTTATCCAGGCCTTTCTGTCCGATCCGACGCTTGCCGGGCTCTATCGCATCGCCAACGTAATTTCGACCGTCGACGCCGTGAATGGCCCCGGCACGCTCGACAATCATGCCGAATCGGTGCGGCAGGTCGCGCTCGCCGATCACATCCTGCTCACCAAGCTCGATCTCCTTGGCGACGAGGCCGCCGGACGACAGGCGGAGCTGACCGCGCGGCTGCGCCGCATCAATCCCGCGGCAACGATCACCCGCATCGACGATCCGGCCATCGAGCCCTGCGCCTTGCTGCGCGCCCCGGGACTCGACCCCAACGATCCCAATTCCGACGCCCGCGCGTGGCTCAATGCCGCCGCCTATGAACCGCACGATCATCGCCACCATGATCACGATCACTCCGACCACGATCACTCCGACCACGACCATACCGCGCATGACCATCTGCACCACGGCCTGCACGACCGCGACATCGCCTCGTTCTGTTTCATTCGCGAAACGCCGATTCCGCGCGAGGCGCTGCGGCTGCTGCTCGACGCCCTGCAGCAAAATCTCGGCCCCAATCTGCTGCGCGTGAAGGGCATCATCCAGGTCGCGGAAGAGCCGGATCGCCCTGCCGTCATTCAGGGCGCCCAACATCTGCTGCACAATCTGGCTTGGCTCGACCGCTGGCCCGACGCCGACCATCGCAGCAAGATCGTATTCATCACGCAGGGCTTCGAACGAGCCGAGGTCGAGGACATGATCGCGATTCTGGATCGCGTTGCGGCCCGCACCGCGGCGGCACGCGCGCGGGCACAAAGTTCCTCCTGATCGCCAAATACTATCGACCTTTTCCAATTCTGAATAACTTGGCGATCACTCCCTTGCTAGAAATCGGCAGTTTCAGCGCCGAACCAGGACGCATGCGGAGGGACGATGACCATCCAGCAAACGCAGATCACCGGCACCAACCCGCCCACGGTCGTACTCAAGAGCGTATGCCGCTCCTGTCACGGGGGCTGCGGCGTGCTGATGCACGTGCAGGACGGCGTGCTTGTGAAAGTCCAGGGCGACCCTGAATCGCCACTGAATCACGGCCGCCTGTGTCCGATGGGAACCGTGACGACCGATCTGGTCTATCATCCCGATCGTCTGAAATACCCGATGCGCCGCCTGGGCGAACGCGGCTCCGGTCGCTGGCAGCGCATCTCTTGGGACGAAGCCCTCGACGAGATCAGCGAAAAGCTGCTGGCGATCCGCGCCGAATCCGGCCCCGAATCGATTGCGCTCGGCACCGGCACCGGACGTCATCACATTCGCTGGGTTTCCCGTTTCGGCCACGCGCTCGGCACGCCGAATTGGTGCGAGCCCGGATTCGCGCAGTGCTTCCACCCGCGTGTCAACACCACCATCCTCACATTCGGCGACCTGCCGGTATGCGATTATACCGGCGGCGTGCCGCCCAAATGCATCATGTTCTGGGGGCACAACCCGCTCAATTCCGGCCCTGACGGCGAAACCCGCTTCAGCGTCCGCGAAGCGCTCGCACACGACCCGGACATCATCGTCATCGATCCGCGCGAGACCGAACTCGCCAAGCGCGCCAAGCTGTGGCTTCAGGTGCGCCCCGGTGCCGACGACGCGCTGGCGCTCGCCATGCTCCACGTCATCATCGGTGAACGACTCTACGATGAGCCATTCGTGCGCCAATGGACTCATGGCTTCGAGCAACTGGCCGAGTGCGTCACGCCGTACACGCCGGAATGGGCCGAGCCGATCACCTGGGTTCCGGCGGACCAGATCCGCGCCGCCGCCCGGCTGTTCGCGCAGGCCAAGCCCGGCATGATGGAATGGGGTTGCGCGATCGAACACACGCCGAAATGCATCCAGACGATCCGAGCGATATCGATGCTGCCCGCGCTCACCGGCAATATCGACGTGCCCGGCGGCTGGGTGTTCGGCATGCACGGGCTCGGACGATTTCCGAGCCTGATCGAGAATCTCACGCCGGAGACCAGCGCCAAACGATTGGGCGCCGACCGCTTCAAGCTGCTCGGCGGCGAAGGCGCCGACTTGCCGGCGGCGCATATTCCGACGCTGGTGCAGGCCATGCGCGACGGCATCCCCTATCGGGTGAGAGCTTTCCTGGTATTCGGCAATAACACCCTGACAACCTTTGCCAACGCCTCGACCGCCTACGAAGCGCTGAAGAAGCTCGACTTCATGATCTGCGCCGATCTGTTCATGACGCCGACGGCGGAGCTCGCCGACATCGTCCTGCCGGCGGCATCCTGGCCCGAGATCAACCAGATTGCCGGGCTGCCGACCATCGCCGCTAACGTGGTGCTGGCCAACCAGAAGGCCGTGCGCACGCATGAGTGCAAATCCGACGAGGAGATTTTTGTCGAGCTGGCGCGCCGGATGAAATTGCCGGTCGGCACCGAGCCCGTCGAGGAGGTGCTGGACGCACAGCTCGCGGCCGGCGGCCTCGGCGTAACCTTCGATGAATTAAAGCAGCGCGGTTTCGTCAACATTCCGCTCAAGTATCGCAAATTCGAGCAAGGCGGCTTCCGCACCCCAACCGGCAAGATCGAGCTTTACTCGACGCGCTTCGAGAAGTTCGGCTACTCGCCGCTGCCTTATTATGTCGAAGCGCCGGAGACCCCGGTCAGCGCGCCGGAAGTCGCCAAGGACTTTCCGCTGGTCCTGACCACGGGCGGGCGCATTTCGCACTTCTTCAATTCGGAACACCGTCAGATCGAAAAGTTGCGCAAGGCCCACCGCGATCCGGTCGCCGAGATTCATCCGGACACCGCCGCCAGGTTCGGCATTTCCAAGGGCGACTGGATGTGGATCGAAACTCGGCGCGGCCGCATCAGACAAAAGGCGAAGCTGACGACCGGCATCGATCCGCGGGTCGTCAGCGCGCAGCACGCCTGGTGGTTTCCCGAAAAGGGCGCGCCGGAATATGGCGTCTGGGATTCGAACGTCAATCTGCTGACCGATAATACGCCGCCCTACGATCCGGCCATGGGGACCTATCAGTTGCGCGCGTTGCTGTGCCGAGTTTCCCGAGCCACGGCGCCAGAGGAAATGTCGCCAAAACAATCGTCGCTGCCGTAAGCTGTCGAACCAGCGGACTTAGGCTATAGAACCCTCGGTGATTTTGGATCGGTTCGATCCAAAATCGCCGTGATCTAGGACGCGGCCGGCGGATTGACGACGATGCCCTTTGCGGCATGAAAGTCGCGCAAAGCGCGCAAATAATCATCGAGCTCGTCCTGCGACACCGGCGCTCCGCATTCGTAGCAGGAGTTAGTTTGGCGATCGTACCAGCGGCAACCGCACTCGTTGCAGGCAAGCTCCGGTGCCCCTTGCGGATTGCGGAAGATCATCGGCTTTCCTCCTCGCGCCGGCGCGGCCGAATCTAGCGGCAGGCACCCATGAACACGACACCCATCGATCCAAGTACGTCTTCATAGCCGGCTTCGACCAGATCGCATTGCGCCCGCATCAGAAAGCAGACGAAGCCGCCCTGGCGCATCTGCTCCTTCAGCACCGGCAGTCCGTTATCGCCGAGGTGCCGGGCGACTTCGCTCATTGCGGCGTCGTCGCCGACCAGCATGACGTCGAGCGACCTGTCGCTGTAGCCACGAAACGGCTCCAGCGCCGCATACAGGCGGCCCCGGCGCGCCTCCCAGACGACGATACTGGCATCGTCACGCGCCAGATCGGAGCGCCGCGCGACCCCGATGCGCGATCCGCTGCGCAGGTTCTCGAACGAGGAGCCGTTGCGATCGAGCAGGCCCTGCCAGGCCGCCGGCCCCGGCGGCGCGATCATATCCGGCAGCCCAGCCGATAGCCGTCATGTATGGACTGGCCGAGTCCGCGCGGCAGAACCGCGTCGCCGCAGATATGCAGTTCGTCGATCATCCATTCGAAGTCCTGCATCAGCGCGCGGCTGGCGATGCGCGGCGACGCTGCGATCACGGTGTCGGCGGCGACGATCCGGTTCTCGCCCTTGCCATCGACGACATGCACGCCGTCGGCCGCAACCTTGAGGGTGCGCGCGCCGGTGATGGACGCGATCTTGAGCTCCTCCACCCATGCGCTGTGGCGCCACTTGAACGAGGGCATGACGTCGCCCGCGAGCCGCTTCTGCGTCTCGATGATGGTGACCTTGTGCCCCTGGGTGGCGAGCGACTCGGCGACGGTCAGGCCGACCTTGCCGCCGCCCAGCACCGCTACCGTTCCGACCGCCTTCTCCTTGCCGAGCGCGACGTCGAGCGCATCCAGAATCTTGCGGTCGTCCTCGCAGGGCGGCAAAGCCGCGCGATGCAGCGCCGTGCCGGTCGCGATCACCGCCACGTCGTAGGTATGCAGCATCTCGCGCATCAGCTTCGGATCGACCATTGTGCCGAGGCGAAGCTCGACGCCCTGCTTCTTCGCCACGGCCTCGTAATAGGAGATCACGGAGAAAAGATCGTTGCGGTTGGCGAGGTCGTTCGCGGCATAGCCGAGCAGCGCGCCGCCGACCTTGTCCGACTTGTCGAACACCGTAACCTCGTGGCCGCGCTGGGCCGCGGTGACGGCGAATTCCATGCCGGCCGGACCGGCGCCGACCACCATGATCTTCTTCTTCACCGCCGCCGGCGTGATCGCATATTCCGGCTCGACCTCATGGCCGAGCGCCGGATTCATCGTGCAGGTGTAAGGCAGGTCGCGGAACAGGCGCGACAGACAATTCAGCGATCCTACGCAGCGCCGGACCTCATCGGCGCGATCCTCCGACACCTTATGCAGCATCTGCGGGTCTGCGAGCAACGGACGGCAGACTTCCCAGAAATCGAACTCGCCGTTCTTGATGCATTCGTCGGCCATCGTCGCGTCGGGCAGGCGCACGCCGAAGGCGATCGGCATATTGGGCAGAAGCTTCTTGGCGCGTGCGGCGAGCCGGTTCCAGTGACCGGGCGGGATGTCGCGCCCGATCGAGGAATCGGGCGCCTCCTGCCAGCCCACCGTCACGCTGATCATGTCGACGCCGCGATCTGCCGCCTGCTGCATCAGCTCGAAGCACTCGTCTTCGGAATTGCCGCCCCAGCGGTCCATCAATTCGGCGCCGTTCAGGCGCAGGATCAGCGGATGATCGGGCGTTGCCTGTTTGATGGCATCGATCAGCTCGCGCATGAAGCGGCCGCGATTTTCGGTCGAACCGCCATACTCGTCGGTGCGCTGATTGGTGAAGCGCGAGTTGAAGGTGGCGAGCAGATAGCCCATGAAGCTCGTGACTTCGGTGCCGTCAAAACCTGCCTTGACGGAGCGAACCGCCGCCTCGGCATGTTCCTTGATTGTCTGCCGGATCTGCTCGCGGGTGATTTCGCGCGGCGGCCGGAAATGCGGCAGCGTCTGCGGCACGATGGACGGCTGGATGCAATACCCCAGATCGATGCCGCCGTAACGCCCCGCATGCAGAATTTGCTGGATGGCAACGCCGCCATTGTCGTGGATCATGCGCGCGATGGTTTCGAATTGCGGTATGAACTTGTCGTCGAAGATCGCGACCTGGCGAAAGTAGGCTTTGCCCTCGCCGCGCGGATCGGGATAGGCGCCCTGATTGGTGATCATTCCGCAGCCGGTCTCGGCAATCACCTTCATGCGCGCCAGTTCGCGCGGCGTAATGAAGCCGTCGCGAGTGTTGTAGTTGGAGACGCAGCAGGCGCCGTATTTGACGCGGTTCTTCAGTTCGAACCGCCCCCATTTGGCCTTCTGAAACAGATTGGGAAGCTTGGCTTCACCCGGCTTGCTCATCGTTCACACCTGTTGCGACTGGGTTCGTTCACTTCGTAGTTTCGTCTCGATCAATTCGCGCAATGTGCGGCGCAGGATCTTGCCAGCGCCGGAAACCGGAAATTCCGACATGATTTCGAGGCGTTCCGGCAGCTTGAACTTTGCGATCTTTTGCTCGAGCAAAAATCCGCTCAGCTCTTCGAATGTCAGCGCGGCGTGCCGGATCGAGGATTACGAACGCACAGGCGCGTTCGCCGAAGACTGGATCGGACATCGCCACGATCGCCACGCTGCGGACGGCGGGGTGCTTGAGAATCAGATTCTCGACTTCATCGACGCTGATTTTTTCGCCGCCGCGGTTGATCAGATCGTTCTTGCGGCCTTCGGCGGTTACATAGCGCCCCGACTTGCGGACATAATCTCCCATCCGATAGAAGCCGTCGGCCGTGAAGGCGCGCGCGTTGATCTGCGGCGCATTGTAATAGCCTCGGATCGTATAGGGTCCGCGCGTGACGAGTTCGCCGACCTCGCCGTCGGCGACCTCGTTTCCATCGTCGTCGAGCACCTTGATCTCGTCGTCGGCGCAAATCGGCGCTCCGGAACTGCGCAGGACGATGTCGTCGGGATCGTCGAGCCGCGTCAGATTGAGCAGGCCTTCCGCCGTTCCATAGTCTTCCTGGAACTGGCAGCCGAGCCGCTTGCGCAGACGGTCGCGCAGTTCGGACGATAGCCGCGCCCCGCCCTGTTGCACCACCTGCAGCGACGAGACATCGAAGCGATCGAGCGCCGGATCGTTGAGCCAGTTGACGATGAGCGGCACCGCAGCCTGGATATTGGTGACGCGCTCTTTCTCCACTAGCGAGAACACGGTGTTGCAGTCGCCGCGCGGGGCGATGACCACGCGCCCGCCCAGCGCGAGCGCGCCCAGCATGCCCGGCGAACCGAGATTGTAGTTGTGCGCCAGCGGCAGCGTCAGCAGCAGCACCGTGTCCGGACCGAATCCGGCGATGCGCGCGCTTTGCGAAAAGTTGTAGATATAATCGTTGTGCGTCCGGGGAATGAGCTTGGGCAATGCGGTGGTGCCGCCGGACAGCAGCATTAAGCGCCACGTCGCCAGGGTCGAGTTCGATCCGCTCGATGGCAGCCAGATCGTCGGCATCCGCTTTGCTTGCCATCAACGCATTGAGCGAGATTTCGCCGCTCCCGGGCTTCGCCGAGAACGAAAACCCTTTGCAGCGACGGCGCCTCCGGCCCGGACCGCATCGGCCATCTGCCGGAAGTCGAAGTCCTTGATGCGATCGGGGATCAGAAGACAGGAGGCCTCCGCCGATCCGACATAGTGAACGATTTCGCTTTGTCGGTGCGAGGGCAGCGCCATTACCGGAATGACGCCGGCTCGCAGCAAGGCCAGAAACGCGACCAGGAATTCGATGCCGTTCGGCAATTGAAACACGGCGCGTTGGCGCGACCGCAACGCCAAGACTTGTGAAAGTGCGCCGCCAGATGTCCGCTCTGCTCCCAAAGCGTATCGAGGCTGATCCGGCGGTCGCCATCGACGACGGCAAGCCGCCCGGGCGCGGCGTCGGCGATCCGCGCAAACATCTGCGGGATCGAAACGTCCAGCCAATAGCCCTTGCGACGGTACTCACGCCCGAGCTCTTTCGGCCAGGGAACGCACCCCGGAAGCATCGATCCTCCGCTTGTCGACTTATTCCAGTTCGAAATGCAGACGTCTTCTTTATCCGGCGCACGGTCGAGCGGACATGACCAAGGTCAAGTTCAAGATCGCGACGCTCATTCAAGCCGTCGCCGAACATGCAGGGCCGCTCGGCCTTTCAGGCGCAAACTGGCCAGCCTGATCCCGGAATGTCTTCGGCGGGATTTGGGTACGGAATGTTGTGACTGGACGCGAGATCGTGCGTTTCGGCCGGTGAACGCCTGATTGCCGGGTTACGGGCGCAGCCGGTTCTTCTCATCGACGAGGACAACACGCGGCTTGAAAATGCGGGCCTCGGCTTCATCGAATTTGGCGTAGGCAACGATGATCAACTTGTCGTCCGGCATGGCAAGCCGCGCCGCCGCACCATTCAAGCCGATAATTCCGGAGCCTGAAGGGGCCTCAATGACATAGGTCGAAAAGCGCGCGCCGGTATCGATATTGTAGATATCGACACGCTCATTGACCAAAAATCCGGCGGCTTCGATCAACTGCTTGTCAATCGAGATCGAGCCTTCGTAATGCAGATCCGCTTCGGTCACTCGCGCCCGGTGAATCTTGCCTTTCATAAGCGTAACTTGCATCGGGAATTCTTCCGTTTCGCCGGACCCCAGTTGGAAGGTCTTGCATCCGGCAGCCATTTGCCTTTTTCAGTTTGCGGTGTCTTGCACAAACAACGTTGCCTCACAAGAATTCGCCAGCAACGAGGGATCGAGTTCCACGGGCTGCCTGAATCATTGCCGATGAAGCGTGCCCATGATCACCTGGGCGCCGACTTCTCCACACGCTTGCGCGCGGTACCGACCACATTGACCGCGCGCATTCGCCTCTGCAGATGGACGAGAAGCCGCAACAGGGTCTTGCGTTCGGCCTCCGACAATCCTTCCAGCAGCGCCTGCTCGCGGGCCACAGCCAATTCGACGATGCGGTCGTGCAGCGCCACGCCCTTGCTCGTCAGCGCGATCAATTGCTTGCGTTGATCCTGGCGGTCCGGCGCAATGTCGATGAGACCGAGGTCCTGCAACGAGCGCACGCTGCGGCTGGCCGCGGCCTTGTCGAGCCCGGTGGAATTGCAGATATGGCTTGCCACCACCCAAGGCTCGGCTGCGAGCAGGGCCATCATCCGCCAATCCGTGATCCCGATGCCGAAGCGCGGCCGATAGACCGCAGATGCCCCGCTGGACAATTTGCCGGCAAGAAAGCTCAGATAGGCGGGAATATAACTGTCGAGGTCGAGCGCATGCGCGGAGGCGCGCGGCTTGTCTCGCGAACGACGTCCGGCTTGCGGCGGTTTGGCCTTCCTGGTCATGCGGATGACACGTCGGCTGCCCCGATGTCCTGCGGACGAGAGCGATATCGCGGCGCAGGATCGCCGGCTGTTGCATTAAAGACGATGTCGCCCTTGACGACGGCGATAACCTCACGCAAAGCGCCCGGATCGCGGAAGGGCGACGTTTCGAGAAGCACCAGATCCGCCTGCTGGCCGGCGCCGATAGATGCGGCAGCCATCCCCCAATGTCGGCGCGCTTCTCCGGTCGCGGACCGGATCACCGCCGCGACAGGAAGACCCGCCTCGCACATATGATGCAACTCGTCGATCAGGCCGCTGCCATGAGGCACGCCCGGACTGCCAGCATCCGACCCCGCGTACGATCGGCACGCCGAGCTCATAGGCAAGCGCCACATGCTCGGCATGCGAACCCAGTATATGATCGAGATTGGCAATCGCAGCCTTGCTCCAGCCGGCAATCTCCGGACGCGCGAGCTGGAAACAGACAGGTGCAAAGGTCGGCACCCAGGCGATCTGCGCATCGGCCATCCGTTTCAGGATTTCGCGGTTCATGAAATAGCCGTGCTCGATGGAGTCCACCTTGGCGGCGACCGCAATGGCAAGCCCGTCGGCGCCGCTGCAATGGACGAAGGTCCGGCGTCCATGCTGGCGCGCCCGGGCAACGATCAGACGCATCTCGTCCAGATCGTATTGCGGCGGACCTTTCATCCGTCTGGTTTCAAAATCGACGATGTCGGTCAGTATGATCTTGATGTCGTCGGCGATCTCCGCGGCCGCGTCGACAGCCTGCGCAATATTGCAGGCATCGCCGATTTCGTTGGCCAGTAGCCGGCCATAGCCGCCGGTACGTCGCAATCCCGCACCGCTCGAACGCAAAGCGACCATACTGTCTGTCCGCGCTTTGAGGTCCCGGCGGATGGCGTGATTGATGCCGAACGCGTCACCGGCATCGCGCAGAAGCGTGACGCCGGCGCGGAGGCTGTTGTCGATATTCGCGCGCGCGACCGAAAGCATCACCGGCAGGCCCGAACGGACCTGCGCATTACGTTCGGCAGGAACCAGTCTCGATCCGTCAAGAAACAAGTGCACATGCGCGTCGCACAAACCCGGTATGGCGAACGGCGCACAGGTGTCTGCCATATCGGTCACAGCCGTCGGCGCGATCGACGCGATGACACCATCCGCCACCGTGATCAGATACGGCCCATCGGCATGGAGCGCGACGCCATCGAACCAGGCTTCGACGCCTATGCGGCGCATCGCCATTTTTCCGCTCCCGCCCAACGGCTGCGCTGCAGCATGACAACCAGTAGCCGTAATTGACCGTAGATTGCGGGACTGAACTTGATCGAAATCAAGGTGAGGGGGCGAGGGCTTGATGCAATTTAGTTGATCAGTCAACGACCGCCAAAGGGCGGAGGCTGGTTGGGCGCAAGACCAGCCGGCCTGCAGATTGACAGAAGGCGCGAAGCCGGGAGCAGCGACAACATGGAGGTGTTGCGACACTGGAGCACGCAGCACGCGGCCGGCCTGAAGCGCGTCTATGACGCTTGTGCCCGCTATGCACCTTCTTTCGGAAGCGTCCTGCGCATGATCGGTCCCGACCGGGCGGAGCGGATGTTCGGTCCGATCGAGCACGCAAGCAAGGCGCTGTTCTTCGACTGCAAAATGTGCGGACAATGCGTGCTGTCGTCGACCGGCATGACCTGTTCGCTCAATTGCGCCAAGCGCATGCGAAATGGTCCTTGCGGCGGCGTCAGCCCGGCCGGCATGTGCGAAGTCAAGCCGCAAATGCGCTGCGTCTGGGTGGAAGCGACGGCGGGCCGCAAGCGGATCGACTCGCATAGCGGCCAGGACGCGAAAGCGCTGCCTCCGCTCGATCATCGCCAGGCCGGCCGCTCGACCTGGGTCCAGGTCATCGACGGCACGCTATCGAAGCCGGTGCCGGTTTCACCCGCAATCCCCGAGCGGCTGCGTGAAATCCATCCCTTCGAACAGGCTTGCCGGTCCGGCCGCTTCGTCGTGACCGCCGAGGTCGCGCCACCCGATTCCGCCGATCCCGCCGTGCTGATCGAACATGCCGCGCGCTTTACCGGCCTTGTGGATGCGATCAACATTACCGACGGTGCCGGCGGCAATTGCCACATGTCGAGCGTGGCCGCCTCCGCCATTCTAACGCAGCACGGCTTGACGCCGGTCTGGCAGCTCGCATGCCGCGACCGCAACCGCATCGCGATCCAGGGTGAAATCCTCGGTGCCGCCGCGCTCGGTATCCGCAACCTGCTGTGTCTGACCGGCGACGACGTGAGCCGGGGCGACCAGCCGCAAGCAAAGCCGGTCTTCGATCTCGATTCGGTGTCGCTCCTGCACATCGCCCGCAAGATGCGCGACGGCGGCACCTACAATTCCGGCCGCAAGATCGCAACGCCGCCAAACGTGTTCCTGGGCGCCACCATAAACCCATTCGTGCCGCCGTTCCGCGACCGCATCGCCAACATGACGCAGAAGATCGAGGCCGGAGCGCGATTCATCCAGACGCAGTTCTGCTTTGACGTCGAGGCCTTTGCCGAGTTCATGCAGGGCGCACGCGCGCGGGGTCTTCATCAGCGCGCGACCATCATTGTGGGGGTCGGAACACTGAGTTCGGCCAAGGCGCTGCGGCGGATGGCCCAGTTCGTGCCCGGCGTCAGCATTCCAGAGCCGCTGCTCCGACGCATCGAGGGCGCCGCCGACCAGCGTGAAGAAGGTAAGGCCGTGCTGGTCGAGACCATCCAGCGCCTCGCCGAAATTGAAGGCGTCGGTGGGGTCCATCTCATGGGCTACCGCAACGAAGACATTCTCACGCAGGCCATCCTGGAATCCGGTCTGCGCCAGCCGCGTGGCAATGCCGCGCTTCAAGCCTGAACAACCGAACACTCGGGAAGGACACAAGATGAGCGACATGAAGGATCAAGAGAAGCAACTGGTCGAATGGCTTTCCGACATGAACGAGGACGACGCGCTGGCGCTCGCCAAGCGCATGCTGCTGGAGGAAGGCGCCGATCCGCTGCGCGTGCTCGAACTCTGCCGGATGGGCATGGACATCGTCGGCAAGCGATTCGAGGACGGCGAATACTTCCTGCCCGAACTGGTGCTCGCCGGCGAAATGCTGGAAAATATCGGCGCCATCGCCAAGCCGCTGATCGTGCAGGCGCCCGGCACCGAGAGCAAGCGGCTGGCCAAGGTGCTGATCGGCACCGTGCACGGCGACCTGCACGATATTGGCAAGAACATCGTGAGCTTCATGCTCGACATTAACGGATTCGAAGTGAAGGACATCGGCGTCGACGTTCCGGTGCAGACCTTCCTTGACGAAATTGACGCCTTCAAGCCGGATGTGATCGGCCTGTCCGGCTTCCTCACCGTCGCCTTCGATTCCATGAAGGAGACGATCGCGGCGATCGAAAGCAAGGGCATGCGCCAGAACCGCAAGATCATGATCGGCGGTGGCCAGATCGACGAGGCGGTCCGCACCTATACTGGTGCCGATGCTTTCGGGATCAATGCGGTCACGGCGGTGACGCTCTGCAAGGACTGGGCGGGAGCAGCACAATGAACGCCCTGCAAACGGCGACGCAGACGCCCGAGGCGAAAGCGGCCTACGATGCACGCTGGCAACGCATCATGGATTGTGTCGCGCTGAAACAACCCGACCGGATGCCGACCGCGCTGTTCTGCACCTTCTGGATGGCAAAGTTCGCCGGCGTCACCAATCGCGAGCTGATGTACGACTACGACAACACCGCGGCGATCGCTGAAAAGGTGCTGCTCGAACTCGAGCCCGATGTCTGCAGCCCGCTGCTGCTCAACACCGCGATCGGCCCGGTGCTCGACGCCATGGACTACAAGCAGTTGATCTGGCCGGGACATGGGGTCGGCGACAATCAGCCCTATCAATATCTCGACCGCGAATACATGAAGCCGGAAGAATACGAGGATTTCATCTTCGATCCGACCGCCTTCTATCTGAACAAGTATCTGCCGCGCGTCGCCGGCGTGTTCGAGGGCCTGGAAGACCTGCCTTATCTGCCCGGCCTGCATTATTTCCGGCTGATGGGTGGCATGCGCGCCTTCGCCAAGCCGGGCGTCCGAGCCGCCTTCGAGAAGATTTTCAAGGCGGCCGAGGAAGTGGAGCGGCTGGTCCAGCACAGTCTCGCCTTCAGCGAGCGAAGTGCGGTGCTCGGCTTCCCGAACTCCCATGTCAGCACCTCGATCGCGCCCTACGACTTCGTCGCCGACTATTTCCGCGGCGCTACCGGGATGATGAAGGACCTGTTCCGCAACAAGGACAAGCTGCTGGAACTGCTCGACAAGGCCACGATCTTCCTGAGCAAACAGACGATCAACTGGGCGAAGGGCTCGCGCCACCCGATCGTGTTCATCCCGATTCACTGGGCGCCGGACGCGTTCATGTCGCCCAAGCAATTCGAAACCTTCTGGTGGCCCTCGTTCCGCAAGATGATGATCAACCTGATCGAGGCGGACATCATTCCGATGCCGCTCTGGGAGGCCGATTGCACCAAGCGGCTGGAGACCATCCGCGACATCCCGCCCGGCAAGTGCATCTACTGGTTCGAGCGCACCGACATGGTGAAGGCCTATGAAGTGCTGGGCGACGTGGTGGCCTTGCGCGGCAACATCTCGCCCTCGCTGCTGACAACCGGCACGCCGGAGCAGGTGGACGCCGCGGTGCGCCATCTGGCCGAAAACGTGTTCCACAAGGGCGGCAAGCTGATCCTCGACGCCGCCTTCGGCCTGCCCGACGAGACGCCGGTGGCGAATGCCATGGCCATGTACCGCGCCGCGCGCACATACGGGGCCTGACCGCATGGCGAACCTGCCGGCCGGACCGCTGCTGCGCGAAATTGCCGGACAGGCGCCGGCCGGGTCGCGTTGCGGCAGCGATTCCGCGACGAGGCGCTGGCGCTGATCGAACGGGAAAAGCTGGCGGAGCCGGCCATGTCCTTTGCGATCGCCGATCTCGATGCGCCGGCGGCCGAAACGCTGAAGGCCGGAGGCGAGAGCTTCTTTGCGCCGAAGCTGCTGCCGTCCTCGGGGCAACTGACCGCGCTCGCCTGCGGTGTCGCGACCATCGGGCCGCGTCTGGAGGAGCGGGTCGGGCTTCTGTTCCGGGAGCGCAGCATGTCGCTGGCGCTGGCGCTCGACGATGTGGCGAACGACCTGCTGCTCGCGGTGTCGCGCCGCCTGCAGGACCGCATGTTGCTGACCGCGCGTACGCGCGGTCTGATGATGGCCGGTGAATTGCGGCCGGGCGATCCGGGCCTCTCGCTCAATGCACAGGCGGGCGCTGCTGCGCCTCGCCGACGCGTCCTCGATCGGGGTCAGCCTGTTCGGCGGCCATATGCTGAATCCGGTGAAATCGGTCTCGATGATGCTGGGTGCAGGCGTCGAGCTGCCGCCGGCACGCTGGTCGCGCTGCGACGAATGCGGCTCGCGAGCGACCTGCAAGATCGTCGCGCACGAACTCGCGAATGCCTGAGCTCGGCGCCATGCGCTCGCATTCTTCGACGTCGAAGCGCGGCACGCCGGCTCCGGCAACGGGACACCACAGGCTCACGTTTCCGCAGCTCGACCGCGAGATCGTCTCCGAGCCGGGAGAGACGATTTTCCAGAGCGCGCGCCGCAGCGGGCTTCGCATCGTTGGCGCCTGCGGCGGACGCGGCGCGTGTGGCACCTGCACGGTGCAGATCATGGACGGCGAGGTTCAGCATATCGACGGCCGCGTGCTGGCACCGCGCACCGCCCGCAAGGGACAGCCACCGCGCGGTCGCTGGATACGCGCCTGTCAGGTGCTGCCGCGAGCCGATTGCACAATCGAAGTGGAGCCGCGCTCGCTGGCACCGGTGGTGCGCGCCGAAGCGGAACCGCAGGGCCGCGAGCTATTGGCGCTCGATCCGGCCGTCGCCGGTGTCGACCTGTCCGTCCCGACCGCGACGCTCGAAGACCCGCTCTGCGATGCGGATCGTCTGCTTCGTGCAGCGGCCCGGCCATGGACGGCGCTCGATATCGAAGCGGCGCGGCAATTGCCGGCCGTATTGCGATCCGGCGACTGGACGCTGAATGTCAGGCTGCACGGAAGCGAAGCCATCGGCTTTTCACCTGCGGGCGCCCCCCTGCTCGGGCTTGCCGTCGATCTCGGCACTACGAATGTCGCGGGCTTCCTGATCGATCTGCGCACCGGCGCGCGGCTTGCAAGCCTCGGGATTGAAAATCCGCAAGTCGCCTGGGGCGCCGATGTGGTCAGCCGCATCAATCACGCCATGCGCGATGCGGCGTCGGCCGAGCATCTGCGCAATGCGGCGATCGCGGCGATCAACGCGATCGCGCACGATCTGGCGCAGGCCGTCGGCGCAAGTGCGGCGGACATCGTGGATGTTGCGGTCTGCGGCAATACCGCGATGCATCACCTTCTGGCCGGCCTGCCGGTCCGCCAACTGGGCCGTGCGCCCTTCGTCGCGGCCGCACGCGAGGCGATGGACGTGAAAGCGCGCGATCTCGGTCTGTCGGTGTGTCCCGGCGCCTATATCCATCTCGCCCCCAATATCGGCGGCTTTGTCGGCGGCGATCATGTGACCGCCCTGCTCGCCACCGAGCCGAAATGGTCGCAGCTTGCGAGCGCGATGGTCGTCGATATCGGTACCAATACCGAGATTTCGCTGATCCGGGGCGGCGAGATCGTGACCGCCTCCTGCCCCTCGGGGCCGGCTCTGGAAGGTGGCCATATCGCCTGCGGCATGCGGGCGGCGGGAGGCGCGGTCGAGCGCGTCGCCGTGAAGGACGGCCGGCTGACAGCTCGCGGTGATCGGCGGCGGCAAGCCGGTCGGGATATGCGGTTCCGGCGTGATCGATACGGTCGCGGCGTTGCGCGAAGCCGGTGAGTTGAACGATGCCGGACGGCTCGCGGCCGGGCATCCCGACGTCGCCGAGATTCGCGGTCAGCGCGCGGCTGTCCTCGCCAAGGACATTTATTTCACCCAGCACGACATCCGCGCGGTTCAGCTTGCGAAATCGGCGATCCGCACCGGCATGGATTTGCTGCTGAAACACATGGGGCTCGCCGAGCCCAAACTCGAGCGGGTGATCATCGCGGGCGCCTTCGGCGCCTATATCGATATCAAAAGCGCGATCGCGATCGGGCTGCTGCCGGACTTGCCGCCGGAGCGGTTCGAGCAGGTCGGCAACGCGGCAGGCCTTGGCATCCGCCAGATGCTGGCATCGAAAGACGCGCGCGCCCGCGCCGCCGAGCTCGCGTCGCGCTGCCGCTATGTCGAGCTCAGCACGCGTAGCCGAATTCCAGAAAACCTTCATGCACAACATCGGATTCCGGAGAGCATCGTGACACATCCGAACGGCTTCAACCTGATCGTCATCGGCGATCGCATCAATCCCGGCTTCAAGAGCGTGAAGACGCTGATCGAGAACGACGATCTCGCCGGCATCCAGGCGATGGCGGTGAAGCAGGTGGAGGCGGGCGCGAGTTATCTCGACGTCACCATCGGGCCGCGCGCGGTCAACGATCCCGATTTCATGGCGAAGACCATCCGCGCCATCCAGCAGGTGGTGACGGTGCCGTTGTGCTTCGACTTTCCGACCGCGGCGGTGCAGGCGGTCTGCCTCAAGACCTATGACCGCACGCTGGCCAAGGGCGCGCTGCCGCTGATCAACTCGATCACCGAGCACCGCTGGGACATCATGGACCTCCACAAGACGCACGGTCCCTTCAAGGTCATCGTCATGGCCTCCGAGCGGGTGGACAATGGCGTCGCCAAACCCAACAAGACCGCCGACGAGATCTTCTCGACCGCGCGGCGCGCGGCGCTCAAGCTTAAGGCCGAACAGGGCCTGTCGATGGACGACATCTTCATCGACATCTCGATCAGCGCGGTGGTCGCCGACACGACCGGCCTGCACCGCGCTACGCTCGATGCGGTGCGCGCGATCCGTTCCGATCCGGACCTGAAGGGCATCCACATCATGGGGGGCCTGACCAATATCGGCCAGCAGCTTCCGCCCAAGGCGGCGGACGGCTCGGACATGAAGCTGTCGCTGGAATGCGCCTTCCTGACGCTTGCCGTTCCGCTCGGCTTCGATGCGGTGCTGGCGACGCCGTGGCGCGCCTATCATCCGCTGCCGGACGACAATTACGTGCTGAACGCCTACCGGAACATCCTGGAGCAGACCGGCAGCAACGCGCTGCGCGCGATCCGCAAGCTCTACAAGGCTTAGCAATCCGTCGCGCGACCGAGATCCCGAAAACCTGGCACGCCGCCAACGGGCGGCACCCGGAATCAAGCTTGGCTGAGGACAAAATCGTCTGCGCCGATATTCGCGGCGCAGACGATTTTTGCCTCGTGTAACTTGTGTTACGGGATCTTCGCGCGAGACTGCTTGACGATATTCTTCATCCGCGCGGATTCCTTGGCCATGAAGGCTTTGAATTCGTCCGGCTTATCGGCAATCACCGTCATTCCCACGCCTTCAAGACGAGCGGTCACGGTCGGATCACGCAAGGCATCGACAAAGGCCTTGTGCAGCTTTTCGATAATCTCCTTGGGAGTGGCCGCTGGAGCGACAATGCCATACCAAATGCCGGCTTCCAGATCGGGCGAGCCGGCCTGAGGGGCGGCCGGCACGTCGGGCAGCTGCGGCCTCGGTGTCTTGGCGGTGACAACGATCGGCCTCAAGAGGCCACTGCGCGCGTGCTCCACGACATTCGAAAAGTTATCGCAGATCATCGAGACGCGGTCGCCCAGCACGTCCTGTATGGCCGGCGCAGGTCCTTGGTAAGGAATGTGAACGATGTCTATACCCTCAAGCACTTTCAGGGCCTCGCCGCACAGATGACTGGTGCTTCCGTTTCCCGCCGATGCGAATGACAACTTGCCAGGCTGTGCTTTTGCCAACGCCACCAGTTCTTTCAGAGTCTTCGCCTTGACCGACGGATTCACCACAATCATGTTCGGTGTCGACGCGGCGTTGACGATCGGAGCGAAGTCCTTCTCCGGAGAATATTGAGGCTTCTCGTAGATCCACTGGTTGATCGCGAAAACGCCTGTTGTTCCCAACAACAGCGTGTAGCCGTCGGGCGCCGACGTCGCCACGCGCGCAGCACCGATTGAACCGTTCGCGCCAGCCCGATTTTCGACAACGACCGGGACGCCGAGCGACTTTGCCATCAACGGTCCAAGCAATCGTGGGATCATATCGCTCGTGCTCCCGGCAGGGAAAGGAACAACGATTGTGATCGGCCTGTCCGGATAATCAGCGGCATTCGCTGGGGAGACGGCAAGAGCCAACAGCGAGACCGCACATGCGGAAATGACACTCTTCAATTTCAACTTCATGGATATGTCCCCCTAATTTTTGATCATTCAGAGCCGGCTCGGTGCCGTCGCGAAGTGTGTTGGAATCAGGCTGAGCAGCCTCCGGTTGTGAAACAGTGAGATTAGAAACCGTACTCGCGCCAACGGCGGTCGACGAGATCCCAGTCCTGCGGCATCGGCTTCACCGAGGGCGGATAGCGCTCGCCGCCGTATTTCTCCTCGGGATCAAAATCGAGATTGATCGTGGCGTCGATCAGGACGCGACACCATTTGCCGGTGCCGTAGAGATTGGTGTTGCGGTATTTGAGGCGCGTCGACGGATCGATCGCCGAACCGAAGGTGCCGGGGAAGAACACGATATCGTCTTCCGCGGCATTGACGCGATAAGCAAAGGCCCAATCGAGCGCGCCATAGTCGTGGATATCGATGTCCTCGTCCACCACCCAGATATTCTTGTAGCGCAGATGCGCGGCCGAAGAGCCCCAGATCGCGGCCGCAGCCTGTTTGGCCTGGCCGCGATAGGTCTGGTGCAACTGGATGATGAGCGTCGTGCCGTTATTGGCGGGCGGACAATGCACGTCCGTGACCCCCGGCACGCCGGCGCGCTCGAGCACGTTCCACGCGAGCGCCGCACGCTGCACAGAGCTCATGATCGCATTCTCGCTCAGCATCTTCGGCATGGTGCCTTCGAGGGTGCCGCGGAAGATCGGGTTATTACGATGGGTGATGCAGGTCACCTTGACGCGGTGCTTGAGCGACTGGTCGCCGCCGTAATAGCCGGTATATTCACCGAACGGCCCTTCCATCTCGAAAGTCGACGGATCGGGCGAAATATAGCCCTCGATCACCATCTCGGCGCTTGCCGGCACCATCAGCGGCACGGTTTCGCATTCCACGAGTTCGACCGGCGCGCCGCGTAGCGCGCCCATGACCTCATATTCGGAGATGTCGGGCGGGATTGGTGACGAGGCGCAGAAGGGCAGGCACGGCTCCCAGCCATAAACGAAGGCAACCGGCATGTCCTCGCCCTTGCCGGAATACTTCTGGAAATCCTGGCCCCAGTTCTGCGGCTTCCAAAGCAACACCGGAATGGTGTTTTTCTGCCCGATCATGCCGCGATAGATGCCGACATTGAGCCTGCCGGAAACCGGATCGCGCGTCACCGTCCCTTGCATGGTGTTGATGTAGCGCCCGCCGTCGCGGCGATGCCAGCGCGGCACCGGAAAATCGAACAGATTGATGGCGTCGCCGGTGATGATGTTCTCCTTCACCGGACCGGTTGGCACCACGACCGGCGCCACGCGACCGGCAAAGGCGCGCCGCGCGGCCTTGACCAGATCGGTGATCGGCGCGTCCTTGGGCAGCCCGAACATCAACGCAAGGCGCGAATATTTCGACAGGCCGCCCGTGAAGAGCTTGGTGCAGCGTCCGTCGGTATAGCCCTTGATGCGGTTGAACAGAAGCGCCGGCCCATCACCGTTGCCAAAGACGCGACGAGTGACGGCGCCAAGCTCGCAGTCCCAGTCAACCTCGGCATCGACCTCGTGCAATTCCCCCTCGCGCCTGAGACAATCGATCCAGCCGCGCAGATCGCGGAATTCCATCGTCGTTTTCCTTCCAGCAGTAATTGCCTTCGCGCAATGCGCGGGCTGTTTGAACGCCAGCAGGCAGCAGGCAGCGGTGGCTGCGGCTACACCTTGCCAACGGGAATGTTGGCGCGACGATGACATCGCGCCATTTGACCAGCTCGGAGGCGACGAACTTCGCCAATTCCTCCGGCGCGCTTGCGGTCGGCTCGGCGCCAAGCTCCATGAAGCGGTGCCGCACATCCCGATCCTGTATCGCCGCCTCCATTTCCTTGTGAAGCCGCGCGATAATTGGCTTCGACGTGGTGGCGCGGAGCGAAATGCCGTTGCGATCTACTGGGACATTTGCGTCGACCGTACCCGCCGAAATAAAACCTAACATTATTTTTAGTGATGTAAAGGTGATATTTCAGTCTTGGCCTGAGGTGGAAGATGGCTGCCGGAAGCGCCTCCGTATCGCGCAGATACGCTATTCATCCGCCGTTTCTACTATCAAAAACGCGGGGTTCTTTTTTGTTTGTTGGGTTCGCACTACAGCTCGTCGGAAAACATCATCGCCCTCACGCGGACGAATTGGCCCGCGGCGAAGATGCAATCCAGTTCGCCAGCAGCCCTTCCAAGCCTTCGATGGGCTGATAACCATTGGTGAGCAAGGCAAAACCGCGATCATCGCGGACTAGGACCGTGGGGAAACCATGCACGCCCATTGAACGCGCCCAGTGGAAGTCCGCGGCGGTTTCAGCGCGGGTTTCGGCATCATCATAGGCGGCAAGGAACGCATCGCGATCGATGCCGATCTCCGCCGCCGGAACGGCGAAAGAATTCGGATCGTGCGGATCGCGGTTGTGCGTATAAAAGCCGGCCTGAATGAGCGGCATGTAGACCCATTCGGCACCGGGTTTCAGGCGTCGCACGGTGACGAGCGCGCGACAGGCCTTTTCTGTGTCGTAGATCCAGGAGCCGCGGTCGAGTATATCGAGTGAAAATTCTTGCCCTGTGCGCTGGCCGATCTCGATCCAGTGGGCACGCAGAAATTTGCGATATGCGCCTTCGACGACATAGTCATTGCCCGGATGCAGACCGCCCATTTTCAGGGTCATGGTCATTTCATGTTTGTGCCGGGCATAAAGTCCCTGAATGACAGGCGCGAAGCCGAAGCACCAGGAACACATGGGATCGCCGATATAGATTAATTCCGGTTTCACGAGCCTTTCCTTGCCAACAATGCCGAAAGGATAAGTTCATATAGACCGAGTGGAGTTGGTGCTTGATTTGGGTCACATCGCCATGCGGCCGCCGCGTCGAGCGCGAGCCTGCCTCGGCAGATGTCTTAGACGCTCCAAATGGCTCGCCAATCGGGAAGCACCAAAACGGCGTGATGTCTCGAAGGTTCTCACCCAAGTGGCGTATCAACCCGATCAGCTCTAGCTGATCGCAGCGAACCTGACTGTGTGAGGAGCGTCGGAGATCGTAGCAACGGGCAGAATTGGCGGTTTGGCGCTCCCTAGGGAACGGTGATTATCATTTAATCACAATGAGTTTGCCAATTTCTCTATCATCAAAGCTGCCATTGGCACACAATAGGTTTTCTTAAGGTTTTCTTGCGATTGGCAAACGCAATGTGGACCGCACGCAGGTCGGGCCTTGGATTTTGCGATATGATTGATGCTTATGAAAAGGCGCCCCGCACCTGGCCAAGGCCAAGATGCGACAGCTGTGCCTGCCAAAAATCAAAATCCGAGCACACCGGTGGTGGAGTCCGCCGACACGACGGGTAACGCGATCCGTTAGAATGGTCGCTGGGTAGCGGGCCGGGTAACAAAAACTCCGGTCCCAATGCCCGGAGACTTATGCTGCCACGGCTACGAGGGTTGGAATATTTTTTTCTCGCTGTGCCGAGCCGCCAATTAGAATGGCCGCATCGAAGGGCGGCCTCCTGCCAAATGTCATTGGCCTTTAGATCGCCGCACGCACGTAATCCGCCATCCGCGCCACTTGCCCCACGATAAATTCAATCTGGCAGGCCGCTCGCTCCGAAATCAGGACAGTCGCAGGCGCTGGGCCTAAAAATTTCACTGTTGTAATTCTGCACTATCGGACACCCCGCTTCGAGGCATACCAAAGGTCCAATTACCTCGGTTCCAATGTGAAAATGAGCGATCAAGATGAGCAAGGCGGCATTAGTGGTTCTCGCTATTACTTCGGTTCTCGCATGCGCTGGCTGCGGCCTATACGGCAAGGCGCCGGTGGGGAAAGCGCCAGTGGTTGCGAAGTATTAAAATCAGAAAAGATCGGGGGACGAAATGTTGAAGCTTATCCAAGGGTCCATCGCAGTTTGTGCTTTCTGCACAGCTAGCTTGATGACTGCGCAAGCGGCTGACATGCGGGCCCCGGCGCCAGTCTACAGGGCCCCGGTCGTGGTTCCGGTTTATAATTGGTCCGGTTTTTATATAGGCGGCAATCTCGGCTGGGCCTTCGGCAACAGCTCCGCCACTTACAATCCGACCGGATTGACGTGGGACGTGGGCAAGAATGGCTTCCTCGCCGGCGGACAGGCAGGCGTCAATTGGCAGACCGGCGCCTACGTGTTTGGCATCGAAGGCGACCTCACATGGATCGACGGCAAGAGCGACCGCGTCTTCAATGGCGGAATCTCTGGCGATGGCGGTACCGATTGGGCCGCGACGATTGCAGCCCGCTTCGGCTTCGCCGCGAACAACGTGCTCTGGTATGGCAAGGCCGGCGCAGGCTGGGTGAATAACACCGCCACCATCTATAACGGTGCGGGCACCACGGCGTGGACCGGTTCCAACACCAATATCGGATGGCTGATCGGTGCCGGTGTCGAGTTCGGACTGACCCAGAACTGGACCACCAAGATCGAATACAACTACCTCAATCTGGATAACTGGACCGGAACTCCGGGGATTCTGAACGGCGATTCGGTCTCGATTTCGCGCACCGTGCAGATGATGAAGGTCGGATTGAACTACAAGTTCTGAGACGTTCTCCCCCGGCAAGAACCTACGACGCAACTTAAGGGCTCCAGCGTACTGGAGCCCTTTTTCTGTGCTGTGTGAGGCGGGCGGAGCCGCCACAAAAAGCCCCGTCCGCCAGCGCCGAGCCGTTCGATGCCAGCCCGTCGCTATGCCGCGGCCTCTATCGCCGTTCGCTCGAATGCGGCAGCGCTTTCCAAGTCGATCAAGTCCGCGGTCGATTGCAGGTTGGTCGCCTCGACCGCTTCCGCGAAGCTCAGAGCCTCCAATAGCGCCGCCTGCGTTTCCGCGGCCTGCGGCGCATAGAGGCTCAACACGTGGTCGATCGCCATCTGCCGGTGTTGCGCCGGAAGCCCGGATAAAACTCCGGGCCCGAGCCCAGTGCCTGCAACGTGAATAAGTCGCCCGCCTTGAGCGCTGCTTGCAAGGCCGCGAACCGCGCGGCGTCGGGCAACGATTTAAAATAAGTCCGAATTTCCGGCGCAAGCGCCACCTCTCGAAGGGCTTGGTTTTATAGTCGAAGGGCGTCGCCATTGCGTTGAGGCGAGCAAGGCGCTCCTCCGCCGTGGCCTTAGCGCGGGCGAAGTAGTCGACCACGCTCTGAACCTTCGACCGGGCAGAGCGCGCCTGCCGCACAAGGCGCGCACCCCCCGATTATCACCAAAAGCGGACATGCCGGATTGGTCGCTAAGTGCCAATCGCGTCACTTGGCACCGCAACAAGCTGATCGAAAATTCGTGCTGCGTGATGCCGGTGATATGCCCGCCCGGACGGGCCACGCTGGTCACGAAGCCCGCTCCGAACGGATCGGTCACCTGCGTGAAAACGATGGGGATCGTGGTCGTGGCGGCCGCAATCTTGAGCGCCCCGATGGCCGAACTGGCCGCCGCGAAGAGGAGGTCCGGCCGAAGCCGGATCAGCTTCGCGGCATGTGCTTGCATACGCTCGGCGCTGCCGCCTGCGTAACGTATCTCGAAGCGGATCTTGCCCCCTTCGAAAGGGATTCGAACCCCTGACCCCCAAATTCGAAGTCTCATTGTATCCAATTTCCTGACATCCCAGGCTTTCCGTGAGCGATAAGAACGCCATTGTTGCGGGCGTTTCGGTGGAACCTTCGTACAATTCATTGAGATGTCGCCGTAAGTCGGTGATCATGGTTGAAGCTCGTCAAGCCAACACATCAGTTGTCGTCGCGTCGTCGCTTAGAACATTTTGACGATCGCATCCGATCGACTGCCCGTTAATTCCACGATATGGCCAGCGGGCGCGGCGGCCACAATTGATGAGGGAACGCTAATCGTTCTTGCGAAAAGGTTGCAGTCGCGATTAGTCTCGTCGCAATGGCACCGTGAATTGAACTGCGTCGTCCTTCGCGACGCCGTTCGGCAAGACGCCACCTCGAATGTCCAAATCCCGCCATCGCAATGGTCCATCGACGCCATGCAATACATAAACCACGCGGTTGTTCGATGCTTCGACGCGCACTTCCATAAAGCTCTGAAAGAACGGGGCGCGGTTGAAATCGAAAACACCCGACAGCGCTTCGACGGAGAATGGCCAGGCATTGAACCACTTGATCCAGTAAAGAAATGGCTGCTTCCAAAGCGGCGTTTCCGCAGCAAGCTTGTTGCGTAGCGCGGCAGCGCTTGGGTAATTTGCGGTGGTGTCCACCGCCGGACGGTTCGGAAAATCGAGCGCAGTGCCTATGCTGAGATACGCGCCGCCACCGCCATTAACGAAATGGTGCAAGTCCCGGCCGCCTGCGACGGCTTCCTTGTAGTACTCAAAGTCATGGGTATCGCCCGCCATGACCACGGCTACGCCGGCGCGACTCAATTGATCGTACAAAGCCTTAAAGTTTTCGTCGCCGATAGCTGTATCGGCCCCGCCCGCGAATCGCGGGTGACCTACGATAGCCATGATGAACTTGCCACGACTTCGCTCAAGTGCACGCACGAGCCAAGCCGACTGGCGGTCGTCAACGCTGCGCATTATCCCGGTGTCGATTGCGAGCAGCGAAAATCGATCGGTCTGCAGTTCAAAAAACGGGGCACGTTGCGTTCCAACTTCCGTCCCGTAGAGACCGCGTAACCGGATAGCTTCCCTGATAAGCGTTTCAATTCGTCTATTGTTGGTACTGGTGAGGCGAAGATCTACCTCAACTCTTGCACTCATCGCAGATCGAGCGGCTCTTGGCTCGAGAAAATTCGCGTTGAAGCCTTCGAGTGCGTCGAACCAATCGTGATTTCCAGGAATAGCATAGATCGGTTTCGAGAACCCTTTGAGTGGCAGATAGAAATGTCCTTCGTAGTCATTCATCGACCCGGCGGGATAGACAACGTCGGTGGATATGATGAGAAACTTGATATCGTCGCGACGACCAAGTTCCAAGTATCGCGCTATCAGAGAGTATTGCGAGGCGTCACCTTCACCCGGGTCTCCGATTACAAGAAAGCTGAAATCCCCAGGCTGCTCTGTACCGGAAGGTCGAATGCGCACGAGTTCGTCAAGGTCAGCGTCATACGTCCGCGCGATCGCATCCGTCATCGCGGAGCGCCAGCGGTCGACGCGCAATTCTGTAACCTTCTGGTAAATGCCACTCGCCCAACTTTCCGTGTTGAAGTACCAGGTAAAGCCCCAGATCGGATTTATCGCCACAAAGAATGCGGTTATCGGCAGACCCAGGCGCAAAATGAGCAGGAGTCGCCGCAAGCAATGAGGTACGCGAAGCCCGCAGCCGAACGGAAAAAAGGAATCGCCAGTCAAGCCAATGATTCATGAACCAAGCAACAGCGGGCTTCATCGGCGAGGTCCCATCGTCAGTGGCTATGCGAAGAGACCATGCCAATCGCTCGATCGGCCTTGTGAGGCGCCGCCAAAGAAGACGCATGGGAAGGAAGAGCAAAGCTGCCACCGCAACGGTCATGAGAAAATCTCCGGCAGTGGCAACGACCGGTGATACCAGTCCCAGCCAGGTGTCGGCAGTTGGCATTCTGCCAAAATGAATAGCGAAGAATACGACCGCCATCGTCAACACGAACTGGACATCGTTTCTTCGCAAATCTTCCGACCGCAGCATTGCGTCGGAGCCCAAGCGAGTAAGAGCCGGGTTGGTTGGGAGACGAAGTTTCGGGTCCGGGTGCGCTCGCTCCGGTTGTTCGCTCATTCGCTCGCGAGGGCTTTCTTCCGGGAACATCAGCATGCGCCAGCCGGCCGCAATCACAAAGAGACCGATTACGACCCCTACAACCTCGGTCGATCCGAGCAAATGTCGTAAGAACCAGAGAAGAAAAGCGAGTGCGATGTCGATGATGCCATTGATCAACAACGGAGCGCGTGCCGCTCCCTGATTTCGTAAGGCTGCAAATAGTTTGCTGCCTCCATCGATAACGAGACTTGCGGTCAACAGAATCAGCAATCCGCTCAGCACCAGTGCTGGCGCGAAGAAAACAACAGTTGCCGCAACCAGCGCCAGCGCACCGGGCAAATACGCACTAATCTGGGCGCGCCGCGGCGAGTCAAAGGCCGCATGCATTTCGGCAACGCTGAGCGCGCCCAATGGGAAGACTCAAGAGTGCCAGCGACCATTCGCCAGTGGCAAACGGAAAGTAGATAGCAAGGGCACCCAATACGATGAGCGTCGCTCCCGCGAACCGCGCTCGATATCCCTTGAACATAAGCACCGACCGTCGCGTTAAACTTGTGGCGGATGCTGGATTTTCGACCGCGCTTTTGCAAAGGGCAAGACTTTGATGTCTTTACTTTAGCCGAAGCTGAGCGGCATGTCGCGCCGTGTGCTATTGTTCTGATCCGGCGTATACTTTGCTAGCCGGACACATGATTGCAGCCCTTTACCCGATCTCAACCGAACGAAGCGGAAAGTGTCGCGCTTCGACGCGACGCACTCCGAGCCGTACCCGACGCGGCCGCTGCACTTGAACTCAACTCGTCGGCGAGCGGGGCGCCTTGTCAGATACTTCCGACCCCTCAACCTCCGGTACGCTTCGCATTTTTCGATTTTCGCTCTCTCCGCGAGCTTGCAACTCCGGATCCTCGCTGTTTCGGATCCCGAGTAGTTCGTAGACCATAAACTCGTGATCACGGCCCTTGACCCGCACACTCTGCAAAGGCCTTACCACGATGTCCGCCCCGACGGCTTGAAATACGCTGTCGCTAATGCAGATCGTGGTCCCGAATCTCTTGTTCATGTCTTCGAGGCGAGCTGCCACGTTTACGCCATCGCCCATCACCGTATAACTGAGCCGCTCGGTCGATCCAACGTTGCCCACGAGCACGTTGGCGCAATTCAACCCGATCCGCATCCGGAATTCCGGGCGGCCCTCGGCGCTCCAGGTCCGATTTACCTTCTCCATACGTCGTGCCGCCCGCAGGGCACCGGAACACGCACGCAATACATGATCTGACCGCGGCGCCGGCGCTCCCCAGAACGCCATGATGCCATCGCCGATGAACTTGTCGATCGTTCCATGCTCATCGGAAATTGCCTTCGTAACCTGTTCGAAATAGGTGGACATCTGATTGATCAACTCGTCCGGAGCCATTTGCTGGGCCTTGGTTGAGAAATTCTCCAAGTCTGAAAAAAACACGGTCAGAAAGCGCGATTCTACGCCAAGTGACAGAGGGGTCCCTGAACGGATGAGCTCTCGCACCACGTCCAGAGGCACAAACGAGGAAAATGATTGCAGCGAGGTGCGCAGCAATATGGCGGCGGCCTGCAGCCCAGCGATTTCCTCAATATTGGATTTTTTGAGTTTGGGCACGTCGAAAGCCATGCTTTCGACCGATTTCAATTCCCGCGAAACGGTTTCGATCGGTCGTGCAAGCCGCGCTGACACGAAGTAAATTAGCAGCAACTCGATCAGAGTGAGCACGATGATGATGCCGACCATCTGCCGGTTGGCCGTCTCGAGGGCTCCAATGAAATCGCGGGTCGGCGTCAGGTTGATCACTTCCCACGGTTGCCCGAAGCTGTTTGGAAACCGGGTGAACGATGCGCTCCACTCCGCCGCGGTCAGCGGAGAATGAAAAACAAAGTTGTCCTCATTGGTCCGAACGCGGTGCCGGTATGCCTCGCGCACGTTGTCATCGGCAATGGTATCCAAACGCGCGAGCTGCTGTTTTCCATCTTCCGTGTGAATGCCTTTTCGCATGTCGGAAAGAGTGATTATTTTTCCGTCGCCGGGATCCGCAATGATTGTAATGCTGTTCGCGCTGGTGCGGTAACGCGACAGAAAACGCGACAGGATATCCATTGTGACATTGGCGCTGGCGCAACCGATGAACGTGCCGTTGCGCTCGATCGGATACCGTAAGGAAATAATCGGGAATCCAGTATCCGGATTGATCGTGGACTCTGTGATCACAATGGATCCGGATTCCCTCGCCTCCGCATAGCCGGCTAATGTTCTGATATCGAATGCCGACGGCGTACTGTATTGGCCGACAGAGCGCGGCCAGGTGTCAAAGAAGGTTCGATGCCGGCCACGATTTTTGCCGGCGGAAAAATCGTCGATATAGCTGGAATGCCAGTTGGCCGACGGCGGTATCAACGGATCGGAGCGTCTGCGATCGTCGTCGATTCGTGTCACGACGCGATGGTAACCGTCCTCGAAGCTCACATAGGCGGCGTCGATCTGCGGGGCTGCGGTCAAAGCCCTATAAAGAAATTCGCGACTCGGCTCGGTACGAAAGAAACCTGGATCAGTAGCAGCGGCGGCGGCCAGAAGCCGGAGCGCTCCGGCAATCGGCTGGATGAAGTTTTCGATGTTCTCGATGCTGGCCTGATTTGTCCTAACGACGTTGTCGCGCAATGTCGCGGCAATGGAAGCGGAGTTAGTGTGGTAGTTGTAAAGCAGAATAAAAATCAGCGCGGGGATAGTGAGGCAAATGAACAAGAAAGAAATCACGACGCTCAGTTTTGGAGTTCCAATCGCGGCGATAAGGTGCCGGCCAAGGTACGCAATCCAGAGCCATGTTGAGGCCCCCGCGACTGCCAACAGACCCAACCCCAGAAGTGCGTATTTCAGCCAGTCCGGAATCTCGCGCTCATCTGCAAGAAACACTTTGGCTTCAGGCTCGCTTGCCTCCGTTCAACATGCCGAGGTCGCGATAGGTATCGGCAATACTCTTCCAACGCTGCGCGTTCTGGTGGCCGAGCTGGATAAGGTTCGGTCGAACCAAAGCTTCCGTGCGGATCGCCTCGAAAATTAGAGCTTCGCGGCTCTTCTCCTGGGAATAGCTTCGCAGGATGAGATCGACGATCTCTTCCTTGTGCGACAGGGCGTATTGCCAGCCCTTCAGGCTGGCCGCCGCGAACGCCTGCGAGCGCTCGGCAGTTTCTAAGCGCATGCTGCGCCGAGGTGCAAAGGCTGTCGCCGTAGAAGTCGATCCCATAACTGCGCGGGGTGAAGGTTTGGTACGGCACGCCGAGCTGATTCAGCACGAACGGCTCGTTCGTTGTGTACGCAACCATAGCATCGGCCTTGCCGCCGGCCAGATCGCGCGGATCGCCAGTATGCGCCACGCGCGGCAGACTGGCATAGTCGACCCCCTCACGCTTGAGCATCGCGGCAATATCATCGCTGCCAGCCGTATCCATCAGGCGGCGTCCCTTGAGATCAGACACCGCGCCGATGCCGGCGCGCCGCGGCACGAGTAGGGTCGCCGCCGAATGCTGGAAAATGACGCCCAGTACAATTAGATTTCGGCCTTGCGCTCTGTCGAGAAGAACGCTGGCCGTGCACACCCCGAAATCGGCTTTTCCGGCGGCTATCGCCTTGGCCGAATCTACGTCCGGCCCACCCTCGCGAATTTCCGTTTCGAACCCAGCGTCTCGGTAAAAGCCTTTCTCAAGCGCCGCGTAATATCCGGCGAATTGAAACTGGTGCTTCCATTTAAGCTGCAGCGAGACTTTATCGAGCGCGAAGGCGGGCGCCGCAGCGACCAGCGTGATGCACGCCGTGAGTATAGCCCCCCATGTCGTGCATCGGTTTAACTGCATCCCGGATATACATACCTCCCCTCATTGCACAGGGCGTTTGCGCCGCACGTCACTTCGGGAGACGTCCTCCGTTCGATCTGGGCAGCCCGTTTTGTTTTTATTTCTTACCAGTCACAACGGCGGTAATTGCCGCCTTGCAATCGTCTCCGAGTTTGGCGAGGGCGTCCCGGATGCAAGTCACTTTCTGGATGCCACCTTTGGTAGCGCATTGTTGCTTCTCAATGTCTGCGCGGCATGATTTTCCAGCCGCGGCGACCTCGGCCAACCTTGCTTTGCACACGTCGGAAAGGTCTGCAACACGCTCCTTGAGACAAGTGGCAACGCGGCCGCCTCCAGGTTTGATGGTGCCGCAGGCCTTTTTGATATCTGCCGCACAGGCGCCGCGCCCCGATTGCGCCATCGCCGCACTCGACACGAAAACGAGCGATAAAGCGGCGCAGATCAACAAGGTCTTCAGCATTTGACTTTCTCCTATTTCGAGCCAAGCTCGAATGGCGATTTGATCTGAAGTCACCGCATCAGACTGAGAAATGGCAGAAGATCGCACTTCCCGGCCGCTTCACCCGCAGATACTTTCTCGGAAGAGACGGTTCCGGACCGGCAAGCTGGATGCAACTATGCGTCGGTATAGCTCGTACTATTCAATATCCGAGCTCGGCCACCGCCGCGGCCGCCGCCCCAAAAACCTCCTCCGCCACCAGCATGGATACCTGTCTGTACCGGAAACCATTGGACCGCGGCCGTCGGAGCCGGGACCGCCTACATCGAAACTGGTAGCTCGTGGGAAAACAGATATTGCGAGAGCTTCAACGGAAAGCTGCGCGGCGAACTTCTCATCGGAGAAATCTTTTACACTTTGAAGAAGGCACAGATCGTGATCGAAAGCTGGCGGCAGCGTGAGAAGAAGGTGCGTCGGCACTCGTCACTAGGTTATCGGCCTCCAGCGCCGGAGGCGATCATCTAGATTTTTTGGTTTTCGAATTCCATATGCCTTGTTTAGGCCCGGCTCCTAAAAAATCGCCTTGATTGATTGCAGCACGGCCGCTTGCGCGCGGCGCATGATGCGAGTGCGGCGGTCGCAGCAACTAGAATTTTTCGAAACATGAAAACCAATAACATAACGAAGCCAACTAGGGTGCGAACCCAATAAATGCATTGCTGCCTGAGTCGGTTGTCGATTCTCTGCCGTCGAGGAGGGCAGAGAAGATGCGGCGCAACTTGTTTTGGCTGAGCAACGACCAGTGGCAGCGGATCGCACCGCTGCTTCCGACCGACGTGCGTGGCAAGGAACGGGTCGATGACCGCCGCGTGATCAGCGGCATCCTGCACGTGCTGAAGAGCGGTTGCCGATGGTGCGACTGCCCGCCGGATTACGGTCCTCCCACCACTATCTACAATCGCTTCGTACGCTGGGCCGAGCGCGGCGTATGGGAGGGACTGTTTCGCGAGCTTGCGGCTCGTGGCCGATCGACCGAGACACAGATGATCGACTCGACGCACGTCAAGGCGCACCGCTCGGCATCGGGCGGAAAAAGGGGGAGCAGAAACAGGCGGTTGGCCGCTCTCGCGGCGGGCGCAACACGAAGATCCATGCAATCGCAGATGCTAAGGGCCGTCTTCTTTCCATCCTCCTGACCGGCGGCGAGGCGCACGATTGTCCGCCGGCCTCGCGCCTCATCCGTCGCACCAAGGCGGCCAAGAAGCTTCTCGGCGACAAGGCTTACGACAGTGCCGAGTTGCGGCAGTGGATGAAGCGTCGCGGCACCAAAGCCGTCGTTCCCAACAGGTCCAACCGCAAGCAGCCCTTCAGCTTCGACAAGAAGGCCTACAAGCAACGACACCGCATCGAGAACGCCTTCTGTCGGCTCAAGGACTTCCGCCGTATCGCCACTCGCTACGACAGGCTGGCGAGAAACTTCCTCGCCTCAGTCTGCCTCGTCGCTGCTATCGTATGGTGGATTTTATGAGTCTGGACCCTAGTTTGTGTGACACAAATCAATAACGGAACTGGGGCTTATGCTTTTTTCACGTTGTCTCTCCCCAGAGACATCCCCGTGAAGGAGCCCGGCTGCGCCGCCCCGACGCCGGGCTCTTTTTCGTCTGCGCAGGATTTAAGCGACCTATGATACGCTTCGGCCGATTCAGCATGGCGGACAGCGGAGCAGTTGGGCTGCGGAGCCGAGCCAATCGTCCAATGCGAAATAGCAAATTGCCGAGTTGCCATTTCCGACAATGGGATAGACCGGCCGTGCTCCTGCCCCGCGACCGTCGCTAAGCTGGTCAGGGGCGCCTTAAACAAGGAGCGCGCCATGCCTGCGACAGCACAGACTCGATCGCCGGAGTCGGTACGATCCGCTTCGGGTTGTCAGTAGGAATATTGGGCGCGCCGCTATGCAGCTTCAGATTGAGTGACAGAACGCCATGCTAAGAATTGTGACGAAATCCCTGATGATCGCCAGCATTTGTATCGGTTCGAATGCTTCTGGTTGGGGCGCCGATGGTAAAGAGGAATTTTTATCGAATTGCGCAGGCTGCCACGGCGTTGATGGAAAAGGAAAAGGTCCGCTGAGTAAGGCGCTCAAATCAAAACCCGCTGATTTGACGACAGTAGCGAAAAGAAACAACGGCGTGTTTTCGAAAAGCGCTGTTTATGAGAAGATCGATGGGCGGAAGTCCCCCAGATCACACCGCCTTAGTGACATGCCAATTTGGGGATGTCGGCACGGGCCCCCGCCTGATAAGCGAAAGAAAGCGCCTAAACCAGATGCGCTTAATACGCTTCTCGACCTCCCATGCCCTCCCGAGGCAGACATTCGGAGCCGAATACAGTCGATTGTCGACTACCTGGGTCAAATTCAGATGCAATGATCAAGAACGTGCATAGTACCGCTCTTAACCCTAGCGTCCCGATAGCAAGCATCGCAGGTCCGGAAAGTGCCCGCATGGCGGCCGGCTGTGAAGCTATGCGGGATGATCGCTGCGGCGGATTGACTCAACGCCGGCGGTCGGCGAGCGCGAGTCAAAGCAATAGCAGTCACTGCGCCGAAAAAGATTTAACCGCTGGCGTAGCCGGACGGGGTAGCTCGGCGAGCCTGCCTTGGGCCGCCGCGATCACCCCTTTTGCCACAGATTCCCAGCTGTAGCGGCGTGCCGCTTCGTTCGCCAGCGCTGTCCTTGCTCGCTCACGCTCGGGGGCAGCGAGGGTAAGCCACGCGATTAGCTTGGCGGCGATTTCTTCTACGGCTCTAGGCCCGAGCTCGAACGAGAGGAGCGGCCTCAGATCGTCGGGCAGCGCGGGTGCCAGCGCGGCAGTGACCTCGGCCATTCCTGAGTGCCGGGCTGACAGTGGAAGCGCGCCACAAGCAGCCGCTTCGACTGCGACCATCCCGAATGCCTCGGGAAACGTGCTTGGCATCACCTGCGCCTCGCAGATCGGCAGCAGGCTGGGCAGGTCATCGTGCTCAATGCGTCCTGTGAAGTGAATGCGTGCAGCGGCCGTGGGCGCTGCCGTCAGCCACTCGTTGCTCACGCGCTCAAGGAAGGCACGCAGATACTTGAGCTCCCCGGGGGGGCCGCCCTCGAGCTCACGTCCCCGGGCTGCGATATCGCGTAGCGTCTCTAGGTCCCTGCGGCCGAGCGCGTCCACGAAACGGTCTAGTGCTTGCCGGTAAGTTCCAAACCCGACCACCACCAGCCGCGCTGTCGGAACGCGCGCCACCACCAGCGGCCAGGCGGCGAACAACAGGTCGACGCCCTTCGAGACAATCAGTTTCCCAAGGTAGCTCACGATACGATCACGGCGCGGATCGAGCTGCCGCAATGCCTTTGCGGCACCAGCGTCACCTCCCCAAGCCGCTGTTGCGCCGGCTTCGAGCTTGTCGGCGAGCTGGCTGAGGCTTATCGTGGCTTCCTCATCCGAACGAGGGTGGAAAGAGTTCAAATCCACTCCCGGCGGTCCAAGCCGCGTCCGCTCGGGCAGCGCGGGTTCCTCGGACAGCACCTCCCACAGGCTTTCGGCCGTATGACGCGAGCCTACCAGCACACCCGACGCGCCGCGAATCCCCTCCAGCGCGTAGGGCAGAAAGCGCTCCGGGTGCGGCCGAACTGTGTATTCCAGCGCGCTGCCGTGGATCTTGACGGCATACGGCGCCCGGCCCGCCAGGCCGCGTGCGAGGATCACTGGACCCATCACAAGATGATTGGCCAGTGCGATGTCCGGGGACGGCGCCGCACGGATCGCGGCGACGTTGGCGTCGAGATAATGTTCGAGCGCCGCATTGTCCAGTTGCGGGAAGGGTAGCGCGTCAAAGCCCTCGTACTGATCCGCCACGTACACGGGAAGAGTTCGCCCAATGTCGGGTGTGTGGATCGTCACACCGTTAAGTTTCGGAGCCGTTCGGTCCTGGCAGAACAAGTGCACTTCATGGCCTAATCCGGCCAGCGCCCGCGCCAAGTTCGCGTTGTAGATATTGCTGCCGGTGCCGCGCAGCAGGTAGCCGTGGAAAATTAGAATCCGCATGGTGGCTGCTATAGCTCGGGGCAGTTGGGCTTAATGTCAGATCGGCACCGGTTGCTGCTCAACACCCAATTTAGCCCGGGATCAGTCAGCGCTGCCCCCGATCGGCTGTTGCATTAATTCATCCTGTATTTCTACTCGGATACTTCTGAACCCTAAATCCTAAACCCTAAACCATTAACTCAGGGTCCCCCTGAGCTGCCGCTCTTTTTCTTTTGGGCATGGCGTGGGGATGGGTGTCGGGGTTTTCTAGAATTGTCAGTCAGACTGACTCAGTCCTAGATCCTAACGATGAGCGGTTTTCGCAAGCATACGGGTGGGCAGGCTAGAGGCCTAGGGATGAAAAGGCAGAAAAGGCAGAATGTGGAGAAACCAATTTGCAAATTGGCTGCTGGCGCGGCCTCTGCAGGGCGAAGAGAGGGAATGAGCAGAAAAAGGGTGGGGTGGGTTCCGGCGCTATGTAAAAGTAAAGAGTTGTGGTATAAAAAAGTCACAACGCGCCGAGTGTCCTGGGCACGGGATTCGATGCAGGGACCATTGCACTTCCGGAGTTCATTGTAGGACCCATGTTGCAAGCTTCTTTGTGACTTGTTTCATTTGATAAGTGCATGACTGATCTAGTCACTCCTCGTCGGTGAAACAGTTAGCGCTTTCCTTGCCTAAACCAAGGGGTATATAATAAATTTCTATTATACATCCCTTGCCTAAACCCTACACCAGGAGCCCCAGTCCTCTCCAAGGGGCCAAAATGGTCTGCGCTGAATGAAGTATTGCGTTTCCCGTTGAGACAAGGGCCTAGAACTTTCGCACAGAACATGTTTGCCCTGCTAGATGGTTGTGTAACTGGGGCCTTAGATAGCGCGAGCATTCAAAAAAAGGCTCTTTATGCTCTAGCCACAGAATCAACTCCCTCACGGGCCTCAAACCAGCAACGTACTAAGTGCGCAGACCGGTGCAGCAATGAGCCCGTACAGCCTCTTCTTGTGGAAACTGAATACATTCAAGGACAGCAGGCTAAAACTCCAGCTAACTATGAGTTGTACATGGACTTGAAACTGGATCCATGAGACAACACAGCCCCGAAAGGGCGCTGAGAGCTTTATAGTTCATTCAGACAAAGGTCCTGAAGGGGGGGGGGGGGAACGGTAGCTGTCGGGATTTCAGTCCACGCGTCTCTGGAAAAGGAGAAATTTTGCAGAATCGCAACTTATCTCGCTGCGGCATGGATATACCTCAGGCCTCTCAGCCAGCCAGCAGGCACACAGCCGATCTTCTTTGAACACGCACAATTTCCCCACCCACAACCACTGCCTCAATTTTTCACCTCTCTACCTGCGCCCCTCTCCCCCAACGAGGTATCTTCCCAATTGAATTTTCAAGAACTTCCCCGGAGATCGAATGCAGGGTTGCAAATAACAACTTTTGCCGGTTCAAGCAACAGTATTGGGGAGATCTCTCTGGAAACATGATCTCTTACGGTCTCATGTTGCTCGCCTCATTGGGTCGTCGCTCGGGAACTCAGGGAACATTGTCAACTTAATTTTTCACCCCAAGCACAGCACGAAGCGCCTGGAATTATTTGCAACAACACCCTCGTTGCCACCCCTGTCTGTTCTAAAGTTTTCCAATCTGTAAACGCATCCCCCTTTCAGATGGGGACAACGGCCCTGATACTGGTGAGTAAAGCACTAAGTACTAAGGGTGAGCTACCTGAGCTAACAGTCCACTTTCTCGCCTTCGGGTGGTCCTTCAGAAACTCTGGGGACATTCGTAAACCAGTTTTGAGCCCCCGAGTGAAGCAACTAGTGCTACCAAGGGTGAACAATCGGTCCTAGCGGTCCAATTTTCTCACCTTGAGGTGGTCCTTCAGGAACTCTGGGAAGGCTGGCGCCTGGATGGCCACAGGGCCCAGCTGGTCCTTGTCCAGCGTGGTGATCCCCAGGTCTTCAATGTCCAGGTCATCGCCAAAGCTCTGCCACCCCGCACAGCTTTTCAAATTTCCAAAGTTTCCAAATGCCAAAAATTAGGAATTTCAAGCTCTGCCACCCCGCACAGCTTTTCAAATCTTCAAAGTTTCAAAACGCCAAAAATTCAAATCCTCGATTTCAAGCTCTGCCACCCGACCCCGCACAGCATCAATTTCAAGTCCACCGACACGCGTAAATCCGGGTACACCGATTTGCATAAACTTGAGCCAGAGAAAGCCTAGCCAAACCCAAAAGCCTAGACAAACCCCGCCATAGCTATCCGTTGCATGCATCTGACCGTGGATAATACCGATTCACTTAACGCCACACAATAGTGGCCCTTCTAGGCTATAAGTGGCGGTAGCCTGACCTAGCCCTAAACGCAAACCCTAAGCTGCAAAACCCCACCTGAACCATGCACAGCTTTTCAAACTTTCAACATGCCAAAAAATCCAAATCCTCGATTTTAAGCTCCCCCCCCCCCCCCCCCCCCCCACACCCCACAGCATGAAGTTGGAGTTCACACACGCGCTCCGAGTTGACTGATTTGCAAAACCTTGAGCCAGAAACCGGAGCCCTAGCTTGGCGACGGGCGGTAGCCAATTCCTAATCACAAACTCTTGAGCCAAAACAACCCAATCCTGCCTGTGGCGACGCAGCGGGCGGTGGCCCATGCCTAGGCCCCAAAATCTAGTGACAAAACCTTAACCTGGCGACGCTCAGCAGCAGGCTGCAGCCTACACGAACCCTAACCACAAAACTCTCACCACAAAACTCTACGCCACAGAACCCTACCTTGTCCAAGCTCAGCAGAGGGCGATAGCCTAATCCTAACCACAGCTCTTGGAAAACACTGCCCACAAAGCATTAAACCGCAAAACCCTGTCTTAACATGCATGCAGTGGGAGTTAGACCTAACCCCAACCCCAACACCAACCCTAACCCCAAAACCCTAAGCGACAAAAAACCTACCTTGGCAACACTTAGCAGAGGCCGGTAGCCCGTACCTGTTCGTTCTCGGCTGGCACTGAGCGCATGCTGGTTTCTTT